>CAZXHT010000058.1:0-4697 GCA_964640665.1 uncultured Myxococcales bacterium
GCCAGTTTCTCTGTAGCTCCGCATAATCATATGCTCCGCATTAGTGGGAGATCATGGGGTTGACCCGTTGCTTGACATCGAGATAAGGCTTTGATAGTTGCAGCCCGGCAAGCGGAGGCAAAAAATGGCGAACGTCGTGGTCGTGGGAACCCAGTGGGGAGACGAGGGCAAGGGTAAACTGATCGATATCCTGGCCGAGTTCGCCGAGCTGGTGGTGCGCTTCCAGGGCGGCGCCAACGCCGGGCACACGCTCAAGGTCGACGGGCGCGAGCTGATCACACACCTGGTTCCTTCGGGGGTGCTGCATCCCGGCAAGCACGTTGCCATCGGGCCCGGGGTGGTGGTCGATCCCGAGATACTGGTGTCCGAGATCGAGACCGTGCGCGGGATGGGACTGCTCAAGGATCCCGCGGCGCTGCTGCTTTCCGACCGCGCCCACGTCGTCATGCCCTACCACCGCACCCTGGACGCGGCCCGTGAAATGTCCAAGGGCGGGAAAAAGATCGGCACCACCCTGCGCGGCATCGGGCCCTGTTTCGAGGACAAGGCCGCGCGGACGGGCATCAGGATCTCGGATTTTATCCGGCCCGAGATGCTCGGCGAAAAGATGTCGGCCAGACTGCCGGAGATCAACGCCTTACTGACCCACTACGGCAGGGAAGTTGTCCGCGAGAAGGATATCCTGCCCGGGCTGAACGAACTGGCCGCCCGCCTGGCGCCCTACGTCGGCGACGTCGGCGAGACCGTGCGACTCGAGATGTCGCGCGGCAGGAACGTTCTCTTCGAGGGAGCCCAGGGCTCGCTGCTCGATATCAATCACGGCACCTATCCCTTCGTCACCTCGTCCAACACCGTCGCCGCCGCGGCCTGCACCTCGATTGGATTCGGCCCCGGGCGGATCGACGCCGTGGTCGGAGTTACCAAGGCCTACACTACCCGCGTGGGCGCGGGGCCGTTTCCGACGGAACTGGCCGACGATCGGGGAGTGGAACTCAGAGAGAGCGGGGGCGAGTTCGGGGCCACCACCGGCCGGCCGCGTCGCTGCGGTTGGCTCGATCTGGTTGCCCTGCGCTACACCCTGGCGCTGAACGGCTGCACTTCGCTGGGCCTCACCAAGCTCGACGTGCTGGGAGGCATCAACCCGATCAGGGTGGCCGCCGGCTACCGGCTGGACGGGAGCGAGATACAGACTTTTCCCGCCAGTCTCGAAGAGCTTTCGAGAGTCGAGCCGATCTACGAAGAGCTAGAAGGTTGGGAAGAGGACATAGGCGAGATACGCGAGAAAGACGCCCTGCCCGCGGCGGCCCGCCGCTACATCGCGAAGATCGAGGCGATCCTCAACCTGCCGGTCGATATCATCTCGGTGGGCGCCGGCCGGCAGGAAACGATAATGGTGCAGAATCCCTACCGCCGTGGTTAGTACTGGTCGGGGCGCCGATCCCTGAGGATGTCGTTTTGCGGAGTGATTCGCTTGTCATCCGCCCTTGACGGGTCGATCTCGATGGTGATCAGCTGTTGCCCGTCCGGGGAACCTTCGGCCAGCACTTCCCCGTCGGGAGCGACCAGCCTGCTCGATCCGGTGAAGACCATGGGCCGGCCCGCCAGGCGCTCTTCATGGCCCGTGCGGTTGCAGGTTGCCGTGAAAACATGGTTCTCGATGGCGCGGGTGACCATGGCGTCCTGACAAAAAGGCAGCACCAGGTTGGACGGGTGGGCGATGATCTGCACCCCGGCAATGGTCAGCGAGCGGGCGGACTCGGGGAAAAGCCAGTCGAAGCAGATCATCATGCCGACTTTGGCCTGCCCGACCTCGAAGACGGGAAAACCCTTATCGCCGGGGTCGAAAAGCCGGCACTCGTCGTCAAACAAGTGAATCTTACGGTAGATGCCCACGGTCCCCCCGGGGCCCACCAGGGCCGCGCTGTTGAAGATATTGTTGCCCGCGGATTCGGCGAAGCCGGCGACGATGTGTCCCCCGCAGCCGGCCGCGATTTTCGCAAGGGCACGAAGTGCAGGCCCGTCGGCCGCTTGGGAGAATTTCTCGACCTCTGTGCGGTCTTGGAACTGGTATCCGCTGGTGCACAACTCGGGCAAGACAACAAGATCGGCCCGCAATCCGGCGCAGGAATTGCGCACGGTTTCTACGTTCTTTTCGATTTCGCCGAATTCGGGCTCGAACTGTAACAAGGCGATCTTCACGCGACGGATTCTAGCGCCGCAAAGGGCGGGGCACAAGGCAGATTTGCGGAAGGATTACCAAAGCCATTGACCTTCGCCCATGGCTTTGGCAAGATTGTAATCCATTCATTCATGACGATGAAAGGACGAGCGCATGCCGAGCAACTCGATATCCCGATTTGTAATGGCGCTGACCTTGCTGGCCTGGTCGGGGGCGGCGACGGCTCAGACGCGCGGGCGGGCGCCTAAGGGCAAGAGCATCCGGGTGGCTATCCTGCCGGTCCAGGTCAAGGGCGTCTCTCCCAAGATAGGTAACCGCCTGGGTACCACGGTCTTCAAGGAATTGCGCGAGATCGGAGTGTTCAGGTTCATCTCGCCCAAACAAACGGCCAGGAAAATCCGCTGGATGAAAAAGAAGAAAATCTTCAAGCCCGGCTGCACCGATAGTCCCAAGTGTGTGCGCAAGGTGGGAAGGACACTCAAGGCCAAGGTTATCTATCATCTGATGGCTGCCAAGGCCCAGAAGGGCGTCACCTTGAACATGCGTACCTTCGATATCAAATCCGGCCAACAGATTCGCAAAGGCAGCCAGTTCTCGACCGAGGAGCCGGGCGATCTGGAAAGGGCCGCGCGCTGGCTGACGCGCACAGTCTCCGGTCCGATGGTCTCAAAACTGGCTCCCGGCAAGGGCAAGCTGTATGTCAGTTGCGAAGAGGGGGGCGCCGACCTGTACCTGAACGGCAAGTCGTTCGGCAAGCGCACGGGCAAGAGCTTCAAGGTGGGCTCGGGCGTCTTCGACATCATGGTCAAAAAAGAGGGCTATACGAGCTTTCATGATGTCGTGGTCATCAAGCCGGGCCAGAAAAAAACGGTCGTGGCAGTGATCAAGTCTCGGGATCCGGAGGTACCGGAGGTGCCCGAGGCGGTCGCTGTGGCCATTGGTTCCGGAACTGGTGAGAAGACGGGCGGCGAAACGGCGAAGACGGGCCAGACAACGGGGAAGGCGAAGGATCTTCCGGCCTGGGCCGTTTTCGAGAAGCCCAAGCCCAAACCCAAACCGCTCGTGTTGAACAGCAAGCAAGGAAAAACGACCGTGTCCGGCGGCGAAAAGATGCCTTGGCAGAACACCGCCAAGAAAGAGCCCTATCTTCCCGGCAAGCGCGAAGAAAAAGTCGCCAAGGCCGACAGGCGGCGTGAATCAAAGTTCTACGAGACCTGGTGGTTCTGGACGCTGATCGGCGCAGGAGTTGCCGGCGCGGCCGGGACGACCGCCTATTTTCTCCTGGCCGACGAGGGCGGCGGCGGGGCCGGTACCGCGATCATCAACTGGGAATGAACGATGATCCTATGTCCCGGAACGCTGGATGAAGGAGTTCGTCATGTATGAGAATCGTAGCTGGTTGCGTGTTTACTCTTTATGGATGCTCGCCTTGGGAATGTGTCTGGGATCTTGCGGGCCTGATCCCGACACCGGCAGCGCCGCCTTGCGCCTCGAATGGCAGAACACCCAGCGCAGCCCGCTCCGGGCGGGAGTGCTGGAGGGCATCGTCGACAGCGTCAGCGTAACCGTCAGCCACGGCGGGCAGGTACTCGCAACACATAGCTTCATCTACACCAATCTGCAGGGAGTGCTTAGCGACATTCCGGCCGGCACGGGGCGCGATTTCGTGGCGCAGGCGCTGAGCGGCGATACGGTCGTCTATTCCGGCTACCAGGACGACGTGACGATTGTCAAGGGCCAGCAGGCGACGGTGACGATCAACATGACCCCGGACTACGATACCGACATCTACCCTCCGGCAAATGTCGGCAACCTGAGCGGAGCGCTCAACGGTGCGAACGTGCACTTGACCTGGACGGCAAGTGGTGACGACTGGCTGGTGGGAACGGCCGATTCATATGATTTGCGCCATTCCGACGGCACGATTCAAGACGCGAATTTCGGCTCGGCTGTCCAGGTGGCCGGAGTGCCGGCCCCGAAGGCTTCCGGGCAGGACGAGCAGTTCGACGTGACCGGTCTTGTTCCCGGCACATATCATTTCGCGCTCAAGGTGATCGATTCAGACGCCAACTCATCGCTGGTGTCCAATTCGGCCGGGCCTTTCACTATCGGCAGCAGTGATAGTGATCCGCCGGCCGACATACTCGACCTGGCAACCCAGAATCCCACGGCAACGACGGTCGATCTAAGCTGGCACGCGCCGGGCGACGACGGCAGCATCGGCACGGCCTCCCAGTATGATTTGCGCTACAGCACGAGCCAGATCAATAATGATGTGGATTTTAACGCCGCCGATCGTTTCACCACCGCGGCGCCTTCCGATCCAGGCACTCTCGAGACGGTGACTGTGACCGGCCTCACTCCTGCGACGACCTATTACTTTGCCATTAAGACCGGCGACGAGGTTCCAAATTGGTCGGAAATATCGAATCCGGCAAACGCTACCACCTTGTCGGACGATACCACGCCACCGGCCGCGATCGTGTTGGCAACGGGCGCGGTAAGCTCCAACTCGGTC
>CAZXHT010000058.1:4797-37729 GCA_964640665.1 uncultured Myxococcales bacterium
CACGCCACCGGCCGCGATCGTGTTGGCAACGGGCGCGGTAAGCTCCAACTCGGTCGAGCTGACATGGAACGCGCCCGGTGACGACGACAACACGGGTACGGCGGCGCAGTACGACGTTCGCTACAGCACCAGCCTTATTATCGCGGGCAATTTCGATGCCGCTACCCAATGGAGCACCGGTGTGCCGGTGCCCACGGTCGCCGGTTCAGCGCAAAGCGTGGTCGTCTCCGGGCTGATCGAGGGCACGCCTTATTGGTTCGCCATCAAGGCCGCCGACGAAGTGCCCAACTGGTCGTCGATATCCAATGTCCCGCAAGTCGTACCGCAGGGTCCTGACATCATTGGGCCTGCGACCATCGTCCTTTCTGCGGGCGCAATTACCGGCACATCAGTCGAGCTTTCATGGGACGCCCCCGGAGACGACGGGGCCAGCGGCACGGCGACTGCCTACGACGTGCGCTTCTCGACAGGTCTGATAGATGCAGGCAGTTTCGATGCGGCCACACAGTGGACGACGAACGTTCCGGTTCCGGCGCTTGCCGGCACCGCACAGACGGTCACAATCGACGGTCTTAGCGAGGGCACTCAGTACTGGTTTGCCATCAAGGCTTCCGACGAGGTTCCCAACTGGTCTGCAATCTCCAACGTGTTGCAAATCGCCCCGGACGGCACGGCGCCGGCCGCGATAACTCTGAGTACGGGAAGCGTGACCTCGACCTCGGTGGAACTTTCCTGGAATGCTCCCGGAGACGACGACAACACCGGCACGGCTACGACCTACGATGTGCGTTACTCAACTAGCCAGATAAACGCGGGTAATTTCGATGCCGCCACCCCGTGGACGACGAATGTTCCAACGCCGGCCGTGGCCGGCAGCCCGCAGACCGTGACGATCGACACGCTGACACCCGACACCACCTACTACTTTGCCATCAAGGCCGCTGACGAGGCGGGCAACATTTCACCAGTTTCGAACGTTCCCATGGCCTATACCGACAGCCTGGCGCCGGACGCCGTCGTCTTGAGCGTTGGCACGGTCACGGCCACGGCCGTGCAGCTCACTTGGGATTCTCCGGGCGATGACGGCAACCTCGGAACGGCGGCGGCTTACGACGTGCGCTACTCGACCAGCGCCATAAACGCCGGCAACTTCGATTTGGCCACGCAATGGACCACCGGCGTTCCGACACCGGCCATTGCCGGTTCTTTGCAAAGCGTTACCATAGACGGCCTGACAGAATTTACACCCTACTGGTTCGCCATCAAGACCTCGGACGAGGTGCCCAATTGGTCTGCAATCTCCAACGTGCTGCAAATCGCCCCCGACGGCACGGCGCCGGCGGCGATAACGCTCGCGGCCGGAATGGTTACGGGCAGTTCGGTGGGACTGGTCTGGAACGCGCCCGGTGACGACGACAACACGGGCACGGCCACGGCCTACGACATACGCTATTCGACGAGTTTGATCAACGCGGGCAACTTCGATGTTGCCACCTCGTGGACGACGAACGTCCCGGCACCGGCGGTGGCTGGAACTCTACAATCTGTGGTAGTCGATACGCTGACCGAAGGCACACAGTACTGGTTTGCCATCAAGGCGACAGATGAGGCGGGTAACACCTCGCCGCTATCGAACGTTCTTCAAATCACGCCCGACGGCACCGCCCCGGCCGCCATAGTGCTGAGCGCCGCCGCCCTGAGCGCGACCTCGGTACAACTCGACTGGAACGCACCGGGAGACGACGATAGCACCGGCACGGCCGCCTCTTACGACGTGCGCTACTCGACGAGTGACATAAATGCCGGCAATTTCGACTCTGTAACCCAGTGGACAACTAGTGTTCCCGCACCGGCCGTGGCCGGAACCCCGCAGACGGTGACGATCGACACCCTGACGGCCGACACAACTTATTTTTTCGCCATCAAGGCGGCCGACGAGGCGGGCAACACATCGCCCATTTCAAACGTACCAACCGCCTACACCGATATCGTCCCTCCGGCGGATATCACCGATTTGGCGGCGGGCAACCCGACTTCGACATCGATCGATCTGACCTTCACCGCCCCCGGTGACGAAGGTATGGTGGGAAATGCTGCGCAGTACGACGTGCGCTACAGCACTGCTCCAATCAATGCCGGCAACTTCGATTCTGCTTCCCAGTTCGCAACCGGTGTCCCTTCGGCGTCGGGCACTCCCGAGACGGTGATCGTCACCGGCCTTGGGGCCTCCACGCTCTATTACTTCGCGGTCAAGACAGGTGACGAGGTACCCAATTGGTCGAACATTTCCAACCTGCCCGTGTCGGCTACCACGCTGCCTTGAACCGATGTCTTTTTCACCCATCCTGCCGATATGTTGTTTTCTGTCGTTGTTTCTTGCCTCCTGCAGCCATGAAGACAAACAGCCTCCCAAGCCGCGCGGCCTGGCCGAGGTGCGCGAGATAGTGCTCGAGAAGTTCCGCGAGTTGGATAGTTTCAAACTCGAGAAGCAGCTCGAGGTCGGCGTGGTCGGACATCCGGCCGTGCGCATGGAAGGCTTCTGGAAGCAAGCCGGCCGCAAGAGGCGCGGGATTGTCTATGTCGTGGATTTTCCGACCGTCTTCAACGTGATCCACTATACCGCGCCCGAGGACAACGGCTTGTTCGAGGCGGGCTACCCCGGTTTTCAGAAGATGCTCAGGAGCATCAAGCCGATAACCTGGTCCGGTCCGCTGGAGGTCGTCGAGGGAGAGGACGAGAAGATCATGCACAACGGAGACCTGCAACTCGAGATCCACTACCCGGCCGACTGGGTGTACTCACTGGACGAGGTCAACCGGGCGATCGTCTTCAGCGGTCCGCGCAACAGTCCGACCTGGTTGACGACGGTGAATTTCTCGGTGGTCAACAAGTGGCCCGCAAAAAAATGAAACCAGGAGAGCTGCTCTTCGGAACAGCAGGTGTACCGCCTTCTTCCAAGAAATCCGATCCGGCAAGCGGCGTCGAGGCCGTCTCGCGGTTGGGTCTTTCGGCAATGGAACTGGAGTTCGTCTACGGCGTGCGCATCACCGACGAGATGGCCGTTAAAGTGTGCGAGAGGGCCGAGTCGCTCGGAATAGTTCTGACCTGCCATGGTCCTTACTACATCAACCTGAACTCGAATGAGCCCGAGAAGCGCGCCGCCAGTGTCAAGCGCATACTCGATACGGCCCGCGCGGCTCACAAGGTGGGAGCCCGCTCGATAACGTTTCATGCCGCTTTTTACTTGAAGGATGAACCGCGTGCCGTGCACCGGGTGGTGAAGGATTCGCTCGAGCGTATTATGAGCACGCTCGATGCGGAGGGCATCCGGGTCCAGGTCAGGCCCGAACTGACAGGCAAGCCGTCGCAGTACGGCGACCTCGATGAATTGCTTGCTCTGGCTGTCGGGATCGAAGGCGTCCTGCCGTGCATCGATTTCTCGCATCTGCACGCCCGGGCAGGCGGGGGAGCCAACACGCTCGAGTACTATCGCGGGATTCTACGCACTTACGCCAAAGCACTAGGCGAGGAGTCGCTCGCTGATCTGCATCTGCACATAAGCGGCATCGATTACGGCCCCAAGGGAGAACGAAAACACCTGCAACTCGATCAGTCCGACCTGAACTGGCGCGACCTGCTGAGATCTCTGAAGGAAGTATCTGCCTCAGGCGTGGTGATCTGCGAGAGCCCCAACACCGAAAATGACGCTCTGAAAATGCAGCGTTTCATCCGGCGTCTCAAGGTCTGAAACAGGACCAAATTCCCTTGACTGGCCCGAACCGTCCGTGCCATCATGGGCCGACTCTCTGGCAGGTAACTATTTGTAAATAATGGGAATACTCCTTTAATCGAGGTGAAAAAATGGGCGACGACGAGCGTAAAGAATTCAAGCCATACGTATCTCCCGATACCAATATGAAAGAGCTGAGCCTCAAGGCGATTCTGCTGGGCGTGATCATGGCTGCTATTCTCGGGGCGGCCAACGCCTACCTGGGATTGAAGGCCGGCATGACGGTGGCCGCGACTTTCCCGGCGGCGGTGATTGCCATGGCGGTGCTCAGGGCCTTCAAGGGCAACATCCTCGAGGAGAACATCGCGCGTACCACCGGCGCCGTCGGCGAGGCACTGGCGGCCGGCGCCATCTTCACCATCCCGGCCTTCATCATGACCGGCGTCTGGGATGAGTTCGACTACGTCACCTCGACCGCCCTGCTGCTGGTGGGTGGCGTGCTGGGAGTGCTGATCGTCATCCTGCTCAGGCGTACTTTCATGGAGGACAGCAGCCTGCCGTTTCCCGAGAGCCAGGCCTGCACCGAGATAGTCAAGGCCGGCCAAAAGGGCGCCAGCGGGGCCGGAATGGTCTTTATCGCCATGGGCATCGCTGCCGTGATCGAGTTTTTCAAAAACGCCAACGGCATTCAGATCATCAAGGAGAACATCCGCGGCGCTTTTTCGGTAGGCAAGGGTACCTTCCCCTACGTGACACCCACCTCCTCGCCGGCTTTCCTGGGTGTCGGCTTCATCATCGGCCCGCGCCTCTCGGCCATCACCGCCGCCGGCGGCGTCTTCGGTTGGCTGCTTTTAATGCCGCTGGTGCTCTTCGTTCTGGCCATGTCGGATTCGTCTTTCGCGGGCAGTCTGCAGGGCATGATCGCCGCAGGCGACTGGGGAGTGTTGTACAACGGCGGCGGCGGCGGAGACTTCGTCGGCCTGGCGCCGCTTTACTCCAGCACGATCAAGATGGTGGCCATCGGGGCGATGATAGTCGGCGCGTTTTTCACCCTCTTCAAGATGCGCAACAGCCTGATAACCGGCATCGGCCGGTCGCTTAAAGGTCTGAGCGGCAAGGCCGGGGCAGTCGAGAAGCGCACCGAGAAAGATCTCGACTTCAAGAGCGTCTTCATCGCCATCGCGGTCATGCTGCTGGCCATGGCGGGACTCTACTACTGGCTGTGCCAGAACTTCGGCATCTCGCTGATTACCATGATCGTCATGGCCATCGCCGGTTTCCTGTTTGCCGCTGTGGCCGGCTACCTGGTCAGCATCATCGGCTCGTCCTCGAACCCCATTTCAGGGTTGACTCTTTCCACCCTGTTGATCGCCGCCGGCTTGCTGGTTCTTCTGGGAATGGGCGGCGAGCATGGCAGCCATGCCTGGAAAATCGGCGTCCTGGCGGTGTTGGGAGTGGCCACCGTCATTTGCTGCGTGGCCGGCGTGGCCGGAGACATGATCCAGGACTGGAAAGTCGGGCACAACCTCGGCGGTACTCCCTGGCGCATGGAGGTCGGCGGTTTGATAGGCGTCGTGGCCGCTGCCCTGGTTCTGGTGCTGCCGATCATGTTGCTGCACAAGTTCGGCGGCGGAATCGGATCCGACGCGCTTCCCGCGCCGCAGGCGGGCCTGATGGCCACCATGGCCGACGGTATCATCAGCGGCAGCATGGCCTGGGAGCTGATCATCATCGGCATGTTCTTCGCACTGGCGCTGATCCTGATCCAGAGCCCCGCGCCGATGCTGATTGCCGTCGGCATGTACCTGCCTTTCCAGACCACGCTGGCCATCTTCGTCGGAGGTATCATCAAGTGGGCGCTCGACCGGGTCATCGCTAAAAAGACCGGCAAGGACAAGCAGGCGGCCGAAACGGTCGGGAACAGGGGGCTGCTGGTGGCCTCCGGACTCGTGGCCGGCGAGGCGCTGGTGGGCATTTTATTGGCCGGGATCGTCGCTTTAAACGTGAAGTTCATGTGCCCTGAGAAATTCCAAGGCGAGGTGGCCCAAGCCAGGGCCTTCATGGAAAAGGTTGTCCCGTTGGGCGAAGACCTGGCCCCGAGCGACATGGCCAGGAAAATCATGGCCGACGGCGCCTTAATGCAGAAGCTGCCGTCTCTTCAGGGGTTGGATGAAAAGCACGTCGCCTCCCGGCTGGTAATGCAGAAAAACCTGGCCACGACGACATGCCTGGGAACGACACCCGAATCGTTTTTCAAGACAGGCATCGGCGACTGGCGCATGTGGCTCGGGTTCCTGGTCATTCTCGGGCTGGGAGTCTACATGATCACGGCTTCGATGAAGGCTCTCGGGCGGCGTGGCGGCCCCGCCTCCAAAGAAGCGACCGCGGAGGAGAAGAGCCCCGAGGAGACGGATGAGAAGAAGAAAGACTGAGCGTAACCTGCTCGATCTCAAGCCTTGCAGGCTTTTTACGCACGCGCTGGACGGCGAGCGGGTGACGGTTCTGGTTCCCAAGTACCGCTCGCGCTGGCTGCAATGGTTGCAATGCAGGCTGGCTAGGCCTTTCTGGAAACTTCACCTGGATGAGATCGGCACGGCCGTCTGGCTTGAATGCGACGGTCAGCGAACGGTCGCCGAGATCGGGGAGAACCTGAAAGACGAGTTCGGCGAAGCCATCGATCCCGTCTGGGAGCGCCTGCCCGCTTTCCTGAGCCAGATGCGACGTGGCGAACTAATCGAACTCAGAGACTGACTATTGCCCGCACATGCTTGCGACGAGCGCCTTGGCGTCCGCCCTGCACTTGACCTCATCGGCCAGGCAGACTCTTGCCGCATCGAGAGATAAGCCCGAGCAACCGGCGCCTGTTCCCTTGATACAGGTGCATGTGGCGGCTTCGGGGTCCATGAACTTACCCTCGGCGAAACAGTCGCAGTAACAACAGCCGTCCTGATCGGCGCAGGCTTCTACGATGTCGGCGCGTCTGACGTCGTCGGCCTTTTCGCAGTCATTCTTGGCACCGCCGCAGCCGGCCAACAGGCCGCAAGCGGTAAGAATAAAAACAGGTACAGGTAATGTCAGGGCACGCAAGTCTCATCCGCCGCGCAGACAGGATCGCACACCGGAAGAAGCTTGCAGGTGCCGTCATCGCACCACTCAGTAGCCTCACAGGCCGGAACGCACTCCGCCGCAGGATCCACGCAGCCGCCACCACAGGGATCGCAGTACTGAGGAGCCACGCAGGCCGGATCATCGCAAGTCGCCATGTCCTTGCAGGTGAGGTTGCAACAAACCTTGCCGGCCGTACAGGCCGGATCACAAGTTAAAGTTGAGGTCTTGACACAGTGGGGTCCACCGTCGTCGTCGCCGCCGCAGGCGCCGAGCACCAGACCACATACCGCCATTAAGGACATCACAAAAATTACCCTTTTCATCTTCTTCCTCCTTTTTCAAAGTAAACGAGAAAAGACACCTACTTACCATTTCTTGATTCCTGTAATACTCGGCTAGATTGATCCCAATGCTGCAATATGTCAAGAAAATAACTTCATTCGATTGACGAGATCGAGCACTGAAACATTCACTTGTCTTGACAGTCATTGGTCATTTTGCTAGTAGACCGTGGCTGTAACGGGCCGCTAGCTCAGTTGGTAGAGCATCAGACTTTTAATCTGAGGGTCCAGGGTTCGATTCCCTGGCGGCTCATTTGGAAATTGTGTCCCCATCGTCTAGCCAGGTCTAGGACACAGGCCTTTCACGCCTGCGACAGGGGTTCAAATCCCCTTGGGGACGTACCTTTTTTCCGGACGATCCCGGAGGAACAATGACTGTTGAAGACATGATCGGCGAGATCAAGAAAGAGATCATCGAATCCCACAACCTGATCATCAAGACCGATAATCTGGTCAAGAACCTGGCCTCCGAAATCAAGGCTGTGCAGAAAAAGCAGGAACGCTACGAGCGCAAGTACATCTTCAATTCGGTTGTCGCCTACGTTATCTTCGTGGTCGTTATCTTCGGGGGCCTGTATGTAGCCTTCGATGCCAAGGTCGGCGTCGTGCGCCACGAGAAACAGGCCCTGGAAGAAAAGTTGCAGAAAGCCAAGGCCGAGATAGACGGCCTGCAGAACAAGCTCTCGGTCAGGGCCCAGCAAGAGAAGGTCACCGAGCGTTTCCTGCGTTTGAAGAAGGAGAACAGGCCTTTCGATGCGCTCAAGGCCGCCGAGAATCTCGATGTCAACCTGCTCTCTCCCGTGCTGGCCCACATGGTCGAGACCGAGACTACGGATTTGAGACGAGCACTGGCCATGGAGTCGCTCGCCGCCGGCAAGACGCTCTACCAGAAGACTCACCTGAACAAGGCTCTCAGGGAACTGGACCGCGCCTTGCAGATAAAACCCCCGGCCGTGCTGGCCGCGAAAATTCAACAGCAGCGCGCGCAAGTGCTTTTGAAATTAAACCGCAACGCCCAGGCCGCCGAGGCTTTCCTGGCCGCGGCCCATGCCGATCCCGCGTCGAAATCGGCCGATTACCTTCTGTACATGGCAGCAGGCACATTGGAGACCTCGGGCGACGTCCCGCGCGCGTTGCAGGCCTACGAGAGAATACTCAAAGATCATCCCGCCTCGCCATATGCCTCCCAGGCCCGGCGACGGATCGCGAAGCTGACGCGGAAGGGCAAGCTGGAGGCTCCGCCTCCCAAACCGAAACCGAATGCTACTGGTGAAGCCGCAACCGGCACCCCTGCCCGAGGGACGGGGGCCGGGGCCGGGGAACACGCCAGGCCCGCGCCCGGAACTTCGACAGCGCCCCCGGACAAGCCTGGTGAATAATCAGTTTACCGCTTGTCCCTCGAGTTGGTCGATCTTGCGACGGGCGCGATCGAAGAGAACGTGCATCTCCTTCAGATCCCGGGCGTGCTCGATTACGAAGCTCTTGACAAGGCGCGTGTGATGACGCTGGAAGCGGTCGAGCAGACGGTAGATGCCTGCCAAGACTCCTAGAGTCGGGTGATCGTCGTAACGGTATTCCGTAAGCCGGCAGGATACTCCCAGTTTTTCGAAGCGCCTACGCCAGCGCCGCGACCATGCCTTCCAGCCTTTAAGCAACGCGTCGCGGTCCACGGCCCCGCCGAGGGCGCGCTGTACGTTTTGCTGCAGCTCGTTGCGCAGTGTCTCGAGGGCGGTTAGGCAGTCACGCAGTTCCAACGAACCCAAATCCTCGAGGCTTTCGGGGCGGTCAACGGGAATATCCAGATCGGAATAGCGATAGCGCAAGTTGGTCACGATGCCCACGACGAGACACGCCGCGACGAAGACCATACCGGCAATGAACACACCGTAGACGGTCCAGCGGAACTTGCGCAGGAATGTCCACTTTTTCTTGCCGGAGAATTTGGGTTTGCTTTCACCCACGGGCGCGACGCTAGCAGACGCACATCGGTGTGTCAATTCGATCAACGGCGCGCATTTTGCTATACTCGTAGCGAGGGAGAATGATGAGGTGGAAGGGTGAGAAAAAAGGGGCAAGAATACTATCCACTTGGGCTGCACGGCATTCATCTGATCGTAATTGCGGCGTTCTTGATTCCGGCCTGCGACGGTGGCACTGGCGTAAGTGACGGAGGAGACGCCGGGGACGCGATCGGCTGCGACGCCGACGAGGGTCCCGGCGATTTCGCCGATATTTCTGATGCCTGGGACGGATCTCAGGCGGATGTGGACCCCTGGGCCGACTGGGATCCGGATCCTGGCTGCGCGCGCTTCGCGGGCCTGGATGGGCAGGATCTCAGGGATGCCTTGTTGCAGGAGGTCGACAACCAGGACGCCTTGAGTTACGACGGCGCGCGGCAGCAGTTGTTCTCTTTCATCGACAATATCGACGGGCGTGTACAGGGCGTCTATACCGGCCAGTGGGTCGTCACCGACGACATCCCCGACGCCAGCGTGATGAACACCGAACACACCTGGTGCCAGAGTTGGGGCGCCGACGTGCTGCCGGCCAAGAGCGATCTGAATCACCTGTTTCCTACAATCAGCAGCGTCAACAGCGTGCGCAGCAACTATCCCTTCGGCGAGGTTGTCGAAGTCAGTTGGAGCCAGGGCGGCAGCCTCAAGGGGCGCGACGGCTGGGGCTCGTTGGTTTTCGAACCCCGCGATCCGCACAAGGGCGACTGTGCCCGGGCCATGTTCTACTTCGCCGTGCGCTACTCGATGGAGGTTCCCGATCGCGAGGAAGCCGTTCTCAAGTGGTGGAACGCGTGCGATCTGCCCGACTCCAAGGAGCGCGGGCGCTGCGATCGCATCGAGCAGATCCAGCACAAGCGAAACCCGTTTATCGATTGCCCCAAGCTTGTTGACAGGATAGAAAATTACTGATTGATACTTAGCTCGTAGTTTGCTGGAGAGGAGCGGAGGGTTTGAGCTTCAGAGGCTATTTATCGGCGGGCAGGGTTCTGGCCAGCGGAACGATCTGCGCGGCGGTGCCGATGGGTCTGCTGGGTGTCGCCGAATCCCAGTACTACGCGCCGGGAGATTTCCGGGCGCTGGCTTATGGCTTCTGCCTCTACGCTCTTGTGGGTGGTGTCGTCGGGTTCGTCTATGCCTTTCTGTTCGGGGGCAAGGGAAGACGCGATCGGCGCGAATTTGTTCGCTTCGCCGGGCGAACGGCCGTGATGCCGGCGCTTTTACTGTTCGTCGCGGCAGGCGCCTTCTTGATTTACCGCGATCTCTGGCGGGAGTCTCCAGCCAGGGCCGGGTTCTGGGAGTGGGCGGCGCTCATGCTCCTGCCTGCAGGCGCCCTGGTGGTCTGGATTGTGGCCCGGGCGCTGGCGCGCGCCCTGTCCGACAGATCTACGGCCGCCGCGGTGGTTGTGCTGATTGTGTCGCTGGCCGGCGTGTTGTTCATACCCGGCGGCGATAAAGTTCCGCCGTTGCCCCCGGGGCCGAAGGATGGCACAAGGGCTGACTCCGGCCGCCCCCCGGTAATCATCGTGGTTGCTGATGCCCTGCGCGCCGATGCCCTCGGGGCCTACGGTGCGGGGTCGGACGCATCCCCCGGCGTCGACGCCTTCGCGCGTGAATCTGTGATCTTCGCCGGGGCCTGGTCTACAGCCTCGTGGACTCGTCCCTCGGTGACGAGCATCATGACAGGGCTTCTTGCGAGAACCCATCGAGTTGTGCACAAGGCCGATCGCCTGCCGGAAGGCATTCCCACCCTGGCCGGCCGACTGCAAAAAAGCGGATACCTCACGCTGGCCTCGGTCACCAACGTCAACCTGGCGCCGGTGTTCGGGTTGGGCCGCGGGTTCGACACCTACGCATACCATGGCCCGCGGCCCTTTCTGGGAGCGCCGGGATCCGCGAGCAGGCTCCTTTTGGTAGAGTTGTACCGCCTGCTGCGGTTACGCTTCATGCCCGGCCGACACGAGGTGTGGCGCTACTATGCTCCCGGAGAGGTGGTCTCGGAGACGGCCATGGGTTACATCGAGAAGCTGGCCGGCAACGGGAACCCCTTTTTCGCCTATATTCACTTCATGGAAACACACGATCCGTACTTTGCCCACCCCTACGACGGCCGGGCGGTGGCCCGGGTAGAGAACGCTCACCCGCCGGTCGCCAAGGCGCCTGAATTCCGCGCCCTCTATAGAGGCGAGTTGCGTCACTTCGACGGCCTGTTCGGAAAGCTGGTTGCCTTCTTGAAAGAAAAGGGCGTCTACGATCGCGCCTGCATCATCCTCACCGCCGATCACGGCGAGGAGTTCGCAGATCACGGGGGCTTCTGGCACGGAACGTCGCTCTACCAAGAGCTGATCCACGTACCGCTGATCGTTCATTTTCCACGAGCGGAAGGCGCGGGCAGCACGCGTTCCGATCCGGTTTCGCTGGTCGACCTGGTGCCCACCGTGCTGGAGTTGGCTGGTGTCAAGACGGACGAAGAGCTTCCCGGCCGATCGTTGTGCAAGCCCCCTCCCGAAGATGAACGACCCGTTTTCGCCGACGAGGATCACCAGGGTGCGCTGCTGCAGGCCGTACGTCTGGGCCGCTACAAGCTCGTTGGCTCGGGGCCGGACGACCCCCGGGGCCAGCCCGAATGGCAACTGTTCGACATGCAGGCCGATCCCAAAGAACTCACGAACTTGGCGGCATCCGACACGGTCCAGCGCGATGCCTTGCGCAAAGTGTTGCAGTCCGGGCCACAGGGTGCGGCTGACCGGCCCGCGGTCGCGCCCGAGAACGTCGAGATCGATCCCGAGACCGAGGAGCAGCTTCGCTCCCTGGGTTATACCCAGTAACATGGATTACGAGATGAGGGTCAGACGCCTGCCGGTGGCCATGCTGGCGGCCATGCCTTACCCAAGCGGTCAGGGCACCCAGGCTCTGGTGGGCGAGATGTCCCGCGGCCTGGCACGGCGCGGGCACGAAGTGCATTTGGTATGTTACGGGCACGCGGCCTTCGAGCGCGATGAACCTTTCGAGATCCACAGGCTGAGGAAGATCCCCGGATACGTTCGCTTGCGATCCGGACCGGACGCGCTCAAGCCCTTCCTCGACGCCATGCTCGTAAGGCGGGCGGTCGGTGTAATCAGAAAATATCGTTGCCGCCTGGTTCACGCCCACAACTACGAGGGGGCGCTGGCCGGCTGGGCTGCCGGCGTAATTTGCGGCGTGCCGCTCGTCTACCACGCGCACAACCTGATGACCGATGAATTGCCAAGCTACTTCGGATCGAAGACCGCGCGCGCCCTGGCTGCGTCAGTTGGCCGGGGACTTGACCTGTTCGTTCCCCGCCTGGCAGGGCGGGTGATAGTTCTGCAACGGCGGTTAGGAGAGGCGCTGGCGGCACGAGGTGTCAGACCCGAATTAATTCATGTTGTCGAGCCCGGGATAGACACGGGTTTCTTCGCCGCCGAACCTGCGACCGAGGGCGCCGGGCCGCTTGTCGCCTACACCGGCAACCTGGACGCCTACCAAGATCTGCCGGTATTGTTCGCAGCCATGCGCCTGGTCGCGCGAGAAATGCCCGGGGCACGTCTTTTGCTCGCCACGCCCAACGACCCGCGCACGGCAAGACGCCTGGCGGTGCGTTATGGAGTTGGCGGGGTGACCGATGTCGAAGTCGCCCTGGATGCCCGGGCAACGCGCGCCGTGCTAAGCCGTTGTCGTGTAGCCGCCACGCCCCGCTCATCGTGGTCGGGCTTTCCCATCAAGAACTTGAACGCAGCAGCAGCAGGAGTGCCGCTGGTGGCGTCTCGCGGCGCGGCCTATGGTATCGAGCCAGGCCGCACGGGCCTGGTTGTGCCCGATCACGATCCGGCGGCCTTCGCCCGGGCGCTTTGCGATCTTCTTGCGCATCCCGAAAGGGCCCGGGCAATGGGCGCCGAGGGCCGGCGCCTGGTCGAGAAACGCTACTCCCTGGCGCGTATGCTGAACCAGATCGAACAGGTATGGATGGCGGTGACTTGAACCGTTTTTTCCGCGGCGCTAGACTCGGGCAATGTTGATCGGGTTGTTCAAGCAGATGATCTTGATAGCCGCCGCAGTGCTCTGTGTGGCGGCGAACGGTCAGGCCGCGGACGACGGCGGGCCGGGAGTGAAGCTCGCACCCAATGCTGTACTGCGGGGGGTGACACGCCACGAGGTCGCAACGCTTGTCGCCGGGCGGGTGACGGCCTCGCCGGCCGTTGCAGTGACCTCCGGGGGAGAGGTGATCACAGCAGCCGTGATAGCTGCCGGGGGACGTGAGAGCATTTTTATCCAGAGCGCCGCCGCTCCGGGTAGGGCGCTCGGCAAGCCCGTACCAGTGACGGCGGGCTTTCGGGCCTGGCACCCGCGCCTGGCCGCAGGATCTGACGGAGTCGTCTGGTTGACCTGGTGCGGGCTCGATACGCGTCCCGAAGCGGGGTCCCATGCGCGAAAAATATTTCTGCGCAGGCTGCGCCCCGGAGAGCCGGGAGAACGAATAACTGTCTCACAAACGGACGGGCGCGCCGGCAATCCCGAACTGGCGGTCGACCGCAACGGTGTCGTGCATGTCGTCTGGGAAGATTCACTTGCCGAAAAGCCCGCCCTGGAGCGAATCGGGTACCGCGCGCTGGACCGCGACGGACAGCCGCTGGCGGATGCGATGATCATCTCGGAGGGTCCCTTCGATCGCCGGCCGGCGGTGGCAGCGGCCGGTGGAGGCGCAGCCGTCTTCATCGCCTGGGACAGCCTTGTAGATGTGCAGCGCACCGGTGCCCTCGACCCCGACTACGACGTCTTCGTGCGCGAGATAAGATGGGGTCTCCTCCTGGAAACGATTCCGGTGGACGGGCGCGATGGCATCCAGGCGGCGCCCAGCCTGGCGGCGGAACCTGGGGGCGGAGTGCTGGTCGCCTACCACGCGAGCCAGGCCGGGGGGCTTACCAAGTGGTGGTCGTTGCGCCGCGTGCGCAGTGGCAAGGTCGAGCGCCTGACGGCCGTGGATGCGGCCTCTCTCCGGGAACCGTCGGGCGTCATGCAGGGCGCCGAGTTTCCCGTGGTGGGACTTATGCCGGACGGGCGGGCCGTTGTGGCCAGCCGGCCGTCCCAGGGCGCCTACCTCGAGGTGATCGACAGACGCGAGATCTCGCCGGTCTTCAACTTGACTCGCCGGGGATGGGGTGCGCGGGGAGTGCGCTCGGTGCTGGCCGTGGCTCCCGACGGATCGTTACTGCTGGCGAGGCGGGCGCGCCATGCGGCGGTGCTGGAAAGATTCAGCGTTGCACAGGTGGAGTCTACCAGCCTGGAGTTCGAGCCGTTCGAAGATCCACCCAAGAAGAAAGCGTCCGCGGTCGCCGTGATGCGTTGCGACGCCTCTGGTTTGCCGGGTGTTTTTCCGGCCGGCGCCGGCATTTTCTTCGGTGATCTGCACATGCACTCGGCATCGAGCGACGGGACAGGATGCCAGGACGAGGTGCTGGCGCGCGCCTGGCTGCGAGGCTACACCTTGGCAGCACTGACCGATCACGACTACATCGTCGGCAGTCCCATGTTTCCGTCCAAGTTCGATGAGATGGCCTGGGTGACCGACGCCTTCGACGCGCGCCACGATTTTTCCACACTGCACGCCTTCGAATGGACCACACCGCCTCTGCCGCGCGGCTCGGGGCACCGCAACGTCTATTTCCGCGGCCCGGCACCCGTCGTCTTACCGGGCTACAAGAACGGTTGCCCGGACACGAAGGCTCTCTTCGCCGCGCTGCGGGGTAGACAAGCCATTGCCATTCCGCACCACACCAGCTGGACCGGAACCGATTGGGACAACTTCGATCCCGAGATTCAGCCCCAGTTCGAGATCGTCTCGCTTCACGGTGTCTCTGAGCATCCCGGCAACCTGCCCATTCCGGCGCGGCCGCCGGCCGCCGGCAGCGGCACGTTCGCGATCGATGGCCTCGACCGCGGGCTGGTTTTCGGTTTCGTGGGAGGCACCGACGCGCACGGTCTTATTTGGCACCACGGCACCGCCCGCCATCGTGATCCCTGGACATGCGGGTTGACCGGTGTAATGGCCGCGAGTAACATCCGCCATGAAATATTCGACTCGATCAGTACCCGAAGAACATTCGCGACCTCGGGCAAACCGCTGGTCGCGCTCATTGCGGCGGGGGGAGTGAAAATGGGGCAGGTGGGCCGGGAGCAGGCTCCGGTCGAGATTGAGTTCTACGCGCGTGGAACAAAGAGACTTATAAGCGTGTCGATTGTAAGAGATGGTAAGGTAGTTCATGGGGTACGTCCCGGATCTGCGGAATACAGGGCCACCTGGGTGGATCGACAAGCTACTCCCGGACGTCACTATTACTACCTGCGGGCGCAACAGGGCCATGGCAAGGCCGGGGTCGACCTGGCCTGGAGCAGCCCGGTCTTCGTCACGCTCGAGGGCCTGAAGAAATGAAAATAAAGAAAGAGAGAACATGAAACAAGCGAAATCGTGGACGATAGGCATCCTGCTGATTTTCGATTTGACCGGTGCAGCCGATGCATCCGAGCTTACGAAGAGGCCGCTCAACGTGGTGGTTATCACCTCGGACGCCATGCGCGGCGACATGATGGGTGTAAACGGCCACAGTGAAGTGAAAACACCAAACCTGGACGCACTGGCTGCAGTTGGCGTCAACTTCGAGCGGGCTTACTGCAACATCACGACCACGACGCCTTCGCACGCCACCCTCTTCAGTTCACTGTACCCGTTCGATCACAAGGCCTACAGTAACACCGGGCGAATCAGCTCGAAGATCGTCACCCTGTTCGAGGTGTTGCGAGACGCCGGCTGGTGCACGGCGGCCATCGTCAACTTCACCTGGCTCAACCCGGAGGTCTCCAACATCGTGCAGGGGGTCGAGAAGTTGGGTCGCTGCGTGCACGTGCGCAAGGCCGATAGTACCAACGGGTGGGTGTTCTCCTTCATCGACTCACGCAAGGAAGAAAAGAAGCCGTTCATGCTGTGGATTCACTATAGTGACACCCACACTCCATATTACGCCCCGGGTAAGTACGCGCGCATGTACTACCCGGCCGACAAGGATCCGCGCGAGGGAAAATCGGGCTCGCTGCAGAAAATCTGGCACCTGTTTCCCGAGCACCTGCGTGACAACAAGTATACCAAGCGTTGGTTGCGGGGTATCACCGACGCGGACTACGTGGTCGGCACCAACAAGGGCTCGGTCTCATGGGTCGACGAACAGGTCGGTCGGTTGATCGAGCGCCTCAAGGCCAACGGGCAGTGGAAGAACACCCTGTTCGTGTTCACCTCGGACCACGGCGAATCGCTGGGCGAGCATGGGTTGTGGTTCTTGCATGGTGGCCTGTATGAACCGACCGCCCGCGTCCCGCTGATCGTCCGGGTGCCCGGCGGTCCGGCCGGGCGAAAGATCGATGTCCCGGTCAGCCTGGTAGACATGATGCCCACGCTGCTCGCCCGCCTGGGAGTGCAATCGCCACTCGATGTGCGCGGCGAGGACGTCTGGAAGCTGCTCGACGGTATGTACCATCCCGGCCGGATTGTGCTGCTGGAACACGCCGGGGGTTACCTGAACGCGTTGGTCACTTCCCGTTACAAGTACATCAAGCACCGCAAGACCAAGAACGTCTATCCGTCCTATCCCATGCGCCGTGGCACCGAAGAACTCTACGATCTTTCCAACGATCCGGGCGAGGAGACCAACATCGCCGCCAAGCATCCTGACTTGCTTGCCAAGATGCGTAAACTACTGGCTGCCTTGCGCTCGGGCAAACACGAGCGCTTCAAGGCCGGCCAGGCCGAGATAAATCCCCAGACCCGCGAGATGCTCCAGTCGCTGGGCTACACCGCCGACTGATCCTCGATGCCGAAGAAGGAAAGGATGAAGGTGTTGACGTCGGTCAGGGCGCGGACATCGGGAAGGGTGACTTTGCCGTCCGGGCCGTTGTAGATGAAGATGCCTTGTGTAGCGTGGTTTGCGTCATCGGCGCCGCTGTCGTTTTCTGTGGCGTGCACTCGCCCTCCGCCCACTTTTCCAAGGGCGCGCCATGATAGATCGCCGAGGTAGGCTATCAGGTCTGGCGGCACTCCGCGCAGCGCGCGGTAGACCCGCTCGGGATAGAAGACCCTGGTTCCGAGCGGTTTGCCTTCCTCGTCGCGGGTGTCGGCCAGGCGCGCGGCCAGGTCGGCCCGGTGTTCTTCGAACTGTTCGGGCGCGACGATTCCTTGCGGCTCGCGGCCGGCTGCGTTGATGTAGATCTTGGCGCTGTAGCCGCCGGCGCTCCAGGCGCGGGTGCGCGGCCAGTCAATCATCTCGCTCGAAAGTTGCCGCGCTTCTGGCGGAGTCTCTTTCAATACCAGGTCTCCCTGGGCGATTAGCCATTCGTTTATCGCGAAGCCGCCGCGCATCGCTTGCGCCCCGTGATCGCTGACCACCAATACGGCCGTGCGCCGCCCGGCGGCATCGGCCAGGGCTGCGATCTGCCGGTCGAGAAACTCGAGGTAGCCACGACTCTTTGCGATCAGGGGATGGCCTGGAACATGCAGCGGGTGGTCGGGGTCGAGATGACGCAGGAAGCCGTGGTTGAGACGATCCGTGCCGATCTCGACCAGGACGAAGAGATCCCAGTCGGGCTCTGTCGCCCATTCTCTCGCCAACTTGAAACGCCGCCCGGTCATGGCGCGAATTTGCTCGAGCAGATCTGTTCGCTCGAGATCGCGAAAGCCCTCCACATCGAGCATGTAACCACCGGAAACGCGCTCGACTTCGTCCGAAAGTTCCGCAGGGAAGGTAAAGCATGAGTCGGTGTCCGGGGCCATCAGTGAACTCACCATGCGGCCCCTGATTGGCCAGGGCGGGTAGGTGCCGGGCACGCCTATCAGGTACGAGACCAGCCCGGCGTCCGAGAGCCTGTCCCATGTGCGCGGGGCGTCTACCGAGCGCGAGGAGAAGAGTGTTCCCTGGTGGTAGGAGTGATCGCAACGGTTACGAAAACCGTATATCCCCAGCTGGCCGGGATCGCGCCCGCTGAACATCGAGACCCAGGCCGGAATGGTAGTCGGCGGCACGCAGCTTTCGAGCCGGCCAGTAAGTCCCCGGCTTGCCAGCCTGGTGAGGTTCGGCATGCTCTCGCGCAAGGGGCCGAAGATCATGCGCGGATCTGCGCAGTCGAGTCCGATGACCAGCAGCCTTGAACGTTCGGCGGTCGTCAGCGCGTGACCCACGGATTGGGCATGGCCGGATCGCCCAGCAGCAAAGACAGCGAAAAGATATGAGCGAGACAAATCATCGTCTTCTCCACGCAAGAGGGATTCAACGGCAGTTGCACGAACAATGCCCATATTATACAGCAGTGCCTCTTGATGGGCTAGTACCTTTCAGATCGAGCATTCCGCGCTGTCAGCAATATGACCTAGCACGAGGAGCGTGGAGAACGATACCCCATAAGATTGGGCGTACAGACGCGTCGGAAGCCAAGTTTCAAGGTTTTTCAGGAAAAAATACCCCAGGATTGGATTCTGGAGACCGACTTGGTTTTTCACCTGATATGCGGGGAGGTTAAATTACCTCCCCCCGCCGCGGGGAGGTGTTTCTGCGATCTCTCCGATGCTCACTGAAAACCCCTACAGCGCGGATTGCTCGGATTGGACACATCGCGGTTGACAGTCAGCGGGACGCCTCCTATATTGGCGCCGGATTGCAAACGGGAAAGACATGGGCGCGCGAAAAAAGGCATCCAAGAAGACCGGTAAGATCAAGCCGGGCAAGAAGAAGGGAAAATCCGTAAAGGCCGATCAACTCGGTCTTTTCGCGGGCAAACGTAACGCCGGGAAGGCCCGGCCTAAATTAGTTGCCAAGCCCGCGCCGGCTCCCGTCCCTGCTTCCAGCAAAAGTGAGCGGGGTGTGAAAAAGCCGCCGCGGCGCCGGTCGCGGACGGCCGCCGAGCGCATGGCCTCGCGCCAGCGTGACATTTCGATTAGCGAGTTCTTCACCAAGAATCGCCACCTGCTGGGATTCGACAATCCCCAGAAGGCGCTTCTGACCACCGTCAAGGAAGCGGTCGACAACTCGCTGGATGCCTGCGAAGAGGCCAAGATCCTGCCGGAGTTGGCGGTGAGCATTCGCGACCTGGGAAACAACCGCTATCACGTCAGCATCTTCGACAACGGCCCGGGCATCGTCCACTCCCAGGTGAAGAAGATCTTCGGCAAGCTGCTCTATGGCTCGAAGTTCCACCGTCTAAAACAGTCGCGCGGACAGCAGGGCATTGGCATATCGGCCGCCGGGATGTACAGCCAGCTGACAACCGGCAAGCCGGTGGTGATCACCTCGCGCACCAGCACCGAGCGCCCGGCCCACCGGCTGCAGGTCAAGATCGACACGCGCCGCAACGAGCCCGAGGTGCTGGGCGACGAGCAGGGCGTCGAGTGGAATGAGCAATACCCTACCGGCACGCGGGTCGAGATGGAGATCGAGGGAATCTACCGGGGCGGCAAGCGCTCGGTCGAACAGTATCTCGAGCAGACCGCCATCGCCAACCCGCACAGCGTGATCGTCTACCGGGATCCCAAGGGCGACGAGACCGTCTACCCGCGCCTGAGCGGGGAGTTGCCGCGCGAACCTGTCGAGATCAAGCCGCACCCCAACGGCGTCGAACTGGGCATGCTGATGGCCATGCTCAAGGAGACTCGTGGGCGCAACTTGAGAGGCGCCATGATGCGCGACTTCTCCCGCGTCAGCGAAAGAGTGGCCTTGGCGATCTGCGAGGTCGCCAAGCTCTCGCCCAGTGCTCGGCCCAAGAAGCTGGCACCCGCCCAGGTCGAGGCGCTTCACAAGGCCATGGGCGTGATCAAGATAATGAACCCGCCGACAAGCTGCGTCGTGCCAATCGGCGAGGAACTGTTGGGCGCCAGCCTCGAAAAGGGGATCTCGGCTGACTTTTTCACCTCCGCCACCAGAAGCCCGGCGGTCTACCGCGGCAATCCTTTCCAGGTCGAGGCCGGGCTGGCCTGGGGTGGCAGCTTGCCGGCCGATGAGCTGTGCACGTTGTACCGTTTCGCCAACCGCGTGCCGTTGCAGTACCAGCAGTCGGACTGCGCCATCACCAAGGCGGTCATCGACACCGATTGGCGCCACTATCGCGTCTCTCAGTCTCGCGGGGCCTTGCCGTCCGGGCCGCTGGTCATTCTGGTACATATCGCATCGGTCTGGGTGCCCTTCACCTCCGAGAGCAAGGAGGCGGTGGCCCGTTACCCGGAAATCCTCAAAGAGATCCGCCTGGCCCTGCAGCTATGCGGGCGACGTCTGGGGCACTACCTGAGCGCGCGCCGGCGCGAGGCAGAAGAGGGCCGCAAGGTTGACTACATCGAGACCTACATTCCGCACATCGGCATCGCCTTGAAAGAGATCCTGGGACTCACACAGCGGCAGGAGAAAAAGGTCGTCTCCCGCCTGCAGGACACCCTGCGCCGCAGCCGCAAGCTTGCCTGAGGGAGGAGCACCTTGGCAGCCAAGAAAAAGACAGGCAAGAATGCGGCCGGCAAGAGCGGCCACAAGGGTTCGCGGCGGATCAGCGGCCTGATCACGGACGAAGCCGGTGTGATCGAGAAAAAAATCCTGGACGGCAAAAAGCCTACCATGAAGTTTCCTATCCGCTCATTGGGCAACGTGCGCTACCGTCCCAAGGTGGGCTACTTTGAGCTCAAAGGGCGCAAGAAGGAGCGCACTCTAACAGTCGGCACGGTCAAGACTTTCGCCCAGACGCTGCGCATGATGTCGTTGTCCAAGGAATTGGTCGAGGGGGACGACATTGCCACCAAGCGAGAGGCCTACTACGTCAGCAAGAACTGGGGTCAGGCGCGCTTTAAAGAGCAACCCGAAAGCGACACAGTGATTGACGACGTCGAAGCGCTCTTCATGGTCAATCGCGAGCAACTCGGCTTCGTCCCCGAAGAGAAGGGCGGCGACGTGGCCGGCCGGCTCGTGGTCATCGACCACGACCGCGACAGCGGCGAGCCTCTGCGCATCGACTGCACCCGCTTCGGCTCGGGGGCCTACTCGATACCCATCAGCGTCGAGGATCTCGGCTTCGAGACCAAGGCCAGGTTCATCCTGGCAATCGAGACCGCCGGCATGTTCCAGCGCCTGGTCAAGCACAACTACTGGAAGAAGGCCGACTGCATCCTGATCTCGATGGGCGGTGTGCCCACCCGTGCCTGCCGGCGCTTCATTCGCCGCCTGGCCGACGAAAAGAAGCTGCCGGTGTACGTATTCGTGGACTGCGACCCATACGGCGTAAGCAACATCTACCGCACCCTCAAGGTAGGCTCGGGCAACGCGGCCCACATCAACGAGTTCTTCTGCGTGCCCCAGGCACGGTTTTTGGGCATAACTCCGGGAGATATTGAGCACTACAAGCTGCCGACGCATCCACTGAAAGAGGTAGACATCAAGCGCGCCAACGACGCGATGAAGAACGATCCCTTCGTGCTGCACCACAAGGCCTGGCAGCGGGCGCTGACCAAGCTACTGACGATGGGCGTGCGCGCCGAGCAGCAGGCGCTGGCCAAGTGGGGCCTTAACTACGTGATCGACACCTACCTGCCCGAGAAATTGGCTCACCCGGAGAAGTTCCTGCCCTAGCGCTTATGTAATACCCGTCATAGAAATCAATATTACCACAGCCTGGCCAGGGTAGTCGTGAAGCCGAAGAGTATCTGCCAATTAGGGGAGCCGTAAAAGCCCTTGACGAAGGCGGCGTCCAGGACCAGGCGCGGGCGTAGCGTCCAGGTAAGCGCCCCTAGCAGGTTGAGCTGGTTGTCCTGGTCTGAGAGCGGGATGTAGTCGGAAATCTCCAGTGCCACTCCCAGCGGACCGTAGATTGTCGCAGACAGCGCCAGGATGGCGGGGATGTCGAGGATCTGGTCGTCCTTGTCCAGCGCCCGGGCATCGAGGCCGACGTTGATGTCCCAGCCCATGGGGCCGAAACGGCCGGACATCAGGAACAGCGCGTACAGGTCGGTGCTGCGGCCGAAGATCTCTTCCGAGGCGGTCGGTAGGCCTACCCCCAGCATGACCGCCATGGCCGGGCGCATGCCGGCCTGGTCGAGGAAGCGCAGCTTGCCCCAGAGTTGCATGTTGCCGTAGCCGAAATGATCGTTGTCGGCCTCGGTGTAGACGAAACCGTCACCGCCGACCTTGAACTCGAACGGCCCGGCCACACCGAGTTTCAAAAGCCAGGGCGTGGCGGCGTTATCCCCGCCTCCCGCGCGGTAGAAAGCACCCCCCAATTCCAACTCTATGAAGCCTGTGGCCATGGGATGCGCGTTGTCGGAGAACGTCGGTCGGCCGGGATTGGCCGCGACATCCTCGGCGCCCGCCTGTGCAGACGCGAGCAGCGCAACAAGCATGACGGCGAAAGTAGTGCGCATGTTTACCGCCCTTCGTGTCGGGGTTACCGGCGCGCGGCCCGTGCGAACTGTTCGATGGCCTCGGACGTGCCGGGATGTCCGAAAAGAGGCTCCTGGAGCCTGTATGGTATGGTCGCGTCGACGCCGGGTATGGTGAGCAGTTCTGCGAGAGTTTCTATGTCGGGGACGCTGGCCGCTAACAGGCTGGCCCGCATGCCCGCGGCGGACAGCATGGTCGAGGCATGCCTGACCACCCGTAGCCCGTCCTCTCCGCGCCGCGTGATTCTTCCGACATAGACGGCAACCGCATGGGCTCCGGCCGCTGCCGCGGCGTAGGCTTGCGTCGCCGAGAATACCGCGGTCAGGCAGACGGGCAGCGAGAGATGATGCAGCCTGCGGCAGAGTTTCAGGCCGTCTCCCGAGAACGGCACCTTGATGATCGTGCGTCCCGGGGCGACCTCGACCAGGGTCAGCGCCTGTTCCTCCATCTCGTCGAGCGTGGGCCGGTCGACCTGGAGATAAAGGCTCTTTACGCAGATCTTGGCGATGGCTCCCAGGCGATCGAGGCGATCCTCGGGCGGGATGTTCGCAAGCAGCAGGGGATTGGTGGTCACCCCCGAGTAGATGCCCAGTTCCATCCCCGATTTGATCTCGTCCGGATCAACGGAGTCTAAAAACAGCGCCATACTGGCTCCAAAATCTTAGCGAAGCGAACTGGCTACCCGGTTGCGGCCCGAGTTCTTGGCACGATAGAGGTACTCATCGGCCGTGCGGATCATCTCGGCCGGAGAGCGGAAGTTGGCGCTGGCGAGCGTCGATACCCCCAGCGAGATGGTCACGCGGATCCGCTGACCCTCCCATATGAACTTGTGAACCTCGACCGTGCGCCGGATTCTCTCGGCCAGCACGTGTGCCCGCCGCTCGTCGATTTCTCTTAAGATTATTGCAAATTCTTCGCCGCCGATGCGGGCGAAGAGATCCTCGCTGCGCAAGGCGTCGCCGACAATCGCGGAAAGTTCGCGCAAGACGAAATCGCCCGCCTGGTGGCCGTACTCGTCGTTGACCTGCTTGAAGTGATCGATGTCGATCATGATCAGGCTGGTGATCTCGTTGTGGCGTAAGGCGTAGGCGAAGTCCTTGGCGATCTGTTCGCTGAAGTATTTCTTGTTGTAGATCCTGGTCAGGCCGTCCTTGGTGGCCGAGTCGTACTGGTGCTGGTGAAAGGCCTCCTCGAGACTGTCCTGGTAGCTGAACTTGAGAATCGTGGTCGAGCCGATCTGGATCTTGTCCCCGTCCCGTAGCTGGTGCCGGTTGATGCGCGTGCCGTTGAAGTAGGTGCCGTTGGTGCTGTTCATGTCCTCGATGATCACCGAGCCGAACTCGTCCTGTTCGAGCTGCGCATGGATGCGCGAGATGCCGTCGTCATCGAGGAAAATCTCGCAGTCCTGTGCCCGGCCGACGCGCACCTTGTTGGTAACCTTGAACATTCTCCCGACCGCCGATCCCGATATGACGATCAGATATGCCTGCCGGTTGCTCAACGCTCCCGTCAGATCCTTGATACCCTGGATGACGGTGCGATCACTGCTGTCTTCTTCAGTGTCGCCGTCGATATATTGTTCGATGTCCTTGGTGTCGACCAAGATTACTAACCTCTTAGCGAACCCGATCCAGCTCGATGTTGGGTAGGATATTCGTGTTTTGCGCCTATTTCAACCAGAAAATGACTTGAGAGTTCGCAGTGGTCCGAGGTAGGGTTTTACCTGCCGGCCGAAGGCTGGGAGAAGAGTATTAACACAGAGTGACTGCTCGGTCAGGGTTGATCGATGACTCGATTGCGTTCGTTGGTCTATTGCGTCGTAAGCCCTGTCAAGGGGTTTGAAGCCCTGCTGGCGAAGCCGCGTAGTTTGCTGGCCCTGGCGCTGATCATCGTTGCCGCGGCGGCCTCGCATGCCGCCGTATGTTCCCGGCTGGACGTCGATACGGTGACCATGGCCGCGGCCCGGGATCTCTCGAAGGAAAAGGGCGACAAGGGCAGCGGCATATCCGATACGAAGGTTCGCCAGGAAGCAGACCGGCGGCTCAAAATGACGCAAATCAGCGGTTACGCCCGCCTGCCGTTCGAGATCCCAGCGGTTGTTTTTCTTGGCGCCCTACTATTATGGCTGCTGGGGATCCTGCTGCGCCGGCGGGTAGCTTTCCGGGGCGCCTTTGCGGTGGCGGCGCACGTCTGGATTCCCCTGGCCGTACGCAAGCTCATCTCGGTTCCGGTCATCCTCTCCTACCCGGGTCTCGATCCCGATCACCTGCAAGGGATCTTCAAGACCGACCTGGCATCGCTGATAAGCGGCGGCAAGGCAATCCCGGGCCTGTTTCTCGTCGACCCTTTCTTGATATGGATGGCGGTCTTGTTCGGCCTGGCCTGCCGGGCGGCGAAGTTCGGCAGGCTGCAGGCCGCCGCCTCCGGTGCGGCTGCCTGGATCCTGTTTGCATTCCTGAGCAGGGCGCTGTTCTGAGACCGATATAGACGGAGGGACGTCATGCACTCGCTGATCTTCACGCTCGTCGTGCTCGCCAACCAGACGCCCATGACTCTCGAGAGCTGTGTTCGCGAGGCCCTGACCCGGCATCCCGACGTGGTCATCTCCGGGACGGACGTGCAGCGGGCCGAGGCACAGAAGCTCTCGACCCGCACGGGCTACCTGCCGAGCGTGGATCTTTATCTCCAGGACGGCTACCTGCTTTCCGGCAAACAGAACTACATCTATAGCGGGGGCGGGGACACTTACGCTTACGAAAGGCCGGCCAGCCAGAACGATACCCATGCGTTCAGCTTGCGTCTTTCGCAGAACATTTTCGATGGGCTGAAGATGTTCAGGCAGGTCGACCGCGCCGAAAGACAGATTGACCGGGCCAGGCTCGGAGTCGCCACCGCCAGGAACGACGTCGCTCTTGGCGTTATCAAGTCTTTCTACGAGTTGTTCAAGGCGCAACACCAGCTCGGAGTGCTCAAAGAGTCTCTCGATCTCAGCCGCGGGCAGCTCGATCTGGCCCGGGAACGTCTCAAGCTCGGGGCGGCCTCCAAGGTGGACGTGGCCAAGGCCCGGGTGAGCGCCGGAGAAGATCGCATCGCCATGGAGCAGCAGAAGCAGATCATCGCGGCGGCCGGGGTGGCGCTCAACCAGGCCATGGGCAGGGACCCGCGTGCGCCGTTGGAGATTGTCGAAGACGGTGCGCGGGAGGCCACCCCGCCGGGAGCGCAAGCAAATGCTCCCGCGGTGCCCGAAAACCACTTCAAGCTGCGCGAAATCGAGTTATCGAAAGAGGTGGCCGGCCTGAACGTCGACATCGCCGAGGGCGACTGGTGGCCCAAGGTGACCGGCACGATCTCCTACGGCCGCCAGGATCCGGAGTTCTACAAGGTCTACTCGCGCTTCGACGAACTGTATACCATGAACATCTTGTTAAACGTCTCCTTTCCGATCTTCGACGCTTTTCTGCGAAGATCGAAAATCGATGAGGCCAAGACGCAAGTGGCGCGCTGGCGAGAGGAGGCGCGCAAGGCGCGCATCGACCTCCAGGGCCGCCTGAGCGGCGCGCTCGACAACCTGGCGCGTCTGAAGACGATTGCCGAGATCGAGGCCCGCAACATCGAGGATGCCGAACAGCAGCTGCTCTTGGCGCGCGAGCGTTACCAGGTGGGCGAGGGAACCGCCCTCGAAGTCCGCGACGCGCAACTTTCAGTGACCCGGGCCCGCCTGGCCGAGGTCCAGACCCTATACGATCTCAAGATCGCCACGGCCAGGCTGCACTATGCCCGGGGCGACCTGATCGAGAGCTATGTGCGGAAGGATGACAGATGAGCGCAAAGAGAATAATCATCACCGTCTTGCTAATAGGCGCACTGGCGACAGTGCTGGTCCTTAACCTGGGGCCCAAGGAGAAAGTGAAGATCCTGGTGGAGACCGAGAAGGCCCGGCGCGAACCCATTACCCAGGTAGTGACGGCCTCCGGGAAGATCCGCCCGGAGACGCAGGTCAAGGTCAGCGCCGACGTCGGCGGCTACATTCGCAAGCTGACGGTCAAGGACGGCGATCATGTGGAAAAGGGCAGCCTGCTGGTGGAGGTAGACCCGGAAATCTATCGGGCCCGGTTCAAGCAGACCCAGGCGGCCGAGAAGACGGCCGAAGCGCAGCTGGCGCTCTCCGGGGCGTCTTTGCAAAAGGCCACGGGGGAGGCGCGCCGCGTCAGGGGTCTTTACAAGAAGGCTCTTACCTCGGCCGCCGCCCTCGAGCAGGCTCAGGCGGATCTGGCCATGGCCCAGGCCCAGGTGGATGCGTCGAAAGGCCAGTTGATGCAGGCCAGTGCCACGCTGGACGGAGCCCGCAAGGACCTGGCCAAGTGCACCATAACCGCCCCCATGTCCGGGGTGGTGATCGATCTGATGAAAGAGTTCGGTGAGCGCGTCTCGGGCGGGGATTTCCGCGAGGACATCATCCTGACACTGGCAGATCTGTCCAGCATGGAAGTAGAGGTGGAGGTCGGTGAGCGAGACGTGGTTTTGATCTCCGAGAAGGACCGCGCCGAGATCGAGGTGGACGCCTACCCTGGAAAAAACATCGCGGGTTTCGTCAAGGAGATCGCCAACGCCGGTATAACGCGCAACCAGTGGACCGAGTCGGAAGTCACCAATTTCAGGGTGATCATTCAGGTAGAAGAAAGCGAGTTAACGCTGCGCCCGCAGATGTCGGCCACGGTAAAGATCGAGACGGCCCACAAGGATGATACCCTGACCGTTCCTATCCAAAGCGTCACTCTCAGGCGACCGTCGGAGATAGCTGCGCAGGAAAAAGGGAAGAGCAAGCAGGGGCCACGGCGGGGCGCAGGGAGAGAAGCTGCTGCGCCAGGCAAGGCGGACGGGACACAGCCTAAGACCGGCCCGCAGACGGCGGCCAACGAGCATTTGCCCGTCGAGGTGGTCTTTGTCGTCGACAACGGGGTTGCCGATGCCAAGAGGGTCAAGACCGGGTTGTCATCGGACACGCGCATCGAGATTCTGGATGGTGTTTCCATAGGCCAGGCGGTTGTCTCGGGTCCCTACCGGGTCTTGTCGAAGGATCTGAAAAACGGCTCCGAGGTGCGCGTCGGTTCACCCGAGAAACGTAAGCCAGCTGGCCGCCGCCCTGAACGATGAGGGGAGCGCGATGATCGCAGGCATCGGCCGCTGGGCTCTGGCCCATTGGTACGCCTTCACTACCGGGCTGGGCGTTGCCTTACGCGCTCTGTTGTCCAACAAGTTTCGCGCCGGCCTGACCGCGCTGGGGATCGTCATCGGGGTGATGACGGTCACCGGGATCCTGTCCATCATCCACGGGCTTGACCGGGGAGTCGAGAACCAGATGAGCCTGATGGGTGTGCGCAGCCTGTACGTCTCCCGCTGGCCATGGGCGGCTCGCGGCCACTGGTACAAGTACCGCAACCGCCCGCAACTGACTGACTGGCAATACCGCAGGCTGCGCGAGTTGGTGCCCTTCGCCGAGGCCATGGCTCCCCGCGAGCAACATCGGGCCCGGGTTGAGCGAGGCGACGAGAAAATCACAGATGTTGAAATACTTGGCACCAACAGCGAGTTGTCCCGTATCACCGGCTACACGCTCGATCGCGGGCGCTACCTCTCGCCGGCCGATATCGAGTTCGAGAGGCCGTTCGTGGTGTTGGGTTCGGACGTTGCCGAGCAGCTATTCGAGCGCAGCGAGCCGCTGGGCAAGAAGGTTTTAATCCGCGGCATGAGCTACCAGGTGATTGGCGTCTTAAAATCCCAGGGCAGCTTTTTAGGCCGCAGTCGCGACGTGACGGCCACCGTTCCCATCGGGCGTTTCAGGCGCGAGTTCGGATCGCGGCACGACATGGATATCGCCATTCGCGTGTGGCCGGGAGTCGAACTCGATGAAGCCGAGGCCGAGCTGCACGGGCTGATGCGCCGCGTCCGCGGGCTACGCCCCCAGCAGGAAGACAACTTCTCGATCAATCAGCAGAAGGTGCTCGGCAAACTCTACAGCGACATTACCGGCACGCTTTTCATGGTCATCGTCATCGTGGGGATGATCTCGTTGCTGGTCGGCGGGATCGGCATCATGAACATCATGCTCGTCTCGGTTACCGAGCGCACCCGCGAGATCGGCATTCGCAAGGCGCTCGGGGCCAGGCGGAGCGCCGTGTTGTTCCAGTTCCTGATCGAGAGCCTGGTGCTCAGCGGGCTGGGCGGCCTGATCGGGCTGGGGATAGGCTTCTTGGTGGCCTATGTCGTCGACGCCGTGTCACCGTTGCCGGCCAGCATTTCCATGACTGCGGTTGCAGGCGGGTTGGGTTTTTCGATCGTAGTGGGGGTCTTCTTCGGTATTTATCCGGCCTGGCGCGCCTCGCGCCTGAATCCCATCGTGGCCTTGAGGTACGAATGATAGGCCCTTTCGATCTCGCTGCCGGCGCCCTGAGCGCGCTCAAGGTGAACAAGCTGCGCGCCGGCCTGACCACGCTGGGAATCGTCATCGGCGTCGGCGCGGTGGTGGCCATGATGGCCATGACCAGCGGCTTCGAGTACTACGTCAACGAGCAGTTCAGCGGCTTGGGCAGCAACACCTTCCAGATACAGAAACGGCCGGCGATGCGCCTGGGCGGGGGACACCACATGTCCGAGTGGCGCAAGCGCAAGGATATCACGGTAGCCAACGCGGATGCAGTGCGCGCCGGCGACGAGGCGGCCCGTTTCGTGGGCGCCGAACTGTGGTCATTCGGCGGCAAGATCCGCAGTCGTTTCGGTGAAACGACTCCCAGCGTGGTGGTGGCCGGGGGCACGCCCGAGTTCGCCACCAACAACGGCTACGACATCGCCCAGGGACGAACCTTGAACGCCTTCGACGTGCAGCACGAGCGCAACGTCGTCGTGCTGGGAACCGACGTGGCCGAGACTCTGTTTCCCCATTCCTCGCCCGTCGGGCAGAACGTCGTCTTCAGCGGCCGGCGCTTCAAGGCCGTCGGTGTTTTCGCCTCCAAGGGCAGCTTTTTCGGCCTCGGCAGCCGGGACAATTACGTGCTGATTCCCATCACCGCTTTCATCCGCATCTACGGCAAGCGGCGCTCGGTAAACATCACCGTCCAGGCGTTGGGCCCGGAAAGTTTCGAATCAAGCAAGGAGCGCGCCATACAGATAATGCGCCGCGAGAGGAAGTTGAGGCCCGGGCAGGACAACGACTTCAGTGTTTTCTCCAACGAATCGGTGATCGACACGGTTTCGGGCATTACCGGTTCGATAAAGTGGGCCGCCCTGGGGATCGCCTTGCTCTCGCTTTTGGTCGGCGGGATCGGCATCATGAATATCATGATGGTCAGCGTAACCGAGCGCACCCGCGAGATAGGCACCCGCATGGCGGTGGGAGCGCGCCGGCGGCACATCCTGTGGCAGTTCAGCGTAGAGGCCGTGATCCTCTCGGCCCTGGGCGGGTTGCTGGGTCTGGGAGTCGGATACGGCGCGGCTTTCCTGGCCAAGAGCCTGGCCGGTCTCCCGGCCGCGGCGCCCACCTGGGCGGTGGTCGTGGCGCTGGGCATGTCGTCTATGGCCGGGCTGGTGTTCGGTATCTATCCGGCCTGGCGCGCCTCGCGCATGGATCCGATCGAGGCCCTGCGCTACGAGTAGGTATGTTGGGTGATTGAAGGCAGCCTATCGGAGCCAGGCGATGCCGACCGAGCCGATCAACTCGTGCACAATGTAAACGTTCCTGCCGTTGCGTCCCTCGAATGTGAGAATTCCCATCCAGGCGGCCCGAAAAGCGAGGCTAAAATTGGTCGATAGATTGTACCTGTAGCCCACGCCGGTCTTTAGAGCCAGGGAGGGGAAAGGTACATAATCGTAGAAGTAAAATTGAACACCAATTCCCGCCTCAAAGAAAGGGCCGGGACTGGCAATCGGATAGTAGCAGGCCGACGCAATAACATGATAGAAGACCGCGACATCAGGCTTGTAGTCGAACCCGAAACTTACACCGTTCAAAAAAATCAGTGAGAAAGTTACCTCACCTGTCAGTTCAAACTGCGGGACTATGAAGCCTCCCGACCGGATTGAAATTGCCATGGCCGGAAAGTAATCGGTGCCCCCCTTGAACATTTCGGGGCCGATATCAAGTTCCAGGGGTATGTATCCGAATGTCTGTTTGGCCGCAGCATTACCGGGCAACGGTGCCGCCTCCCCTCCGGCGCGGGCCCCCGCGGCCGATCCCGGGCCGGCAACAAGTACCGCGAAAAGCAGCAGTGCAATGCCGCGCCAGCCCGCCGCCGAACTCGCTCTGGCGATAAACGCATGTTGTTTGCAATCCATTTTGTTCTTACCCTGTACGCTCATAGCTCTTCGAGCTTCTTCATGTAGATGGCGCCGTCGAAGCTGTGCCACCAGAATATCTTGTCTCCGACAACCATTCCGCCACCGTCGTTGTACTTTGACCAGGTGACCCTCTTTTCTTGGCCGGTTTCAAGATCGTAAAGATATACGTTGGCCCCTGACGGATAGCCGTTCGATTCGCGCCCTCCATCTCGGAGATCGTTCCACACGATGTAGCGCCCGTATATCCTGGGATTGATCTGATCGCTTGGGTCGGTGGTGATCCGGCGCGTCTCGCCCGTGGCGAAGTCGTAGAAGTAGATGTCCGTATTCCAGAACGGCCCGCCGATGCTGTCGCCCTCGCCGTTCCGCAAGTCGGTCCATACGACGCCCCGCTCGCCGACATCGGCTTGCCACTGCTCCGCTGGATGATTCGTGAGATTGGTTTCTTTGCTTGTGCCTATGTCATACATGAACACGTCCGTCTGAGACGGGTCGCGCTCATCGGTCCAGACGATATGGTTGCCATAGATCCTGGGTTCAATCTGATGATGAGGTTCGTCCGTTAGCCGCCGTTCCCCTGCCGACAAGTCCTTGTAATATATCTCGATGTTATCGGAGACGTTGAGAGTGAAAAACCTGTAGTCTTCCCAGACGATGCGATTTTTCGAGATTGCGGGAACTCTTCGACTTCCTGCGCCCTCAAGCAGCGTTCCGGTAAGTTCATTGAGATCAATCACGGCAATCAGCGTCTTCGGTTTCGCTTCATCCCATTTCCATGCCATGAAAGCAGCACGGTCATCACCTAGAGATACACGCCCCATGCCTATATTCTTGAAAAAACTGCCGATCAGGATGCCTTCTTCTTCTGTTTGCAGGTCTACAAGATAAGCGACTCCATCGTGTGTGTACACCAAGTACTTGCCGCAGGCATCATCCGTATCATCAGTCGCGAGGAAGGTTACCCTCCTTTCCCCGTGTTCACCCGGGCTTCCGAAACCCTTGCGAATGACCGAAAAGTTTATTGAGCCCGGCGAGTTGTTGTCGCCGGTGTCGGAGCAGGAGCAGGCATATACCAGCGCGCAGGATGCAATGAGCAGAAAGGCTACTGTCGCCTGTTGATGTTTTTTCATGACCTTGCAGCCTTTTATTCTGCAATCTCGGCCGAGAAAAACGATGTCGGAATCTTCTGGCCGCCCAGAGTCGGGCAGGACTCATCGAAGCGCAACACGGCCTCCAGAGTCTTGTGCCCGCGACGCTCTTCTACCGCGAAGGAAAGATCGTGCAACCCCGCGGACAATTCTATCGGATTCGAGACTGCCTGTCGGCCATTTACATTAAAAGCGTTGAGTATCCGCTGGCCGTCGATCTGCAGTTCGGCGGTTGTGAGCGACTCGGCAACGAAACGATAGGTGCCAGGCTCGGGAAGCCATAGCTTGCCCCACCACTCGACCCCCTTGCGAACCCCGAGATAGCGCTGGCTCGTCAGGTATCCAGGAACACCAGCAGCCCATTCATCGTCGATCGGGGTCGGATCGATATCCTCGGCTAGCGGTAAACGCAGCCAGAAGATCTGAATGAATCCTCGCCGGTTGAGCCCGGGCGCTGCACGCGCCCTGAGTTGCCGCGATTCGATCGGTCCCGCTCCTAGAGGCCCCTGCTCGACGGACAGATGAATATAAGCATTATGCTTGCAAGCCGTCATGTCCAGTATGATCGGATGCCAGCCGGCAGAAAACTGCCGGGGCAAGCTGGCCGCATCCGCTCTCCGGCAGTTGCCGAAGAATCCGTCGTGGCATTTAAGTGCAGCGTGGCCCGCATGCCCGAACTCGATTTCCTCATCGTCCATGAAAAGCCTGCTGCCGCCGCTGGCCTTGAGCCTGAATACATACTCGCCCGAACGCGGCACGAACATCTCCCCCGACCAGCGAATCGAGCCGGTCCGTCTGT
>CAZXHT010000059.1:0-37619 GCA_964640665.1 uncultured Myxococcales bacterium
CTGACTGCGCATTAAATCTCGACGCGGCATAATCCGAGAGTCGGCATGATGGATCTTATGCCGATATCGGCATAAGACGCATTCCCACGATCAGCGTGTGAAAACGCTTGGCCAGCACCGCGCGACCCATGCGCCACGATCTCATCATGGTGTAGACCACGGCGCCGATGGCCAGTGGAAACCAGGCCCCGTGTGACAGCTTGATGATGTTGGCCCCGAAGAACGACAGGTCGACCGCCAGAAACAAGATCGTCAGCCAGGCGGCCCCAACCCCAAAGCTTGCGGGCAACCACGTAGAAAAGCAGGCTGGTGATTACCATGGTGGTCGTCACCGCCACGCCGTAGGCCGCCGCCAGCCTGCTGGACGAGCCGAAGCCCAACACCAGGCCGATGGTGGCCAGCATCAGCAGCCAGTTCACCTGAGGGATGTAGATCTGGCCGATCTTGCTGGAAGAGGTATGGACAATCTTCATGCGCGGCAGGTAGCCCATCTGGATGGCCTGGCGGGTGAGCGAGAAGGCCCCCGAGATGACCGCCTGCGAGGCGATGATGGTCGCGGCCGTGGCCAGGATCACCAACGGATACAGGGCCCACCCGGGCGCCAGCGAGTAGAACGGATTGTGGGCGGCGCCGGGGTTGGAGAGCAACAGGGCTCCCTGGCCGAAATAGTTCAGCAGCAAGGCCGGGAACACCAATACCACCCAGGTCAGCCTGACCGGCCGCCTTCCGAAATGGCCCATGTCGGCGTAGAGCGCCTCGGTTCCGGTGACCACCAGGAAGACCGCGCCCAGCACGAAGAAGCCCGTGACCTTGTTGGCCAGAAAGAAGTTCACGGCATGGTAAGGATTGACGGCCGAGAGCACGCGCGGCTCGAGCAGGATGCCGCGAACGCCCAGCACGGCGATGACCAGCAGCCAGACCAGCGTGACCGGCCCGAAGACGACTCCCACGCCGGCCGTGCCTCGGCGCTGGATCATGAAAAGCCCGGCCAGAATGACGACCGTCACCGGAATCACGTAGGCGCCGAAGGCCGGGGTGGCGATGCTCAGCCCCTCGACCGCGCTCATGACCGAGATGGCCGGGGTGATCATCCCGTCCCCATACAACAGGGCCGCTCCGAACAATCCCATGGCCACGACCATCCCCAGGCCGCGCCCGCCGGTCTTCCTGCCGCCGCCGGCCAGCGCGGTCAGGGCGATCACGCCCCCTTCCCCATGGTTGTCGGCGCGCATGATGAAGCCCAGGTACTTGGTGGTGACCACCAGGACCAGCGCCCAGAAGACCATGGAGAGCACGCCCAGCACGTTGCCGGGAAGCGGCTCGATGCCGTACTCGCCGAAGAAACACTCGCGGATGGCATACAGAGGACTGGTGCCGATGTCTCCGTAGACCACTCCCAAGGTCACCAGCGACAGCAGCATCAAGCGCTTGCCGCGGGGAGCGGATTGGTCCTCTCCGTTGTCGCCGTTTTTCGTCCCGTTTTCTTCCAAGCCGCTCACCGCGGCCGGATATTTACATGCCCGCTACGAGTTTGCAAACCGTCCCGCGCTTGATCGTCGCCGGGGACAATGATGTAATCGGCTCCGCGGGGAGCGAGGAGTCCCGACAAATCATGTTGAGCATCCAGCAAGGCGCCGATCATTTGCTTCAGTTCACGGGACGCCTGGCCGGCGGTCTGGTTGTACGGGAAGACCAGCCCGTTCCGGGAGTCATTCGTATCAAGATTTCGTCCAGGTTGTCGCGCTTCAACGGCATGACCGTCTGCATCTACTTGATCGGCGACGTCTTGATCGACTCGGGTTTCAGCCAGGCCCGCCGGACAATCCTTGGGCATCTTCGAGACAAGAAAATCACTTGTGTCTGCCTGACCCACCATCACGAGGATCACAGCGGTTTGTGCGGTGAGATCGCGGGTAAGAGACGCTGCCCGGTCTACCTGCGCAACCCCGAAGCCCGTTTCTCTGAGGGCCTTTCCAGCCTCAAACCCTACCGCCAGATCTGGTGGGGCGCCCCCCATCCCTACCAGCCGCTCGATATTCCGCCTTCCATCGGATCCGGCGCCGACGAGCTGCGCCCGGTGCCCATTCCTGGACACTCTGCGACACATACCGCTTTTTTCAACCCGTCCAGGGGAGTCGTCTTCAGCGGAGACCTTTTCATCAGCCCGGGCGTCACAGCGGTCATGTCACACGAGAATCCCTACGATTCGATCCGTTCCCTGCGTCGAGTAGCAAAATTGCGGCCCGCGCGAATGCTATCCGGTCACGGGTTGGACATCGATCATCCGGCGGAATTGCTCGAGTTGAAGGCCGATCGTATCGAACGTGCCGTCGATAAAGTCGTCCGCTTGCACGCGGAGGGCCTGCCCGAAAAAGAGATCCAACGCCGCGTCTTCACAAACGGTCAAGCCCGTGATAGATATACCGCCATCCTGACTGGAGGCGAGTTCTCGCGACAGAATTTCGTAAGCGCATGTATAGTAAACAATGCCGCGCAAGAGGAGGAAACATGAAATTATCATTTTTGTTCTGTCTGGCATTGCTGCTCGGCTTATCCGGCTGCCCGAAGAGCCATGACTCGACAGTTGCCGACGGGAACCTGGCCGTCGTGCCGGACGGCCGGGCGCTCACGCCCGACACGCAACCAGGCGCCGCCGTGCCCCCCCGCGGCGAAATGAAAGACGGAAAACGAACGGGAGTCTGGACCTTCTTCCACGCCGAAAGCAAGAAGTCCGCCGAGGGCGAATACTCAGACGGTCTCAAGAACGGCCAGTGGACTTTCTGGAACGAGGACGGGCAAAAGATTGCCGAAGGCGCCTATCTCAAGGGACAAAAAGACGGCAAGTGGACGGAGTGGGACGAGCAAGGCAAGCAACTCTCAGAACGTTTGTACAAAAACGGTCAGGAAGTCTTCAAGTAGAACCTACTTTTCATTCCCAAAAATGGCCACCGAGCAAATGCTCATGACCGGGAAACCGCCCAGGTTGTGGGTCAGGCCGAGACGCGGGTTTTTGATCTGCCTTTCGCCCGCGCGGCCTTGAAGCTGTTTGTAGACCTCGTAAATCATTCTCAGGCCGGATGCGCCTATCGGGTGCCCGAAGCATTTCAATCCGCCGTCCGACTGGCAGGGTATCTTGCCGTCCAGTTCGAACATCCCGCTGTCGACATCTTCTTTCGCCTTGCCGCGGGGCGAGATCTGCAGATCTTCGTAAGTCACGAACTCCGTGATCGAGAAGCAATCATGCACCTCCATCAGACTCATCTCCTCGCGCGGATTCTTGACCCCGGCCTCTTCGTACGCCTTGCAGCCGGCCCTGTAAGTGGTCTCGACGTGGGCACCATCCCAATTGGTGTGTATCAACTCCTCGCCCGAGGTAGATGCCAGCTGGAGCGCCTTGACCCATATGGGATTGGAACTCAGCTTCTTGGCGTTTTCGGGTGTAGTAACGATGGCGCAGGCGGCGCCGTCGCTCACTCCGCAGCAGTCGAATAGTCCCAGCGGCCACGAGATGATCGGCGCCTTGAGCACCTGCGCCACGGACACTTCCTTGCGCAGGTGAGACTTGGAGTTCAAAGCCCCGGCCCGGTGGCTCTTGACCGAGACCTTGGCGATCGCCTCCTTGCCCTCCGTAGGACTCAGCCCGTACTTGTCGAAATAGCGCGTGGCCATCATGGCGAAGGCACCCGGCGCGGTGACGTTGGGGAAGATCATCCGGTTTTGCGTGCCCATGACCTGCCCGAAGTCGGGCAGCCCGCCGTAGCCGGTATCTTTCAGCTTCTCGACTCCCAGCGCCAGGGCGATGTCGCACGAGCCGGAGGCAACGGCATAGCAGGCATACCTGAATGCATCGGTGCCGCTGGCGCAGAAGTTCTCGACCCTGGAGACGGGAATAAAGGGCAACTTGAGCGTCTTCGAAAGCGGTATGGCGCTCTTGCCGACGTTGATCTCCTCGAAGCAGGTACTCAGGAAAGCCGCGCCGATATCTTTCTTTTCTATGCCGGCGTCCGCGAGCGCCTCGACGAAGGCTTCCACCATCAGGTCTTCGGCGCTCTTGTCCCAGAGCTCGCCGAACTTCGTGCAGCCCATTCCAATGACGGCGACCTTGTTTTTTATTCCTTCTGCCATCGTCCGATCCTCTCTATGCCTTGTTTTGCGGAACTGCTTTCCAGAAGTAGCCGCTGGTTCCACGTTCCCGGTCCAGGTACTTGCGGCGGAAGCTCATGTTCATCGGCATGTCGACCGAGAGATCTTCCATGTCGCAATCGGTGAAATCCAGCCACATGCGACCGCCACCCTCGAAATCGACTATCCCATAGATCGCAGGCGGACTGACACTGAAGGCCAGCATATCCGCCGTATATGTGAAGACCCGGGCTTGCCTGCCGGCGAAACAATAGGGCTCCATCTCGTCCACCGCGCCGCAGGCGGGATTTGCGCAGATGCGCTGGGGCGGGAACTGTGGCGTACCACAAGCCTTGCACCTCGATCCGTACAGCCCCAGCACGGTTTTGCGCTCGCGCCAGAGCGTGGAGAACGCGGTCGGGGGCTCGATCTCCGCCCGTATACCCTTCTCCATCGGAACCATGTCGCGAAACACGCAGTACTTCTGGTAATTGTCCAGTTGCGCCTTTGCCTCGATGTGTCCCTTGACACCCATCCTTCCCCTCGCCTTTTCGACTTGCTGCGTAACCTCGAAGATCAGCGCCTCTGCGCCCGAGCCAATGCTGACCATCAGGATCTTATCACCGGGCTTGGCGTCCTCGACGGCCGCGGCCAAAAGCAACAACGGATAGGCCGTTCCGCAATCGCCGACAGCTGCCATCAGGTTGTCCTGCACTGCTTCCGGCTTGAAGCCCATGCCTTTGGCCAGTTGCGCTACCGCCCTGGAAACGGGGATCGGGATAACCAGTTTTGAAATGCTTTGTGGATCGATTTTTGTCTTTGCCAGAACTCCCGCCAGCGTCTCGGGGACGATCTTCATAAGACCGGCGTCGCGGATCCAGCGCTCTTCCCAGGTGCGATCGAACTTCTCGCCGGCGGCCCGCCTGTGATCCACGAAATCGTATGAAACCGAGTGCGCGGCCACGAATTCGGCGATGACCTTTTGGCTGCCGATCAGCATGGCGGCCGCGCCGTCGGCGAAGACGTGCTCGAGGCCGCTGCCCATCTTGGCCAGCCTGGTGTCCGCCGCGCAAACCAGCGAGCTTGCGGCCGACCCGGACTTGACGGAGTCCAGGGCCGAAAGCAGCGCCGTGCTGCCGGCAGACAACTTACCCGTCACATCGGCGGTTCTGATCTGTGACGGTAAATCCAAAGCGGCCGAAACAATGGTCGCGTTCTGCCGTTCCTGGTAAGGCAGGGACGTCGAGGCCAGGTAGAAGCCGGCGACTTGAGCAGGATCGCGGCCGGACAAGCAGTCCATGCCGGCCGCCACCGCCATGGTGATACTGTCTTCGTCGTAGTTGGCAACCGACTTCTCCCCCTTTGCCATGCCTGCCGTGAACGGATTGTACCAGCCCATGGCCTCGAATATCAGCTTGCGCGGCAGGCGATAGCGCGGCAGATAGGCGCCGAACGAAGTGATCCCGACCATCGTCGATCTCCTTTTTCAACAGTTGCTCATCCGGCCAAAGCCTATACTTTCCTGAGCCAGAGTCAACCCGCAAGCCCGGCACGAATCTTGCTTTTATATCCAGCGCCGGAGTTGTTCGTCAATGGGCGCATTATCAAGTGCTTTTAGACGATACGGGTGTGGCGCGGACTCACGCTGTTGCCATGAGCAACACGGCCGGCAGGGAGGTGATCTTCATGCACGACATTGCCATCGAGAGTGCGGTCGAGTTCGCCGTCGAGAGCACCATGCGCATGACGGCCCCGCCGGGGGCACTGCGCCCGCGCCGCGAGTTGCGCCTGCGCCTGGCGCTCGGCGGTTTGCTCGGGCGGGCATTTCACTTACTCGGCATCCCCTTCCAGTGGACGCCGCTCTTCGCCATACCCTTCGCGCTATTGGGCGCCTGGCTGCACTTTAGCGGGTTGCTGTGGGCCGGCGTGCTGTGTTCGGTCGCCGTCTGGGCGCTAGACATCGCCGACGGCGTGGCCACCGGGTTGTGTGTCAATCATCTCCCGCCGGAAGCACGCCCCAGACGCGCCATCGTCTTGCGCCGCTTCTTAGACACCTTCATCGCCGACCCCATCGCGCACCTGTCGCTCTACGCCGTCTTCCTGCTCCTGCTCCAGCGGGCGTCGGTCGTGGCTGACTCGCTTCTGGTGCTTCTGGCCCTGGTGGAATCGCTGAATGTGCTGCTGGCCGGACTGTCCGAATGCGCCAGCCGGTGTGATGAATTCTTCTACGAGTTCGTGCTCAACGAGCAAGGCAAACGCAATTTCGCGCCCTTCTACTATGTGCGTGTCATCGGCGGGCATCTGAGCGCCTACTATGTCTACTCGCTGTTTCCGTTGCTGGGCTACCTGACACCGATCGCACACTACGGCGCCGTCTACTTCTATGCGCTGCTCGCAGTGCGCGGCCTGGTGTTGACGGCGCGGCTGGTCGCGCTGGCCAGTCGCACGGGACTTGACCGGCGTCGAGAAATGGGTGACAAGGTAATACGATGACTCGACGCTCATACAAGAAGCTGGAAGCCGAGGGTGTGGGCACATCTGATGACGGCCTCGACGTGCGCGCGCGCATACTCGATCGGACCATCTACCTGATGGGCAAGCAGGGCACCACGGACGTGACCGTTCGCGCCATCGCCCATGAGGCTGGTGTGAACGTCGCGGCCGTCAACTACTACTTCTCCTCCAAGGAGCGGATGATCTCGCTCATGGCCGAACGCTTTCGGATCGGATTCGAGGCCGTGATGGCGCTGCTTGCGGACGAGGACGTCGAGCTGGAGCAGCGGCTGCGGAGTTGGGCAGCGAGCGTCGTGGGCTTTTTATCCGAGTACCCCGGCATCCTGACGCTGATGGAGCGGCAACTGGCAACGCAACCTCTGGACGCATTCGGAGAGACCCTTCGTTCCGCGATGCAGAGTGCCATCCAGCAGCTCGAGGCCGTGTTGCGTCAGTTCATCGGCGCAGAAGATGAGCAGCGCCTTTCGTTCAAACTCACCCTGTTCATTTCGACCCTGGCCGGTCCTTACCCCAGTAAATTCGATCAACGATCCAATGAACGAGGCTACCGGGCCCCCACCCAGCAGGCCGAATTCCTCGATCTCCTGATCGAGCATCTGAAACAGTAACCTGCACCCACCTCAACCTGACTAAATATACAACTTGTTGTATTTCAGTCGTATTATTTGAAACAACAAGTTTCAAACTATTTGCTTGAATCACCATGTTTGACGTGCTATCCAGCAGCTTGGTCTACAGTTTTCATTTGATCCCTCTCTTCGAAGGGAGCATGTCATGAGAATTCTGCTGGTCCGTGTGGCGGCCGATACCAGGTACCTGAGCGCGATGTACCAGGTGGTTCGGATGGAGCCCTTGTCGCTGGAGTACCTTGGCGCGGCGGTCAAGACCGACCACGACGTCAAGGTGATCGACATGCGGCTCGAGGGCGGATGGGCCGGTCTGCGCAGCCTGCTCGAGTCGTACCGGCCCGACATCGTCGGCACGGGAGGAGATAGCTGCGAGGCAAGCGCCTGCAAGAGGGTGGCTTCTCTGGCCAAAGAGATCGACCCGGCCACCCTGACCGTCGTCGGCGGTATCCACGCGACCACCTGCCCGGCTGACTTCCGTCACCCGGACATCGACCTGGTCTGCATCAACGAAGGGGTGTTCGCCTTCAAGCAGATCGTCGAGCAGTTCGAGAACGGCAAGGACTTCAGCGGCATCGATGGCATTGCCGTAAACGTCGAGGGTACCCAGACCAGGACTCCCGAGCGACCGATGTCCGATCTGAACAGCCTGCCGTTCCCGGACCGGTCGCTTACCCGAGACGTCCGGGACAAGTATGGCTTCAGCCTGTGGGGCAAGCACCTGGCACTCATGCGCTTCACCCAGGGCTGCGTGGGGCGCTGCGATTTCTGCCCTTCCTGGGCTCTGACCGGAAATCGGTACTTGCGCCGCAGCGTAGAGAGTATGATCGAGGAGATGAAGATTATCCAGGAGCCCTACATCTACTTCGTCTGCGAGGAGTCGTTGCTGGACACCGACCTGGCGCTGGCGCTGGCCAAGGCCATCCGGCAGGAGGGGATCGTCAAGCGCTTCGGGATGCCCCTTCGGGCGGACACCATCGTGAACAAGCCGCATGTAATCGAGGCCTGGGCCGAAGCCGGGCTCGAGGACACCATTGTCGGTATCGAGCAGGCCTCGGACGAGCTTCTGAACGATCGGGGCAAGACAACCAACGTCCGCGACAGCGTCGAGGCCATGAAAATTCTCAAGGCCAACGGCGTGGACTGCACCGGCTCCATGTTCTTTCGGCCCGATTTCACCAAGGAGCAGTTCGACCAACTGGTGGAACACACAATCAAGCTCGAGATCGACTGCCCCCAGTACTTCATCCTGACGCCAATCCCCGGCACCAAGTTGTTCGACTCGTCGCGGGACCAGCTGGTCGAGCACAACTTCGACTTGTGGGATTTCAACCACGCCGTGATCCCGACCAGGCTCCCGCTGAAGCAGTTCTACGAGGAGTACATGAGCGCCTTCAGGACCCACCTCGAGCCGTTCGTGGTGGAGCTGTACAAGAAGAAACTGGCGAAGCTCACCCAGGACGAGCTGGGACGGGAGATGGACGGCCTGCTGGGTTTCAGGGAGGTCTTCGGGACGCTTCACGAGGATCATGAGGAATACTCCGGCCCCGCGGCCTGAGTTCGGGCCCGCGCCGCCGCGACCCCCAAACGGCGGGGGCCGCACCCAAGGGCACCGTTGAAAAACACGGCTGAGAAACGCGGAACAGGAGCAAAAAGGACCATGCCAACCATCGAGGAGCTGTTCGCAAAGATGCCGCAGTCTTTCGACCATGAAGCGGCGGCGGGTGTAGACGCCGTGATCCTGTTCGACATCACCGGCGCCGGCGGCGGCAGGTGGTTCGTCACCATCAAAGACGGCGCCTTGAGCATCGTCGAAGGATCGGATCAGACGCCCGATCTGGTCATTTCTGCGTCTGCAAGCGACTATATCGGCATCGCCACCGGCGATCTCAACGAGCAGCTGGCGTTCATGACGGGCCGGATAAAGGCCAGGGGCAACACGAGGTTGGCCATGAAGTTGCCGCAGATTTTTCCACGCTGAACTACGGTGCCGAGTATTCGATCCGCCCGTCGCTTTCGTAGATGGTGATGAAGTAGTTGGCGGGCACGTACTTGTAGATCGAGACGCTCCCGGCCTTGTCGGGCCAGAAGATTTTCACTTCTTTCGCCAGGCATTCGTCACCCAGGCCGAAGTAGACTCTCAATCCGCCTTGCAGACCGAAGTGGCCATAGCCGCCCTGGACTTCCCGCTGCTGGCTGGCGCCGCCGGCGCTGACCACCACCCGGGCGCCGATGGCCGATACGTTGGACGCCCCGTCGCCGGCGCCGACTAAGCGGATCGCCATCCAGTTGGAGTCTTGTCCCACGTCGTTGCGATAGAGGTGCACCTCGGCCCGGGTCCAGGGGCAATCGGGATCGCTGCTGCAGCGCATGGTGCTCGATCCCACAGCGATGTCGAGGTCGCCGTCGCGATCGTAGTCGTCCACGGCCACTCCGTTGCCGTAGTAGTGCGCGGCGCCCGAGGCCTGCGAGATGTCCTCGAAAGTATTGTCGGGAAGCTGGCGAAAAAGAAAATCGTGATCGCCGGGGTAGTCCGAGCATCCCAGAAAGATGTCCAGCGCGCCGTCCGCGTCGAAGTCGAGAAGGGCCGCCGTTATGTCGCCCTCGTTCCAGTCGGGCGACGACCACTCGCGCTCGAGTCCCATGGCCGCGTTGCCGGGCCGGGTGAAATGCCGGCCCCCCTGCCCGTCTTCCTCGTTCAGCAACAATTGCGAGGGATCCGCGGACTGGCCGATGTGCCAGTGGCGGATCTCGGCGTTGAAAAGATCCATGTCGCCGTCAGCGTCGATGTCACCGCATACGGTGGTAAAGGTATTGCCTCCCAGGCGCCAGGGCTTGCTGTCGACAGAGCTGTTCCAGTAGTCGCTGGAACACTGGATGGCGGGTGTGCCGGGCGAAGGGTCGCACTGCGGATCGCCCGGAACCAGTTGGCAGTGGCAACGAAAGAACTGATTGTCGCTATAGTCGGTCATGTCATCCGCCGCGAATCCCGCACCAAAGCCGATGCTCTCGAAACTCTGGCCGTCATTGTTCTGCCACAACATGTTGAATTGCCGGCCGTAGGCGCTTACCAGGATATCGGCGTCCCCGTCCGAGTCGACGTCACAGACGGTCACACCGTAGGTGGGACGGTGGTTTAGACGCAGGTCGAAGCCGGAATCGTTGGTCGTCAAACCCGCGGCCTCGGTCACGTCCGCGAACAGGCCGTCCCCGGCTCCCTTGTAGAGCCTGTCCTGCAGCGCCGTCAGGTAGCCGTAGACGCGGTACCAGAAGCCGACGAACAAATCCACCCGCCCGTCGCGATCGTAGTCGAGAAAGGCCGCCGAGGTGGTTGACCAGCGTTCGTCGGCGCCCGGCGAGGTGTCGCTCTCAGGGGCCAACTCGAACGTGCCGTCGCCTTGTCCCAGCAGGATCTCCGACCTGTCGCCGGGGTCCGTCACCGATGTGTTGCCGTCTACGAAACTTCCGCTGAAGATATCCAGGTGGCCGTCGTTGTTGACGTCGGCAAAGACCGCGAAACTGGCAGAGCGCCCGCCAACACCGTCGCGGGTGGCCGTGTAGCCTGAGGCATCGGTGTGTTCCTCGAATACGCGCCCGCCCGCCGAGCCCGGCCGGTTGAGCAGTACCCGCTTGTAGCGCAGCGGCGGTTGCGCCGTAAGGTCGTCCCTGACGGTGTTCTTGGTGCTGTGGACGAAGAGATCGTCGAACCCGTCCTCGTCGATGTCGGCAAAGGCGATCCGGTTGCCGCACACGTCGGCCCCCGATGCAGCCAGGTTGGCTTCCTCGGTCACATCGACGAAGTAAGGACCGGCCCCCAGGGCCGGCGGCTGCTTATTGATCAGATCGGGGTAGCGATGAATCGAGCAAGAACGAGGATCGCAGTTGTCGTTGTCTGCCGGCAGGCAACCGAACTGATCGCATTGCCCCGCACACAACCCGCAGTCACAGCTCGGCAGGCATGCGGATTTTTCTCCCTGGTAGACGGCCAGGATCCTGCATGTCAACCCCAGCGGACAACCCTCGGGACTTCCGTCTTCCGGACACTCACCCGCGGCGGGCTCGAGGCCGCAGATGCCCATGACGCACATTCCCGCCTGTCCACCGGTAGCGGCGCACTCAGAATCGGCCGCGCAAGCCGAACCCGGCTGTGTTCCGGCAGAGTCCGGCGGTGTGCACCTGGCCGCTTCCTTCCCTTGGCAACCGGCAAGACATACAGAGCCGAACGCGGCGCTAACGATAAAGCTAATTGCGTATCTCATCCAGTCACCCGGCCGTCAGAAAGACCCTTTTAGATAGACACTCACGATGCGTCTCAGTTCCTGTCCGCCGTATTGCACTCCATCCGCCGTGACGCCGCCGCCTTTTTCGAAGTATCGGAAATACGGCGCCGAGAAAGAGATCGGCAACATGAATCTCACCCCAGTCTCTATTTCTACCCCGCCCAGCGCTTGCATGCGCCAGCCCAGCTTACCCATCACCAGAAGCACGTTGCCCATGTTCATCTGCTGGAGCCCTTCGAGTAGTCCTCCGGGTTTTTCGATCGCCGGATCGGTGAATTCAGAACGCGAGAAGAGGAACAGGCTTCCCAGAAGCCCCCCTTCCAGGTTGAAGCTGCTTCCGAGCTTGATTAAGTTCTTGGGATTATTGTCAGACGCCTTGCCGGTCTCGTGTTCGAACACAGCACGATACGTCCAGCCGGCGTGCAACGAGAAGGACTTCGACAGGTCGAAGCGCACGTTGAACTCACTGCCGATAATGTAGATGTCGGGAGTTTCGCTTTCGAACATGAAACTGCTGTGATCGAGGTCCGGCATGCCGGTGCCCGGGTCGTCGAGGATCCTGGGCACCATGTTGATTTGATCCGTGTACAGGTTGTAGTAAAGATCGAGCGACAGCGAGAGCCTGTCTTCCAGGAACTGACCCAGGTAGCCGATCTCAACAGACAGCAGCTTCTCGTTATCGAGGTTCTCGTTCCCGCCGACCCGGGTCAGGAACTCCTGAAACTTGTCGCGGTCGCTTCCGGCGATCGGGCTGTCGGAATCGAAGACGGCCATCGGGTGGGCACCAGTCTCCAAGAAGGCAGGCTTGCGGAAAGAGCGTGCCACCCCCAACCTCAAAAACTGCCCCGCGGCCGGCTTGAAGACAGCCGCCAGCCTGGGGCTCAAAAACATCCCGGTCACGGTGTTGTAATCGAAGCGTAGACCACTGGTAATCGTCATCCAGTCGACCAGGGCCAGTTCTCCATGGGCAAAGACGCCGGCCCGCATCTCAATATGCTCGATGCCCGGCTTGTGGTATCTCGGACTCGACAGGTCCGAGAAAGTATTACCGTCGAGAAGATCGTCCGACGTCATGTAAGAAAATCGCCCGCCCCCGCCGACGATCAACAGTAGCGGCTCCCACAACCGGGGAAGTGTCCATTGTACCTGCCCGTCGAGGGTATGACTATCGAGAAAGATTGGCTTGAAGCGCGCAAGCCTCAAGCCTCCGTAGTCCAGCGGCGCCGGCAGCGAGACATCGGAGGCTACTTCACTCCAGTACAGCTGTCCCTTGAGATCCTTCGTCTCACAGACCAGCCTGAGCACCCTTATGTCGAACACCCCGTCGATTGCTCCTATCGAGGACGGAACGGGGCCCTGCCCCCGCGACAGACCGGCATCGAGCAACAGGCGTGAATTTTCCGCCCAGCGGTATTCCACCACCGAGCGCGCCTTCCAGACCCGCTTTCCCTGCCGCCTGAAATCGTTGAACATACCCGAATAGTCGTACCCGCCGCCCAACGAAAGCCTGAAGCCGCCGATTCGCGTTGCGGCCTGTCCTCCGGCCGAAAAGGTGCCGAGTTCTCCCCCGAGTATCCGCGCCCAGCCGGCGGTCTTATCCGGCGTTGAACGGGTAACGATACTGATCACTCCGGCCATGGCATTGGCGCCATAGAGCGAAGAACCCGGACCGCGGATGACCTCGATGCGCTCGATATCCTCCAACGAGATCGGCTGCACCTCCCAGGGCGTCTGGCCCAGAAGCTCGAGATTGGCCTCCCGCCCGTCGACCAGAACCAGGTAGTGGTTATTCTCGTTGCTCCAAAACATGCGCGAGGTGATGGACGTCAGGTAGGGCGTGGCCATGATTACATCCATGCCGGGCACCATGCGCAACAGGTCGGGGATGTTGGCAGCGCCGGATGTCTCGATGTCCTCGCGGGTGATGACGGTGATGGCCGAGGGGCTCATGCCGATCTCTTGGCGGTGCTTGGCCGCGGACTCGACCACCTTCGAATCTTCGAGCAGGGCGAACTCGTCGCTCAGCTCGTCATCCAGGTCTTCGCCGAGAGAATCAGAATCACCGGCTAAAGCCGGGAAGACGAAGCCGGACATCAGCGAGATGACAAGACAGGTTGCAAAAATCAGAGGACTCTGAATACGCCGTGTGCTCGAGTGGATCATCGGTAATATTGTACTATATTCAAGAAAGTATAGACAGCAAGATCCCCGCGGCCATGGCCGAGCCGATCACTCCGGCCAGGTTGGGGCCCATGGCGTGCATCAGCAGGTTGTTCTGCGCGTCTTCCTTTTGGCCCACTTGTTGGGCGACCCTGGCGGCCATCGGAACGGCCGAGACGCCGGCCGCGCCGACTATGGGATTTATCTTGTGCTTCGAGAAGAGGTTCATGACCTTGGCGAAGATAACCCCGGAGGCCGTAGCCAGCATGAAGGAAAACGCTCCCAGAAGGACAATTTTCAAGGTAGTGATCTTGAGGAAAGTCTCTGCTGTTGCGCTGCAACCGACACAGATGCCCACCAGTATGGTGACTATATCGACGAAGGCGGTCCTGGCCGTCTTGGCAAGCCGCTCGGTCACCCCGGACTCCTTGAGCAGGTTGCCGAAGAAGAAAAAGCCCGTCAGAATCGCCGATCCGGGAGCGATCAGAATGCAGATCATGAATGCGCCTATCGGAAAGATTATTTTCTCGCGTTTGGAAACCGGGCGCATCGGGCGCATGCGAATCAGGCGCTCCTTGCGCGTGGTCAAAAGCCTCATGATCGGCGGCTGGATGATCGGCACCAGTGCCATGTACGAATAGGCCGCCATGGCGATCGGCGCCAGCAGGTGCGGCGCCAAAATACACGACGTGAATATGGCAGTCGGACCGTCAGCACCCCCGATAATCCCGATGGCGCCCGCCTCCTTGGTAGCGAAACCCAGGACCAAAGCGATGGTATATGTGATGAAAATACCGAACTGAGCCGCTGCGCCCAACAGAAACAGCTTGGGCCTCGAGATCAAGAAAGAGAAATCAGTCAGGGCTCCGATGCCCAGGAAGATCAAGGCCGGGTAAATCTCGCGGCTGACCCCGAAGAAGAGATAGTACATCACGCTGAAGTCGGTCGAACCTTCGGAGATCGCCTGGGTTACCGAGACGTAAGTCATCTCATGGCCGGCGACCATGATCACCGGCACGTTTCCCATTAGAATTCCGAAACCTATGGGAATGAGCAACAACGGCTCGTAGCGCTTCTTGATGGCCAGGAATATAAAGACAATCCCAAGAATATCCATGATCACATTGCCCAGGCTCAGGTTGGCAATGGACGTGATCTTCAGAAAATCAGAAATCGTCTCCAATTCTCGTCTCCCATGAGTCTTGGCTCGGCGTGGAGAAGCATAGCCACGGCCGGGCGCCAATTGCAACCGCGATAGACAAACCGCCGTCGAATTGAATGTATGCTACTGGCAGGTCAGGTGTACCGTCCAGCGGTTGAGGACACCCTGGTCCGGCGTCCAGTGATCCTGCGCTGTCAGTATCCAGACCCCGAAGGCGTCCTCTCCCAGGTAGTCACTCAACGCACCCGGACCGTCGACGGTCAAGGTTGCCTCGTAGTTGCCAGTGATGTTCGTTCCATTGTCCCCAATGTTCTCGACCTTCAGCCTGACCGGGGTTCCCACTGGAGACAGCAGGTCGAGCGAGATGTCGCCTCGATATGTATGGTTGATGTCCATGTCGATGTTGATGGCGCTTATAGTGCAATGGTCGAGCACGCTTATGGTGTCGGACATAATGCCCCCGTCGGGAATCGTACAGCTACAACTGGATGTCTCGTCCACGAAGAATTGTGGCAGGCACGAACTCGGCTGTCCGCTGCATGTGTAACCGTCTTCTATGACGCAGCGGCTGTTGCAGCCGTCACCGTCGGCCGCGTTGTTGTCGTCACATTCTTCTCCTTCTGCAGTATCGACAACTCCGTCCGGGCAGTTCGGACAGGCGCAGTCGAAGGGACAGGAAACACAGTTTTCCTGCGGCGCATCGCAGCCCAGGTTGGGACAGGTGGCGGCAGGTGAGACGACCACGTTGAGTTGGTAGTTACCGCAGTCGCCTCCGGCGCCGTCGAGATAGACATAGTACAGCCCGGCCGGTAACGATGTTTGGATATGCGATGTACTGCTGGTGGAGTAGCAGTCGTCGTTGCACAAGCGGATGCTGCCCGGATCGGCGGTGCCGTTCGGCCCGGTCTCCATGATGAACAGCACCGTATCGAAATTGGAGCCCACGGTGGAAATATCGATGCCCGAGTCTACCTGCAGTGACAGGTAGAAAACCGCGTCGGGGCCACCGGCGCCGTTGTACGCGCACAGGCTGTCGGCACTGTTCAGCCCTATGTCGCAGTCTGTGGCGGACGAAGCGTCACATGCGGGACAGTCGTTGGAGCTTTCGCCCATGTTCACGCAATTGCCCAGACCGGTGCAACCGTTGATGCCCTGGACACTGGGGAAGCTGAAGTCGTCGGCCAAAGCGCAGGTGTTGCCGGTGAAGGTGCCGCCCATTGTTATGTTGCCGGCCGCGGGGCCGTCGTCGAGGTCTACCTGGGAGACGTTGACATTCAAGTTGTAGGCCCCGCAGGTGCCTGCGGCGGAATCGACCGAGCCGAAATATGTTCCCTCGGGCAGGCCGCAGAGTTCCATGGTCTCGGGACCGGCTTCCTCAGAGCAGGCCTGATCGGCGTCTATCCCCGGCGGCGGACCGCCGCAGACATCGGCGGTCGGCACCTGGTCGGTTTCGGAGCCGCAGACCGTCGACGTTCTGAGGGTCGTGTCGTAACCAGCGCTTACCAGCCTCACCGTGTAGAAAGCCGAGGTCGGCTGGCCGTCATCCAGCGTGAACTGGAAGAACTCCTCGGGCGAACCGCCCGCGGCCACGCTGCGACAGGCCGGGCCGCCCGGGTAGCAGTCGCCGGGGATATTGTCCAGATCGTCGCAGGTGTTGCCGTTGAAGTTACCGCCTGAGCTTACGTCCGGCGCCGTGGCGCAGATGTCCTCGAGACACACCGATCCGTCACAAGTACAACGGTTCGACGAGCAACAGGTCTTCGATTGGATCAACCCGTTTGCATCGCAGACGAACTCGGCGTTGCAAAGGTACTCGAGGTCCGCCCGGCACTCGAGCGTGTTCGGGTTGCACTGGTTGCACTCCTGGCGCACGGCGTTGCAGGCAAAAGAACAGATGACCAGTTGGGTTGCATTGCAGGCCCCGTCGCAGGTGGCCTCCTGGGTGGCGTCCAGGCAGCGCGTGCCGGCCGGCACGCAGCCGTAGGCGCACAGGTCGTTGCCCTCATCACACGAATCGTTGGTGCAGGGATTGCCGTCGGCGCAGGCCTGGGCGGCTCCCGGCTGGCAGATGCCTCCCAGGCAGTTGTCGCCCGCCGAACAGAATTGCCCGTCGTCGCAGGCCGCTCCATTCGGCCGGTCGAGGTTCCGGCAGACGTCGTTGCCTTCGTCGCATGAATCGGTTGTGCACGAATTGCCGTCATCACAGGGGAGAACTGTTCCCCCGGAACAACTTCCGGCGTTGCAAGTTTCGCCCACCATGCAGAAGTTCCCATCGTCGCACGGCGCCCCGTTCATCGGCACGGCGTCGTGCGAGCAACTATCGGTCGCCTCGTTGCAGGTATCGAAGGTGCACTGTTGACCGTCGTCGCAGGCGTTCGGCGCGCCCCCGCCGCAGGCTCCGGCGCTGCAGGTCGAACCAATGTTGCAGTACAAACCGTCGTCGCACGGGCTACCGTTCGCCACCTGGACGTGATCGCAGGTCATGCCCGCCTCGTTGCACGAGTCTGTAGTGCAATCGTTGCCGTCCGCACAGGTGTTCGGCACGCCTCCGCCGCAGGCTCCGGCGTTGCAGGTCGATCCGATGCTGCAATATACACCGTCGTCGCAGGGCGTCCCGTTGGTGACCGGGGAGTGTTCGCAGCTATTGGTCGCCCCGTTGCAGCTGTCGCTGGTGCAGGGGTCCGTGTCGGCACAGTTGCGGGCTGAAGACGGGTTACAAAATCCGGCGTTGCAACTGTCGCCGATGGTGCAGTAGTTGCCGTCGTCGCAGGCCGCGCCGTTCATGCCCACCGCGTCGTTGAGGCAGGCGTCGTTCGCCTCGTCGCACGAGTCGGCCGTGCACTGGTTGCCGTCGCTGCAAGGGTACGGCGTGCCTCCCTGGCAGGCGCCTCCCAGACATCTCTCTCCGATGGTGCAGAACTGCCCGTCGTTGCACAGAATGCCGTCGGCCGCCGCCGTTTCGTTGACGCAGGCATTGGTCGCCTCGTTGCAGGAATCGATCGTACACTGGTCGCCGTCGGAGCAGTTGCGGGCCGGTCCGGGCTGGCAGGCTCCTGCCAGGCACTGGTCGCCGTTCGAGCAGTACTGCCCGTCGTCGCAAACGCTGCCGTCCGCGATCGGCTGGTTGTCGCACACGTTTCCGGCCTCGTCACAGACGTCTGAGGTGCACTGGTTGCCGTCCGAACAGTTGCGCGGGCTTCCGCCGCCGCAGGAGCCGGCCGTGCACAACTCGCCGACCGTGCAGAAGATTCCGTCGTTACAGCCCGTGCCGTTGGGCTGGTTGGCGTTGACGCAGGTATTGCTGATGTCATCGCAGCTATCCGCCGTGCAATCATTGCCGTCCGAGCAATTTCTGGCAGCTCCGCCGGCGCAACTGCCGGCCGTGCACACTTCTCCCAGCGTGCAGTATTCACCGTCGTCGCAGGCCGTGCCGTTCGCGACGTTGATGTTCAGGCAGGCATCGCCCACCTCGTCGCAGCTGTCTGTGGTGCAGGGATTCGAGTCGGAGCAATTTCGCGCGCTTGGGCCTGAACAGGTCCCGGCAGTGCATTGATCCCCCAGGGTGCAGTATTCGCCGTCGTCGCAGACGGTTCCTTCGGCGACCGCCGGATGATCGCAAACGTCGGTGCCTTCGTTACAGACGTCGCTGGTGCAGGCGTTCCCGTCGTCGCAATCGGTAGGGCTGCCTCCAGCGCAACTTCCCGCGCTGCAGAACTCCAAGACGGTGCAAAACGCGCCGTCGTCGCAGCCGGTTCCGTTGGGTACGTTTGTGTTTACGCAAACGTCGTTGTTCTCGTCGCAAGTGTCGCTCGTGCAATCATTGCCGTCTGAACAGTTGAGGGCGAAGCCGCCGCCGCACGAACCGGCCGTGCAAATCTCGCCCACGTTGCAATACTGTCCGTCGTCGCAGGCATTACCATCCGCCACCGCCATGTTGACGCACTGATCGCTGACCTCGTTGCAGGAATCGGCGGTGCAGACGTTGGCGTCCGCGCAATTGCGCGCCGCACCGGAACAGATGCCACTCAGGCAGACGTCCCCCGTCGTGCAGTACTGCCCGTCGTCACAGCCGGTGTTGTCCGCCACGTTCTGGTGTATGCAGATGCCGTTCGGGTCGTCGCATGAATCCAGTGTGCAGGCGTTCGAATCGTCGCATGGATTGGACACGCCCGAACAAGCGCCGCCCGAGCAACTGTCCTGGATGGTGCAGAAATGACCGTCGTCGCAACCCGCGCCGTCCATTGCCGAGCTGTCGTTAACGCAGCTGTCGGCATTCTCGTCGCAGGAGTCGAGCGTGCAGCCGTTGCCGTCGTCGCAAGGGTTGATGGCGCCGGTACAAACGCCCTGCTGGCATGCATCCGAAAGCGTGCAGAACTGCCCGTCGTCGCAGGCGCTGCCATCGGCCAGGTTGACGTGATCGCAGGTTCCGGAAGTGTCATTGCATACGTCCTGGGTGCAGGGATTGCCGTCTGTGCAATCGCGGGCCGTGCCGTTTGCGCAGACGCCCGAGTTGCAGGTTTCTCCCAGCGTGCAGAACAGGCCGTCCGAGCAAACCGTACCGTCCGGCACGTTGGCATTGACGCAGGCGTCGGCAACGTCGTCGCAGGCATCCGAGGTGCACTGGTCGCCGTCCGAGCAATCGCGGGCGCCCGTGCCGACGCAGGTCCCGGCCGCGCAAGTGTCGCTCATGGTACAATACTGTCCGTCGTCGCAGGGCGTCCCGTCTACAACCGGCGGATTCTCGCAGGCGTCGGTGGTCTCGTTGCAGACGTCGCTGGTGCAGGCGTTGCCGTCCGCGCAGTCGCGCGGGGTGCTCCCGGCGCACAGCCCGGCCGTGCAAACGTCGACGGTGGTGCAGTAGGCTCCGTCGTCGCAGGACGTCCCATCCGCCAGGTTGGTGTTCAGGCAGGCGTCAGCGTCCTCGTCGCAGGTGTCCGTGGTGCAAGGGTTGCCGTCCGAGCAGGCCCTGGGTGTCCCTGCGCCGCACACCCCGGCGCTGCAGGTGGAACCGATGCTGCAATACTGGCCATCGTCACAGGCCATGCCGTCGGCGCCGGGAGTATGGGTACAGTCGTCTCCCGCCTCGTCGCAAGCGTCAGTGGTACAGGGGTTGCCGTCAGAGCAGTCCCTGAAAGTCATCGGAACGCATGTGCCGGCTATACAGGTATCCGTCAGGGTACAGTAGTTACCGTCGTCGCACACGATGCCATCCTCGACCGGCGGGTGATCGCAGGCGTCGTTCATTTCGTCGCACAGGTCCAACGTGCAGACATCCCCGTCAGAGCAGTCAATCGCCGAGCCGCCGCTGCAGATTCCGCCGCTGCATGTCTCAGCCTGGGTGCAGAAGAGACCGTCATCACAAGGCGAGTCGTCGGCCATGGCCGTGTAGACGCACATGTCGGAGCTTTCGTCGCAGCTATCTTCGGTGCACGAGTCTCCGTCCGAGCAGTTACGCGGCTGGCCGCCGCTGCAGACTCCCTCGGTGCAAACCTCGCCCACGGTACAGAACAGCCCGTCATCGCAGAAAACGCCGTCCGCGACCCCATCGCAGGTGGCATAGTCCGGAACACAGCTGGTGTCGTTCTCGTTGTGATATTTGTCATCGCAGACGCAGACCGGTTTGTTATCCATGATCACGCATTCACCGTGCTCCGAGCAGGTGATGTTGAGACAACGGCTGTCCTGGGGAGTCAGGCAGGCGCGATCGTCGCCGCATGAGATCGAGGCGGCGATGCCGAAAAGCGCCAGGCACAAACCGAGAACGCCTCCCGTCGTTTCACGAAAAGATATCTTCATTTCTTGCTCCTTGGCAGAGTCCAAATAATGCATCAATAAGCTTATTAATTTAGCTTAGCATGTTTCTTCTTTGTTACTCAATAGTTGTATCGGCATCAGGCCTGTGGTATTTCGGGGACATGAAGCGTCTGGCGTTTATTCTTTGTGGTTTTATTTTTGTTCTCGGCTGCAGCCAGGGTGGGTGCCCGGGCGGCGGGAACGAGTCTCTGGTTGGGCGTCTGTCAAGCGATGATGCATCCGAGCGTGCTGAAGCCGTCTCGAAGCTGTGTGCCGAAAAAGAGGGAAGACAGGCGCTGGCTTCGGCGCTGGCGTCTGATGTCCCGCTCGACGTGATCGTTGCCGCGATCGGGTACAAAGGTTGTCTTAGCGACCTGGCAGTTGATGCCGCTATCCTGCGCTTACTTACCGCCTACAGGCTTTCCGATGAGGCCGCCTTCCGCGGACGGGTCAACGCCTGGTGGCGCACACTGCCGGTCATAAAGCGCGGCGCATTGCTGGGCATGGCGGCCAGGTTCGATCTGCGCACCAGGAAACAATACAGCCTGGGCGCAACGGCCCGGGTTCGTCTTCTGCCCGCCTGGCCGGCCGATCTGCCCGGTGCCGGAGACATGTGGCTGCGAGCAAGCAAATTGACGGCAACCGTGAATGGTAAAGATTTGCACGAGCGACGCTGGCCGCTGGGCCGCCGCTTCGAGATGACAACTCCGCTGGATCTCGATCTGGCCACGCTTACCGGCCCGGCGACTACCGCCGCGGGACACTATGAAATCGAGTTGCGCTTCGCTTTCCAGGTCTTCGAGTCTGCGGCTAAATCCGCCGCCGGCGGCGCCCCGCTTTTCAGCGGCGAGATTTCCGCAGGCCCTGCGTCTTTCGAAGTGGCAGCCAAGCGTCCCGACGAGTTTATACAAGCCGTCGACGATCCCCGGCAGGATCCGTCTTCGAAAATCGAAATTAGCCTCAACGCCCTCGGACATGCCGTCGAAGTTTACCCGGCGACGCGTGATAAACGAGAGTTGTCCGTTGATCGCGCACACCCGACTGCCGAAATTATCCTGGCATGCAAAAGCAAACTTACGATCGGCCTTGCCTACGCCGTCATGGCTATAGATAAAGATCAAAAACCGCACCGGATCGGCTGGCTGGCATCGAGCAGGTTCGATGGAAAACAAGTCCCGCGGGTGGCCGGCACTCTAGACCTGCGGCCCGTCATGCCGGCGGACGGCCGGCTCGGCCGGCTGTCTGTGCGCCTGAAGCTAGAGCCATCGGTCGACGTCGCCTACCGCGACCCGGAAATTGAAAGCTACTGGAACAAGTCTTTGGAGCTTGGCGAGATTATTTTCTCGACGGAATGACGAGTTGTTCAACCCATGGGCATCCGTCTTAAACTCACGCTTCTCTTGACCGGCCTGCTCGTGCCGCTGCTGGGCGCGGGCGGTTTGCTCAACGTGGCCATCTTGGAAAACAACCTGATCGACGAGATGCGGGTTCGCGGGCTGGGCCTGCTGTCGGCGCTCTCCGTCCCCTGCTCCATTGCCTTGGCCAACCACGAGATAGAGCGCCTGGACGACTACCTGGCGCAGCTTTCGGGCAAGCGCTCGCAACATCCGGGTGAAAAAGACCCTTCTGAAGACGATCCGCTACGCGATCTCGCCTACCTTTGCGTGGTCAACGAGAACGGACGTGTGCTGGCTCACACCCGCGAGACGGCTTACGGATCAGTGCGCCAAGACGATTTTACCAGGCGCGCCATCGGCTCGAACGGGCCGTTGTTCGAGCGCATCGCGCACCCGGGAAAAACAGAGACGCTGGCCGTCTCGCTGCCGGTCGAATCCGGTTTACGCTGGGGCACATTGCTTGCCGAGTTCTCGCTCGAGCGCCTGCACGCGCGTACAAGCCACCTGCGCCGCCAGACCCTGGGCGTAACTTTGTTGCTGATCCTGCTGGCGCTGGGGGCGCTGTCTGTCGGGCTTTCCCGGCTCGTGGTTCGCCCGGTCAAGGCGCTCTCCCGGATGGCCGAGCGCCTGGGAGCGGGCGAATTGGATCAGCGGGTCCACGTCAAGAGCCGCGACGAGATGGGCACTCTGGCCGGAGCATTCAACGCCACCGCCGCCGAGTTGGAAAGCTACACGCAAGACCTGCAAGAGAAAGTCCGGCAGCGCTCGCGCGAGATCGTCGACAAGAACGAGCAACTCGAACTGGCCAATCGCCGTCTCAGCGAAGTCAACAAGCGGCTCGAGGAGGTGGCCACCACCGACGGTCTGACCGGGCTGGCCAACAAGACCCACTGGCTCGGCCGGATCGACTTCGAGTTACTGCGTGCCAAGCGCGGCGGGCATCGCCTTTCCCTGTTGATGCTCGACGTCGATAATTTCAAGCACTACAACGACACCAACGGGCATCTGGCCGGAGACCGCCTGCTTTCCTGGCTGGCGAAGATTCTTAAAGACAACCTGCGCGCCACCGACATCCCGGGTCGCTTCGGGGGCGAGGAGTTCTGCATTGCGCTGCTCGACACGGGTCTGAGAGCCGGCCTGCGGGTGGCCGAGAAGATTCGCCGCGCCGTTGAACGAGCGGATTTTCCCGACCAGGACAAGCAGCCCGGCGGAAACCTGACCGTCAGCATCGGAGTGGCCGAGTTGGAGCCCAATCAAGAGGATGCCAAGGCACTGATAGGAAAGGCCGACGAGGCCCTCTACCGCGCCAAGGACGCCGGCCGAAACAGGGTGGAGTCATGATCGGCGCAAGGCTTGTACCCGCTTTGCTGGCCTGCCTGCTCGTCTGCAACATGCCGCGAGTCCATGCCGGGGACGCTGACAACGCTCCTTCAGAAAAGCTCGTCTTCGGCATGACGCCGGTGATCGGCGTCGAGGCCACCCGCGAACGCTTCTTCCCTCTTGCCAATCACCTGACATCCCTTCTGGGCATCGAGGTCAAGCTGGAGGTTGCCGAAAGCTACGGAGATCTGATCGACCGGGTAGCCAAGGGAGAGGTCGACCTGGCCAAGTTCTCCCCGCTGGCCTACGTAAAGGCTAAAAGGCGCATCCCCGACCTGAAGTTGATCGCCACCCATGTAGCCTACGGCTCGAAGACCTACTCGAGCTACCTGATAACCATGCAAGACGGCACCTTCGGGTCTCTGACCGATCTGCACGGCGCGCGCATCTGCTTCGCCGATCCCGACAGCACATCGGGTTACCTCTACCCGGTAGCTTATCTGCTCGAGCACGAGATCGTCCCGGACAAGACTTTTCGTTCGATAACCTTCGGCGGCAACCATCGCGCCTGCATCGCGGGCCTGCTGGAGGGTAGCTTCGACGTAGCGGCCACCTTCTCGGGCGCCATCAGAGACGCCCGCCAGGCCGGCTTGCCGGTAGGAGACCTGTTCATCCTGGCCAAGACCGGACGCATCCCTTACGACGCCTACTGCCTCCGGGGCGGACTGGATGAGAACCTGGCCGGCAGGATCAAGTCAGTCCTGCTGAACATAAACACCCTCTCCAGAACCGGCCGCAAGATACTGGTCCCCACCCTGGGCATAAACGGCTGGATAGAAGCCGACGATCACCTCTACGACGGCGTCAGGCAGGTGGATTCCCTGGTAAAGAAATATCAGCGCAAGTAATCGCCGGCAGGTCCCGTAAAAAAGCGTTGCTTCCGACAAAAAGCCAAAATATGCTCTGACGAAGTTCACAAGTGAGCGACAGGAGAGATTAGCGTGGCCGGCGGGAAGGAATTCGAGTTGCAGATCGAGGGCCGGAAGTACAATGTCCGTATTCTTAGCCTCGGCAGCGAGACCGCAAGCGTGGTGGTCGACGGCAAGAAAATCGAAGTTGCTATCCGCGATGTTTCCGTGAAGGTCGCTTCACCCGGCCCTTCAGCCGGGCAATCTCCGCAACCCTTGGCCGGCTCCCCGGCAGACGCTCCTGGAGAAAGCACCCTGTGCGCCATGATGCCCGGAACCGTGCTGAAGCTGCATGTCTCGGAAGGGCAAAAAATCGCGACCGGCGACGTTATCCTCGTTCTCGAAGCCATGAAGATGGAAAACGAGGTCCGTTCCGACCGCTCCGGGAACATTGGAAAGATTCACGTCTCGGCCGGTCAGCAGGTTCAAACAGGAGACCCGCTGATCTCTTTCACATAGGCGCCGGAATCTGAATGCTGGTCGTGGCCGTCATCCTGCTGTTTATCATCCTGGTTGGTGCCTGGGAGTACCAACTTCACCTGCACAACCTGCGCCGGGTTCCGCTTCGCGTACACGTCAACGGAACCCGCGGCAAGTCATCAGTGACCCGCCTGATAGCCGCCGGGCTGCGCTCCGGTGGCCAGCAAACCTGCGCCAAGACGACCGGTTCTCGGCCGCGGATGATCCTGGAAGACGGCAGCGAGTACGATATCCAGCGCCAGGGCCGGGCCAACGTGATCGAGCAACTGCGGTCGATCTCCGTGGCGGCGCGGCGCGGCGCCAAGTGCGTGGTGCTCGAGTGCATGGCCCTCAGCCCGACTTTACAAGAGTACACAGAACGTAAGATGGTGCGATCTTCCTTCGGGGTGATCACCAATGCCCGGGCCGATCACCTCGACGTCATGGGACCGACTGTCAACGACGTGGCCCGGGCACTGGCGGGCAGTACGCCGCGGGGCGGCCCGCTGGTGACCGCCGAGACAAACCCGGAACTCTTGTCCATTTTCCGCACCGCCGCCGAACGCAAAGGTGTAGAGCTGATCAGCGTCACTCCGGAGGGCGAAAAGATAACCGGCGAGATCATGCGGCGCTTCAGTTACATCGAGCATCCCGAGAATGTCGCCCTGGCCGTCAAGGTTTGCGAGTTGGCCGGCGTCGCTCGGAAGCAAGCTATCGAAGGCATGTGCACAGCCGATCCAGACATTGGGGCGCTGCGTGTCATTCGCCTGGCTTTCTTCGCCAAGCAAATCGAGTTTATAAACGCCTTCGCAGCCAATGATCCCGACTCGAATATTGTCATCTGGCAGCGTCTGCTCGATTTGTATCCGGACGATCGCCGGCGAGTGGTGATCCTCAATTGCCGGCCCGACAGAACGCAGCGCAGCGCTCAGTTGGGTCGCATTTTGCCGGAATGTGAGAAATTAGACCGGGCGCTTGTGACCGGCCGGGGAACCCGCATGGCTATCGAGGCGGCCCTTAAAGCCGGGCTGCCCGGGGAAAAAATCATCACCATGGAAGATGCGGCCCCGGATCAGATTTTCGAGCGTGCGGTGGCTCAGATAGAAAAGGCAGGATCCGTCTTCGGTATGGGCAACATAGGCGGCGGGGGTTTGGAAATCGTCGAGTATTTCACCAACCGCGCCATGCCTCCCGGTAATGACGCGGCAGGAGGATAAGACTTGGAGAACCTGGCACCCGAGGTAATCGTCACCGCCATAGCCATGGGCCTGGTGGTGAGCCTGATTTTTTCCGAGACGCTTGGACTGGCGGCCGGTGGCATGGTAGTACCCGGCTACATCGCCTTGAACCTGCGCCACCCAGTCGCAGTGGTCATGACCCTGGCCCTTGGCCTGTTGGCCTTCCTGGTAGTCAAGTTGCTTGACAACTTCATGTTCCTTTTCGGACGGCGCAGGACAGTTGTCATCATCCTGTTAGGCTTCCTGCTGGGTTGGTTCTCGCGCAGCTTCCTGGTGTTCGACATCTTCGGAGAGACATTCGTTTTGTCGGCGATAGGCTTCATCATCCCGGGCCTGGTAGGCATGTGGATCGATCGTCAGGGAGCCATAGAAACGTCGGCCACGCTGATTGCCTCGGGCGTGCTCGTCAGGCTGGCATTGATTCTAGTCTACGGCGGGGAGATGTACACATGGCACTAATGTGGAGACCCGGGCGCGCCTCGCGCGGCGTACTTGTTCTGGTAGCCGCGATCTCCATCATCGGCTACGTCCTGGTCGAGCAACTGCCGTCCAAGCAGCGCAAGAAATACTACCGCGAGAAAAAAGCCGCCGCGAAACTGATGGACGCCGGTATGAAGGCCATTCGCGACAAGAAACTGCTCATCTTCGGACGCATCGACACCGAGCACGATCCCAACGGAACCGGAATGATCGGCTCGGGCTTGACGCCGATCACTTCGAAAGAAGGATCGCTGGCCGCCAAGCAGACTTCGGCCAATCCGAATTTCGCTGCCGTCCTGGTGCAGCTTTACAAGCGTGCCGGCCTCAAGAAAGGCGACGTCGTGGCAATGGGTTTCTCGGGCTCGTTTCCGTCTTTGAGCCTGGCATCGATAGTCGCCGCTGAGGTGCTCGGCCTGGAGCCTATTCCGATATCCTCGGCCTCGGCCTCGCGCTGGGGGGGCAATAATCCCCAACTCAGTTGGCTGGACATGGAGCGCCTGCTTTTCGAGAAGGGCATCATCCACCATCGTTCCGTCGCCGCCTCGCTCGGAGGCGAGAGAGACATGGGCGGAGGAATTCCACCCGAGGGAATCAAGCTGTTAAGGAAAATTGTAAAGCGTAACGGAGTCGAATTGATCGATCCAGCCAGCCTGGCAGCCAACTGGGATCTGCGTATGAACATCTATCAGGAAGAGGCCGGTGGGCGGCCGATTTCTTGCTTTGTCAACGTAGGCGGCGGAGTCGGCAGCGTAGGCAGTCTGCTTATCAAGAAAATGTTCAAGCCGGGTCTCAACCGCACCACCCCGGCCCCGGACAAGATCCGCGACTCCGTAATGACTCGAATGAGCCGTGCCGGTATTCCGGTCATCCACTTGATCAATATCGCCCGCCTGGCCAGGCGTTACGGCCTGCCCGTTCAGCCCGACCACTATCCCGAAGTTGCCCAGGGCGGCATCTTCACCGACCTTGAGTACGACACGACACTTGCCTGGGTCGTTCTGCTGGGTCTCGTTTTGGCAACCTTCATCCTGCTGAGGATGGATTTCGCCAACTACTTCCTGCGCGTCAAGAGCAACATGCAACGCGCCGGTCGCCCAAAAAACAGCTAAAGATTACAGATTGTCCAACAGGAAACGTGTCAACAACTCTTCGTCGGAGGCTTCCTGGTCGCCAGGGTCTTTCTTCGTGGCCGGATCGGCCGCGCCGGCAAGACTGGCCTGCAGCGGAGTGGCGTGCAGCGGAGCTGCACGTTCTTCTTGCGGCGCCGTAATCTTGGCCTGCGTTTCCGCCGGCTGCGGAGCACGAACCGGCGGAGGAGGCGGCGGCGGGGGCGACTTCACGGTTGCGGCGGCCTCGACGGCACCGGCGGTCGCCGCGCCCGTTTCTTTCATGAACACCTCGCCGATGAAACCTTCCTGCACCTTGTAGGCGACATCTTCGAACAACACTGAGTCACGGTATCGCTCCGCGCTCATCTCCTCGAGTTGCCGGTTGGTCTTGACCCGACCCAGGAGACCGGGCGTGTCCTCCTCATCGCCCTCTACCTTGACGAAGCGCACCGCCTCGACCAGCTTGAAGGCACGCCCATCCGCCTTGATGGTCATCACGTTGTCATCGAAATCGATCTTATCCTGGTCCATCCAGGTGGCCAGCGTCTGCTGGGCGATGAAAAGATGACGAGCCACGATTTTCGCTCCAACTCCCCTGTTTTTCACATTAAATCTACAATAGAGAACCGCTCCAAGTCAAGTTCGCGGATTTCGCGCAAATGCCCGTTGATCACGGAGCCACACTGTATTAATGTTGCTGCTCGACGACACACGAGCGGAGGTCTTACTCAATGAGCGAAAAAGTAGTTGCCGAGGTCATCGACGCCAACTTTCATCAAGAGGTGGTATCCAGCAAGCTTCCCGCCCTGGTGGATTTCTGGGGACCGATGTGCGGCCCCTGCAAGGCCATCGAGCCCATCATCGAAAAACTGGCAAAAAGTTATCGCGGACGCGTCAAGTTCGCCAAGGTAGACGTAAGCTCCAGCCCAATGACCGCCATCCAGTACTCGGTAAAGGCCTTGCCGACGATTCTCATGTTTCACAAGGGCAAGGTCACAAACCAGTTCACCGGCCGACCCACGCCCGAAGCGCTCGAGAAATTCATCAACAAGATACTCTGAGATTTCTCTTCTTAGAAGTTATGACGTCTGAGCGAGATGGACAGCAGCAGGCCCATGGCCACCATGGTTGCCAAAACCGACGATCCCCCATAGCTCCATAGCGGCAGTGTTATTCCGACCACAGGCAGAACCCCGATCACCATGCCGATGTTAATCGCCACGTGCCAGAACATTAGAGCGATCACCCCCACCGCCACCAGGGCTCCAAACCTTTCCCGCGCGCTGCTGGCTATGTTGATCATCTGCAGCAGCCAGAAAAGAAACAACCCCAGCACTCCCGTGCAGCCGGTAAATCCCCATTCCTCGGCCCAGACCGAGAAAACGAAATCGGTGTGCTGCTCCGGCAGGAACTTGAACTGCGTCTGGGTGCTCTTTCCGAAACCCTTGCCCGACACCCGGCCCGAACCCACCGCCAGCCTGGATTGCCAGGCGTGATAGCCGCTTCCCTTGATGTCCGCGCTCGGCTCGATGAAGGCAAAAACACGCTTCTTCTGATAGGGCTCCAGCACGAAGAACCAGGCGCTGGCGGCCGCCACCATGATCGCCACACCCGCAATGATCAGGCTCAGCGGCTTGACCTTGACGAAAAGGATCATGGTTCCGGTGACGGCGAACAACACCAGTGTCGTTCCCAGATCGGGCTGCCTGAGTATCAGAACCGCCGGCAGGGCCACTAAAATTACCGGGCTCAGCAGATCGTGCAGACTGCTGCGGCCCCTGCGCAAGGAATACAAGAAACAGGCCGCCGCCCAGATCAGCAACCCGACGAGTATCGCGAAACGCCAGCCCCCGAGAAACGGCAGGCGCTCCCAGTACAGGGTAAGGGCACCCAGCGCCCCCAGCGGATACAGAATCGTGGCCGGCTTGATCAGTTCGCGCAGGTTGTAGCCTCTTTCGGGCAGGGATGGCTCGTCGCTGAAATACTTGGCCACGCACAGGACGACCGCGATCTTGGCCATCTCCGAGGGTTGAAAATTGAACGCTCCCAGGTGAAGCCAGCGTTGAGAGCCCGATATCACCCTTCCGGCAAACAGCACAGCCAGCAGGAGAACCAGTGTCACGACCAGGATCGGATAAGCCAGACGCTCGAAAATGCGGTAATCCAGCACGGTCAAGACCACCGCCAACCCCATGCCCACTCCGAGCCAGATTCCCTGTATCATGGCCAGGTTCGAGGTGGCCGTTCGCGAGGCCGAACTCAGATTGACGATGCCCAGGCCGGCGACCGCAAGCGTGGTCAAGAGCAGAGCCCAGTTGAAAGACCCCGTGCGCGAGAGGTTTCTCATCTTTTGCCCGCCTCGGCCCTGCTGGGATCTGTTTCGATCTGCTCGATATAGTATGTGATCAGTTCCATGGCCAGCGGTGCCGCACCGCTCGATCCGTGACCCCCGTGCTCGTTGAGCACCACCACCGCGATGCGCGGATCGCCGACGGGCGCCCAGGCCGCGAAGACAGCGTGATCCCGAAAATCATAGGGCAGGTTCTTGCCGCGATCCTTCCCCTGTTTCACAACCTGGGCCGTACCCGTTTTTCCCGCCACGCGGAACTGCACCCGCCGCGGCCTGCGGTAGTAGCCCGTCCCGCCAGGCTCGTTGACGACTCCTTCGAGAGCCTGCTGCATGATCTCGATGTTCTCGGCGGAAGCCTTCACCCGCCACCTGGCTTGAGGCTCGAAGACGCGGACGATCTTGCCCTCCGGCGATTCCACCCGCAGGACAACCTGCGGCCGGTAGAGCGTGCCGCCGTTGGCGATGGCCGCGTAGGCCAACGTAAGCTGCAACGGCGTGACGTTGACGTCTCCCTGGCCAATCGAGTTCGAAATTACGAAACCCGGCAAATAGCCGGTCTTGGTGTGCTGGCGATACCAGGTGCGATCGGGCAAGATGCCGGGCACTTCCTCGCCGGCGTCGAAGCCGGTCAGCGAACCGAACCCGAAGCTCCAGGACATCTGGGCCAGTCGATCCTGTCCGGCCTTGTAGCCGGCGCGGTAGAAAAACACGTCGCACGACTGGACGATCGCCTTGTGAATAGCGATGTTGCCGTGACCGCCGGCTCGCCAGCAACGGAAGATGTGTCCGCCGAAGTTGAGGCTGCCGGTACATAGCTGCTTGGTGGTCTCGTCCAACTCACCTGACTCCAAGGCCGCCAGGCCGGTGAACGGTTTGAAAGTGGAGCCCGGCGGGTATTGCTGCTGCGTGGCGCGATACGTCAACGGCCTATCGGGATCGGTCACCAGTTCGTTCCAGACCCGCGAGCCGACCCGGCCCGATAGCACGCTGGGATCGAAGGACGGCTTGGAAACCATGGCCAGGACAAAGCCTGATCTCGGGTCGAGCGCCACCGCGGCTCCCTCGGTTCCCGGAAAGCGTTCCTCGGCCAGGGCCTGTAGTCTCGCATCCAGCGACAGCACCAGGTTGTTCCCGGGATGCGGCGGCTCGACTACCTGAACGTTCTCGAGTACGCGCCGGGCCAGCGACTCGGGAACCCTCTGCTTGCGTGAGTCGACCACAACCTGCACCTGGCCGTTTTTTCCGCGCAACTTTCCTTCCCAGTAATGCTCGATGCCGAATTTACCGATCATGTCCCCCTGGCGGTAGCCGTCCTTCTTCATTCTCTTCAATTCACCCGGGCTTATCTCACCCACGTATCCCAGCAAGTGAGCCGCCAGTTTGCCGCCGGGATAGGCTCGGCTGGTCTCCGGGCGCACCTCGACACCCTCGAGCAAATCCATGTGCTGCTCGACCGCCGCCAACTCCGGCCAAGACATGCCACGTCGCACCAGGCGCGGCACCCAACGTTTGAGGCGCGTCGTCGAGCGGAAGTACTCGCGGGTATCGTCGACTTCCAATTCGCTCAGGCCGATGTACTCGGTAAGTCTGGAAAGCGTCGTCTCGAAAGCCTCTTTCTTGCAATAGGCAGCGGTGAAATAAAGGTTGAACGACGGTCTGTTGTCCGCAAGCAACCGACCATTGCGGTCGAAGATCATTCCCCTGAGGGCGACTTCCCGCCTCTCGTCCACGAAGTTTGCCAGGGACAGGGCCTCGTATTCAGACCCGTGCGAGATTTGCAGATAATAGAGACGCACGGCGAAGATCGAGAAAACACAAACGATCAACGCCAGCATGATAACGTAGCGCTTCGAGAACCTGGACAGTTCCGGCTGTGGCTTGAACAGGGGCAAGTTCTACTCCGGCGGCGCGAGCGTTCAGAAAGGTGATGCCATTTTGAATTCCCGACTGTCGTAGCGCGGCCATATCCTGCAGGCTACTGCCCAGACGGGCGGCGCCAGCAACAAGTGAATAAACGCCAGCGGGAAGGCGGCCTTGAAATTAATCCACAACACCTGGCCATGGACATCCATGGCCAGCAAGTAAACAGAGAGCAGCAGGCTCAACAGCAGGCTCATGGCGAAAAGCACGCCTAAGTGCGCCGCGACCTGATTTGATAGTACGAACCTGCGCGCCCAGCAGGCCGCCAGCCAGACAAGGACATGGACCGAGACCATCATGCCCAGCGGTGTTCCCGCAAAGCTGTCTGCAGCGGCGCCCAGAAAAAATACCACCACCAGCCCCTCGCCGGAGCGCAAGTTCAGCGCCAGATACACGGACAGAATGAGCACGGGGTCGGGGTGAACCCATTCGACGTGGAGAACTTGCAACAAGGCTCCGTCGAGCGCCAACAGCAGCAAGCCGAAAAACACGAAGGCGATCTTTCTCATCAGCGTTCTCCCTCGCCTACGGGAGAATTCGAGACGATCACTATGACTTCTTCCAGCTTCATAAACTCGACAGCGGGTTTCAGAGACGCCTGGCGGAAGACCCCCACGTTGGGGGAAGTCACCCCGGATACTGTTCCCACCAGCAATCCGGCGGAGAAGACCCCACCCACGCCCGAGGTCACGATCCTGTCACCCGACGCGACATCGGCCGTCCTGACCAGGTAGTCTACCGAGCACTCTTCGTCCTCGCCCTGACCCCTGACGATGCCGCGGGCTCGTGAACGCTGGTCGACGACGTCCACAGCGCTGGATCCGTCCACTATCAGGCGCACACCTGCATACCCGCCCGTAACCACCCAGACCCGTCCAACCAGCCCGCCATTGGCCACGACGACATTTCCTACACGGACGCCGCTCGAACTGCCTGCGGCAATGCGGATGGTCCTCTGTACCGGTGAAGTGCCCACGCCGATCACCTTGGCGGTGGCGACCTGCGCCGACCCGAGAGACTCGCGCATGTTCAATAACTTCCGCAGGCGATCGTTTTCGGCTTGCAGTTCGGCTAACTGGGCATTCTTGCCAATTTCGTCGGCCACCTTCTTTTTCAGCTCATCATTCTCTTCGCGAAGCCCCACCAGGTAGATATAATCGTGCCATAATCCGGCCACGCCTTCTATACACCAGACGGTGGCGCTTTCTATCGGGGCCGTCACCCAGATCAGCGCCCGATCCAGGAAGTTGTGCCGCCTTTGCCCTTTCATGTGGGCGACAAAAAGCAGCAGCGAGAAAACTAAAATCCCCGCAACGAGGAGACGGAACCGGTTTCTCCGCAACCACTTCATTTTTCAGTCGATGGAAACTTGTTTCAGAAGGTCCAGTTCGTCGAGAGCCTTGCCGCAGCCGTAGACCACGGCCGACAGTGGTTCGTCTGCCACCATCACCGGCAGGCCGGTCTCCTCGCGAAGCAGGACATCCAGGTTCCGCAGCAGGGCCCCGCCCCCGGCCAGTACTATGCCCTTGTCGGCGATGTCGGCCGACAGCTCCGGCGGGGTGCGATCGAGAACCACGCGCACGGCGTCGACTATGGCGTTGATCGGATCGGAAAGGGCATCGCGGATCTCGTCTGAAGACACGTTGATCGTCTTGGGTACGCCGGCGACCAGGTCGCGGCCGCGCACTTCCATGGTGAGCGGTTCCTCCGTCGGATAAGCCGTTCCGATGTTGATCTTTATTTTCTCGGCGGTCGACTCGCCGACCAGCAGGTTGTACTTGCGCTTCATGTGCTGGATGATCGAATCGTCCATCTTGTCGCCGCCGATGCGAACCGATTTCGAGTTGACTATGCCGGCCAGGCTGATCACGGCCACCTCGGTCGTGCCGCCGCCGACGTCGACGATCATATTGCCCGAGGGCTCTGTTATCGGCAATCCCGAGCCGATGGCCGCCGCCATCGGCTCTTCTATCAGGTACACCTCACGGGCCCCGGCGCTCAAGGCCGACTCCTTGACGGCCCGTTTCTCGACCTCGGTGATACCATATGGAACGCCGACGATTATCCTGGGTCTGACCAGCATCTTGCGGTTATGCGCGCGCTTGATGAAATAGCGCAGCATCTCCTGGGTCACCTCGAAATCGGCGATCACACCGTCTTTCATGGGGCGGATGGCCATAATGCTCCCGGGAGTCCTGCCGAGCATGTCCTTGGCCTCTTTGCCCACCGCCAAAACCTTCTTGATCCCGTGGCTGTCTTTCTGGACGGCCACTACCGACGGTTCGGCGCAGATAATTCCCTTGCCCTTGACGTAAAGGAGTGTATTTGCGGTTCCCAGGTCAACCGCCAGGTCCTGTGAAAACATGGCATACAGCCAGTCGAACAGCATTCTTTCGCTCTCCGCCTCTCAATAAACGATTCGTAAGTGCCACTAACAGAATGTCCCTGTTTTGGCAAGCAAAATCCCATGCGAAAAAGATCTTGCATACAACTCCCGGACGGCTATCATCGTCCGTCTGTAAAACGGTGTCCTCACCGGTTAGGCCAGCATAACGTGGCACTAACGAATCAACAAACGATTCGTAAGTGCCACTAACAAGGAGTTTTCAATGCTCGAGCAGATGCGCAAACAATCCCAGTCGACGCTGGTCATCCTTTTGTTCGGCTTCATCGTCTTCGTCTTCGTCTTCTCGTTCGGGGCGGGTTCGGTCGGCTTTCGCAAGGGCGGCTGCGGCCGCGCCGGCCTGATGGCCGAGGTAAACGGCGAGGAGATCAGAGATACCGACTTCCAGTACTACTACGATCAGGCCCTCAGGCAGGAGATCAAGCGTCACCAGCAGGGAAAACCCATGACCCAGGAAGACAAGATCGGGCTGCGCAAGCAGGTGCTCGACGGGATGATCGAGCGGGCCTTGCTCATCCAGGCGGCCCGTGGCCTCGGCCTGCACGTGACAAACCAGGAACGCAACGCCGACATCCGCAAGGCCTTCATGGGCAAGGACAAGAGCTTCGACTTCAAGCGTTACAAGTACTACGTGACCCGCTACCTGGATACTACTCCGGCGGTCTTCGAAGAGGCCTGGCGCCGGCGTATGCTGGCGGAGCGCATGGCGTTCATCATCCAGGACACCGTCCGGATAACCGATGATGAACTCAGGCAGGCATACCAAACGAGCGAAACCAAGATCAACCTTGACTTCGTCAAGATCATGCCGGCCAGTTTCAAAAGAGGCATCAACCCGACCGAGGCCGAGATCGACAAGTTTGCAAATGATCACATCGATCGAGTGGAAAACTTCTACAAGTCCCACGACTCACAATACCACAAGCCCAAGAAGGCCAAGGTTGCGCACGTATTTTTCACAGTCCGGGCGTCTTACGATACCGAGCAGGCAAAGGACAAGGAGGAGCAGGCCGAGTTGACCGTGGACGATCTCAAGAAAGGCGAGGAGTTCGCCGCGGAAGCCAAGCAATACTCCGAGGACAGCGACACGAAGGAAAAGGGCGGCGAACTGCCCATGCTGACGAAAGAGGCCATGGTCGCTCGCTGGGGCACAGCCTTTGCCGAGGCGGCCTTCGCTCTCAATGAAGGTAAGCACTCGGCTGTGGTCAAGTCGGACAAGGGCTTCCACGTCATCAAGTGTCTTGAGGTGGTCCCGGCCGAAGATCGCAAACTCGACGAGGTCAAGCACGATATCGCGGGGCAGATCCTGGCACAAGACAAGGCCGAGGCCGAGGCCGGGCAGCAGGCGGCACAAATCCTCGCCGGCATCAAGGCCGGCAAGAAACTCGCCGAACTCGTTCCAGATGCACCCAAGGAAAGCCCCAAGGATCCGAACGCCCTCGAGGTGCGGGCCACGGGCCTGTTCTCGCGTATGAGTGGTTTCGTTCCTTCGATCGGGATCGACGAAGACCTTGCCCGGCAGGCATTCGCCCTGACCAAGGATCATCCCTTCCCGGACAAGCCTCTGGAAATCGACTCTCCCATGGAAGGCAAGGCGTTTGTCGTCATGGTCCTTGCAGAGCGCCATGAAGCCGACATGCCGGCTTTCGACAAAGCCAGGCAGGACATGCGCCGGCGCCTGCTGGCCCAGCACCGCAATGGCCAGCTTGCGGCCTGGCTGAATTACAAGCGCAGGACAGCCGCGATCGATGTAAACAAGGCGCTGCTTGCAGACGTGACGCCGCCGGGGATGAAGAACCGCCGGCGATAGCGCAAGAGCCTACTCTCCCACGAACAGCTTCAGAGAATGCCCTCGTTCCTCGTAGTAGGCGATCAGGGGGATGGACGCCGCCGTGAGCGAGGCGTCGAGGTGCGTGCCCGAGCCCTTTTCAGGATCGACGATGAAGCGGCTCCAATTTCCGCTTCTGCGCACGGCAAAGCACAGGCGGCCCTTGCGAGGATCGGCCCCCGCCAGTTCCTCGAAGGCCAACAGCAGGTCGCCGGAGGCGTCGGCGACAAGTGCCATGTTGTATACGTCATCCAGAAGCGGCGTGATCTTCCAGCCCCCGGCACCGGGAGCGGCTATTGAGAGCCTGTTTCTCCTGGCTTCTCGAAACACGATCCGCGGTTCACCCGCGCTCGAGAAAAACAGGGCGCTCGACTTGCCGGGATTGTTCTCACGGGCCACGACCTGGCTGGACCACTTGCCGTCTTTTTCCTGTACGGCCATACGTAGTTCGGATGTCAACCCGGACCAGTGCAGGTAACTGGCCGCCAAGCCCCCACTCGGCTGCTTGACAAACGAGATCTGTACCTTCTCGGAACCGTTGGCCCGCTCGACTCGCTCGCTGCCCCAGATCCCCTCGGTTTCCTCGCCGGGAATACCCTTGTGGCCGTCTTTTCCCTTCTTGACTGCCGCCTTGCGCTTGCCGGGCTCCTGCTTGCGCAGCACTCTCCAGGCGTGCATCAGCCAGCCATCGCCGGAATAGTACATTGCGTGCAACTTGAAGTCGTCGTCGAACAGCAGGCGTGCGCCCATCCCGGTACTCTTGCCCCACTCGATGGGCTCCTTCTTCCACTCGGCATTCTTCTTGTATGCGTAGGTGAAAGTCTGGGTGGCGGCGCTGTAGTAGGCTATATGGGGTTCGCCGTTACCGGTGACCCGCAAGGTGGCGAACAGACAATGTTTACAGCCGGCGTCGACCGTGTCGATGGCAAAACCGGCCGCGGACTGTCTGACGTACTTGAGGGCCTTGTTCTTCTTGTCGTAGTAGACCATGTGGACGAAATCGTTGACGTCGATGTCCATGCTGACAAACTGGCCCGCGTCGCCGGAGTTGTCCACGGTGAATGTCTTGCCCTTGGCCCGCCCGGCGTCTTTCACCTCAATGCCCTTCTTGGAGCAGGACACACAGGCGATAACTACAAGTGACAAGAAAGCGCAACAGCATATCCGTGTTTTCATTTCATCGCCTCCAGGACACGTGACTTGCTCGAAACGTATCACAGCGTGGCTCACCAGTCGCAACAAAAAAAACCCGCGCAGTACTACTGAGAATTTTCGCCGAAGGCGAAGATTCTCGCGAATAGTAGTATAGGACAGGAAAACGAAGAAAACTTTTTTCGAATATTCATTGTCGGGCAGCGGTCTAATACCGGTATTGACTAGAGCGCACCATGACGGGTAGTCTTTACGAAAATGAACTTTGGGTCATGTTGTCTAACCGTTTCGATAAGGAGTTCAAGCCATGAAGAGTTTCAGGTCTATTTTGGTCTTG
>CAZXHT010000060.1:0-37368 GCA_964640665.1 uncultured Myxococcales bacterium
CTGGGCCGTGGCCACCTGGTCTTTGGCCGGGTTGAGCTTCGCGGCCTGGACATTCGCCAACCTCGTCCCCCGCGCCTGGTCGCATCAGCGCTGGTACCGCCAAAAGTTTCCCGACTACCCGCCGAAGCGGCGGGCGGTCTTTCCATTTATTCTTTAGGCCACAAATTCTTGAAAATGCTTATACATTTTCATGCCGCATCTGGGGTCGTGGGGCCTCGGAGTTGTTGGAGGACGAGGAAAACCGATCCCGCATACCCTGTCCCCATCCAGCTCCCTGATAAAACTCCCCCGAACAGGGAACAGGGTGTCTTGCCGTGGTGCGAATGTTCTCCAGGAAGTGGGATACCGATCCCCCTCTTCATGGCCACTTCAATCCAGGCAGCCTTTGCGTCCATGATCTTGCGGCCGGTCGGCTTGATCAGATCTATTTACCCTGCTAATCTCAGCGACAACCTACACCCATTGTCTTGAAAGACCTGTCAATGCATCCGGGGCGGCTGATAGTGCTTTCTGTTCTTTCCCTTCAGGTATACACCTGTGCCGTGGCCCTTGCCGCAGAGCCCGTTCCCATCGGCGTGATGGAATCCGCGGCAGCCTGTAGGGGTCAATCACCAAAAGCATACAGATATCCGTCACGGGCGCCGACCACTATGCGGCCGTCCCATATCGCAGGCGTGCTCTCTATGCAGGCCCCGGACGGAATCGTAACGGTCCATTTCAAAATCGGCCGCCGGGGATCTTCGACATTGTAGTCGCGGATCTGCCCCTTACAAGTTGCGACTATCAACTGATCGTCCACCAGCGCCGGCGACGACCAGGCATGCGGGCCGAGATCGTCGGTGAAGAGTATTTCGCCCGTCCGGCGATCCACGATCGCCAACATGCCCGAGTTGGTCGTCAGGTATAGCGCTTCATCGTCCAGGGCGGGCGTCGACCAGATGCCTCCCTTCCAGTCACCGAGCGCCGGGGGAAACCCGAGGCTCCAGACGACCGGGTCGCCCGTCGTGTACGGATCCAGCTTGACCAGCTGGCCCACCTCGTCCGAGCGCGGCAGATAGCGCTCGAGTTCGGCCGCCACGTAGAGCATTCCCGTCTCGTCGATGACGACCGAGGCGTCGATGTCGTCACCCATCCAGAAGTCAAATACCACCGGGGCCCGCCCAGAGTCGATCTGGCTGGTATCGACACCCACCACACGGCCGGCCGAGTTGGTGAAATACAGCCGCTTGCCGAAGGCCGCCACCGAGCTTTCGATGCTGGCATTGCGATCGCCGACTTTTTCGAGAAGTTCCTCGTTCCAGCCTTTCAGGGCCGCAAGCAGTTCAGGTCGCACCCGCACGCGCCCACCGGGGCCGTAGTCGAGGTGCAGCCTGAATGCGAACAGATAGCCGTTCTCGCCGCCTTCGTACAACATGTCGTTGAGCACCAGCGGGTTGCCGTCCCAATCGTTGTTCCAGATACCGGGGACGAAGTCGGCATCCAACTTCCACAACTCCACGGGCCGCCCGCGGTCCAGCGCGACTATACGCAGCTTGTTATCGCGCGAACCGAAGTAAATCAACGGATCGCCGTCCGGGTCGATGGTCACCGACCCCTTGATAATATCTCCGGTGACGAAGTCGGGGCGCGTCCGCCGGCCCGTGTCGAGATCGAGAAAATGGACCGCCCGATCGAAGGCCCCGACGATCACTTCGCTGATACCGTCGGGCCGCACCCAGACCGCCGGCTGGCCGGTCCAGCCCGTCCCGCACCAGATCTTCGGATCATTTCCGACCCATGACTCCGAACACATCGGGTGCCCCGGAAAACGCCACAGCAGCCTGGGATTCTCGGGCAACGGCCCCCGCCCGTAGTAGGTGTGGGTAGGGTTGCCCCGGAAACGCAAAAGACCCACTACAGGCTTGGGCGATATGGGCACAAGCGGCAGAGCAACCAGTCGGTGCTCGGACTCCATGGCCACGCCGCCGGCGTGCCGCGCATGAAGAAGCCACAGCGCCCCGTAAACCACCAGCGCCACAACCAGGCTTCCGGCCGCGAAGCCGAACACGCCGCCTGCACGCGATTCCAGGCGGTTCGCCTCAGGCGCCCGCATCAAGCGCAGGTATCCATTCGCAACCCGGGCCAGTTCGGCGTCCTTCATACCATCAAGCATACACCGGCCGGCCGCTCAGTCCAGTTCCCGGCAAAAAAATACCTTTTGATTTTCTTATCCCTATGATACACCGCCTGACATTGCTGAAAGCTTGCTGTCTTACAGTATAGCAGGAAGATTTTACAGCTTGCTGTGCTGTACCATGGTGAATATCTGTTTACACATCTGATAGTGAGGGCACATGAATAATTCCAACGGAAAGAAACTTCTCCTCAGCAGCGTTTGTCAGCCTTTTGGCGAAAAATACGGCGACGGTTTCGGGGTATCGTACGAAGGCAGTCACCAACTCATGTGGGCCCAGGGGATCTTCCGCCCGCGTGCCACCACGACCCAATGGGGCATCGATTTCATTGCCGCGAATCTCAAGATTCCAACAACCACGATGCACTACCCGACAATGAAACGGTTCATCGCGGAAATCAAGAAGGGATATGACTTCATCGGAATCGCCTTCGTGTCGCCCACCATGCACAAGATGATTCCCATGGTACAGGCCATCCGCGAGCACGCGCCGTCATCCAAGATTATCCTGGGCGGATACGGGACAGCCCTGGGCGATGAGCTGACTCCCTACGCGGACTACATCTGCAAGAGTGAAGGCGTGGCGTTCATGCGGAATCTGCTCGGTGAACCTGTCGATGCGCCCATCGTTCAGCCGGTCATCACCCAGCAACAATCGCTGTTTTCGATGCCCATGCTGGGCAGGGTCGGATATGTATTCGCCGGGCTCGGCTGCCCCAATGGGTGCGATTTCTGTGCCACCTCGCACTACTTCAAGCGCAAACACATTCGTTTCTTGCCCGATGGACCCTCCATCCTGCACGCCATCCAGCACCTGCGCGGGATATATCCCGAAATGGTCGACTTCTGGATCAACGACGAGGATTTCCTGCTCAACAAGGCCCGCGGCAAGGGATTCCTGGAGGCCATCCGTCAATCCAGCATGCCCCCGCTGGCGGTGAGCGTTTTCAGCAGCGTGAAAGCCTTGTCTCAATTCTCGGCCAGTGAGTTGGTGGAAATGGGCATCGACTGGGTCTGGGTGGGTTACGAGGGCCAACGTGCCGGCTATTCGAAGATGCAAGGCAAACCCTACCCCGAACTCTTCGACGACCTGCACCAGCACGGCATCACCGTACTCGCCTCGATGATCATCGGCTTCGACTACCAGACGCCGGATATCATCCGGGAGGAATTCGAGGAACTGCTGAGCTTGCGGCCGTCCATGTGCCAGTTCATAATCTACGGCGCGCCGCACGGCACGCCATTATACGCGCGTTTGAAAGCCGAGGGCCGACTCCTTCCCGAGGTGTACAAAGACCACAGCAAGCAGGACGGATTCAGCCTGGCATTCAAGCACCCACACATCGGCCCCGAAGAGATGTCCTCGATCCAGCGCAGCCTGTACCGGGAAGAGTTCGAGCGCCTGGGCCCATCCGTGTTCCGCGTGGTCGACGACTGGCTGACCGGCCATGTCAATTTACGCGACCACCCAGCCGAGCGCGTCCGGGCAAAGGCCAAGAAGTACGGGGAGATCGCCCACCGTGCGATGATGCTGCTCCCGTCCAGCAAGAAATATGTAAACTCGGAAAGCGCGAACCGGCTGGAAGGACTCATGCAAAGGCTGGCCGAGAAGACCGGCCCGATGACCCGGACAGAGCGTCTTATGTCGAAGCTTATTCCGGCAATGATGCTCTACACTTCTTTCAAGCTCAGTCACGACATCGGACAGCAGCCCAAGTTCAGTCGCAGGACCTTCCGGATGGGGAGAAGTGCAGAAGACCTGTTCCAGGCGCTCAGTCCTGTTCACGGCGGAAATCGCGCAACTTGAACTGTATTGTCGACTGGCCTTCCCAGTCGTTCAATTCGGCGGAGTATGCGATGTCTATGGCGTCTTTCACCTCAACACGCCTCTCGCCCATGCCGAAGCCGATGGCGTCGTAGCTCGCCTGTCCATCGGTCAAGACCATCTTCAGATGGTAGGGGGAGTCCCGGCCCACCCGCCTGGCCGACCTGACGCGCAGCCCTTGTGCCTGGAAAACCGGCTCGGGGTTTCCAAGGCCGAAAGGTGAAAGCACCTGCAACTCGTCGATCAGCTCGCGCGTCCAGACGTCCGGCTGCAACCTGGCATCGATCCGAATGGTCTTTACAACCTGACGTCCCGCCTGCTGCTCGCAGACGGCCTCGATCAAGGTCTTGCGGAAAATCTCCAGTTGGTCTTTCTGAATGGTCAAGCCGGCCGCGGCCCTGTGCCCGCCGAAGCCCATCAGAGTCCCCGCGCATTTCTCTAAAGCGCGATAGAGATGAATCTGCCCGGTCGAGCGGCCGGATCCGCGCCCGCTCTCACCGTCCATGGCGATCATCACCACCGGACGTCCGAAACGCTCGAGCAATCGCGAGGCGACAATACCCACAACGCCTACGTGCCAGTCTTGCGACCACAGAACGAGCGCGGCATCCCCTCTTTTATTGGCTTCCTCCGCCTGGGTTAAAGCACTTGCGAAAATTCCGCGCTCGACCTCCTGGCGTTCGCTGTTGGCTTGATCGAGCCCTCTGGCCAGGGTTAAAGCGCTGGCATAAGAACCGGTCGTCAGCAACTCGACCGCCCGTGCCGCCTGCCCCAGTCTGCCGACGGCGTTGATGCGCGGCGCTAAGCGGAAAGCCACCTGGCCCACCGCCACCTCGGACGACAGTACACCGGATACCTCCTTGAGCGCCGCAACCCCCGGCCGGCGAGCGGCCGTCAACTCTTTCAGGCCGAAGCTTACGATGATGCGATTGTCGCCAAGAAGCGGCACGATGTCGGCGATCGTCCCCAGCGCGACCAGGTCGAGGAATTCGCGCAGGTTCGGCTCCTCGATGCGTTCGAAGTAAGCGTGCTCTCGCAGGCTGGCCCTGAGCGCCATTACCAGAAAGAATGTCACGCCTACAGCGGCAAGGTCTTTGCCGGGAAAGGCGCAGTCCGGCTGGTGGGGATCGAGCACCGCCACCGCCTTCGGCAACTCGGCCGGGACCTGATGGTGATCGATGACAATCACTTCCATCCCGGCCGCGTTGGCTGCCTGCACCTCGGCCCGGTCGGATATGCCGCAATCAACCGTGACCAGCAGCTTGGTACCCCGTGCTGCGATCTCGGCGACCGCTTTCTCGTTCAGACCGTATCCCTCGCTCAACCTTGAGGGAATGTAGAAGTCCGCCTGCAACCCGATATGGCGCAGGAACAGCAGCAAGACTGATACCGAGGTGGCTCCGTCGGCGTCGTAGTCTCCGTAAACACAGACGCGCTCGCCATCGGCTAAAGCCCGGCCAAGTCTCTCGACAGCCTTGTCGATTCCCTTCATCAGGCCGGGATTACTGAGGTCGGCAAGCGTAGGATTGATAAATTTGCGTCCCTCCCCGGGATCAACAATTCCCCGGGCGGCCATGACGCCGGCAACCACCGGGTGAATATCCAAAGCGCGAGACAGGATCTCGGCGGCTTGCCGATCGCCACCGAGGATTTCCCACACTCGCTGCATGAGTACAGGCTAAGCCCGCAGCTTCTTGGTCAGCGTGTCGAGATAGATGGTCATCGAGCTGGCGACGTATATTGACGAATAGGTGCCCACGACCACGCCGAAGGTCATGGCGATGGCAAAATCGAGGATCTCTCCGAAGCCCATGACCAGCAGGCCGGTAAGCGCAAGTACTGTGGTGACCGAGGTGAGCACCGTGCGGTTGAGAACTTCGTTCAGGCTGGAGTTTACCACCTTCTCCAGCGTTTGCGAGCGGATGCGGGTCATGTTCTCGCGTATTCGATCGTAGACGACGATAGTGTCATTGACCGAGTAACCGATGACCGTCAAGATGGCTGCCACGAAGGTCAGGTTGAACTCCAGCCCGAAAAGGGCGAATAAGCCGATTGTCAAGATAGCGTCGTGCGCCAAAGCAACCACCGCGCCGGGGGCGAACTGCAGGTTGAAACGGAAGGCCACGTAGGCCAGGATACCGGCAATGGCGTAGATCATGGCCAGGATACCGTCGTTGCGCAATTTGCCGCCGACCTGGGAGCCTACGAACGAAACCTTTCTGATATGAGGTTTCGCATCAGGGAAAGACTCATTCATGGCCTTATCGATCTGGGTAGCGATTCCAGTCATCAACACCATGTAACGGAAATGGGTCTCCTTGCCCTGTCGTTTTACTGTCACGTCGGCCAGGTCTTTCTTGCCGATCTCGTCGCCCAGCGCCGCCAGGGCCTGTTTGATCTCCTTGATGGAGGTTTTCTCGGTAAATTGCACCTCGAACTGGTCGCCGCTGTTTTTATTGAAGCGATACTGCCGAAGCTTCTTGCCGAATACGTTCTTCATGCCGGCCTTCAGGTTGTCGGAATCGTCCTGGGACAAAATGGCGATTCGTTCCACCCTGATAAGGTACTCGGCCTTGCCCTTCTCGTTTCCTATGCCGGCGCGCTGGATGACGTTTTTCTTGTAGCCCAGCGAGGTGACCACCCGGCGGACTTCTTTTGCGCCGATGTCCTTGTCGAATTCCATCTCGATCACGGTCCCGCCGGCGAAGTCGATGCCCCAGTTGATGGTGCCGTTCATCTGCTTGACGATCACAACGATCGCTGCGGCGGTAACCAGCGCCGACGACAGCAGGACGAAGAACTTCCTCTTCCCGATGAAGTCGATCTTTTTAGAATTTGGATTGAAGAATTCCATTTGTCTGCTCCAGATTGACCCGTCAGATACTCAAGTGCTGCATCTTCAAGCGGATGACCAGGTAGTCCACTATCAGGCGGGTGACGAAGATGGCCGTGAACATACTGGCCAGGATGCCGATGAACAGGGTGACCGCGAACCCCTGGATGGGCCCCGAGCCGTACGACCAGAGCACGACCGCGGCAATCAGGGTGGTGAAGTTGGCGTCGAAGATCGTCCAGAAGGCGCGGCTGTAACCTGCGTCCACCGCGGCCCGGGTGGTCTTGCCCGCCCGTAGTTCCTCGCGGATCCGTTCGTTGATGATCACGTTGGCGTCCACCGCCATGCCGATGGTCAATATGATGCCGGCTACCCCGGGCAACGTCAACGTCGCCTGAAAGGCCGCCATGACGGCCAGGATGAAAACCGCGTTGAATACCAGGGCCATGTCGGCTATCAACCCCGAAGCGCGGTAGTAGAACACCATAAAGATAATCACCAGGATCATGCCGAGCGCCAGCGCGTAAGTCCCCTGCCTGCGGGCGTCCTCGCCCATGGTCGGGCCGACCGTGCGTTCCTCGAGGATGTGCACCGGGGCCGGCAGGGCGCCGGCGCGCAGCACTACCGCCAGATCGCTGGCCTCGCCGAGAGCCTCGTTGTAGTTGTCGGTGGCGCCCAGGGTGATGCGCGCCCGCCCGCCGCCGATGCGGGTCTGGATTACCGGAGCGGAGCTGACCTCTCCCTCGAGCACGATGGCCATGCGCTCGCGGACGTGGGCACCGGTAAGTTTCTCGAACTTGCGCGCTCCGGTGCGGTCGAATGTCAGCGACACCTCGGGCCGGCCGGTTTGCGGGTCGGGTTGTACCCGGGCATCGGTGATGTAGTCGCCGGTCATTGCCACTTCGCTGAAAAGGTAATAGGTGCGGTACTCGACCTCGAGGTTGGCCTCCTTGCGTCCCATGCCGATCGCATGCCCCTCGGGAACCCTGCCTTCAAGGAGTTTCTCGAAGCGAGCGAGTTTTACGGAGCCTTCGTTTTCCAAAACGTCTTCGGCCTTTCCCTCCCGACTGCCTTGAGCGACCGGTTTTTCAGCCTCGCCATCTTTGACCTCTTCATCTGTCGTAAAGACCGATCTGGCCAGAATCATGATTTGCTTCTTGTCGGCATCGCTGATTCCCCCACGAACCAGGCTCACGATTTTCTTGGCTACTTTGTCCTCGACCTTGTTCTCCTTCAGAAACGCCTCGATTTCCGTCACATTGTTGAAAAAATCGAGCAGTCGCTTTTTTCCTTCGTTGCGCTTGCCCTTCGATATCAGGAAGGTCTCGGTGATCGGCGCGTCGTCCGGCCCGGAATAGGTGTAGTAGTCGAGGCTGATGCCCTTGGGCAGGGTGCCTTTCAGCCCCTTTATGAAATCGCTCTTGTCGTCGACAACCTTGAACTCCAGTTGCGCCGTGCGGCCCAGCAGTTTCTTGGCCCGCTCCGGGTCGAACATGCCGGGCAGCTGCACCAGGATGCCGTTCTCGCCGTGCGGCGCGATGGTCGGCATGGCGACACCCAACTCGTCGACACGGTTGCGGACGGTCACCCGCGCCTGGTCGCGCGCGTTCTTGCGCAGCTCGCGGACGTGTTTCTCGTCGAAGGTGAGCCTGAGCAAACCGGGCGAGGTTTCCTCTTCTGGGACCTCCTTCAGGCTGTAGTATCCCTCGATGATTCGCTTTCTGAACTTCTTGGCGTCCGATGGATCCCTGAGCTCAATCCGGATGTCCCAGCTCTCGGGCACGCGGAAAACCTTCTTGAAGGGTATGCGCTTTTCCTTCATGGCTTCCTTGAAGTCACCGACATACTGATCGGCCTTGTCCTCGAGCGCCTTGCCAACCTCGACGCCCAACACCAGGTGAATGCCGCCCTGCAGGTCGAGGCCCAGGTTTATTTTCTTCTTGAAGAAACCGGTATACCATCCCGGCAACGAGCCCGCTAAGAACGTCGGCAACAGGTAGAGCAACGAGCCTATTACCAGCACCAGCACCATCCCTACTTTCCAGTACCAAGACTTTTCCATTGCGTTCCTCGTAGTCTACTTTCTAGACGGGCACTATTTGCCGCCGCCCGGCAGCATGGCCGTTGAATCTCCGCTCTTTTCTCCGAGCTGCGGCTGGCTTCCCGCCACGTGGCTGCGCAGCACCTTGATGTGTACGTTCTTGGCCACCTCGAGTGTGACGGCGATGTCTGTCATGCCGGTGATGGTGCCGAATATCCCCGAGTTGGTGATAATCTTGTCTCCCTTGCCCAGGGCCGCGACCATCGCCTTGTGCTTCTTCTGTTGCTTCTGCTGCGGGCGGATGATCAAAAAGTAGATAATCACGAACATCAAGAGGATCGGCAGCATCATGCCGGACATCTGCTGACAGCCCTGGGGGCCCTGGGCTGTTCCACCGCCGCCTTCCGCTCCTTGCTCCGCCATTATTGCGTAGAGTATCTCTTTCACTGCTAACTCCTTCTTTCGCTTACAGAATGGTTATCCGGCCCGCGCCCTCCCCCGAAACGGCCCACCTTCCCTAGCAGATGTGATCGCCTGGATCAAACTTTTTTTCGATATCTTTCATTAATATCACCCTGAAGCCTGTCAAGAGCCCCGGCTGCCCAGGCCGCATAGTCGCCTGCCTCGATGGCCGTGCGGATGGTTTTCATCAACTCGGCATAGAAATAAAGGTTGTGCAGCGTGTTGAGGCGCACCCCGAGGATCTCGTTGGCCAGGTAGAGGTGTCTCAAATAGGCCCGGCTGAAACGCCGGCAGGCCGGACAGCCGCAATCCGGGTCTACGGGCCGCGTGTCGGCCGCATGAGCCGCGTGACGGATCTGTAGCGGCCCGTCCCAGGTGAATAGCTGCCCATTACGCGCGTTGCGGGTTGGAACCACGCAATCGAACATGTCGATGCCGTGCGCGACCGCGCGGATGATGTCCTGGGGAAGACCGACTCCCATCAGGTAGCGTGGTCGTGCCTGGTCCATGATTTCTCCCAGCGCCGAGACAACCTCTTCCATGCGCTCGGACCCCTCTCCCACCGACAGGCCGCCGAGGGCCAATCCATCGAAAGGCATGGCCGCGATCTGATCGAGGTGGGCCCGCCTTAAAGACAGATCCAGCCCTCCCTGCACGATACCGAACAGAGCCCCACCCGTTGGAGTGCGCGCTTCCAGGCAGCGCCGTGCCCAGTGGGTGGTGCGCTCGCAAACCTTAGTGTGATAGGCGGGTTGTGCGTCGTGTGGCGGGCATTCGTCGAGCGCCATCATGATCTCAGAGCCCAACTGCTCCTGGATGGCGATTGCGCGCTCCGGAGACAGCTCGTACTCGCTGCCGTCCAGATGACTGCGGAAGGTGACCTTGTCGTCGCTGACTTTCCTGAGTGCCGCCAGCGAAAACACCTGGTAACCACCGCTGTCGGTTAAAATCGAGGCGGGCCAGCCCATGAATTCGTGCAACCCACCGTGGGCTGCCACGACCTCCGGCCCCGGTCGCAGCATCAGATGATATGTGTTGCCCAAAATGATGCCAAAGCCCATTGCCGCTACTTCTTCGGGATCCATGCCCTTGACGGTTCCGGCGGTGCCCACCGGCATGAAGACGGGCGTCTCAATCGTCCCGCGCCTGGTGGTCAAGCTGCCGCAGCGCGCCCGGCTGTTTTTGTCCACGGCTGTAGTGATGAACTCAAGTCTTTTAGTCAAGGCCCACCTCTTCCGCGAAGAAACATTGCATCGCCGTAAGAATAGAATCGGTAGCCCTCGCGCACCGCCTCGCGGTAGGCTGCAAGAATCTTCTCACGTCCGGCGAATGCGCAAACCAGCATCAAGAGCGTCGAGCGCGGCAAGTGGAAATTGGTCAACAGCGCATCCACGACCCCGAACTCGAACCCGGGACGAATGAACAGTTCGGTCTCGCCCTCGTCGGCGACGACGTTCCGGCCGTCGAAGGCAGCTTCCAGGGCGCGCACCACCGTCGTGCCCACGGCCACCACCCGACTTTTCCGGTCGCGGGCCCGGGCGATTGCCTGGGCGGTCTGTGTATCGATTCGAAACCGCTCCGGGTGCATCTTATGACGCTCGATATCATCGACCCTTACAGGCAGGAAGGTTCCCGGACCGACGTGCAGCGTCAGGTACGCAATCTCGACGCCGCTTTCCCGGATGCGGTTCAGCAGATCCCGCGAAAAATGCAACCCCGCTGTCGGCGCCGCGACAGCCCCGGGCTGGCGAGCATAGATCGTCTGGTAACGTGTCGTGTCCAGCGGCCACCGGGGATCATCCTTTCCCGTGCGCTTGATGTAGGCCGGCAACGGCACTTCGCCCCAGCGCTCGAGGTACTCGTTTGATGGCTGCGGCAACACCAGGCGCACGCTTGACTGCCCTTCTCCGATTGCCTGGCCGCCCCCGGGCAACGATACGCCGATGCCGCGCCTCAGCGGTCGCGAGGCCCTCACCAGGCATGAGAAACTCTGTACCCAACTTCCAGCCTCGAGATGCCCGCTATCCAGCGGCCGGTCGAGCAACAGCTCCACCGCCCCGCCGGTTTCTTTTAATCCATGCAGCCTGGCCGGGATGACACGCGTATCGTTCAGCACCAGCAGGTCGCGGGGTTTGAGCATCTTTGCGATATCCGGGAAGCGCCGGTGCTCCGGCGATCCTTTCCCCGGGAAAATAAGCATCAAGCGGGAACCGTCGCGACTCTCCGCCGGCAGCTGGGCAATCTGCTCAGGCGGCAGATCATAATCGAATTCGGACAGCCTCATGTTTCGTCGTGGTTTCTTCGCGGCGATGCGCCTGCGGCCCCTTCGGGTTCGGGATCGCTCATCGTATCTGCCTGACGAGTTCTTCGATGCGCTGCGGGTTGTAGCCCACCACCAGCTTGCTGCCGATGCGGATTACCGGCACCCCGGTCACCTCGACTCCGGCTTGCTCGGCCGCCCGCATCATCTCCATCAGCGCCTTCTGATCCTTCTCGATGTCCTTTTGCACGAACGGAACATTGAGGCTCTTGAGCAGCGCCCTGGTTTTGCGGCAGTAACCGCACCAACTCGTCATGTAGAGTACGATCTTTCCGCCGGCCAGCGCCGCGGGCTGCGCCATTTCGGCCGGGGGAGGATTTTTCATCAGTTGCTCGCGGTTTCTTATCTTGGCATGCTTGAGCATCAGCTCGAGTTCGCTGGTCATTGACAGCGAGGCCTTCAGTTCCTGCAGGTGGCCCTTGGCCAGATCCAGAAGGTGCCATGACTCCTTGGTCAGTTTGCTATTTTCGGTTCGGCCGACTCTTGCGGCCTTCTTGAGCCAGCCGGCGGCAACGTCCCACTCTCCCTGGTCGTAAGCCACCTTGCCCCTCAGGAACTGGTTCTTCTGGTTGGCGGAATCAATTTGCACCAGCTTGACGGCCAGTTCTTCGGCGCCGCCGAAGAGCTTCATGCTGCGGTGGAGGTAGTTGCGAATTTGCAGGCGCATCAATGGCGGGTAGCGCTCGTCGAGCATCAGGCCGCGCTCGCAGAACATCGAGGAGTACGAGATGTCCTTGTATCGCTTTCGCAGCCTGATGGCCGCCCGGTAGAAGATATCGGCCAGGGCCGCTCTCTCCTTGCGCGTCAGCCGCGGGACCTGCCGGGGCTCGAAGGCTTCAAGCAGATCGTCGAGCTTGTTGTTTTTCAGAAGATCCCGCGCCCGCTGCAGATCGACCAGGCCACTGGATTCGGCATCGTCGTCCATCGCCACGGTCGAGGGTTTATCTTTTTCCTTCAGCAGTGGCTTTTCGCCGGCGGCCTGGCGCTTCGGCGGTCTGGCTTCGTGTCCGCCGCAGTCCAACATCAGCAGCGCAAGCGTAATCGCGATAGCACCGACCATGAAATTTATACGTGTTTTCATGTTCTCAATGAAACACATCGGGCGACCCGAAGTCAACCCGGAATCGTCCTCTACCCTATTTCTTGCGACACGGCACATGTCAGGATACATTGTACTTCTTTTTGACGATGGGAATAATATGCTGGGATTTATTTACAATAGCATCACGCGCAAGATCTCTCTGATAGTGGGATCCGTTTGCCTGCTGGTAACTCTGGCCGGCTTGATTTTGATGTTCCTGCTTTTGAAATCTGACATCGTTGAGCATTCACGTCAATCCAACTCGGCCGTGACCGACGTTCTCGTGGCCGGCTTTTACGCATTCGACCAGCAGAGCCACAGCCATCCAATTGCCAACATGATCGAAGAACTATCCCGGCGTGGAGAGATCAAGAAACTGCGGGTCTTCGATGCCAAGGGCGTGATCATCTGGTCGCTAAATGAGGATGAACTCGGCAAAAAACTGCCCGCCGCCCTGCTTTTTCGTTTCAGGAGTGGACAAAAATTCAGCGAGGGTGACACGGGCGAGAGGACCATCGAGTCGCTTCAGAGAGTGCGAGCCGAAAAGAGTTGCCTGAGCTGTCATGCCAAGCTTTCGGGAGCGGGCCCCGGCGCGCTGCTGGGCGGTATACATCTCGAAGCCACCTACGACAAGTTGACCTGCAAGCTAATCGGCTACGGTCAACTGCAGATCTTCACTTTGCTGCTGCTAGTGGCCCTGGTCGTTGCCATCACCGCCTTGGTGATCAGGGTCTTTCTGGCACAGCCGCTGGTGAAGATCTCCCGGGCAATCGAAAGGGCCGAGCGGGGCGACTATCTGGACCGTATCGCTACTAACGGTAACGACGAGATAGACAGACTTGGCCAAGAGTTGAATCGTCTGCTGGCCAGGCTGACGGACGCCGAGGCTTCCAAGATCGACAGTAACCTTGAACTGGACGCCGCCCAGCGTGAACTGCGCCTCAAGGCTCAACTCGAGGAGAAAAACAAGATCATCGAGGAGACCAACCAGAAACTCACCCTCCGCCTCAGCCACCTGGCGCTGCTTTACGACATCAACAGGGACTTGGCTTCGTCGCTCGAACTCGACCAGGTGATCGGGATCATCACCGAGAAGATCGGACAAGTGCTGGATTTCGAGGGTTTCTGCGTCCTGCTGACCGATGAAGACCAGAAAACCATGGCCATCAGGGCCGTGCTCAACGACGACCGCAAGGGACTGATCGGCCGCATGGTCGATCCTCTCAGGGGCACTTTTACAAAGTCGTTGCGAGTCAGGAAGATTTTATTGGTTACCGATCTTTCGGTCATTACCCGGGAAGGCGACGATCTCGAGTTGTTACCCGAAAGCGGTTCGTTCCTCAGCCTTCCGTTGTTGCGCAAGGGCCAGGTGCTGGGCCTTCTGAACTTCACCCGAAAAGCCAAAGACGCATTTCCGAAAGACTCGGTAAGGCTTTTGACGGCGGTCGCGCACCAGGCGGCCATGGCCATCCTGAACGCCAGGCTCTACCAGCAAAAGATCGATCTCAGCGTGACCGACGAGTTGACCCAACTGGCCAATCGGCGCCTGATGCAATCCCACTTGGAGCGGGAATGGGACCGGGCCAGCCGCTACAACAACCCGCTCTCTCTTTTGATGATCGATATCGATCACTTCAAGAAGTACAACGACCGCAACGGACACCTGCTGGGAGACGAGGTTCTCAGGGGAACTGCGCGCATCCTGGAGAGCAACACCCGCAAGATCGACACCGTCTCCCGCTTCGGCGGCGAGGAGTTCGTGATCATCCTTCCCGGTCAGGACAAGCCATCGGCCTTGTCGGTGGCTGACAAGCTGAGAAGGGCGGTGCAAGAGGCCGATTTCCCCCGCGCCGAGATCCAGCCCGGGGGCAGGCTGACGATCTCGATCGGCGTGGCCTCCTACCCCGACGACGCCGACGCCGCCGCCAAGCTGCTCGACCGCTCTGACCTTGCCCTTTACGCCTCCAAGCGCTCAGGCCGCAACCGCACGACCGCCTACGACGAGGAAGTTCAGAAAATGGACGAGGAGTACCGGCGCCAGCTACAGACCATGCTTGCCCGCAAGCGCCGCAAGAAACGCAAGTCGAGATCGCGCCTGGAGTTCATCGATCCCACTTGAAGAACGCCGGTTCTCAGGGATTCACCGAGATGTTCGAGTCGACCGGCTGGCTGGGGGTGTTGTAACTGTCGTAGACCACCAGGCGCACTATATAGGCGCCGGGCATATCGGGAATGAAGCTCACCTGGGGGGTGTCGCTTGCGCTTAAAGTCGACTGGCTCTGGGTTCCCTGGGCGTCCTGAGGCAGAAACAAGAATGACCACTGATAGCGACTGATGCTGTCTCCGGCGTCGGGATCGAAGCTGGTGCTGCCGTCCAGGTTTACCTGGTTTAGCCCCTGGACCATCTGCGAGGGCGGGTCGATTTTGGCCACCGGCGGCAGGTTGGCCGGGGTGCCCTTATTGACCGCCAGCAGGATGTAAGGGTCGGTGTCGTTGGGGCTGTCGTGGCTGATCTCCAACTGGCCGATCTCGTTCTTGATCGAGGTGTTGTCGGTAAAGGTCACCTGGAAGGTGTAGGAGCCTGCCGGGGCCAGTACCAGGGGATTGGCTGGAAAGTCGGACGGCAGCCCGCCGACGCCGAATACCGGCGGATCTCCCGGGTTTAGATCGGGATCGAAGGCGATCTCGGTTATCGTCAGGTCTGCGTAGCCGACGTTGAGCAGGATTACATCCGCGGAGGCCGAGCCGCCCATGGCAACGTCGATGAACTCGACCCAGTCTTGCGGGTTGACATCCAGGTCGGGACGCACGTCGGCGCCCAATGTCACGGTCACCTCGGGCTCGTCGGGATCGTTCGAGTGGATGATCACCGAACCGTCGTCCTGGCCGACATCCTGCGGGTGATAGGTAACGTCGATCATCTGCTGGCCCATCGAGGCCACGGTGAACCCGTCGGCCGGGTCGATTGTGAACTCAGCGGCAATGCTCCCGCCTGTGACCTCGAGGCCGCTGACATCCAGCGTTCCCGAGCCGGTGTTGTTGATGGTGATCTGCTCGGTGACCGACTGGCCCTGGGTGACGCCCTCGAACGGAATGTGCTCGGGGTGCACGTCGATGTCGGGCTCGGCCGAAAAGGCCAAAAGCCTGACGCTGAATCCGTCGGGGAGCAGGTCGTCGTCGTTGGTCGCCAGATTGATGCCCGAGTTGTCGGCGCCCTCGGCCTCGGGGGCGTAGACGACCGTCAACATCCGATCTCCTCCGGGCTGGATTCCGATGTCATTCTCGGCGGGCTCCAGCAGGCCGAAGTCGGTAAGATCGCCGACGATTGAAAACAGCTCGAAGCCGTTCATGGTCAGCGGGATGTTGCCGGTGTTTTTCAGAAGCGCTTGTAGCTGCCGATTGTAGCCTGCGGCCACCTCGCAGAAATTGAACGACAGGCGCACCGGATGTGTGTTGGTCTTAAGGTCGAGCATCACCTGGCAGACGGGCGTGTCGTTGGGCGCCGGGCAGGTCACGTCTTCCTGGCAAACTACCTCCAACTCCGCGTTGGGCGGCGCCCCGGTGCCGGCTAAAGCTATGGCGCACGGGTTGCGGCTGAGATCCATCGGGTTGCATTCGTCGGGATCGTTTGTCAGCAGGTCGAGCGTGTCGTGATCGTCGGCCGTCTCGCTGGCCGGAGCGTACTCGATCACTAAATCGATGGCCGCGCCGGGGCCGACGAACTCGGGAATTTGAGGGTCGACATTTTCGCCGGACATGAAGCCCAGAACCGAAAATGGGCCGGCCGCCCCGCCCTGCACCGCGACTGTGTCCAGCGTAAGTCCAGAACCGCCGATATTGCTGACGTGCAGCAGGCGCGTCTGAGGACAACCGACGGCCACGTCGTCAAACTTGAGCGCGGTCGTATCGACCTCCAACTGCGGCCCCGCAAAATGCTCGCCGCCGCACTCGCAGTTCAAAAGCGGCCCTGAGCCCAGAACCACAAGGATTAGAGTGCCAAGAAGCTTGAACGCGGGTACCCGACGCATCATCTGAACCTCCGCTGAAAATGTCACCAAAATCCTAGCACGCAGTCAGAACCGCTGGCAAGCAGCGCGTGTGGGAAAGTTGCAACTCACAGCGTGTGCGTAATAGTATTTCATGGCCCGCTGACACTCACTCAGATGATGTGTGTAACGCCGAAGAAACGGGCGAAAGTCCGGATTTTCACTTTTTGGGAGAACCGAAGATGAAGGCTGCCGTTCTGGTCATAGACATGGTCAAAGACACTTTCCTGGAAGATGACCCCTATCCGATCACGCCCCAGGCGCTGGCCATCGTCCCGTGCATCAACGCGGTTTGCACGCGGGCACGCGGCCTTGGGTTTCCGGTCATTTTTGCCTGTGACAGCTTTCTGGCCGAGGATTTCATATTCAAGGGCAAAATGAAGCCGCATTCACTTAGGGGAACGGACGGTAGCCTGGTTCACGAAGGACTCTCGCAAGAGCCCGGAGACGTCTATCTGCCCAAGCGGCGATTTTCGGCCTTCTTCAAGACCGACCTCGATCAGACGCTGCGCGCCTGGGAGGTGGACAGCGTGCTTGTGTGCGGTATCGCCACCAATTTCTGCGTGCTGGCAACGGCGCTGGATGCAATCTGCAACGATTTCAAGACCGTAATCGTCGAGGACGCCACGGCCGCACACTCTGCCAAAGTTCACGCGCAGACGCTCGACCTCTACCGAAAGAACCCGCTTTTCCCCTTGCTGAGGGTGCTGCCGGCGGCGGAGGCATTTTGATAGGAAAACCAGGGAAGGCCTATGTTAGTACTCCACACCACCTTGACACCGACGTCGAGGCGCAGCAGGACGCCATGATCCAGTTCATGGACGACGTCCTGACAAATATTGGTGGTCGCGAGTCATGCTCTGACGATGAAAAACGATTGGGCGACCGCGTAGGCGACGCCTGGGAGCGCCTTAATTTCGAGGTGCGCCGCGAGCCTTTCTACTGCCATCCCGCCGCCTTCTTGAGCGTCCTGCCCATCGGCGCGCTCGTGTACGCCGCCGCCGTGACGATCTACATGTTCAACCCCGTGTTCGGCGGCATCCTCGGCCTTCTGTTTGTACTGGCTGTCGTTCTGGAAACATTCAACTACCGCCGCGTCCTCGACCCCCTGTTCCCCAAGAAGCAGGGCGTCAACGTCGCCGGCGTCATCCGCAGCAGAAACGAGCGCAAACGACGAGTTATCGTAAACGCCCACCTCGACTCGGCCTACGAGTTCACGCTCTGGCACTATCTGGGCAACTGGTCGAACCCACTCTTGATAATCATCATCCTGTGCTCGCCCATCCCGACCATCGGCGCGCTCTTGGCGATCACCGGGTGGGGCGGCGACGCAGCCGTGATTAGCATGGGTTGGATCGGCGTCGGCTCCCTGCCGCTGGTGCTGTGCCTGTTGTTCTTCCGCTCGAAGACGCCGGTACCCGGAGCCATGGACGACCTGGCCGGCGTAGCCGTGCTTCTCGGTCTGGGCGAATTGATCGCGCACGGAGAGGGTCTCGACTCCACCGAGGTCGTGCTGCTTGGCAGCAGCTCAGAGGAGGCGGGGTTGCGCGGAGCCCTGCATTGGGCAGAGACCCAGCGCCGGGAGAACTCAGACATCCCCACCTACGCCATAGTGGTCGACAACATCTACGACGAGCGCTACCTGCGCGTGGTAGAGCGCGAGATCCTGCCAGGCACCCGTCACGACCCGAAGCTGGTGGAACTCGCCCGCCGCGTCGCGCACGACCGAGGCCTGAAAATCACCTCGATCGCCATTCCGTTCGGCGCCTCAGACGCCACCGCCTTCACGCGCAATGGCGTCCGCGCCACCTGCCTCTTGGCGCAGGACACCAGCAAGCTGGTGTTCAACTACCACACGCGCCACGACACCCTGGACAACGTGCGTCCACGCTCGCTGACCGTGATTCTGCAGGTGGTCAAGGACATGATCGCGGCACTCGATCGCGGCGATTGATTTGTGGAAGGTCCGGTATTGAGAAGCCCGGATACAAAGACCAGGCTTTGGGGTTGATGTTGAGCAGGGCTTCCATGCCGGCCTGTGGATCGGGCGTTTTCTGATTGGCGTACATGCGGGCAAGGCGCCGCAGGCGGCGCAGGGAACTTGCGATCTTTCGCCCCTCGCCGAAACGAGCGCAGGCGCGTCTTACAGACGAAGCCTCGCGGGGCAGATCGGCGCGGGGGTATTGGTAGCGTTCCATGGTCAAGGAGCAGATTTCTTCGATGATCCGGATCCAGGCCGGGCTCAGTTGTTCTTGCCAGGCGGGAGCGCCGGTGGAAACACCAAGGTTGCGTCTGGCGCCGGCAAACCAGGGGAAGGGCGGCATGTCGTCTGCCGGAGCATGTCGGGCGTGATCCAGGACGGCATCGTCCCAGTCCTCGCCTATGAACTCTAAGACTCCGCTCATGGTTCCTTTGGGATCGGCCAGCAGATCTTCCAGGCGCAACTCATGGATATGATCGGCCTGGGCAAGGACCGCCTTGACTTGCTGGTCGCAGTAGAGAGCGTTGAGATAGACCGAACTCGGGGCCCAGGGCATACGCAGAAGCGATGCAACCGCGCCGCGCGGGTCGCGGACCACGTGGATGATGCGGGGAGAATCGAAATCCTCGAGAATGCGGCCCAGGTAAAGCCCATGAAGCGGAGTCTTGTCGCCGTAACGCGGTTTCTGGTATTGACCGGCTTTTTCGCGCATCAGCGCCTGAAAGGCCAGGAGCCACTGGTCGCAGCGGGCCCCGGCGGGCAGTTGGTTTTGTATGCGGGCGGGAGAAAGTCTCAGCCAGGCGAAAGACGGCGTACGGGTATAATAGTCGAGCCAATCGGCAAGCGGGGTTTCGATGCTGATCCCGGCGGTGCTCAGGTAGAAAGATGCCTCGTGAGTGAGATAGATGCGCGGGTGGGCGTTTAGCATCATGCGCAACAAGGTGGTACCGGAACGACCGGTTCCAACGACAAATACAGGCGCGCTGTCCGATGCCGGCGAGTTCAAGAGATCACCTTGCCGGGCAGCTCGCGCTCGACGGTTTCGAACAGTTCTTCCATTTTTGCACGCACGACTGCCGATTCGTAGAAACCGATGCTGAATGAGAGCGAGTCGCGGAAGCCGGTCAGGCCGCTGACCAGCATCGGGGGGTTGCTTGCCGGGGTGGCCAGCATGGCGGTCGAGACCCGGGGGTTGCCGAAGTCGAGCAAGCGGTCGTCGATAGTGCCCATGTTGGTCATGCCGGGGGGCATGTTGCCTGAGAGCTGAATCCGATGGAAGAATTTGCGAAGCAGGATCCTGGCCAGTGCAAACGGGTACGGGAGAGAGTTCAGGTAGCTTCCGAATATGAAGCTTAGTCCGAAGTAGTCGGCCTTGAGCTTGTCGATCTGTTTTTTCACCCGGGCCAGGGTTTCTTTGAAGCTTGTGCCGAGTTCGTAACCCAGGTTTACGAAGTAAAAGGAACTCAGGTTGCAGATGGCTCGGCCACGGCGGTCGGGCAGGTAGCGGCGCAGGTCGACCGTGCCGGCCAGGCGCAGGGCGGTTTCCGGGCTCCAGCCGGTGTGCTCAACCAGGGCGCGCAGCATGGCGGTTACCATCAGGTCGTTTTGAGTGGCATTGTATTCGCTAGCCAGGGAGCGTGCGGCCTCCAGGCGTTGTTTACTAAAGTGCTTGAAAACGTAGACAGGTGTGCCGGCCTTCTGGACGCCCGACGGCCAAGGCATACTCTTATACGGTCTCAGGTTGCCCCATAGCTCCCGGATGCTGCGTCCGAGCAGGCCGAAGAAGCGCCAGGGCAAAAAGCGCCGGTATACCTGGAACAGGCTGCGCGAACCAAGGTTGGGCGTGGGCCGGTAGCCGGGATCGTCTTTTTGCTTGCGGTACAGCCGGGCCAGCAGGTAGCCCAACTCCTTCACTCCGCCGGCGTCGGCCGCCTGGTGATTGACCTTGAGAACCAGCCGGTCGCCCTTTTCGCCCGGCGCGAGCAGGGCCCGCAGCTGCGGGCCACGTTTCTCGTCGAAGTCTCCGGCCAGAAAGGAGTCGACGTCCTGTCCGGATTGAAGCAGTTGCGACGAATCGAGCTGGTCTTTAGGCAGACGCGCCCAGTAGGGCCTTATCCAGCGGGGTACGAAGCGGCAACCCAGGACCGGCTCGGCGTCCAGGCACAGTCGCAGGGCCGCGGCCAGACGGTCGCGGTCGAGGCAGCCTTCGAAGTCAACCAGCAGGTGGATCCGGGGCACGAAGAAGGTGGACAAGACGTCCATGCCCTGGTCAGTCATGTGAGCGCGGAACCGAGAGGGTATCTTCATGAGAGCAATTATTCTTTATTGAGCTGCGCCTCGATCGATGTCGGAAACAGCTTGGCAAGCGTTTTAGGATCGGGCTTTTTTGTAAGCAGGCTGACCACGATCAAACACAGCACCGAGACCGCCAGGGCGGGGAAAATGCTTGGTACGCCCCAGGGATCCTGGTAGCCGGCAGGGCCTACCATCAGGCCGGGAAAGGCGTTGGGAATTACGAGTTCAAACCCGATGGCCATTGCCGCGCCCGAGACGATCGAGGCCACCCCTCCCGCCCGGGTGGCCCGCTTCCAGACCAGCGCCGCCAGAAGCGCCGGGGTGATGGAGACGCCGTACATGGTGTAGGCGAAAAAGGAATACTTGAGCACCGAGATCTTCAGGTTCAGTACCGTGGGTATGAAGATTATGGCGAAGGCGCACAGGCCGATGATGACTACGAAAATCTTCTGCAGCGCCACCATCTTCTTCTGCGAGGCCTCGGCGTTTATGAAACGCTGGTAGATATCGCGCATGACGTTGGTACTCGGGCTGAGCAGGTAGTTCATTCCGGTAGAGATGACCACGGCGCAGGCGGCCGCCAGCAGCAGCACCCCGAAGACGGCCCCCACTCCCCCGGCACCGGCCAGGTTCTCGGCGGCCACCAGTACGATCGCGGCCGGGTCGATCTTTCCCGCCTGCAGGGCGTCCCAGTTGGCCGTCGCGCCGTAGATGGCGATGACGATCACCAGCACCTCGACAACGATGGTGCCCACGATCCAGATGGCCACGGCCAGCTTGGCGTCGTGCGGCGAGCGGGCGCTGTAAAACTTTTGGTACATGCTCTGGACGCCCATCAGCAGCATCATGGTGGCCAAAAAATAGCCTCCGGCCTTCAAGACCGGGTACTCGCCGAAGTCCTCGGCGAAAACCTGGAAATGGCTGGTGGGCAACACCGAAGCCGCGTGCTCCCAACCGCCGGCCAATGATACGATGAATGGCACGGCGCCGATGCAGGCCAGCACGATGATGATTCCGTTGGGCAAATCGGTGTGCGCCACCGCCACCATGCCGCCCAGGGCGGTGAAGAGGATCACGAAACCGGCTGTGATGGCCTGTCCCTCGGCCACCGAGATGCTGCCCTTGGTGACCACGTTGAGAATGTAGCCGCCGGCGCGGAACTGGTAGGAGACGATCGTCGTGAAGGCGATGATCAGCGCGATGGCACCGAACACGCGCGCGAACTTGCCGTAACGCTCCTCGAGAATATCCCCCACGGTGTACTGGCCGAAGGTGCGGATCTTGCCGGCTAAAAAGAATATAACGATGATGCCCAGCCAGGCCCCGGCCGGCAGCCACATGCTCGACCAACCCGCCTTGGCGGCATATTCGGCCCCGGCGATGAAGGTGCCCGAGCCTATCCAGGTGCAGATCAGCGTAAAAACCATCACTGTCAGCGGCAGGCTGCGCCCGGCCACCATGAAGTCATCCTGGCTCTTGACTTTTTTAGCCCGCCAGAAGTTATAGGCCCCCAGCACCAGCAGGTATCCGAGTATCAGCCACAAGTATACGGTCATGCCGCCTCCGTCAGCTATCTATCAGGATCAGATCTTCCTGCTCAGCCCCGGCCACCACCACCTCTCCGGTCTGGGTGATGAACACGTCGATCTCCGAGCGTACCGCCATCTCGCCCGCCAGGTAGATCCCGGGTTCGACCGAGAAACAGATTCCCGGCACCAGCAGGCGCTCGTCCATGGTCTCGAGGTTATCAATGTTGACCCCGTTGCCGTGCACCACTTCGCCGATCGAATGCCCGGTGCGATGGATGAAATATTCGCCATAGCCGGCGTCGCTAACGACCTTGCGGCAAGCGTCATCCACCTCGTAGCCGTGGCAGGGCTCGCCCTTTTTGAACTTCTCGCGCACGAAGGCGACCGCCGCCTTGCGGGCGTCGCGGACGACGCCGAAGATCTCACGGTACTTGTCGGGCGGCTTCGCGCCGACGAACCCGCACCAGGTAATGTCGTAGAAGATGGATCCCGGCCGTGCCAGCTTTGCCCACAGATCGATCAACACCTTGTCGCCGGGCTTGAACAGGTGGGAGTTTTCCCGGGTGGGTTCGAAATGCGGATCGGCCGGATGCTCGTTTACGCCGACAATCGGAAACTCGTCCATACAATTAAGACCTTCTTGTTCGTAGCGCTCGACCATCCATTGCTGCAGGTCGTACTCGGTAAGCTCCTTACCGTCGCGCACGAACTCACCGATTCGCTCGAAGGCGCCGTCCTTTATGCGCTGCATCTTTTCGCCGGCCTCCAGGTGCGAGCGGTAGCCGTCCTCATCGATGACCGCCTCGAAGGTCTGCACCAGGTCGGCCGAGGAAACCACCTCGTAGGCCAAACCGCGTAGCAGGTCGATTGTCCCGCCGACCACCGTGGACACGTAGGGTATGGCCGCCATCGGCGAGAACTGCATGGCGATGCGCTTGGCATCACCGAGCACATCGGAAAGCGCCTTGTGAAGCTCTTTCCAGCTCAGGTACATCTTGATCTCACCGGGCAACGAATCGAGCTTGCGCGGTTCGACCCTGTGTACCAACCTCTTCGGAGCGCCGACGGCCGGGATTAAGTAGAACCAACGCCGTGAGGTGAACTTGCCGAAGTCCATCCCCAGCACGCGGTAGGCTATCGGATCGCGGTTGTGAAAATCGTAAAACAGCCAGCCGTCCAGGCCTGCCTCTCTGAGCGCCTCTTGGATCTTGTCAATCTCCATGTTTTCTCCTTGCGCGGTTTGCAGCATGTGTGCACCTAATGCCCGGAACAATAGCATTTTACGTTTGGATTATGAATGAAAAATGATAGGTTCTTACAATGATTTGGAATCCCGAAAAACGGCTTTGCGACAGGGTCAAGCGCCTGCGTGACGAGTACTTCTCCTTTCGCGAGAGGGATCATTTTCGCAATGAAGTCAGGGCATACACGACCGGGACAGCCTGGGACCGGGTTTTTTGTCCCCACAACTGGACCGTGGTGCCCGAGATGTTCCCTTTTCTCGTCGCTTTCGAAGATTGCCTGGCCGCCTGCGCGGAAGGCGTCCCGCTACCCGACGGCTTCTTCGAACTGCCGCTGATCGAGCGTCGGGCGGCTTTCTTTGCAAAAGTCATTGAGCGCCAACTCCCGGTGCAAATACTGGAAGGAGAGCTGATCGTCGGCGGGCAGTTCAGCACCGCTTTGTCACTGTGCCTGACAAAGAAAGAGGCCGCGTCATACGATTGCCGTGAGAACGAATTCCTCGAAAAAGTGCGTGAACTCGACGCGCAGGGAGTTGGCAACTGCGGCGCCGTGCCCGGGCACATCATCCCCGACTACCCTCGCGTGCTGCGTCTCGGCATGCGTGGCATGGTAGCCGAGATTGAAAAACTCGGAAGCGACGCTACACGCCGCTCTTTTGTAAGGACGGCTAAAGCCGCAAGGAACTTTGCCGGGCGCTATGCCGAGTCGGCTCGTCGCCTATCGGAGTCGACAGAAAACCCAACGCGGGTATCGGAACTCAAGCGCCTGGCCGAGATATGCGACAAGGTCCCCTGGGAACCGGCCGGGACGTTTTACGAGGCGCTGCAGAGCCTGTGGTTCACTCACATGCTGGTTATGGCCGCCGAGAGCTACCCGGGTGCGGGACTTTCACACGGGCGCATTGACCAGTACCTGTATCCTTTCTACCGGGCCGACATCGAGGCAGGCAGGCTGACGCGAGACGGGGCCAAGGAACTGCTCGAGTGCTTCTGGATCAAGCACAACTACGCCTACGACTACCAGGGGCGCGTGGGCAACAACCAGGGAATCAACTCGTCCTTCGGCCAGTTGATCACCTTGGGCGGCATCGACGCCGACGGCCATGACGCCTCAAACGAGCTTACCTGGCTGATGCTGGAGGTGATCGAGGAGATCAACCTGATCGAACCGAAGCCCAACATCAGGCTGCACGCCGATACGCCGCCCGATCTGATGAACCGGGTGGCCGCGCTGGTGGCGCGCTCGCAGGGCTCGCCATTCCTGCTCAACTTCGATGAGAGCTCGATGCGCGGCCTTGCATGGCAGGGACTGCCCGAAGACCGGCTCTGGGACTACGCTCCGGTGGGCTGCCTGGAGAATACCCTGCAGGGCTGCGACCGCTCGGGGACGGTGGACGTCAATTTCAACCTGGCCAAGGCCGTCGAGTTGGCGTTATTCAACGGCCGTGAACTCGCCGGCGGCAAGCAGATTGGCCCGCGAACGGGCTCTTCCGTGGGCTTTGCGGGCTTCGATGACTTCTACCAGGCCTTTTGTGTCCAGCTTACGGCACAGCTAGAGAGAATCATCGCGGTAAACAATTTGGCGGACGGCATCAGGGCCGGCTTCGCACCGACACCCTTTCTTTCTCTGCTCGTAGGCGGCTGTGCAGAGCAGGGCAAGGACATCACCTCGGGCGGGGCGCTTTACAATTTCATCACCGTCGAAGGAGTGGCCTTGGCCACAACCGTCGACTCGCTGCTTTCGGTAAAGCACCTGGTCTACGAGGAGCGGCGCGTCGAGTTGACCGAGTTGCTCGAAGCTATCGCTGCAAATTTCGAGGGACACGAGAAATTGAGGCTGCTGCTTGCCAACAAGGCACCGAGGTACGGCAACGACGATCAGCGCGCCGACGAACTGGCCAGGCAAGTCTCCACTTTCTGGACCACCAAGGTAGTGGAAAAGACCTCGCCCGCCACCGGCAGACGCTACCGCGGCGGTTACCTTTCCTGGAACTACTGGGTCTCTTATGCTCCCAAAACGGCGGCTACCCCCGACGGCCGCAAGCGGGGCACCTATCTATCGAACGGCACCTGCCCTGTTACCGGCCGCGACCGCCTGGGACCGACCGCCAACGCCCGCTCGGTAGCCGGCCTGGGCCTCGAAAGCGCTCCCAACGGCGACAGCCATACCATCACGTTGTCACCGTCGCTGGTGCGCGACGACGAGCACATCGACAAGCTGGCCGCTTTCCTGCGCGCTTATGCCGAACAAGGCGGGACCGCCCTGCAGGTGAACATCATCGACTCCGAGACGCTGCGCCGGGCACAGCGCGAACCTTGCGAATACGGCAACCTGCTCGTCCGGGTGACGGGCTATAACGCCTATTTCGTCACGCTGGGACGCGAGATTCAGGACGAGATCATCTCACGCCTGTGCCACGCGGTCTGAGGCAGGCCGTCATGCCCGGGGAAAAAGGCACGCTCTTCAACATCCAGCGCTTCTCCACCGAGGACGGCCCCGGTATCCGCACTACCCTGTTCTTCAAAGGTTGCCCGCTCAGTTGTCCCTGGTGCCACAACCCGGAAGGCATGCGCCCGCAACCCGAGTTGGCCTGGACGGCCGCCACCTGCATTGGCTGCGGCGATTGCCGGGCCGCCTGTCCAAATTCAGCAATCGACTTGACGGACGGGCAGGTGCATATCAACCGGACTGTGTGCGAGACCTGTTATGAGTGTGTCGCGGCCTGTCCAACGAACTCGTTGCAAAGAATCGGCAATGATTACTCGCCGGAAGAATTGCTTGCCGAAGTTCTCAGGGACCGCGCCTTCTACGAGTCTTCGGGCGGTGGGGTGACCCTCTCGGGAGGCGAGCCGCTGATGCACCTTACTTTCGTGAACCAGTTTCTGAGACTGTGTCGCGCCGAGAAGTTGCACGTGGCTCTGGATACCTGCGGGGTTACCCGCCTCGAATGGTTCGGCCCGCTGCTGAACTGGGTGGATCTCGTTCTTTTCGACCTGAAGGTCATGGATCCAACCAGGCATCGCGAGCTGGTCGGCGGCCCCGTGGATCTGGTGCTTGCCAACCTGGAAAGGGTCGCTAAAAAGGGCATCCCGGTCTGGGTGCGCACGCCCGTCATCCCCGGGCACACTGACGACGAGGACAACATCGTAGCCATCGCCAGGCATGTCAGGGATCACGTGCCCACTCTCGATCGCTTCGAGCTGCTGGCATTTTCGAACATGTGCGAATCGAAATACACAATGCTCGATCGGAACTTCTCGCTGGCCGGCGTCCCGCTGCTCGACAGCGCCGTCATGGAAAGACTTACCGAGATCGTACGCCGCGAGGGGATCGAGTCGGTCAGTTGGTCGGGACCAACTCGTGAGCCCGGAAGTGAGCCCATGAAGGGAGCAGATGGATGAACGGCCTTCCCGCGCAAAAAGATCTTTCCCCGGCGCTGACCACGGCCTTGCACGGGGAGATGGTGCCGAAGTTTTTAGCCACGCTCGATTCGCTGGGCAATCCCAACGTAGTGCCGATCATCTCGCTCGATACGGTCGGGGGCGGAAAACTGGTTTTTGCGGAGTTTCTGATCCACAAGACGCGCGCGAACCTCGAGTGCGATCATCGAGTCGCGGCCTGCGTGATGACGGAAGATCTGTCCGTCTGGACTCTCAGGGCCGATTTTCAAAGCTTCGCCGAAGACGGTCCATACCTCGACCATCTCAACAGCAAGGACATGTTTCGCTACAATGCCTACATAGGCGTGCGCCGGGCGGCCGTTTTCAACCTGGTGGCTGTCACTGGTTCGCGCAAACTCTCCAAATTGAACGTCGCCTCCGAATTGCTTCCGGTGCTGGCCATGAGAACCATCGCCCGCAGTCGACGAAAGTCAGGCTTGCCGCCGCGGGTGGCCGAGAAGTTCGCCCGCAGCCAGGCTTTAAAGGTTCTGGCCTTCCAAGGCCGGGACGGTTATCCCGAGATCGTGCCGGTCTTCTCGCTCGTGCCTGACGGGTCGAACTTGATGCTCTTCGGCACACGACTGTATCGCAAGAACCTGCGGGCGTTGAAGCCGGGCGCACAGGTTGCCGCCGCCGTGATCACCATGGATCCCGTGGCCTACCAGGTAAAGGGCGTCTTCGAGGGAATCAGCAGGACCCCGGCCGGAAAACTGGGCCGCATCCGCGTCGACCAGGTCTACTCGGCAAGCCCCCCATTGCCCGGAGAGCCGATAGCGATGCCTGAAAAAGACCTTACTTCAATTTAGCGCTGATTGTGATTATTTCGCCGGGAACGGGGCGCACGGTGCGTGTCCACTCGAGTTCATCCTTGCGTATCTGAAGCTTCGTATCGCGTCCGGCTTTCAGCTTAATGACCGTCGGAGTGGCTTTTTTTACCTTGCCGCCGTTTACATAGACCGCGGCGCCGGGGGGATCCGACTCGATCTTTACTGGCACACGGCCCTGAGGGTGTTTTGAGGATCTTTTCAGCACCAGCCTGGCGATGCTTTGCCGATCTTCGTCAATCCCGAGTCGCAGGTGCGCCTCACGCCTGCCCTTCTTCACCACCATGACTACGTGCTGGCTGCCTGCCTGAACGCCGCGCAGCGTGCAGGGGGTCTTGCGCCCTGTGTAAATCCCGTCGAGATAGACACTGGCGCGTTTCGGTTTGCTCAGTACCTTGATGCTGCCTGTTTTTTCCGCGGGAGCTAAAACGTCCGCCGTTCCATCCAGTTTGCCGGCATCCTCAGCGTCCGATACACCGGCGTCAGCAGCGGACAGCGTGCCGGCGTCATCAGCGGCCGACACACCCGCATCAGCGGATTTCACTCCCGCATCAGCGGATTTCACTCCCGCATCAGCATCCGCTTGCCCGGCTACCGCTACCGGCCTTGTCTGCGGTTCCTCAGACCCAGCGGTCTTGTTTCCGAAAAAGCGATCGCTCAATAAATAGGCGGCCGCTCCCACCGCGATCAGTAAAACTATGAGCAAAACGAACTTTCCCTTGCCGCGACGGACAGGCGGCTCGGCTGGTTCGGCCTCGTGTTCAGGCAGCGGATCTTCTTGCTTGTCCCTCTCGGGAAACGCGGGCACAAACGGCTGGGTCGGCTCTTTTCCCCATTGCTTCTCAGAAGCTTCTTCGACGGTCTCGGTCGTTGCCGTTTCCTCTTCTGGTTGAACCTGCCCGCCGGCGCCCAACTCGTCGAGGATCTCGCCCATGGCGTGACCCGAAAACGGCAACTTGCCCTCGGCGTCCAGCTGCATGACGCTTTCGAGCAGCTCGGCCAGGTCGAACGTCAGGCTGCCCTTGTAGGGCCGGTCTTCCGGCATGAACATGCTCTCGACCGAAGGCCATGAGAAAACCTCGAGCAGGCACTCGGAGAGGTGCTTGAGCAAGAGATTGCGCAGGCTTTGTTCGTTCAGCAGCTCCCACTCGACGATGGTCTCACCAAAGTTCTTGCCTGTTCGTTTGCACTCCTCGAAGACCTCCTGGACCTCGTCCTTCTTGAGAGCGGATTTCTCGATCAAGTACTCGGTGAAGGTGCGTTTGTTGGTAGAGACCGTGGCCCAGGCGATCTTGCCGCCGACGAAGAAGACCCGGGCGGTGTCGTCGCCGCAGCGCAGCAAGACCTCGCCGCCTCTGTCTGAGCCGGTAGCCTCATGAAATACCTTCAGTACCTTGATGTTCTCGACCAGTTCCAACGCACCCTCTCCCGTTTTCCCAGTGTAGCATAATCACAAGCGCCGTCCAGGAAACGACTTTTCAAATCACCTTGCCCGACGGACCTCGTAAGACCACTCGCGGGCCCTTGCGAAAAAGGCCCGTCGTTCATGCGGCTCGAGCGCCATGGAAGAAAAGAGGGAGTAGATCAGGATCCAGGCGAAGACAATGTCAAAGGTGTAGAACCTGATGAACACCAGGGACAGTATGGTCATCGAGAAAAACCCCGCCGCCAGCATCTTCTCGAAGAGTTTCTGCCCGCTCTTGTGGGTGCGGAAGGGCAGCGGCAGCAGGTTGGCTGCTGAAAAAAGCACGATCATCACGACGCCTATCCAGCGGCCTCCGGGGACATGAACCAGCAACCCGGAACTGAGGTAGGAAATGATCAAGAACGACGAAATGGTCCGCGGCAAGCCCATGTAGGCACCGGGGAAGTTGACCGCCACGGTGGCGGCGCGGGCGTGGCGGATCGAGCCCGCGATGATCAGCATTGCCGCCAGCGCGCCCGCCAGGTAGGGGTTCATCTCGCGGTAAGAGGTGAAGATGATCGCGGCCGGAGCAACACACTGGGCCACGTGATCGCTTATCGAATCGAACTCGCCGCCGAACTTGTTGCTGCTGTTGGTCAGACGGGCCACGAAACCGTCGAGAGAATCTCCGCAGACGTAACCCAGCAGAAATGCGTAGGCCGCGTAGTCAATGCGTCCCTGGATGCAGAAGACAATCGCCAGCACTCCGCCCACCAGGTTGATGCCGGTAAAGACGTCCTTGAGCCCGAAAGTCGGGGGAAGTTTTTCACTATCGCTCATCTTGCCCTCTTTTCATCGGGAAAGGTTCCCGGCGATGAAATCGACGATCCTGCCGGTCACATAGTCGCGATGATTGTCGTCGGAAAAGCGGTGATCCGCGCCCGGCACAATTTCCAGTTCGGCCCCTCGGCGGGAGGCCGCCCGCAGGTCGTCGCCGTCGCTCGTCGGAACCACATCGTCACACTCGCCGTGCATTATCAACCACGGGCAATCGATCTTGGCGGCTTCAGAAATAAGGTCGATTTTACGCGCGTCTTCGACCCAGGCGTAGCCCACTCTCTGGCGGTCGAGCAGGATGCTGCCCTTGCGCTTCCATAGTGCGACACCTTTTGGTCCGACCGCCCGCTCGGGCAACAGATCGGTATGACCCACGGCGGCCATGGTCGCCATGACGGCCACGCCCCCGAGCGCGGCCGCCATGATGGCCACCGCACCGCCCATGCTCGAACCAACCAGCGCCACCCGCCGCGCTCCCTCCCGGCGCAGCACCTCGACGGCGGCCAGGCACTCGCCCAGTTGGCGGGTGAAGGTCAACCCGATCAGGTCGCCCGGGCTCTCGCCGCGCCCCGAAAAATCGAAGCGCAGGGCAAGATAACCCCGCGCACACAAACCACGGGCGATGCTGGTATGCTTCTGGCTTGCCCTGCTGGAAAGCATTCCGTGACAGACGACAACGCCGCCTTCGGTCGGCCGATCAGGTCGGTGCAGCGTGGCCGCCAGGTAAGCAACTCCCGGCGCCTCAATCTTTTTCTCGATCTCCATTGTCTCAATTCGGAAGCTGCATCATCTCGGAAGCAGAAGGTTGCACGCTTGTGTCAGGCTGTCAACCTTGGCTAATTTTTCCGAAGAGAGATTTCGTTTAGTCCACCCTTGACAAGCTCTAATGCCTTATGTAGTACTGTAAAACACAGTAGTCGAAATTGAATATCTGGTTGGTTGCGATGGCTAATATCCTGGTAGTCGACGACGATCCGGACTTACGCAAGCTGCTCGAGAAGATCCTGACCGGGCGGGGGTACGAGGTAACTCTGGCCAAGGACGGTGAGATCGGTTTGGGGTTAGCGTTGCTGAAAAAGCCCGACCTGATCATTCTCGACCTGCATCTGCCCCGGATGGATGGATTCGAGGTCTGCCGGCGCCTGAAGTCTGATCAGGCGACACGGGAGATCCCCATAATCATGTTGACCGCGGCCTTTCCCGAACTGGAGGATGCTCAGAAGGGCTTCGAAATGGGGGCGGACGAGTATGTCCTCAAGCCTTTCGCCAACGACATCTTGCTTCACAACATCGATCGCTTGCTGGGAAAGACTTTCTAGCGCCCCACTTACCTTGATCATGAGTCGACGCAAGCTACAGGGGCAGAAGGGGAAATACCAACTACTGGCCCAACTTTCCAGGGGCAGCATGACCGCGATCCACCTGGCAACCAGGCTGGATCTGTCCGGACCCGAGCGGTTCATTGTCCTCAGGGAAATGCTTCCGCATCAGGCCCGTGATCCACAAGCACTGGAAAGCTTCTTGGCCGAGGCCAAGATCGCCTCCCGGTTCGATCACCCCAACCTGGTCACTGTTCAGGAGATAGGTAAATCGAAGGGAGCCGTTTTCACCGTGATCGAGTACCTGGCCGGCGAAGGTCTGGGCTTCCTGCTTGTAAAAGTGGCCGAAATCGTGGCGGGCATGCCCGCGGCACTGGCGGCCGGGATTGCGGCGCAGGCCGCGGACGGCCTGGCTTACGCCCACGCCATGCCCGACACGGCCGGCCTGGTTCACGGCAACATCAACTTGCGCAATATCGTGGTGCTGATCGATGGCCGGGTCAAACTGATAAACTTCGACATCGGCACCCTGGCCAGCCAGCCTCACCCCAGCCGGCTCAACTGCTACATGTCTCCGGAACAGTGCATGGGCCAGCCGGTCGGGCCGGCGACCGACATCTTTTCAGCGGGCGTTGTGCTCTGGGAAATGCTTGCCGGTCGGCATCTTTTCAAGCGCGAGAGTGATCTCGATACCCGGCGGGCCGTCATGAATTGTGAAGTGCCGGCCCTGGGCGATTACCGGCGCGACGTGGATCCCGAACTCGAAACGCTGGTGAATCGCTGCCTGCAGAAAGACCCCGCTGCGCGCTTCGAGAACGCGGGCGCACTTGCCGCCGGACTGCGCGGCTGGATGCAGATTCAAGGTGTGGAAACCGGCATTGAGCAGATCCGCAAACTGGTCGCGAATGTACTGGCCGATCGCATCCGCTTGAAAAAGAACATGCTTGAACAAATCGAGGCGTCGGCAGAGGCACCCGTCGATCCGCAGATTCTGTTGCCGTCGACATCCACCGATCTGCCCGACAAGCAACCAATCGAACCCGACAGCCCCGCCGCCGCCGCACCAGAGACGTCCGAAAATATTGAGCCAATCACCCTGCGCCAGATCGACCGGCCGCCAGCCTTGACCGAAAGGCAAGATCCAGCGGCGACAAGTTCGCCTGCACCGGAGCCCGAGCCCGGTCAAAAAGGCGCGGAGCTCACCCCGCCCCCCTTCGAGCCGTTCTTGAAGTTCAGCCGGTCATATTTGCATTTATTCATGAAATATCGACCGTTCATTATCGGCGCTGCGGCCGTCTTGCTCCTGATCATCCTGATTGCCGCATTTTCGGGCGGCAACAAATCCGGCAATGAAGCCGACGAGAGCGGAAAAGCGGCATCGGCCCTGGTGACCGGCAAACCGATAGTCAAACCGATCTCAGAAGAAGAAGCACAGGCCGAATTGGCAAAGCTCGCCAAGCCCAAGAAGACTGCCATGTCTATCCTGTCGATCAAGACCGACCCGAAGGGCTGCACGGTCATGGTCGACAAGGTCGAGTTGAACGGCAAGACACCCTTGAGAAACGTCATGGTTCCCTCGGGCATGGAACACCAGGTAACTGCGCGCTGCAAAGGGTACCAGGACGAGTCAAGACACGTCACACCCGGGGCGGGAGAGTCGCTGGAAATCGAATTCTACCCGTCCAACTCCCCGGCCGGAGACTAGTGGGAAAGGTTTTCTAGACACAGAGAATCCCGGGTTGTCTCCGCCGCCCTTACAGCGTAGCATAGGGCTATGAACCTGACGTTTCTCAAGGAGTTGCCCATGAGTGCTTCGCTTCGCCTGCTGGTCGGATTTCTTTTCGTATCATTGTGCCTGGCCTGTTCCACTGAAAAAATACAGGGCCCGGTGCCGTGCAACGGCGACGACGAATGTCCCGCGAACCAGTCTTGTATAGATGGATTTTGCCGGTATGCCTGTGTCACCAGTACCGATTGTCCCGCCGGCTTGCAGTGCGTCTCGGGAGTTTGCCAAACACCCTGCCAAACAGACGACCAGTGCGACCAGGGCGAGCGCTGCCAGGACGGTTTCTGCAGGCCGGCGCAATCGACGGACGGCGGCACCGACGGCGGAGATAAGTGCCTTGACGAAGACGGTGACGGTTACGGCCGGGATTGCCCAGACGGGCCCGACTGCGACGACACTGACAAGTCTATCAATCCTGCTGCCGAGGAAAAGTGCTCGGACGGCAAGGACAACGACTGCGATGGCGAGACCGACGAGTCCGATTGCGGCTGCACGCCCGGCAGCAAGACTTCCTGCTACGACGGTCCCGACGAAAGCCGGGGAGTCGGCATCTGCCGGGACGGACACACCATTTGCCGCGGCGATAACACTTGGGGAGAGTGCCTGGGCCAGGTCTTGCCCGAAGACTCGGAAAGCTGCGACGGGCTGGACGAAGACTGCGACGGTGTAACCGACGAGGACACGGCCAACCCCGGCTATTGCCTGCAACTTGGAGTCTGCCGGGGAACCGAGGCAACCTGCCAAGACGGCGCCTGGCAGTGCCCCTACCCGCCCGAATACCAGTTTCCCGACTCGACCTGCGACGGGCTGGATAACGACTGCGACGGCATCGCCGACAGCGGCATCGACTGCGCCGGTGCCTGCTGCGCCCAGGGACAGATTTGCTTGTTCGATAACTGCGTAGACGATCAGGGAGGCTGTCTCTCCGATGCCGATTGCCAGGAAGATTCTTACTGCCAGGACGGAGAATGCATCCCCTACGGGATCGGCCCGCGCCCGGATACCAACCCCGACTGTACCCGCCTGATCGTGGCCGGCCTTTTTCAGCCCTCGCTTCAATGCGAGTGGCAGGGACCGCCGGCAGGTGACACCTACCCCAGCCATCTCCAGGTTCTGGGCACCCCGATCGTGGTCGACCTCGACCTGGACGACGATCCGGCCACCATCAGGCCTTCGATCGTCTTCAACTCCTACGACGGCCTGGACGGAGACTCCGGGGTAATGACCACGCTGGACGGTGTTCTACGGATAATCGACGGGTCCGACTGCCAGACCCAGTTCTCGCTGGGACCTTATCTCAACGGCTGCAACCCGCCGGCGGCGGCCGACCTTGATGGAGACGGACGCCCCGAGATCGTAGTCCACCTGAACACGGGCGGAGTTCTCGCCTATCGCTACGATGTCTCCGCGGGATCCTTCCAGACCCTGTGGACCGGCCACGACTCGAACGGCACCCCGGTGACCTTTGCCGAGGGCGCCACCGGCTGGGGAGGACCGTCGATTGCCGACCTTGACGACGACGGCCTGCCCGAAGTTCTCTCCGGCGGCCTTGTATACGACTCGAACGGTCTGTTGATCGATTCCAGCCTGGGCCTTTCGGTATTGTGGCGCATCGGCTTTCCGGCCGTTGCCGATCTCGACGGCGACGGCACTGTCGAGTTGGCCGGCGGGTCGGCGCTCTGGGAGTTCGACCCGGCCGGCAAGCTTTGGGTTGCCGAGTGGAGCGGTGCCGCCACCGGCTATACGGCCGTTGCCGACTTCGGCGGCTATACCTCGGACCCGGCCGCGGACGATCGCACAACCCTCGACGGCATCGCCGAGATCGCCGTGGTGGCAAGCGGCCAAGTTCGCATCGACACCATCGGCGGCAGAACCGTGTTCGGGCCGCTCAACCTGCCTTCATCCAGCGGTGGCGGCCCGCCGACCATCGGCGACTTCGACGGCGACGGCCGGGCCGAGTTGGCCGCGGCCGGCTCCGACTCATACACCGTCTTCGACCCGGACTGTGCGGGTGCCGCCGATCCTGTTTTCTGCCCCAGCGGCCGCTTGGACGGAATACTCTGGACCCAGCCTTCACAGGATCACTCGTCGAACATCACCGGTTCTTCGCTGTTCGATTTCGAGGGCAACGGCTCCGTGGAAGCGGTCTATGCCGACGAGTGCTTCGTGCGCGTCTACGACGGCTCCAGCGGCCGGGTGCTTTTTTCCCAGTGGCGATCCTCGTGCACCTGGAACGAGAATCCCATCGTGGCCGACACCGACGGAGATTTCGCCGCCGAGTTGGTTGTGCCGTCTAATGAAAGCTGCGGCACATCTCCGGACATGAGCGGCGGGATGGGCGGGCTGCCCTACGAAACAAGCCCCGCCGGCAACCCGATGGACCCGCTCTTCGCCGGAATGCCCTGCAACGAAGCAGCCGATTGCACAAGCGGCAGTTGCGACGCCGGGCTGTGCCGCTGCTCGTCCGACGCCGAGTGCGGAGGCGTGGGGTTCATCTGCGCCCCGCCGCCCGCCGGTGCCCCCGGCTCGGGAAACACCTGCCGGGCCGAATGGCTGGGCAGCGTTCACGGGGTGCGCGTCTACCGCGACACGCTCGATCGCTGGGTCGGATCTCGCACCATCTGGAACCAGCATGCCTACGCCGTAACCAATATCAACGAGGACGGCACCGTGCCTCGCACATCACAGGCCCAACTCAACTGGCGGGTGCCGGGATTGAACAACTTCCGCCAGAACGTACAGGGCGACCTGCATCCCGAGTACTCGCCCGACACTACCGCCGGACAGGGAGTTTTCTCTTCCGACTGCCCGGGCGGGGTGCTGACCTTGAGCGTGCGGGTATGCAACCGCGGCACCAATCCCATCGCTGCCGGCGTGTCTGTCGGATTCTTCGACGGCGACCCCGACCAGGGGGCGTCCTTGGCCTGCAGCAGCCAGACCGCATCCGACCTGCAGCCCGGCCAGTGCGAAATGATATCCTGTGACTGGATAGATGCTCCCTCGGACGTGCCGCACGACGTTATTGTCGTTACCGACTACGACGACCAGCGCACAGAGTGCATCGAGGAAAACAACCGGGCAATGATACCCGGCGCCATCTGCCGCCTTCTGTAATTGCGTCTTCTTTTCATGTCCCTTGTTTTGTTCTATTATTGGTAAATGCGGTATTCACTCACATGCCTTTTTCTTATCTCGGCATTGTGCTCCAGCGATTGCCGGGAGGAATACATCCCCTGCAATCAGAACGCGACTTGTTTCCCGATCGACATGATCTGCATCGACGGCCGCTGCGAGCCCGATGACGGGCGTCCGCTGGTGTGCGAGATCGACGCCGAGTGCCGCAGCGGAGAGCGTTGCCGCGGGGGCATCTGTTCGAACCTCCCCAACTGCACCTCGGACGCCGATTGCCCCGATGGCTACGTCTGCCACGTGCTGGCCGGCGACTGCCTGCCCGAGTTTGTTCCCTGCACAACCAACCAGGATTGCCCGTCGGGAAGCTACTGCGATCCCGCCGATCAGATCTGCAAGGCGGTCGAATGCCAGTCGGACATTGACTGTCCCCCCGAGCAGGTATGTAATTTGACAACCTTCAGCTGCTCGGCCTCCGGGCTGGCCTGCGAATCGAACGCCGACTGCCTGGCCGGGCAGCGCTGTGACACCGTGGCCGGGATCTGCCGGCACGGCAACTGGTGCCTCGACGATCTCGACTGCGACTCGGGCCAGTACTGCGATCGATCAACCGGTGTGTGTCGCACGACCGCCTCGGGCTGTCTTTCGGACTCCGACTGTCCCTCGGGCTCGTGGTGTGAAACCGGCAGCGGCGAGTGCCGCACCGGATGCCGCACAGACGCCGATTGCCCGGACGGCACGACTTGCGATCAAGGCTCGGGGGTTTGCCTGCCTCCGAGCGGCTGCACGCACGACAGCGA
>CAZXHT010000061.1:0-37213 GCA_964640665.1 uncultured Myxococcales bacterium
CTCCGTTACCCTTTGTCGGCGGGGACCGGCAACTTGCAGGGGTGGGAGATCCCGGGTGGGCCGGCTGACGGCCGGAGAGTTCGTGATTGACCGGGTTGCTAGCAAATGATATCATTAATTGGAAGGAAGAAGGTAACAAGCACTGTTGGAGGTGGTTCGATGGGTCAAGTTCAGCTTGCAACTCGTATCGACGGGCGCATCAAGATAGCGATCGAGAAGATCTGTGTCTCCAGGGGTCTCAAGATGAATCGTTTCATCGAAGAGGCGCTTTTGGACAAGCTGGAAGAACTGGAAGACATCGAAGAGATTCAGAATATCCGCCGCGAACCGACCCGCCCGCTGGCCGACGTGCTGAAAGATCTCAAGCGCGATGGCCTCTTATAAGATCGAGATCTCGGCGACTGCTGAAAGACAACTACGCAAGATCGGTCGAGAAACACTGACACGCATTATGACGGCTATTGAAGACCTGGCCACGAACCAAAGGCCTCGCGGCCGTCGCAAGTTGAGGGGATTCGATGACGTCTACAGAATCCGCGTCGGAAAGTACAGGGTCATCTATAGCCTGGATGAAAAAAGCGTGTTGATCATAATCCTCAAGGTCGGCCATCGAAAGAGCATTTATCGCTGAAACAGCTCCTATCTGAACAAGAAAATCACCTCGACACGGCGGTTCTGGGCGCGGCCTTCGGCCCGTGAGTTGTCTGCTATGGGACGCGCCTCGCCGTAGCCGGACGACTTGACGCGGTTGAACCCCAGCTTCTGCTGCTGCACCAGGTAGTCGAGCACCGACTGGGCGCGGCTCTGGGAAAGGGCCATGTTGTTGGTTTCGCGGCCGCGCGAGTCGGTGTAGCCCTCGACCACCACCGGATAGTCCGTGTACTTCTTGGCAAGCACTGCGATCTTTTCCAGCAGATAGGTGCGCTCCGGCAGAACCAGGGCCTTGCCCGGGGCGAACATGTCGTGCAGGGTCATCACCACGCCGCGCTTCTCGGTCTTGACCTCGATGCTGCCGATGCCGTTGGCCTCCTTGAACAGATTCTCGCGTTCTTTCAGCAACTCGGTCTCTTTCTTGCTCTTGGCATATTCCGCCTGGGCCTTGGCGGTGGCAATGTCTATCTTGGTGACGGCCATCTTGGCCAGATCGAGCGCGTTTGCAAAGCGTTTCTCCCCGAGCGCCCTGTTCGACTGCTCGACGAAGGTCTTGGCTGCGCCGAGATTGGCCGGATCGTACTTATTGGCGTCCAGGGCCTCGGCCATCTGGATTTTCGAAGACGCCTTGGCCAGCACTTCCTGGACCTCTTTCTCCTTCTTCAACTCCTCGGCCCGGGCCTGCTCGGCAGCCAGGCGCTCGGCGGCGGCCTTCTGTTCGGCCTCGAGCTTGGCCTTGGCCTCGGCCTGGGCCTTTTTCAGCTCGGCGGCGATACGCGCCTTGTCGCGCTTGGAATTGGTTTTCTCGGCATCCAGCTTGGACTTCAGCACCAGGATCTCTTCCATGCGCCTGGAACGCTTCTCGGCGTCGGCCCGGCGGGCCTCTTGGTCGGCCGTGACCTTCTCGGCAATGGCGTTGCGCTGCTTGGCTTGGGCGTTGCGATCTTCGGCCGCCAGGCGCCGCGCTTGCTCCATGGCTGTGGAGAACTTGATGGCCGCCATGGTCGAGTAGTAGATGCAGTCGTCCTGCTCACCGTCGTCGAAAGCCTCTTCGGCCAGCTTATAGTAGCGCTGGCTGAGCTTGAACACCTGCGGGGCCGCCTTGGCCGCCTGCGTGACATACGACTTGTTGAGCACCAGCCTGTCGGCCTTGACCAACTCGGCCGGGCGAGGGCCGGGGCCGCAAAAACACAGGGTACAGACAGCCAGCAAGGCCAACGTGGAAATTGAGAAATTCTTCATGGCTTGTCCTCCCTAGAGACCCTTGGCCTCGAGCGCCTTCATTTTCTTTTCGGACTCGTCCGCGGCTTGTTTAGCCCGGTTGGCCTTCTCTTCGCTGTTCTTGGCCAGGGTCTCGGCTTCCTCGGCTTCATCCTCGGCCGCCAGACGGTTTATCTTGGCGCGCACGTACTCGGCCTGGGCCTCGATCTTTTTTATGATCGGCTCGATGTCGTTGATGCGATCGTTGGCCAAAAAGGCCTGGGCCTGCCCGATCCAGGTGCGGATCAACTCGATGTCGCCGGCGGTCCCCTGGGTGACGTCGGCCTCCTTGAGATCGGCGATCACCTTGCTGAAGCGGTTGAACTGCTGCTGGAAATACTTGGCATCCTTGTCCGCCGCCCCGGCCGACCCGGCCAGCATAGCCAACAGGCCGAGCGCCGAAAGAAAAACACCGTAAAGAGCCCGTACACGCATGTCATCCTCCTCGCGATTGTAAGTACTGGAAAATATCAAAGTGAATCTAGCACCAGGCAGGGGCAGTGTCAATCTGGACAATGGCGGGAGCGCAGCGCGCGGGAATTCGACGGGCGCTGCCTTGTCAGGCCTCTGCCAGCAGGGCCGTCGCCTTTCGCTCGGCTTGTTGCAGGCGGAGAGCCGCCTGGCGTTTTTTGTCGTGGCTGACCTCGCCGGCCGGGACGAATGTGATAGCTTCCACTTCGCAGAAGCGCACGCACTGGGGATCGCCGTCGCAAAGATCGCACTTGATCACCCGGCGATCGGCGGCCACGAAATTCATGGCGCCGAAGGGACAGACCGATACGCAGGTGCGGCAGCCGATACAGACATCGTAATCGATCTCGACCCGTCCCATCTCCTGGTTGCGGGTCAGGGCCTTGGCCGGGCAGGCGTTGACGCAGGGAGCGTCCTCGCACTGCTGGCAGGTCATCGGTATATAGACGCCCTCGGCCTCCCACTTGATGACCCGGATGCGGCTGCGCTCGGGGTTGGAGACGTGATCGTGCTTGACCGAGCAGACCAGCTCGCACAGCCGGCAGCCGGTGCATTTTTCATAGTCGATCCGCAGTACCTTGTCGCCTGTTTGCATGGCGAACCTCCTTGGGCGATCACAGCAATCGCGACGGCTCGTTCCGCAGGCCGAGGCGCGTAAGCGTTTCGGTTCGAGGGAGGCCCTTGTCGTCGAGACCCTTGTGGGTGTAAAACTCGTCGATCATCTGCTTGAACTTGTCACGGTCGATCTTGGCGCCGATCACCTCGGGCGCGCCGCGCAGACAGGGCTCGTCGAAATAGCGATGATTGAGCGTGTCGCCCTTCTCGAGATCCTCGCGGCTGAGTCCCTCGCGCAGGTTGAACAGGCGCTCGATCATATTACAGCGCTCGGCCACGTCCCAGATGTCGGTCGGGCTCATTTCGAGTCCGGTGTTGTAGTAGATCACCTTGGGCCAGTCTTCGAAGCTCGGCAGGGTGGGCCCCAAAAAGACCGTGTGATACTTGCAGATACCCAGGCAGTCGACGGCCATGTAACAGTTCTCCTGCCAGAAGACCTCCCAGGCCTTGCCCTCGTACGAAGTGTGCTCCGAGCTGAGCGGCCCGTCGTAGGGTACCGGGCTGGAGTAGATCTTACGCAACACCTTTTCGGGCAGGTGATACAGGTCGATCGCCGGCCGGCTGCGCAGGTGATCCGATCCGCGCGAGGCGGTGGCAACGTTCAAGGCCAAGGCCGGGGTGGCCCGTTCGTCGGAGTGCAGATTGCTCATGCCCTTGACCTGGATCAGGTAGTCGAAAGACTTCTTGCCTATTTTTTTTGCGGCCGGGATACCACCGTCGGCCAAGGTGTCGCCCAGCCAGCCTTTCCTGTTGCAGATGCGATGCACCATCTCGAGTAGCGCCTCGTCGTTGCCGAAGCGCAAATCGAGCCCGTCGGTTTGCTCGGTCGTCAGGATGCCCAGTTCATAAAGCTCCATGGCCCAGGAGATGATGCTGCCGATCTCCAGGTTGTCCACGCCGTACTGGTTGACCAAGTGGTTGCCGGTCAGTACGGTAACGGCGCTTTTGCAATCCGGCTCGCCGCCGAAGGCTCCCTGCGAAGTGTATTCGGGCCCCTCGTCGTATTTTCCGGCGTAGGGGCCGGAGGGGATCTTGTACTGCGCCCGGCAGTGGACCTGACAGCCGAAGCAGCCGGTCATGTGGTACGGGCCTATGGTCTCCGTCGCGATCTCGTCGATCCGCTCGGGCTCGATGTCGTCGGCGTCCTCGCACTGGTTGTACTGGAAGTTGCGTGTCCTGATGCCGCCCCATGAGTTGGTCGCCCCCCAGATGAAAGGCGTCCCGAGGGTGCCCTGGGTCTGGTTGACCTTTGATGACGTGATTTGCTCGATAAAGCGCTTGTTGTATTCGAGGGCCTCGATCGGATGGGCGATGGCTATGTCTTGGGTTCCGCGGACGGCCACCGCCTTGAGGTTTTTCGAACCCATGACGCAGCCCATGCCGGTGCGCCCGCCGGAGTTCTTGATGCCGGTCATGACGTTGGCGAAGCGCACCAGGTTTTCCCCGGCCTGGCCGATTACCATGCTCTTTATCTCATCGTCCCCGAGTTCCTGACGGATCGCCCACTGCGTCTCGGTGGTGGTCTTGCCCCAAAGATAGGCCGCGTCGCGGATCTCGATCTCACCGTCGTGGATGAAGAGGTAGATCGGTTTTTCGGCGCGGCCCTTGATCACCAGGTGGTGGAAGCCGGCCCATGCCAGTTCGGGGGCGAAGAAGCCGCCCATGTTGGAGCTTCCTATGAGGCCCGTCAGCGGTGACTTGGCCATGATGTGTGTACGGGCGGTGGCCGAGGCGCAGGTTGCGGTCAGGATGCCGCCGCTTATGAGTAAAACGTTGTCGGGGCTCAGCGGGTCGGTGCCTTGCTTTGTGTGATTGTAGAGCAAGTAGGCATCGAGCCCGCGGCCTCCCAGGAACTTCTTGCGTATCTCAAGCGGGATGGGCTTGACTTCTATCTCACCGCTCGAAAGGTCGATGTAGGCTATCTTTCTCTTTAAAGCCATATCATTTTTCCTCCATTTCTTTCTGGAGCTTTTTAAGGGCGTCTGCTGCCAGTTTGCGGTTCGCCTCCCATACCGGGCCGCGGATCCTGGGAAAGTCGGGCCGGATCCAGTGGACGCGGTATTCCATGCCGCACTCGGGGCACTTGACCTGTTTCTGGCCGGCCTCGGGCTGGAGCCTGCCCATGCAACTCGGGTTGTGGCACCTGAACTTGCCGTAGGTGCGCGTCTTGCGCAGGCTCTCGGCAGTCGACGGCTGATGATCGTCTATGGCCATTGTTTTCTCCCAAGAAGTTACAAAGGGCGTAAGGACTACTATAGCGAACAACAATCAGCATCCAAGGATAACACGCTTGGACCCGCTGTCAACAAAAAAGCATTACGACACGGTGTCTTTCCTGACGTGGCGGCCTTTTCTTGTTGACAGAAAGGGTGTGCTGGTGCAAAATGAAAATGCCAAGTGTTCATTATGGCGAACAGAAGAGTGACATGTACCGGGCACCAATCATAGCCAAGGCATTTCGTGTACTCGACCTGGTCTCGCACCGCGAGCGCGGGTTGAGCATCAGCGATCTCTCACGCGATCTGGAAATCAGCAAGAGCACGGTGCACGGAATTACGGCCGCGCTTCTCGATGCCGGGGCTTTGTGCCGCGACGGACAAACCAAGCGCTACACGCTGGGGACGACACTTTTCGAACTCGGGCGGGCGGTATCGCCGGTGGTCGATCTGGCCGATGCGGCGCGCCCGATCATGCAGCGGTTGATGGAGGAATCCCGCGAATCGGTATTTCTCGGCGTGCGCGCGGGCGATCACGTCTCGATCATCGCGGTCACCGAGCCCGCCCACGAGTTGAAAATTTCAGCGCCGCCGGGGACCAGAATTCCGCTTCTGGCCGGGGCGACGGGCAAGGCGCTTTTAGCTGGCATGCCCGAGAACGATGTGCAGGCGCTGCTGGAGGTACCCGGCCTGGCCCGCTATACCGCGCAGAGTATGATCGATCCCGCGCGCTACACAGACGAATTGCACAAAGTGCGCCGGCGCGGCTACGCCCTGGACGACGAAGAATACCTGTCGGGCGTGCGCGCCGTGGCCGCGGCCATCGACCTGGGGGGCGGCCGGCAGGCGGCCGTATGGGTGGTCGGATTCACGACCAGCATCGGCGACGAGAAGATGTCGAGCCTGGCTACGGAGACCAAGAACGCCGCCGACAGGATCGGTAGCCTTGTGAACTTCAATGGGTGAGGGATCCATGAAAACGTCGTTTTTTCGGGTCAACGATAAGTGCACCGGCTGTCTGGCCTGTGTGCAGAACTGCCCGGCGCGGGCGCTCGACTTCAAGGACGTTGGCGATACCCGCACATTGTTGCACAATATGGCCCGCTGTGCGCGCTGCGCGACCTGCCTGCGGGTTTGTCCCGAAGACGCGGTGGAGTTCGAGCATATCCTGGAAAATCGCTGGGACGAGGTCACCAGCTTGAAGCTCGTGCGTTGCGAGGTCTGCGGCCGGCCGCTACATACCCAAAAACTTGAAGCTACATTCGCACAAGAACTTTCCGAGCTGGCCAAGCCTCTCTGTCCGCGCCACCGGGCCGCGCGCCAGGGCCGGGCCGGGCTGCCCGGCGGACAGGCAAGCGCAGAAGAAAGTGAGTCGCCCCGATGATTGTCGCCGATCTGAAGCCGCTCGACGAGATTGCCGCCTCGATCGAAGGCTTCTCGAAGGTCTTGCTGCTGGCCTGCGGGGGTTGCGTTACCGTCTGCCGGACGGGCGGCGAAGCCGAGGCGCACGACCTGGCCCGCGACCTTTCGCACCCCGAGCACTTTACAAGTCAGGCGCCTGATCTCGACGTCGCCGTGATCGAGCGCCAGTGCGAGCGCGACCTGGTCGAGCGCTACCTGAAGATCGAGCCGGGAACCGATGCCGTCCTCTCGCTGGGCTGCGGGGTGGGCGTGCAGACGCTTGCAGACGTCCACGAGGATCTGCCGATAATTCCCGCTTTGAGCACCACCTTCATGGGCGCGGCCGACGAGGCCGGCGTCTGGCGCGAGAAGTGCGTAGGCTGCGGGGATTGCCTGCTGACCTACACGGCCGGCATCTGTCCCATAGCCCGCTGCGCCAAGGGATTGCTCAACGGTCCCTGCGGAGGTTCGCGCGACGGGCACTGCGAGGTGGATCCGGATGTGCCCTGCGCCTGGCTGCAGATCTACGAGCGCCTCAAGCGTCAGGGACGGCTCGACTACATGCAGCGCATAACCGAGCCCCGCGACTGGCGTCCGGCCGGCCACTTGGGACCCCGCGAGCGGCAGCGCCGCGGCATCGCCCCCGGCCGCAGAATTCGCTGAGAAGCCGGCTGATCGCCGCCGGCGCAAGCAGCTTTTGTCATGCTGGTTATCCGGCTGGAGCCGGTGTATCATCTGTGCCTGTCATTGACGGGAGCCGTTTGACATGCGCGGATACAGCAAGCGTCAGCCACTCAAGCTTGTCCTTCTTGTCCTTGGCGGCATGATGTTATGGGCTGATTACTCGGCCCTGGCTCAGGAGGAGGGCGCAGAAGATCTGGAGATGGAGATGTATTTCGCCCCGGCCGAGACCGTCACCAGCGCGGCCAGGCATTCGCAGCCGCTCGAACTGAGCCCCTCCGCGGTCAGCGTTTTGACTCGCGAGGACATCGAGACCTCCGGCGCACGAAGCCTGCCCGAAGTCCTGCGCCTGGTTCCGAACATGGACATCAACATGGTCAAGCCGCTCTGGTACACCATTGGCATCCGCGGCCTGACATATATCACCTCGGACACGATGCTGCTGCTGGTCGACGGGCGGGACGTGACCTTCGAGTTCTTCGGGTTTCCGATGTGGACCGTGCAGCACTTTTCCTTAGACGACGTCGAGCGCATCGAAGTCATCCGCGGTCCGGGCTCGGCCCTCTACGGATCAAACGCTTACGCCGGCGTGGTCAACGTCATAACCCGCAAGCCCGGCGACGCGCCCCGGGCGCTGGTATCTGTGCGCGGAGGAGAACACGGGCAACTCGAACTTGCCGGACGGGGTAGCGCTAAAATCGGACCGCTGGCACTGGCGGTCTCGGCCGGCCTCGAGCGCGAGGACATGTGGACAGCCCGGGACGTCTCCGGGCGCGAGGTTTCCAGGGGCAGGTTGATCGGGACGATCGATCTTGGGAGCGGGAATTCGTTGCAAATCGATACGGGTGTCTACGACGGCAAGGGGCGCTTCTACACAAATCTCGGAGATACCACGGTCAACGACGGCAAAAGCGTGTATGCCCTGGCGCGCCTCGATCTGGACGATCTTACGATCGAGACCTACTACGATATGTGGGTGTTCGATCTCGACTTCGGCTACGAGCTGATATTTCCGGAACTGAACAATCTCAAACTGGCCGAGGTGCCGAACACGGTGGCCCGGATCGACAAGTTCGTCACCAGCGCGCAGCATTCGTTGGAGCTTGTCGCAAACCGGCTGACCTACGGCGTCGAGTACGTTTTCAACCGCTACCATTCCGAAGTGCTCGTCGATCCTGTCCTGATAGAACACCGCGTCGGCGTCTACGCCCAGGACGAGCTTGATCTGCAAACTCTTTTGAAACACCTGGGTCATGACGACTTCATTCCGCTCTCGATCACCGCCGGGGTGCGTTTCGACTACAACTCGATCACCGAGTATGAGTTCAGCCCGCGAGCCGCCGTCGTATTGTCACCCGCCGCCAATCACACTATCCGGCTCGGCTATGCCCACGCCTTTCAGAAACCGACCCTGTTCGAATCATCGCTGGAGGTGCGCCTGGAAAATCCCATCGATCCGGGACTCAAGAGTATGAGCATGGCCAACCCCGATCTGCGAAACGAGACCATCGACAGCCTCGAGTTGGGCTATCGCACCAGTTTCGCGGAAGGCCGATTCGTGCTGCGTGTCGATTTAGCCTACAACTGGTACCGGGACTCGATCTGGTTCACGCTCGACCCGGATGCCATGGAGTATATCCAGGTCGGCGGCCTGCGTATTCCGCGCTTGAACGGGCCGGGCTTCAACTTCCAAAACACCAGAGGCAGCGACGGCTACAACGTCGAGATCGAAACGGTCTGCCTGCCTACAAAGAATTCGCGCCTGTTTTTCCAGGCCGGCTACCGCCAGGTATTCGAGAACGGCTCCGGGAAGTTCGGCGAGGGAGAGCCTGTCTGGAGACTGGCCGCCGGGGCCGACCTGAGCGGCGAGGCCGGGTGGACGGTCTCGCTGCGAGCTTTTTACACCAGCGCTTTCGATCTCAGCTTCGCGGGGCCTGCAGGAAGACTGTCAGGCCGCCTTATAGAGCGCGTCCCGGCCTGGTGGCGCTTGAACGCCAGGGTCGCCTGGGCGTTTTTGCACCAACCCTTCAAGGCCTCGGCAGGCATCGAGGCATTCGACCTGCTCGGATTCAAATTCCGTGAATTCGCAGGACTCGCACAGTCCAACGATTTCGACTTCGCCGGCGAACGCAGCGGCAGGCGCATCTTGCTCTTTATCCAGGGCGAGATCTGAAGACAAGCAAACTGCATCAAGAGCAGTGCCAGGGAAATACAGATCACCCAGATCACGTGTTCCAGTTCGATACTGCTCCCGTTCAGCCAGGGTATTCCCAAGGCCACCAGGAGATACCAGAACAAGGGCGCCCACACATGCGCTTCAGGTCCGGGCTTCATGGGTCGCCCCCTTGTCTGGAAACACTCGATGCAGCAGCACGTACAACACCATCAGGGATGTAAAATACACCACGATTCCCGTCAGGCGATGAACCTCGGAGGGATCGAGTCCAAGCGGAGCCTGATAGCCCTTGGTGTAAAGAGATAGACATATTCGCAGCGTATTGATCAAGATGGCCAGTCCGTATGCTCCCGTTAAAGCCAGGAAAACAGCCAGGAGGCGTCTGCGGTGAGATGAAAGTCGCGGCAACACAAACCAGACCGACATGGCAAAGGCCATGATCAAGAAGTTGATCCCGGCGCAGGACGGCGCGATCAGGAAGCGCCGCTCTTGGTTGAAGTATCCGGCCCGGGCCTCCCAAATGAAGTCAGGACCGCCAAGCGCTTCCACCAGGCGCGTGGTGGGGGCCAGGATCCACTTCAACTCTCCGGCCTCGGCCCGGCTGTAGTGGTACTTGAGGCCAAAGGCCAAGCCGGCGGCCAGTACAAGCCAGATCCCGTTACGCTTGAGAAAGCCCGTCGGCATGAATAGCCGTGTCATGACAATGCCCCGGCACTAAAACGGCGGTAACGCCGCCTGGTAATAGCGCCCGAAACAATCAGCAAGATCAGAAATAGAGCCAACAGGCTCGGTTCGTCGCCGCTGGTGACCGAGTTGTTTCCCACCGCCAGCTCAGAGACACCCGCGGGCAGGGGCAGGGGCTGGGTAACGTTCTTGGCGTTGCCGGCCTTGTTGCGGATGCGCTCGTAGACCGCGATGAAGGAGGTGTATGGAGTCAGGAGATTGTAGGTCAGGCCCAGGGAGGTGATCTCTTCTACGACTTCCTCGTCCCGGAGGTGAAAGTCTGACAGGTTGGCTATCCTGGTACGGGCCCAGAGATAGCGCAAGGCCCGGTTGGCCTCCAGCGCCTTGGTCTCGGACACATCAAAGATGCGGGCAAAGCTGCCGTTGCCGCTGACACCTTCGATCTTGAGACGACCCTCGGCCTCGCCCTGGTACTTGCCGAAGATCACCAAGGGACGGCTGGCGAAGAGATCGGGAATGCTCTCGGGCTCGATGCCATAGGCTCGAAAACCCTCACAGGATAGTTTGACCCCGGTCAAGACCGGGCTCTCGACATACTCCTTGAAGCGCCGGGCGACCTCGGGACCGTCTTCGGGGCGGGTGACCACAAAGAGTTCTCCCTTGCCGGCTTTGGCGACGCCCTCCATCAGGTGACGGTTTATGGAACTTCCGATACCAAAGGAAAACATGTTGGCTTGGTTGAGGTTCTTATTGATGAAGCTGAAGACCGACTGATCGGCAGAGACATAACCGTCGGAAATCAAGACCATGCTGCGCGAGGAGTTCTCCTTCTTGGCGCCGGCTTCCTTTTGCGAGGAGTAACGGGGCCCCACCACGGTGGGATAGACGAACTCGTAGACTCCTTCGGTGGGCACCAGCAGCTCGGTGTACTGCAACTCGACATTGATAACGTCGCCCGGCATCACGTTGGCCAGATCCATCGAAAACACGTTGGGACGTTGCTGTTCCAGCAGGGCCGCGCTCTTGCCCTCTTGCTTGGCGGCCTCGTACTTTGCCCTGGCTTTCTCGCGCCGTTCGATTTTTGCCCGAATCAGCTTGTCGCCGATGGTCATGGTCAGCCCATGAACCGCCGCCCGTGTAGAGGCGGGAAAAATATAGCGGGTATTGATGGGCCGTTTTCCCTGGTTGGTCCAGGTCTGGGTCACCTTCACGCCGGCGATCACGCCGGAGATGACTACGTTCACTTCTGTTTTCGAAAGCGGCAGCCTATCCACGGCGGGATCTCCGTTTTCCACAAAAAAATACGGGGAAAGGGTTTTGTCAGCCCCGTTTTCTTGCTGGGCCTGCGTATCCCATGAAAACAACATCAGCGTGCCCAGCAGGACGCCCCCACACGTTTTCATCGTCATGGCTGCCTCGCTTTAATGGCTTTTTACCTATGGTATACTCCGTCCACACCGTTGGCCGTGAAAATTGCAACTACGGTGCCAAGCCTCTACCCTTGTTTGTAACCGGTTGTAAGAATGGCTATTGTAATGATTTCCACAGAGGTTCAATCGAGCAGACGAGCCCGCTTTGTGGCCATCTGGACACAAAAAATGGCAACAAAAAAACCGGGCCCCGCAATGGAGACCCGGCTGTGCGTTCTTGTCTTGCTGTTTAGAGGCAGTCTACCGGGCAGGTTCCGTTCTTGCTTTCCGTTCGCTCGCAGGCGCCGTTGCCGCAGCAGGCGATTCTCTTGCCGCGCTTGTTGAAGTCCGCCGGGCAATCGGCCGGGCAACTGTCGCAGTTTTCAGCTCCACCGTCGCAATACCCGTCGCCGCAGACAGGATCGGAAGTCACACAATCAGGGTCGGCTCCGGCCGCGCATTCGGGATTGCAGAAGCCGTCGGCGCTGCAGTCGGGTTCGGTAACCACACCGATGAAATTATTGATCCAGGCTTCATAGGCGTCCGCGCGGGTGTCGACGCCGAAGGTCGCGCAGTAGGAATCGCCGTATGAGGTCATGCCGCCGACATAAGCGACATTGTTGCGCTTGATAAAGGCCGGTCCGCCCGAGTCGCCGAAGCAGGGACCGCCGTCGTACTGGTAGTAGTAGATCTGGCCGGCCGACTGGATGTGATCCAGGACGCCGTCGAACTGCAGCTTGTGATCGTAGTCGCCGTTCTCATCCTCGCCGAAGCCGGCGAAATTCAGATTGAGATTTCCTTCGTCCGCGGAGGTGAAGCCCAAGCTCGCGGGCAGTGCCGGAACAGGCGTAACGTCCGGCGAGGAGTTGAGGCGAATCAGGCCGAGATCGTTGGTGATCGTTCGGCTGTTGTAGTCGGGGTGAATCAGGACATCGGAGACGGTGTAAACCTGTGGGTTCGGATCGTCTACCGGGCTGTCGCCGACGTAGACGACCAGGTCGGTCGGTTCCATGGGATTGACCTTGCGATTGCCTTCGTCCAGGCAATGGGCCGCGGTCAACACCACGTTGGGCGCGATCAGCGTGCCCGAGCAGAAGATATTCACGTACCAATAGCCACCGCTGCGATAATGCAGAGAGACGACGGCGTCGTGCATGGGCTCGTCCGGCGCCCAGCCGTTGATTATCGAAGCCTGATCCTGTCCGAGCGACTTGGAATCCGGCGACGATCCCGTTCCGCACGCGACCCAGGTCATGGCCAAGGCAGCCAACAACACCAAAAACCATTTTGCTCTCATACGAATACCTCCTTTTGAGAAAAAACCAAGTTTATATAAGCACTTTTGGTACGATCATTGTCAAACGATGGTCACCAGTATTGCATCTTCCAGACCAAGCCTATTGGCGAGGATGGCTTTCTTGGATCTTATTGATATTTAGTCGTTTATTCTTTTAGCGGCGGCCGACTGGCTCAAAAAAATGTAGCCTGACAGTATTATTGATGCAACAATTGCAGCCCAACGACTACAGGCTTACAAGACACTATAACGGGAGGTATTTAATGAGATCGACAAGGCGTCTGCTTTGGCTGGCCCCGATCATGTGCGCGTCGCTGTTCGCCTGCAAAAGCGTCAACTCCAACCTGGACTCCGGCACGGACGACGGCGCGGGCGGGGCCGGGGATAAATTCGTCCAGCCCGATATAGCCGTCTGCGATCCCGGCTCCGGCCCGCACAGCCTGACCATCGACAACCGCTACCTGCCCATGCCGGTGGGCAGGAAGCTGGTTCTCGATGGTCACGAGGGAAAGGCCAGCATGCACCTGGAAGTCACGGTGCTCGACCAAACCGAGACCGTGGCCGGAGTGAAAACCCGCGTGCTCGAAGAGCGCGAGTCGCAAGACGGTAAACTCGTCGAGGTCTCGCGCAACTTCTTCGTCCAGGCCCCGGACGGATCGGTGTGCTACTACGGCGAGGACGTCGACATCTACAAAGACGGCGCGGTGGTCGGCCACGAGGGCGCCTGGCGGGCGGGCCTGGGTGGTCGACGACTCGCTCGAACTCGTGAGTCAGTAGAAGGGGTCGGGTAATACCACTTGATACTTACGACCCCCTCTTCTCACTTGGAGCCAATAGCGCGAGTTGCTCCTCCCGCTTTTTCTCAACCCTGATAATCGCACAGTAGCGCATCACGCAACCCGCCAGGCCGAGATTTTGATTGACAGATCCCGGGCGCATGAGCTTTTCTCTTCTAACGTTTGTTGGTTATTAAATCTCATGCTTAGCGGAGGTCCATGGCCATGCAGTTTGAAAACATCTACATTCCCTACGGTTGTTACTGGAGCACTCCCTTCTGTAAGTGGCAGGGCAATTTCCAGAACCTCGATCCAATCCCCTTCGCCGCCGAGGTCGCCCGGCGCGCCATGCAAGAACGAGATCTCTCGCCCGAGATCTTCGACGGTTGCTGTCTGGGCTGGACGGTTCCCTCGCGGCACTCATTCTACGGCGGCCCATGGATTAGCGGTCTGATGGGTCTCGAGAAGGTCCCGGCCGCGATTCTCTCCCAGGCCTGCGCTACCGGCGTGCGCTGCATCACCTATGCCTCCCAGGAAGTTGCGACGAACAGCGCCGACGTCTACCTGGCCGTCACCACCGACAATTGCAGCAACGGACCGCACATCTTCTATCCCAAGTCCGACGCCCAGGGCGGCACCGGGCCGCACGAGGACTGGGTGCTAGACAACTTCGGCTATGATCCCTTCGCCAAGAAACCCATGTTTATAACCGCCGAGAACGTGGCCAAGGAGGCGGGCATCGGGCGCGAGATTCAGGAAGAGATTACTTTAATGCGCCACGAGGCGTACAAGCGCGCCCTGGCCGATGGGCGGGCTTTCCAGAAGCGCTACATGGTGACCCCGCTCGAGGTCAAGGATCGCAAGGGACGCAAGGTTCTTTCGACGGTCGAGAGCGACGAGGGCATTTTCCCCACCACGGCCGAGGGCCTTCGGCGCCTCAAGCCGGTCATGGAAGGCGGAACCGTGACCTTCGGTACCCAGACTTTCCCGGCCGACGGCAACGCCGGAATGGTGGTCACCACCCGCGAGCGCGCCCGCGAGCTCTCGCGCGACAAAGCGGTCGAGGTGCAGGTGATTGCCCACGCCCAGACCCGGGTCGAGAAATCGCACATGCCGGCGGCCAACCCGCCCACGGTGCGCCTGGTGCTCGAGCGTGCCGGCATCGGAGTGGGCGACATCAAGGCCATGACCAGCCACACGCCCTTCGCGGTCAACGACGCCTTCCTGTCGAAAGAGATGGGAATCGATCTCAAGGACATGAACCGCTACGGCTGCTCGCTGATCTGGGGACACCCTCAGGGTCCCACCGGCATGCGCGGCGTTATTGAGCTGATCGAAGAGCTGGCCATATTGGGCGGCGGCTACGGGTTGTTCACGGGCTGCGCCGCCGGAGACAGCGGCGCGGCGCTGGTCGTCAAGGTGGACGTCAGCTGACTGGGAGCAGGCATGAATCTCAAGTTGAAGGACAAAGTAGCCCTGGTGACCGGCGGTAGCCGGGGCATCGGCGCCGCGATCGCGCTCGAACTGGGCCGCCAGGGAGCGCGGGTCGCTTTAACCTGCTCGAGCCGCGTGGATGCCGCCGAGAAGATCGCAGCCGAGATCAAGCAGGCGGGCAGTCGGGCCATGGTCATCCAGGCCGATGTGTCCGATTTCAAAAAGACACAGGAAGTGGTCGCCATGGTTGCCCAAGAGCTGGGAGGCCTGCACGCTTTAATCTGCAACGCCGGGGTCACCTGGGACGGCGTGATCTGGAAGATGTCCGAAGAGCAGTGGGATAAAGTGATCAACACCAACCTCAAGGGCTATTTCAACTACAACCGGGCGGCGGCCGGGATCTTCAAGGACAACAAGTACGGCAAGATCGTCAACATCGCCTCGATCAACGGCCTGCGCGGCAAGTTCGCTCAAGTAAACTACTCGGCCTCCAAGGGCGGCATCATCGCCATGTCCAAGGCGCTGGCCAGGGAGCTGGGCAAGTTCAACGTAAACGTCAACGTGGTCGCCCCGGGAATGGTCATGACCGAGATGGCCAGGAAGATTCCCGAAGAGTTCTTGAACAAGGCCATAAACGAGACCGTGCTGGGGCGGGTTGCAGAGCCGGCCGATGTCGCCGACGTGGTGGCATTCCTGTGCTCGGATCGCTCGCGGCACGTCACCGGCGAGGTGATCAAGGTGGACGGCGGGCAATACATATAAGCATAACAAACTCAAGGGACGTCAGATGACACGAGTCGGAATCGTAGGTATCGGACATGGTCTCTTCGGGCGCCGAAGCGACGCCAGCGTGCAGGAACTCGCTTTCGAGGCTTTCCGCGAAGCCATGGGCGACGCCGCTATCGGCCGTCAAGAGATCGACGCCGCGGTAATCGCCGCGGTGCCCGAGTATCACAAGCAGCGCTCGCTGACCGGCGTGATAATGGAGTACCTGGGTCTGAACCCGAAGTCGGCCTGGCTGACCGAGGATGCCTGCGCCTCGGGCTCGGCCGCGGTGCGCACCGCATGGATGGCCATCCGCTCCGGGTTGCACGAGGTGGTGGCCGTGATCGGCGCCCAGAAGATGACCGAGCTGGCCACGCCCGAGATCCTGGCTTTAATGGGCCGGGTCGGCGAGGTGCAGTGGGAGTCAATTTTCGGCACCACCTTCCCCGGCTATTACGCCATGCTGGCCCAGCGTCACATGCATGACTACGGAACAACCAAGGAACAACTGGCGGCGGTTGCGGTCAAGAACCACTACTACGGTGCCAGGAACAAGCACGCCATGTTTCAGAAGGAGATCACGCTGCAGAAAGCGCTCTCCTCGCCCCCGGTGGCCTCGCCCTTCCAGGTCTTCGACTGTTGCGCCAACGCGGACGGGGCGGCGGTCGTCATCATGGCTTCCGAGGAGCGAGCCAGGAAGATCTCCGATAGGGTCATTTGGCTGGACGGCCTGGGCAGCGCCACGACGAGCATGTCGCTGTTGCGCAGACCCACCCTGACGAGCCTGCCCTCGGCAGTCGAGGCCGCGCGCACGGCCTACCAGATGGCCGGGGTCGGGCCCAGCGACATCAAGGTGGCCGACGTGCACGACTGCTTCACCATAGCCGAAATACTGGCCTACGAAGACCTGGGTTTCTGCGAGCGCGGAGGGGGCGGCAAGTTCATCGAAGAGCGCCAGTCGTACCTCGGCGGCAAGCACCCGGTCAACGTCGACGGCGGGTTGAAGGCCAAGGGCCACCCGATAGGCACGACCGGCGTTTCGATGACCACCGAGATAGTCAAGCAACTTCGCGGCCAGGCCGGCGAGCGCCAGGTCGAGGGCGCCGACGTCGGGCTTACCCATAACGTGGGTGGCAACGGGCAGTACTGCTTCGTACACATCTTCAAAAAGGAGTAAAGCCGTGTTTGCCTGGTTCGGAAAAATCAACTTCACGCCGCACACCAAGGTCGGCCGGTTTGCCGACTATCTCAAGGATGGCCGCTTGATGGGTTCAAAGTGCACGAGTTGCGGCCACACCGATTTCCCCCCCCGGGCGGACTGTCCCGAGTGCCTGGGCGGCGAGTTCGAGTACTGCGAATGGAGCGGGCGGGGCAAGCTTATGACCTACACGCGCATCGACGCGGCCCCTACCGGCTTCCAGGACATGGCGCCCTACCTTATAGGCCTTGTGGAACTCGAAGAGGGCGGACGCCTGGTGGCCTGGTTTGGAGACAGCATTCCCGAAGCCGAGATAAAGCTCGACATGGAGTTACAGGTCGTCCCGCGCGTCTTCGGCGAAATCGAGGAGATCAAGGTCTACTATACGCTTGAGAAGCCGGGGACGACCTGGAACAAAAAAACGGCCTGAAAATTTCGATTTTACCAATGGAGGTTGCCTGAAAATGACTGCTGAAAACAAACCGGTCAAGCTGAACACCGCTGACGACGTTGCCTTCATCACTCTCGACGCGCCGCCTTTGAACATCTTCACGGCGGAGATGATGCGCGGGATAAATAACGCCGTCGAAAAAGTGGCGGCGGACGACTCGCTCAAGGCGCTCGTCTTTCAGGCATCAGGCAAGGCTTTTTCGGCTGGGGCCGACGTCGGCGAGCACCATCCCGACAATGCCACCGCGATGATCGCCGCCTTCGGGCGCATGTTCACGCTTCTCGGCGCGCTGGATCTGCCGGTGGTCATGGCGGTGGACGGGGCGGCGCTGGGAGCCGGCTTCGAACTGGTCATGATGGCCGATGTCTTGCTGGCCTCGGAGCGGGCCACATTTGGGCAGCCCGAGATCCGGCTTGGATTCTTCGCCCCCTTCGGGGTGGCCTACCTGCCGAAGCTGGTCGGCCCGGCCCGGGCCATGGAGATAACCTGTTCGGGGCGAATCTACAGCGCCGAGCAGATGAACGCCTACGGCCTGGTGTCGCGGGTGGTTGCGAGCGACGAACTGGACGGCGTGCTGGAGGCGACGCTCAGAGACTTTCGCAAGGCCAGCCCGCTGGTAATGCGCCTGAACGTGCGCACGCTCAAGCGGCTGAGAACGCTGCCATTCGAACAGGCCCACCAGGAGGCCGAGAAAGTTTTCCTCGAAGAGCTGATGGCTACCGAGGACGTGATCGAGGGGATCGCTTCGTTCTACGAGAAGAGAAAGCCCGAGTGGAAAAACAGGTAAAAGCGTGAGCGTCAGTCGTTGGACGTGAGGTGGAGATGCGGATTATAGTCGTAGGGGCCGGGGCTTTGGGGGGATTGGTGGGGGCGCTGCTGAGTGCTTCCGGGAAGGACGTTACCTTTCTGGAGATCAACCGGGCGCGGGCCGGGTTGCTCAACCGCGAGGGGTTGCTGATTACTGAAGACGGTCGGGCCGAGCGGCGGGTGGATGTCAGGGTTGTGGACTCGATTGACGGACTCGAGCAGGCCGACCTGATCTTCGTTTCGGTTAAGAGCTACCAGACCGAGGCCGCGGTGCGCGGGGTGTTGCCGCTCGTCGGCGCGGCAAGCCGGATGCTTTCGATGCAGAACGGCATCGACAATACACAGATGATGGCCTCGATCATCGGGCCCGAAAAAGTGCTTTCGGGCATTACTTACCACTCGATTCAGCACATGGGTCCCAACAGCCTGCGCTTCCGGCGCGGGATCAAGCCGATTCAGATTGCTCCATACCAGGGCAATCTGACTCCCGGGATCGAAAACATCGGAGAGGTCTTCAACCAGGCCGGGCTGGATACCGAGGTGGTCGGGAACATCGAGCACGTCGTCTGGCAGAAGCTGCTGCACAACGCTGTTGTCAATCCCGTCTCGGCTTTAACCGGGCTGAATTGTAACCAACTTCTCGAAGATGACGACCTGCAGAATTTGATGCGCGATCTGTGTGCAGAGATAGTTGCCGTCATGCGGGCGCGAGGGGTGCCGATCATCGACCAGGATGATCCATATCGTCCGCTGATCGGCTCGCAGAAGGCCTTGGGCCCCAATCGGCCTACCATGTGGCAAGATCTCGACCGCGGCCTGCGCACCGAGATCGACGCCTTGAACGGGGCGATAGTGAAGGAGGCCGCGCGCCGGGGACTGGGCGCGCCCTGCAACTCGACCATTGTTCACCTGATTCACGCGGCGGAGCGCCGCCCGCGGGGAAAGCGAGGATAAGCCATGAGCACGACGGTCACCGGCATGATGCTGATCGAGCCGAACAAGCCGATCGAGGAACAAACATTCGAAATTGAGTCGCCCGTCGCGGGAGAGGTGTTAATCGAGGTGGCCGGCTGCGGTGTGTGCCACACCGACATCTCCTTTGCCTACTTGGGGGTGAAAACGCGCAAGGAGCCGCCGCTCGTGCTGGGCCACGAAATCAGCGGGACGGTAGTGGAAGTGGGCCGAGGAGTCGATGCGGACATGGTAGGCAAGAAGGTCCTGGTGCCGGCGGTGCTGCCGTGCGGCGAGTGCGATCTATGCAAGTCTGACCACAGGCGCATCTGCCGGCAGCAGGTCATGCCCGGCAACGACCGCAACGGCGGGTTCGCAAGCCATGTGCTGGTGCCTGCCAGGTACGTGTGTTCCATCCCGGAACCGGTGCTCGCGGCTCACGAGCTGTGGGAGTTGTCGATCGTTTCCGACGCGGTGACCACGCCCTTCCAGGCCATGAAGCTGTCAGGGCTTTCAGAAGGGGATCTGGCCGTCTGCATCGGGGTCGGGGGCATCGGCATCCACGGTGTGCAGGTCGCCGCGGCCGCCGGGGCCAAGGTGATCGCCCTGGACGTGGATGACAAGAAGCTCGATGTGGCCAAGGCGTCCGGCGCGCATGCTTTGGTGAACGTCGCCGGTTTATCGGGCAAGGAAATAAAGGGCAAGGTCAAGCAGGCGGCCGGTGAGATCGGCGCTCCAAAATTTTGCTGGAAGATCTTCGAGACCTCCGGCACCAAAGCCGGGCAGGAGATCGGCTTTTCGCTCTTAACCTTCGGCTCCACCATGATGACGGTAGGCTTCACCATGGACAAGATAGAGGCCCGCCTGAGCAACCTGATGGCCTTCGACGCCCGGGTGATCGGCATTTGGGGCTGCGATCCGATCCTCTACCCCGAGGTTCTCGATTGGCTGGGCGCCGGTCGCATCAAGATCAAGCCCTACGTCGAGAAGCACCCGCTTTCCGAGATCAACGAAGTCTTTGAGGCCGCTCATCACGGAAAACTCGAAAGGCGAGCCGTGCTCGTGCCCTGAGCGCGGCTTGCGAAGCATTAGACCGGTTACTCGCCCCAAGGGAGACCGATGACAGACGAGAATCCAGTTGCCGGCAGCTACAGGACCAGTTCGGATGAACCAAATGGCCGCGTGCTGGTGATCGACGACGAGGCATTCGTTCGCGACGTATTGCTCCAAACGCTGGAGGGCGAATTCTCGGTCGCTTTGGCAGGTACCGGCCTGGAGGGTGTCCACCAGGTCGAGCAATCTCCGCCGGACGTCCTGGTGGTGGACAAGAACCTGCCCGACATCTCGGGAATCGAGGTGATCGAGAAAGTCAAGCAGATAAGGCCTGATGTCGAGGTCCTGGTCATCACCGCCTACGCCTCGGTCGATAGCGCCATCGAGGCGCTCAGGCTCGGCGCCTTCGACTACGTGACCAAGCCCTTCGATCACATCGAGGTGATTGCCGAGAAGGTCCGTCGTGCCAGCCAGAAGAGAAAGCTGGTGCTCGAAAAACGACGAACCGAACGAGCATTGCTCGACAGCGAGAATCTGTACCGCTCGCTGGTGGAAACCTCGCCGGACGCTATTGCCATGATAGACCCCGAGGGACACATCCTGTGGAGCAACCGGCGAGCCGCCCTGATGCTGGGTCTGGCGGATGCCGACCAGTTGATCGGCCGGCCGGCCGTCGGCCTGTTGATCCCCAAAGAGGCGATTTCGATAGAGCACATCCTGGACGAGCTTCAGAACAACGGCATGCTGGAAGTCAGCGGGGCCAGCCTGACCCGCAAGGACGGCACAACGCTGCCGGTGGAGTTTCACGCCTCGCTGGTGTCGGGTTCCGATGAACATTCCAGCGCCGTCATCATGACGGCCAGGGATCTCAGCGAGCGCAAGAGAATCCAGGCGCGCCTGGCTCAGACCGACAGGCTTGCGAGCATGGGCGTGTTGGCCGCTGGAGTGGCCCACGAGATCAACAACCCGTTGGCCTATGTGCTTTATAACCTGCAAAGCCTGGCGGAGGATCTGCCAGGGATTACTTCGGGATTGAGCAATGCCTGGTCGGTGCTGGTGGGGCAACTCGGTCCGGATAAAGCGATCGAGGCGCTGGGGGCCGCCCGCGAATATTGCGAGCAGGGGCTTTTGGACGATGCGGTCGAGCGCGCCCGCGAGGCGGCCGAGGGAGCGCGGCGCATCCGCGAGATAGTCCGCGACCTCAAGACATTCGGTCGTCTCGAAGAAGAATACAATGGTCTTGTACAGTTGAACCATGTGCTCGAGGTGGCCAGTTCGATGGCCGGCAACCAGATCAAGTTCCGGGCCCGCCTGGTGAAAGACTACGGGGGTGTTCCGCCCGTCTTGGCCAGCGAGGGCCGCCTGTCTCAGGTTTTCTTGAACCTGTTGGTGAACGCCGCGCACGCCATCGAGTAAGGCGCGGTCGAGGAGAACGAGATCCGCATCCATAGCTGGGCGGCGGCGGGAGAAGTGTTGGTGGAAATCAGCGACACCGGTCGCGGCATCCCCCGGGAGGACATCGAAAAACTCTTCAATCCCTTCTTCACTACCAAGCAGATTGGGGAGGGTTCCGGGCTGGGTCTTTCCATCTGTCACAGCATAGTCAGGTCGCTGGGTGGCCGCATCGAGGTCGAGAGTGAACCCGGTCGCGGAAGCCGCTTCATCGTGCATCTTCCCGCGGCACCGGCCCAGACAGCGCAGTCTACTGAAAAGAGATCGCGGAACTCAGCTGGGCCACGGGCTGGCAAGCGCGACCGCATCCTGGTGGTTGACGATGAGCCGATGATCGGAAAAAGCATGAAGCGGGCGCTGAGAGACTCTTGCGAAGTGGTCACCGCGATCTCGGGCGCCGAGGCCAAAGAGATTCTTGAAAACGATTCCGCATTCGATGTGATCATAAGCGACTTGATGATGCCCAACGTCTCCGGCATGGAACTGCACGAATGGATATCCGCTCAGCACCCCGAGTTGGCGCAGCGCATGATCTTCATGACTGGCGGGGCGTTCACTCCCCTGGCCAAGGAGTTTATTGCACGCGTGCCCAACAAGAGGTTTGAAAAGCCGTTTGATCCACAGGTTGTAAAGGCCCTCATCCGGGAGATCGTCGAGACGGCGCCGAACATGTCACACTTGTAAGGCTGTCCAATTCATGTTCAACGATCTTCCTGGATAGCCGCATTTTTGTCGCTCTCGACCACCAGCAGCCAGTCGGGATGAGAGAGCCTGGCGTGAGCGATCAGTTTCTTGCCATGGGCGAGGTCAATCTCCCTGGCCGTCGCGGAACCAGGCCCGCCGGCCAGGGCGTCCCGGCAGTAGGAAGACAGTTCCCGGCCGAGTTCGTCGATTGATGTCAGCTCGAAATCTTTTTTCCATTTCTTGTTGTCTGCGCGGTATTCGGTGTCCACGATGATCTTCCCGTCCTGGCGCACCAAAAGGCCCCGGGCGCCGCCGCCGACCCCCTCGGTGAAACGGGAGATCATCTCCTGAATGGTGCGCATCGAGACCTCCAGGCCCACCACTCCCAGCGTTTGCTCGCCGATCCTGATGCGGCTGGTGCATGAGACAATCAGGCCCTGGCCGCCCGCGTCGATATGTGGATGTATCCAGCGCGGCCGATCGTCGGAGGCATCGATCGAGCCCAGGTACCAGGACCTGCGGGTCGGATCGTAATCTGGCTTGGAGCGAAACCGCCCCGAACCCGGAAAGCTCGCAAGAACTCCGCTTGCGGATCCCGCCAGCGACCAGAGAATATCGTCCCGAGAGTGATGCACCTCGGAAAAAAGCGTATCCAGACGCGCAAGGCGCACCGCGTCGGCCAGGGCAAGCTTCCTTTTCTGGCCCGAGCGCGCCCAGGCCGCCAGCACCACGGTCACCTGGCTGCGCGAGACCTCGAATCCGTAGCCTTCGCCCGCTGTCATGTCCCGCGGCGCGGTTGCGGCGGCGTAGTAGTCCTCGTCCAGGTAATATCCGTCTCTGCCCGCCGCTGTACGAACTCGCCTGGGCAAGTAGTCGGCAGGCATGGTCATCAGGCGCTGCGCTTCCTGGTGGTATTGCGATACTGTGTGCTCTATGTCGCGCATATAGCGAGACAAGAGTTCGGCCCGGGAAATTACTCCCTGGGCGAAAGCCTTCTTGACCGCCTTCTCGCTGAGAAGGAGATTTTTCCTGACCAACTCGCGTTGCTTCTGCGTTGCCTCGAGATTCTCATAAGCCAGTTTCTTCTGCTTGTGCAGCAGGTAGAAGCCGGTGATGATCGCGACCGCCAGCACTCCGACGAAGCCCCACAACAGCAGCTTGTTGAACATCTCGCGCTGTTCGGCCGTGGCTTGCTTTTTCTCCAGGTTTGCAAGGCGTCTAGCCAACTTCTCGCTGCTGATGCGCGCGCTTGCAATGTAATCGTCAGCGGCGCTGGACTCGCAGCCCTGTCTCAATAACTCCAGGTTGGATCCGGCCAGGCTGAGATCTCCCTGCTCCATGGCAAGGCGCACCTGCAGGCCAAGAGCCCACAGACGCCCCCTGCAGGCTATCTTGTTTTCGGGCCACAGGTTTACAGCCTGGCCGAAGGCGCCGATGCACTCCGATAGACGGGTGTATACCAGCGTGACCCGGTTCTTTTCCAGTCGGCCGACCTGTGGATTGTCCCTGTTGTGGACTCCAAGCTCTTCACACAATTCAGCGAGCATTTTTTCGGCGGCGGCGGCCACCGCCAGCGATTCGGAGTTGGCGCGATAGCGCTTGATGTCGGCCTTGAACTCGGCAACGGTCTGGTAGCGGTCCGCCGGTCGCGGCGCAAGGGCTTTGGTGACGATACGGGACAGCTCCGCATCGACCGCCTTGTCGCTCACGTTTTCCGGGGGCGTCACTTCTCCCCGGGCGGCCTTGTGTACCGCGGCCATGACTTCCTTGTCCCAGTGAGGCGAGTGTCCGGTTAAAATGCGGTAGAGGATCCCGCCCAGTTGGTATATATCGGTGGGCGGACCGAAATCCTTCATGCGACCGGTGGCCTGCTCCGGTGCCAGGTAACCCGGAGTGCCGACCAGTTGGGGCTTTTTGTCGGGTTCGAGCAGATAGGGGTTCTTGTCCCCGAATCCCATTGCCAATCCCCAATCCATCAAGAGCACCTCGCCGAAGGAGCCGATCATGATGTTCTCGGGCTTCAGGTCGCGGTGGAGGATCTTTTTCGAATGGGCGTAGGCCACGGCATCGGCGACCTTCAAAAGAATTTCGATCTGATCGTCGAGGTTCATCCCGGCGGCAAGTTCACCTACCCGCTTGCGCTCGGAGGGTTTGCGAATCGAGGAAGGGTTCAGCAGTTGTTCCCAATCAACGCCGCTGACTTTCTTCATGGTGAAGAACAGGTGCCCATCCGGATCGCGGGCTAAAGCATGAACCGGGATGACGTTTGGATGATCCAGACTGGCCGTTACGCAGGCCTCGTTGGCGAACTGCTCGATCAATCCGCCGGTCGTCGAGTTCTTTGTTACGGCGACCTTGCGGGCGATTTTTATCGCCACCTCGCGTCCAAGCGATTCCTGGCGCGCGCCGACCACTATGCCCATTCCGCCGCGGCCGAGCATTTCGAGAAGTTCGTACTGTGAATTCTCTGATGACCCGCCATAGGCAGGCTCGCCGGAATCGCTGATGATCACCTGCTTGCCCGATTTTGAAAGACGCTCGATTGGAATATTGCCGGTCGCCTCCGACTCGACCGGCAGATCGAGATCCTGCGGCATGATTGAAGCCCCTACCGGCGAGGCTCCGCTTGCCTCCATGCTTTGCTGGGCACGCAGGATGGTGGCCGAAAACGCCTCGGGAACGACCGCCGCCGGCTCCAGCGCGGGTTTCGGCCTCATCATGTTTTCCTTTATTCGTGCACGAACTCGGCCTTGGCGCGCGGGCCGTTTTTCAGGAAGTTCTCCAGGCCGATTTTCATGTCGCGGGTCTTTACGCATTCACCGAACATTTCCGACTCGAATTTCAGCCCCTCGGCCAGCGGCCGGCTGCAACCCTCTACGATGGCCCGGCAGACGATGGCGTCGATGGCCTTGCTCAGGTGGCCGATGTCGATCTCGGGCAGCCGGTCGGGAGTATCGATGGGCTCCCGCGTCATCGGCTTCAGATCGACCGAGCCTGCGGCCATCTCGCGGGCCAGCTCGATGGCGCGCTCGATCAGCGCGGTGCGCTCGACCTCTTCGCGGAAGAGGCCCAGCTCGACGCCTTGCTTACCCGAGATGGGCCTGCCGGTCCTGAGCATCTCGGCCGCCTTTTCGACGCCTATCCAGCGCGGCAGGCGTTGTGTGCCGCCGGCGCCGGGGATGATTCCCAGGTTGACCTCGGGTTGCCCGGCGGCCATTTTCAAACCCCGGGCCACGATCATGGCGCTCGAGCACATGGCGATCTCCAGCCCCCCGCCCAGGGCGTAGCCGTTCAAGGCGCAGACGATCGGTTTGCCCAGGTTCTCCATGGCGATTCCGGCGCGCTTCGATTGCTGGGTGCTATCGAAGGCCTGTTCGGGCGTTTCGATTCCGGCTAAAAAATTAATATCGGCCCCGGAGACGAAGGCCTTGGTCCCGAAGCCGGACAGCACTGCGGCCTTGATCTTGCCGTCTTGCTTGATCGCTTCGAACTGCCGTTCGAGTTGGCCGAAGACTTCCTGGTTCAAGGCGTTCAGCACCTTGGGTCGCCGGATGCGCAGCCAGGCCACCTCGCCGATATCGTGCCGCTGGATGTAGTCGATCCCGAAGGGCTTGCCCGAAGCGGCCTGTTTCTTTATGCACTCGGGGACCGGGAACTTGGGGTGTTCCCGGTTGTACTCCTCGACCAGCCCGAGCGACTCGGCCAGGCCGAGCTTGTTCATCAGCGAGAAAGGCGGTTTCATGTCGAGGGCGATCTCGAGACCCATCTCCAGGTCGGCGACGGTAGTGATGCCGGCGTCGACCGCCTGGCCCGCCAGGCCGAAGTAGGCCCCGCGCAAGGCGCGGATGATCTTTTCGGCGCGAGTCTTGTCCACTTCGACTTTTTCTCCCCGGGCCGGGGTCTCCCAGGATTTTCCAGAGGCGATCGCGTCTTTCATCAGTTTGGGCGAATGGAACCAGGGGTTGAGCCGCTTACCCTCCATATCGAGGCCGTGATCGGTCAAGGGGTTGCCGCCGGTCAGGTTCATGGCCGTGAACGAACCGACAGTCAGACCGAGCGCCTCGCGCCCCAGCCAGTCGACCTCCTTGACGCTGCCCTTGCCTTCCTCCACGCACAAGGCGGCCGCCAAGAACAGGCCTTCGAAGATCGGGTCTATGGCATAGCCGTAGCGGCTGCCCACCTGGATCGGCACCTTGCCGATCTGCTCGTAGAGCACCATCAGGCTGTGAATCAGCTTGGGATCGCTGTCCTTGCCCGGGACGATCTCGACCAGCGGGTTGCGCTCGGCCGGGTAGAAGTAGTGTATGACCAGGCTGCGTTCCTTGTGCTGCAAGGACTCGAAGATGACCTCGGGCTCAAGGTGCGAGGAGTTCGAGGCCAGCACGGCCTTATCGCCGCACAGCTCCTCGAGCTGGGCGAAGATCTTCTGCTTCAGATCGAGGTTCTCCGAGGCCGCCTCGACGACCAGGTCGGACCCGCGCAACTGTTCGTAGTCGCCGGTGAAGGTTACCCCGTCGAGTATGGCCCGGGCCATCTCGGGAGAGAAGGCGCCGCTTTTTTCTCCCCGGGCGACCTTTTTCTCGAGCTTGGCCCGGCCCTTGTCGAGAGCCTCCTGAGCCACGTCGACCACCACCACCGGCACGTTGTGGCCATGGAATACCTTGGCGAAATAAAGGGCGATATCGGGCCCGATCTGCCCCGAGCCGATCACCCCGATCTTGCCGATACTCATGTCGCGGAACGTAAAAGCCATCTCGCACCTCCAAGCGGTTTTAGTAGACGGTGTCGTGAGTTTATATCCCGGCGCGATCAGGCGGTCAAGCCGGTTAGTAGCCCCAGTTGGGACGGAGACAGGGACGTAGCTACATTATTTACATTATTCTTGACAGTCGCGCCGATTGTAGATATTCAGTGGTCCCATGCCGCGCGGTCCAAGACTCGATGTGCCCGGATCTCTTCACCACGTCATGGTGCGGGGGATCGAGCGGCGCGACATCTTCATCGGCGACGAAGATCGCGAGGATCTTCTCCGCCGATTGGCGACACTCGTTCCCGCCACCGGGAGCTGCGTGTACGCCTGGAGCCTGCTTCCGAATCACTTCCACCTGCTGTTGCGTTCGGGCAAGGCCGGTCTCTCGGCGTTCATGCGCCGGCTCCAGACCGGTTATGCGGTCGCCTTCAATCGACGGCATCGCCGGGCGGGGCACCTGTTCCAGAACCGGTATAAGTCGGTGCTGGTCGAGGAGGAGCCATACTTTCTAGAATTGGTCAGGTACATACACCTGAATCCCGTCCGGGCCGGGATGATAAAGGCTCTGCGCGGGCTGGACGCTTACCCCTGGAGCGGGCACGCGGCAATCCTTGGTAACCGGGAAGCGCCCTGGCAGGATGTCGACTTCGTTCTCGAGCAGTTCGGGAACCGGCGGGCGAGAGCCTGCCAGGCCTACCGGCGGTTCGTGGCCGAGGGCATTCGGCGGGGGAGGCGTCCGGAGCTGAGCGGCGGCGGGTTGGTCCGAAGCGTCGGCGGCCGGGAGAATCTGTTGGAGTTGAGGCGCGGCAGGGAGCGTTGGGCTTCGGACGAGCGCATACTGGGAAGCAGCGAGTTCGTGCTCGAGATCGAGGAAGAGCGGGAAAAGGACCGGGGTGAAGGCCCGGAGCGGATCCGGGTGGCGCCGGAGGATCGAGAGAAGTTCTTGGAGCGGCTGCAATCCCGGGTCGGCCGGATCTTCTCGGTGGCGCCTGTGGAATTGCGGGGAGGAAGCCGGCGCCGTGTGGCGGTGGTGGCGCGGGCGGCGCTGGGTTGGATCGCGGTGCGCGTCTGTGGTTTGCCGACTTCAGATGTGGCGCGGGTAACGGGAGTGTCCCCGGTGAGCATATTGCGGCTGCAGGAGCGAGGGAGAGAAGCGCTTGACGAGCGTGGTATTGATGCCGAGCGACTCGCTAGAAAATGTAAATACTGAAGCAACGTCCCCATTCCCGCTGAAGCAACGTCCCCATTCCCGTGAACCCGGTCTTGGGTTTTAAGGTTTTACCATTCGAGAAGTGGCTCGACGAGCGTGCTGTTTTCCGTTAGGTTGAAAAAAAGAAGGAGGACGGCATGGAGGCACAGATGAACGAAGCTCAACTCAAGGAGATCCTCAAGGAGGCCATCGTGGAGGTCTTCGAAGAGCGACGCGACTTAATCGGCGATCTCATTGAAGAAGCGCTGGAAGACGTGGCTCTCGCCCGCGCCATCGAGAAGGGCGAAGACTCCGAATTCGTCGGGCGGGATGAAGTTTTCAAGATCCTGGAAGGCTAAAAGTGAAAGCCCGGTTCAAGGCCAGTTTTTCCAAAGACCTACAGGGCATCAGGGAGCGGGCGGTACTGAGGCGCATCCGCGAAACTGTCGAGCAGTTCGAGCGAGCCGAGAACTTGTCTGAGATTGCGAATCTGAAAAAACTCAAGGGCGGGGAAAATTACTACCGTGCCAGAGTCGGAGATTATCGAATCAGGATCATCGTCGAGAGTGACGAAATTACGTTCGTTCGCTGCCTCCATAGAAGGGACATATATCGGTATTTTCCGTGACCGCGGTGTCGGTTCTGGGATCGTAGGAAACCTTCATGGCTGAAGCCAGGTGCAACCACCTTTCGGCCTGTGCCTGGATCCCCGGCTCACGGAGAAAGTCAGGCATCATTCAAGAAATGGCTCGACGAGCGTGGCATTGGGTTTCATCCGGATGGCAGCGCTTACCGCTTGTTGTCGGTGCAATCCAGCCCGTACCAGCCCTGCAATCTGTCGCACAGCATCGTCCGGCATTCTTTCACCACGACATCGCGAGGCAGGCATCCGTGGTTGCAGAATCTCATGCTGCTCGTACCACAGGGCCGCGGCACGCGTGACATCCTTTCCTGAAAGCATGCATTGAAGCACTTTTCCGCCTTGGCGGCCTCCGCTTCGCAGTCGTAGCGATGCACTTTGCATCCGGTCACGAGCAGGGCGAGCACGGCGAAAGCCATCCATCCACTGCCGGCAAGCCTTTTCATCTCGAATTCCATTGTCGATCGATCCGGGACGCGACACATCGGACAACCGGCGGACTATCGGTCGCTTGACCGATGGTATACTGCACAGGTGCCACAGAAACCGTTTGCCTTCAGCGGGCCCGACCCACCCGGTTGACAGCGCCTGCCTGGTGACGAACAGCGGACAGTACTGCAGCCATGCATGCAACGCCGACGCCGACTGCCCGGCGACGTGGAAGTGCGCGGACGTCGCTTCGGACACCTACAGTGGCAAGACCGGTCAGAAGGTATCCAACAAGAGCACGAAGATGTGCGTCAAGCCGTGACCTAGTTTTCATCTTGCCGTTCCTGTTCTCTCGGTTGACAGCCCGCATGCCGCGCGGTAAGCAAGACGCGAACGGGGGTACAATGGAGACGACGATGAACGCGGAGAAACCAAGGTCAAAGAAGATCTCGGCGGCCAAGACGATGAAGAAGATCATGGCCGATCATTTCCTGGGTATCGACGCCGCCAGCAAGGATCCAAAGCGCAAGGTGGCCTGGTGCACCAGCGTCGGGCCGGCCGAACTGTTGCAGGGGTTCGGCTTCGAGGTTTACTACCCCGAGAACCATTCGGCCATTCTGGGCGCTACCCGCAAGGCGACCGAGTACATCCCCTACGCCAACGCCGTCGGCTACTCGCCGGACATCTGCTCGTACCTGACCGCCGACGTCGGGGCCTACATGCAGGGTTTCACGCCCTTGACCGCCGCCTACGGCATCGAGGCGGTTCCCCGGCCCGACGTGCTGGTTTACAACACCAACCAATGCCGTGACGTGCAGGACTGGTTCATGTGGTACGGCCGGGAATGGAACGTTCCCTGCGTGGGCGTGCAAACCCACCGCAACGTGGGCGAGGTTACGCGGGAACATCTCGACTCTATCACGGGCCAACTCAAGAACCTGGCCAAGGATCTCGAGCCGATTGCCGGACACCCGCTGGACATGGACCGCTTCCGCGAGGCCGTCGGCCTTTCGCGCAAGTGCTCGGAGTTGTGGGAGAAAGTGCTGCGCACGGGTGCCGCGCGACCCTCGGCGCTTACCTTCTTCGACGGCACAATCCACATGGGCCCGGCGGTCGTCCTGCGCGGCACACAAATTGCCGTCGACTACTACGAGCAACTCCTGGACGAACTCGACGGGCGCGTTGCCGATAAGGTGGCCGCGGTGGAGGGCGAGCGCTTCCGTCTCTACTGGGAAGGCATGCCCATCTGGGGCAAACTGCGCCCGTTGAGCGAACAGTTTTTAGAGTTGAACACCTGCGTCGTGGCCTCTACCTATTGCAACTCGTGGATTTTCAACCAACTCGATCCCGACCAGCCCTTCGAGTCGATGGCCCGGGCCTACACCGAGCTGTTCATAGTGCGTTCAGACCCGGTCAAGGAGGACTACATCGCCGAGATGTGCAGCGATTTCTCGGTAGACGGCATCGTCTATCACGATGCCCGGACCTGTGGCGCCAACACTAACTCGCGCTACGGCATGCCCCAGCGGCTGAGCAAGCGGTTGGGCAGCCCGCACCTGACCATAGACGGAGATCTCAACGACCTGCGTTGCTACTCCGAGGAGCAAGCGCGCACAAACATCGAGGCCTTCGTCGAGCAACTCGCGCAGGGCTGAGACGATGAAATATTTTGCCGGAGTCGACGTCGGATCGGCGGCCACCAAGTGCGCCGTTATCGACGACGGCCTGCAGGTGCGGGGGCGCGGTTTAAGCCACTCCGGGGCCGACTTCACCGGGGCCGCGCGGGCGGCCTTCGAACAGGCCCTCGGTCAAGCCGGAGTAGAGCGCGATAAGATCGCGGCCGTTGTGGCCACCGGCTACGGGCGCACCAATGTCGACTTCGCCGACGGGCGCCGCACCGAGATTGACTGCCACGCCCGCGGGGCCTATCACTACTTTCCACGAGCCATCACGGTGATCGACATCGGCGGCCAGGACAACAAGGTGATCGAGCTCGACGCCGCCGGCAAGCGGGTTACCTTTTCGATGAACCGCAAGTGTGCCGCCGGCACCGGTTCCTTTCTCGAAGAGATGGCGCTGCGCTTGAAGATCCCCCTCGGGAGCGTTTCGGATCTGGCGACCCGCAGCCAGGATCCGAAAGTGAGCATCGGATCCTACTGCACCGTCTTTGCCATGACCGAGATCCTGGGCAAGATTCGCGACGGGGTCAAGGTGGAAGACCTGGCGCATGCGGCGCTCGTCTCGGTTGCCAGGCGGGTGCTCGAGACCAAGGCTTTCAGCGGCGAGGTGGTGGCCAGCGGCGGTGTGGTGGCCCACAACCCTCTCATGCGCGAGATCCTGGCCGACCTTCTCAAGGTCGAGGTGCACCTGCCGCCCCATCCTCAGTATCTGGGCGCTTTCGGCGCGGCCCTGGTGGCCGCTGGTTCGTAAGGAGGTATGCAAGATGTCCAGTCTAGATCCCCTCTTTTTTCCCAAGAGCATAGCCGTCATCGGTGCCTCGAACCGCCCGCACACCATCGGTCACAGGATCATCGCCAACCTCAAGCGCTACGGCTTCACCGGAACCGTCACCCCGGTCAATCCCAAGGGCGGAGAGATCCTGGGCCTGACCGTCGCCACCTCGATCCTCGACGTGCCGGGCGAGGTGGACATGGTGCACATCATCGTGCGTAACAATTTGGTAGTACAAACGATCGAGGCATGCGCCGAAAAGGGCGTCAAGGTGGCCATCATCAATACCTCGGGCTTCAAGGAGCTCAGCGCCGAGGGCGCCGAGATGGAGCAGGAAATAGCCGCCATCGGACGCGAGCGCGGTATACGGCTGTTTGGCCCGAACTGCCAGGGGGTGATGAACAGCGATCCGAAGGTCAGCCTGTATTCCAACTTCACCTTCGCCGAGATGCGCCCGGGCCACATCTCGATGGTCGCCCAGGGCGGCGGGGTGGCCGAGGTTATCAATAATTACTTCGGCATGCACGATGTCGGGCAACGCATGTACGCCTCCAACGGAAACGCCTGCGACATTTCCGTCCCCGAAATCATCGAGTACTACGGCGACGATCCCGAGACACACGTGATCGTCCTGCACGCCGAGTCGTTCGCCGATCCGCGCGACTTCCTCGAGCGGGTGCGGCCGGTGGCGGCCAAGAAGCCTATTTTGGCGCTCAAGAGCGGCACTACCGAGGAAGGTGCCCGGGCCGCTTCGTCGCACACCGGCGGCCTGATGGCGCGCGACACCATATCGGACGTGCTCTTCGACAAGTGCGGAGTGCTACGCTTCGCCTCGCTTTCAGAACTGTGCCAGACTGCCGAGGCTTTCGCCACACAACAAGTGCCACGAGGCAGGGGCGTCGGCATGGTGACCAACGCCGGTTCGCCGGCGATCATCGTCACCGACGAAGCGGTCAAGGCGGGTCTCGATGTACCCGACCTGGGCCAGGACGCGAAGGATATGCTCAAGGAGAACCTGCAGGCAATCGCCTCGATCGCCAATCCGATCGACATGATGGCCACCGCCGCAGAGAAGGAGTTCGGTGCTTCTCTCGATGCACTGGTCTCCGACGATGGCATCGACTCAATAGTCGTGTGCTTCATGACGCCTTTCTTCGTAGACACCCTGGGGATTGCCAAGGCCATCGAGACCTGTGCCGCAAAGACCAAGAAGACCATGATAGCCGTGGCCATGACCAACCCGGCCGAAAAGATCGAGTGGCGCGAGACCATCAAACGGGTCAGGCAGGCAGGACTGCCGGTGTACTATTTCCCGGAGTCGGCCGCGCGGGTCCTGCACCACATGGATCGCTACCGCCGGCTGCGCGATCGCCCGCGCACCGATGTGCCGGCCAAAACTGTAACCGCCCCGGGCGCGGCGGCGATCATCGAAAAGGCGGCCATTGGGCACGAGGGGTTCATGGCGCCTCGGGACGTGTCCGCCCTGCTTTCGGGGTACGGCCTGCCTCTGGTGCCCGAGGCGCGCGGGGAGAGTTGGGACGAGGTGCGCGCTGCTGCTGCCGATGTCGGCTACCCGGTTGTGCTCAAGGCCGAGGCCCCGACGCTTGTGCACAAGAGCGACTCGGGCGGAGTGGCCCTGAATATCGCGGATGAGGAGGCGCTCAGGACCGCTTTCGACGAAATGGCGTCGCGCCTTTCACAGACGGCCGATCTTTCTTTCCTGCTTCAGAAGCAGGCATCCGGCGGGCTCGAGGTCATCGTGGGCGGGGCGCGGGCCCAGGATCTGGGACAGATGATCATGTTTGGGCTGGGCGGCATTCATGTCGAGGTGCTCCGCGACGTCATCTTCAAGCTGGCCCCGCTGACCGATGCCGAGGCGCGCGAGATGCTGTCGGACATCGCGGCCGCCCCGCTTCTGGACGGGGTCCGGGGTTGTCCGGCGATCGATAAAAACGCCTTGGTCGACATACTGCTCAGGGTGTCATGCCTGTTGTCCGATCACCCGGAGATCTCCGAGCTGGATCTCAACCCGGTGCTGGCGGCTCCGGCGGGACGGCCCAGCCTGGTGGTCGATGCAAGGATTAAGCTCGTACGGGCGTGAGTTTTCTTTTTCGAGGTGCATGCGTCATTATCTCAATTCGAGGTGCATGCGTGATTATCTCAATTCGAGGTGCATGATGGCCAACTGGATGAACCTGGGTCAGATGCTCAGGATAAACGCCGCGAAATACCCGGATACCATTTGCCTGATGGATGACGAACGCAGCTACACATATCCCGAGACAAACGAGCGCGTCTGCCGCCTGGCCAACTCCTTGCTCGCGCTGGGACTGGTCAAGGGCGACCGTGTGTCGGTGCTATTGGAAAACTGCATCGAGTTCGTCGAACTCTACCTGGCCGCGGCCAAGGCGGGCCTGGTGCTCAACCCGATCAACTTCCGTCTCTCGGGCGCGGACATGCAGTATATTTCGAACCACGCCGAGGCCAAGGCCTTCGTCGTCCACGATATGTTCGCGGACGCCGTCGAGGGCGCTCGAGCAGATTTGCACGTACCGCCCGATCGCTACGTCATGGTGGGCGGCCGGCGCGAGGGATACATGGGCTACGACGAATTGGTCGCCGGCGGCCAGGCGCACGAACCCGATTCCGAGGTTGGGCCGCGGGATCCCTGGATCCTGCTGTATACCTCGGGTACTACCGGGCGTCCCAAGGGAGTCGTTCGCTCGCACGAATCATACATTGCCTTCTACCTGATAAACGCCATCGACTTCGATTTTCGCCCCGACCAGCGGGTCTTGAACGTCATGCCGTTGTGTCACGTCAATACCACTTTCTTTACTTTCACTTTCACTTACATCGGGGGGACGACCTACGTTGCGCCGGCCATGGGTTTCGATCCCCTCAAGATGCTGGAGACGGTCGAGCGGGCAAAGATCAACTTCATCTCGCTCATCCCTACTCACTACGCCCTGATTCTGGCCGTGCCGCCCGAGGAAAGGGCGAAGTACGACGTATCATCGATCAACAAGCTTCTGTGCTCGTCGGCCCCGGCGCGCGTCGAGCACAAGAAGGGCATCATGGAATACTTCAAGGGGGTGCAGCTCTACGAGGGTTACGGTTCGACGGAGGCCGGCATCGTCACCACACTGATGCCCGACGAACAGTTGACCAAGCCCGGCTCGATTGGCAAAGAGAGCCTGGGCACCGACAACATCAGGATTCTCGACGAAGACAAGCGCGACGTGGCCCCGGGAGAGATTGGCGAGTTGTACTCGCGCGGCCCGATGATGTTCGACGGTTACTTCAAGGATCCGGAAAAGACGGAGCAGAGCTTCGCCGGCGAGTGGTTCTCGGCCGGCGACATGGCCTACCGGGACCAGGATGGTTATTACTTTCTGGTCGATCGCAAGAACAACATGATCATCACCGGCGGAGAGCATGTATTTCCCTCGGAGGTCGAGAATATCGTCTGCCGGCACGAGTCGGTCTTCGACGTGGCGGTGATCGGCGTGCCCGACGAAAAATGGGGCGAGGCGGTGCAGGCGGTGGTGATCCTGAAAGACGGCTGCAGTTGCAAAGAGAGTGAGATAATCGACCTGTGCCGCGGCGAACTGGCCGCCTACAAACGGCCCAAGTCGGTGTACTTTATCGCGCCCGAAGATATGCCGCGCACGTCCACCGGCAAGATCCTGCACCGGGTGCTCAGGGAGAGGTACGGTAAAGAAAAAGCAGGGAAAGGCAAATGAGCACTGCCGATTCGCAAGATAAAGACCTGTTCAACGCCGCGGATTACTTCATCGACCGCAACATCCGCCAGGGACGCGGACACCGTACGGCCATCTATTTCGGGGAACGCCGGTTGAACTACAACCAGGTGCAGAAGATGGTCAACAAGACGGCCAACGCGTTGCGCGACCTTGGGGTGCAGATCGAAGACCGGGTCTTGCTCGTGCTCCTGGATACGCCCGAGTTCTACGCCTGCTTCTGGGGCGCCATGCGCATCGGCGCCGTGCCGGTGCCCTGTAGCACCATGCTGACGCCCGAGGACTACGAGTATTTCCTGAACGACTCACGGGCCAAGGTGCTGGTTGTGTCCGAATCATTGCTGCCGGTGATACACAGAATCACCGGCGACTTGCCCTACCTGCGCGACCTGATCGTAGTCGAGGAGGGGGTCGGGCCGAAGATTCCATTCAAACAGAAGTACAAGCGTGCCCCGGCCACCTGCAAGTCGGCCGCAACAACCGGCGACGACGTAGGCTTCTGGCTGTACTCATCGGGCTCGACCGGTTTCCCCAAGGGCACGATCCACTCGCAGCGCGACATGGTGGTCTGCGCCGAGAACTTCGCCCGCGGGGTACTGGGCATGACCGAGGACGACATCACGCTCTCGGTGGCCAGGCTTTTTTTCGCCTACGGGCTGGGTAACTCCAACCACTTTCCGCTCTCGGTTGGCGCGGCGGCGGTGCTCTATCCCGGGCGGCCGACTCCGGAGTTGATGCTGGAGTTGCTCGAAAAGTACCGCCCGACGCTTTTCTTCGGTGTACCGACGCTGTATGCCGCCTTGCTAGATCTGGTCGAGCGGCGCGATCGCCGGGCCGGCACGAAGTCCGACCCCAACGCCGAACACGAGTTTTCCTCGGTGCGCCTGTGTGTCTCGGCCGGCGAGGCGCTTCCCACGTATGTCTACCAGCGTTTCAAGGCTCGTTACGGGGTGGAAATCTTGGACGGCATCGGATCGACCGAGATGTTGCACATCTTTTTGGCCAACCAGCCGGGCACGGTCAAGCCCGGCAGCACGGGCAAGCCGGTTCCCGGCTACGAGATCAAGCTGGTGGATGATGAGGGTAACCAGGTGCAACAGGGAGAGGTCGGCACGCTGCACGTCAAGGGGGCCAGCGCGGCGCAGTTTTACTGGCGCAAGCTGGCCAAGACCCGCAAGACAATGCTGGGCGAGTGGATAAACACCGGCGACAAGTTCCACCAAGACGATGAAGGCTACTTCTGGTGTGCCGGGCGAGGGGACGACATGTTGAAGGTGGGCGGCATCTGGGTCTCGCCGGTGGAGGTAGAGCGCTGCCTGAGCGAGCACGAGGCGGTGCTGGAGTGCGCCGTGGTAGGGCACCCGGACAAGGACGGGCTGATCAAGCCCAAGGCCTACTGCGTGCCGGCAACCGGCGCCGAGCCGGGCGCCGAGCTGGAGCATACACTCAAGGAATTTGTCCAGAAGAAGCTTGCCAAGTTCAAGTACCCGCGCTGGATAGAATTCGTCGAAGAACTGCCCAAGTCGGCCACCGGTAAGATCCAGCGTTACAAGCTGCG
>CAZXHT010000062.1:0-36451 GCA_964640665.1 uncultured Myxococcales bacterium
CACCTGCTGAGCGAGTTGAGCGACAATTACTCTCGGGAAAAATAAGGCAGGCTGGACGGAATGCCGTCTGCGGGTTGATCATCGAAGATATGGGGGCGGTGTGGGTTAGGTGTACTCCGTCCCCGGTATTTCCATTCGCCCGGCTGGCGCCCGCATGTAATGAGTGAAAGACTTGGTGGTCATTATTCTTGCCAATATGAATTATATTGGCTAGAATAATGACCATTATGGCGAGAAAAACGACGGTACAACTTCCTGCATTGAAACGTCTCCTGTGGGAACTCGGGCAGAATATCAAGTTGGCCCGGCTGCGGCGAAAGCTATCCGCGCAACTCGTCGCCGAGCGCGCCGGGATGTCCCGGACGACCTTGCGGGCCATCGAAAACGGCGAGGCCGGAGTTACCATCGGAGCCTATGCCAATGTGCTCATGTGCCTGGGACTGGAAAAGGACCTTGCACTCGTTGGCCGTGACGACGAACTGGGTCGCAAGCTTCAGGATGCGGGTTTACCAACCAGAGCGCGCGCATCCAAGAAGGTGCCGCGATGAGCAAGAATGTTCGGCTCGACATCGAGGTTTGGGCGGATTGGGTTTCCGTCGGCGGCCCGAAGTTCATGGGGACGCTCTTTGCCACTCCCTCGCGGGGGAAGGAGATTTTTTCGTTCGAGTACGATGCCGACTGGCTCAAAAGCCCTCATGCACAAATTCTCGATCCCTCCCTCACTCTTTTCGGCGGTCCTCAGTACGCGCCCGACGGCCAGGGCAATTTCGGTGTGTTTCTGGATTCCTGTCCGGATCGCTGGGGGCGGTTGCTCATGATACGGAGAGAGGCCCAGCAAGCACGCGAAGAGAAACGCCGGGAGCGAAAACTTCTCGAATCGGACTATCTTCTCGGCGTTCACGACAGCCACCGCATGGGCGGTCTGCGTTTTCGAACAACACCGGGCGGGCCGTTTCTCGATGACAATCGGCACATGGCTTCACCTCCCTGGACGTCGCTGGCTGAACTCGAACAGGTCAGCCTCAATCTGGAGAGGGACGACGCTGTCGACGATCCCGATTACTCGAAGTGGCTCAGGATGCTTATTGCTCCAGGCGGTTCTCTCGGCGGCGCCAGGCCCAAGGCCGGCGTTCTTGATGACGAGGGAGCGTCGTGGATAGCAAAATTCCCGAGCAGAGGTGACGATGACGACGTCGGCGCGTGGGAAGAAGTAGCCCATGTGCTCGCCGGACGTGCAGGTATCCAGACAGCCACTACCCAGGCCCGCAAATTTGCGAGCAAGCACCATACCTTTTTGTCCAAACGTTTCGATCGCACCAACGATGGAGGACGGTTGCATTTCGCCTCGGCCATGACGCTCTTGCAGCGCAGCGATGGCGACGATGCCGCATCCGGCGCAAGCTATTTGGAAATGGCCGAACTCTTGATGCGATCTGGATCGCAGATCGATCGGGATTTGGAAGAGCTCTGGAGGCGGATCGTGTTTTTTATCTGCATCTCCAACACCGACGATCATCTTCGCAATCATGGATTCATGCTCGAATCGAAAGGATGGTCCCTGGCCCCAGCCTACGATATCAACCCCACGCCCCATGGCGCCGGGCTCAGGCTCAACATTTCCGAAACCGACAATGCGCTAGACCTCGGGCTAGCCGTCGAAGTGGCTCCCTATTTCCGCATTGGCGAGTCTCGCGCCGAAGAGATCGTCGCACACACCGTCGAGGTGGTGCGAAGTTGGCCGCAAGTCGCAAAGAGCCGCAAGATTTCAAGGAACGAACAAGACCGCATGGCGTCCGCCTTCGATTATGCCCGATGGTAACCGGTTCCCGGAATTATTTTCGGGGAAGATACGGGGGTGGCAATCCATCCCTCGTTATTTCATGGAGTTAACCAACCTCCGTCACTCAAGCTTTCTCAAGCTTTCAAGCTTACATATGTGTAACGACAGCTCAACCCAGAATGAGAAGCACCAGAATAATGTTCTTAATGTACCAACGTCCCCTGTTCCCTGTTCCTCCCCACAAAATTAGCCCGGGTGGTAGTGAATTACAGGGCGAAAAGAAGGAAAAGGAGGGGCGGAGGTCGGATATGTTGCTGAAATAGCTTGGAACGATATGCTTCCGTCCCTGGTTTTGTGGTTTTGCAACCCGTCGCTGTTGGTGACCCAGACGATCCGGGTCTCGGGGCCCAGGCGCTGCAACTGCCCGGCGGATTGCAAATAATTCGATTCCCATTTCTAACAGATCTCCAGGCAACCATTCGGCAGCTTTCAGGGTCAAAGGGGTAAACGATCCGGAAAGCGAGGAATGACATGCTATCGAAGATAACAAACTTTTTGCTGGTTCCCCTGGTGATTGCGGCGCTACTGGCGACCTTGATGGCCTTCGGTTCCGTGCCTGACGGGGTCGTCCGCGTCGAGGAACTTGCTTGCTACTCAAACGGGGAGCAGATGGTGTGCTTCGACGGCCCCATGCGTGGTCATCTCACGTGTGAACGCCTGGACGAGAGCACCATGCTCTGCAAGGGGAACGTATAGCTGAAAGATCGGGATCGCTTCCACGATCTCACCGACACATTGTCCCGCTTCGGCCTCAAAACAACGAACGCTTGTCAATTTGTCATCAGCTCGACGTTCGCGAGTTTGCGCAGCCACGCCTGCCGGTCGGAGTCACCTGTTGATGGCCTTGATTGCCTTCTGGTCGGATGAGGTTTTCAAGACCACCAGGGCCGACTTGCCCGTTGCGCTGGCGTAGGAATAGTCAACGTCTACCCGTGCGGCGGCCACTCGTTCAAGCAGCTTCGAGAAGATGCCGGCGCGGTTGGGAAGCCGCGCCAGGATCACGTCCCGGCTCTCGACCTGGTAACCCGCCTTGCGCAGGGCCCGCCGTGCCTGAGGAATCTTGTTAACCACCAGCAAGAACTTGGCGCGGGATCCCTCCGAGTAGCAGCAGCTTGCGGCTACGTTCACCCGGGCTTCGCGAAGGGCCCCGAAGATCGCGGCTCCTGTCCCGAGCTTGTTCGGGCCCCCCACCTGGAGTTCCTTCTCCTTGCGGGCTATCTTGGCCATGTTTCTCTCCTTGTGGTACGTTATGGAATATATCGATGCATACACCGGCAGGAATATCGCGTCAAGCATGATTCGACGGATTCCAGAGTAAGCACAATAAGCGGTCTAAACACTCACAGAAATCTGACCGGCGATCTTGAATTTTCGTCGGCTGGCGAGCCAGGCTGCGTTGCAACCCGTTGGAAAACAAGGCTTCACGATCTGGCACGGAGATTGCTTTCAAACGGGGCGGTTGTTACACATGAATCCTGTACAAGGAGGAATAAGATGAGATGGTTCGATGACGCTAGCGGCAACTTCCCGGCCCCTCGCGGGCGCCACGCCTGGCTTGCGCTTCTTCTGGCAGCTTTTCTGCTTTCGGCCTGCGGCACCGGCGGCAACACCGTCGATGACGGACAGGTGCTGAAATCCGACAAGGAACGTATCTCCGAACCCCATGTCACACCAGATCAGATCGCCGAGTTGGCGGACGGCAACAACGCCTTTGCCCTCGAATTCTATCAGCGCATGTGCCAAGACTCGGACGGCAACGTCTTCGTCTCGCCCTACAGCATCTCGCTGGCGCTGGCCATGACCTTCTCGGGCGCCCGCGGCGACACCCAGCAGGCCATGGTCGACGTGATGCACTACACACTGGGTCAGGACGGTCTGCACCCGGCCTTCGACTGGCTCGACCTCGAGTTGCAAAGCCGCGCCGATCCTCCCGACGAGTACGCCGACGACGGCTTCAAGCTGCGCATCACCAACGCGGTTTGGGGACAAACCGGCTATCCCTTTCTGGCTCCCTTCCTCGATGTGTTGGCCCAGTATTACGGCGCCGGACTGCGGCTGTGCGATTTTTCGACCGACCCCGACAAATGCCGCCTGACCATCAACGACTGGGTCGCAAAACAAACCATGGACAAGATAAAAGATCTCCTGCCGCCCGGTTCGCTCGACTCGCTGACACGCATGGTTCTGACAAATGCCATCTACTTCAAGGCGGCCTGGAACTCTCCTTTCGAGCTGGAAGACACAACCGCCGGCGAGTTTTCTCTTGCGGGCGGAAGCGGCGTCTCCGTCCAGATGATGAACCAGGTGGAGGATTTCTACTACTCCGAGGGAGCGAACTACCAGGCGGTGGAGCTACCGTACGACGGCGAGCAACTTTCCATGCTGGTCATCGTGCCTCGCCCCGGCCAGTTCGAGACCTTCGACTCGCAGCAGTTCGACACGGGTATGTTGGGGCAAATAATCGCCGGGCTCGAATACAAGCTGGTCACGCTCTCGCTGCCCAGGTTCAGCTTCGACTTCGGCGGCAGCATCAAGCAGGCGCTTGTCGACCTGGGCATGGGAGTCGCCTTCTCCGGGTCACGGGCGGACTTCAGCGGCATGACAAACGCCGAGCAGCTCTATATCGGCGACGTCATCCACAAGGCGTTCGTCGCCGTGGACGAGGCCGGCACCGAGGCGGCGGCCGCCACGGCGGTGATCATGTCGGGTACCGGCATGCCCGACGAGGTGACCCTCACGGTCGATCGACCGTTCATTTTCCTGATCCGCGACAATCCCACCGGAACCATTCTCTTCATCGGCCGCGTGCTGGATCCCTCCGCCTGAAGGGCGTCTTACCTGTAGTCCACATCTCTTCATCTGTATCGCAGCGATTACACGTTTTTACTCCCGATAGCGCGGGGCAATCCTTTTGCTGCTCATTATCCCGTAAAGATTGATGTATTTCCCGGGGCGGGCATGCTCTGGTTGGCACGCTTCATGCTTTTATTTTTTCAAACGACGTGATATTCGTAAAAGCGCGTGATTTTGGGTGAGACCCACGGGGAGAATACGATGAGACATATGAAATCGGGCTCTTTTATCGTTGTCCTGGTATTCTTGGCCGCTGGCTGCGCGGGCTCTGGCGCCGAAGAGGAAGCATTCGTCGTGCCGCCGGACAAGGCCGACGACTACATGTCGCTTACCGCCCAGGAGTATCAGCTCGAAGGCAGCACCACGGTGACTATCGAAGCCGAGCTGGCCTCGGAGCCCGAGGACCTCAAGCTCGAGCGTGTTCACGAGCTGATCCCGCTCAAGCAGATCGTCATCGGCTGGTTCCTGAACGCCTACATCGGGCCCGACGAGGAAGACTCGAACAAGGGTTTCGATTGCCTGACCAAGAACGGTTCCTACGAAGATATGGATATCACGCCGCTGGCGGACGGGCTGACCTATTCGTTCACCTTCCGCCAGGAGATCGGCGGATCGCTCGACCTGCTCGGCAAGTTACCGACCAAGGCCGGCGACGACGGACGGCAGCACTTCGACCTGCTGGTCGGCAAGGTCTCGAACGAGGACATGGCCCGCCTGGAGACCAACCACGAATGGTACCGCGGCTATCCCTGGTCGAGCTTCGACCCGGCCGGTGCGGATGCAGACAAGGTCGAGAGCGTGCACATGGCCATCTGGCCCGAGCCGCGCTCTCCCGACGCCTGGATAGACTACAACTCGCTCTTCGCGGACGGAATAGTGACCATCGGGGTGCACTTCGGCTGGGATTATCACAGCGATTACCACCTGAAACATTCGAAAGAGATCTACGACTGGCTGGTCGGCAAGGGCTACACCTCTCCCGTGTCCTCCTATGACGATTACACCCACACCTCGGGGCCGTTGACCCGCGGCATCAATGCCAACGGCAAGCCGGTCGAGGTGAAAATCTGGCTGTTTTGGGGCAAGCCGGGCAGCGACGCCGACCCGGACACCGACGCCGGCGGGCGGGTGCTCGAGAACGACATGCGCGAGAGCTTCAAAAGCCGCGAGGTAATCCTCTTCTCCGGCCACAGCGGTCCCTTCTACGGTTTCGCTTTAGCCAACTGGCGAAAGACCGACGAGGGCGACCTGGATGACAGCGAAATACCCGCGCTCGACATGCCGGCCGGTACCTACCAGGTCGTTCTGGCCGACGGCTGCGAGACCTACGCTTTAGGGCAGGCATTCTGGGACAACCCCAACAAGGCCGATCGCACCCAGCTCGACGTACTGACCACCACCAGCTTCTCCAACGCCGCCGGTCCCTACTCGATCCAGGACTTCATCGATGCCATCGCCGGTACCGACTACTCGGGCGACGAGCACAAGGCAGAAAGCTACGGAGATCTGCTGCACGAGCTCGACGGCAATTCTTACTGGTTCAATACGATGTACGGCATTCACGGCCTGGACAACAACCCGCACCTGCACCCCTACGCCGACAAGAGTGTGTTTTGCACGAGCTGTTCCCGCGACAGCGACTGCGGTCAGGCCTACAAATGCGCCCGTCTCGAGAACCAGGAAAACATGGCCTGCTTCGGGCTGTGCACCGCCGACGACGGTTGCCCCGCCGGTTGGAAATGCATGGACATCGCCAGCGGCTACACCAGAAAGTGGAAGGCCTGCGTGCCCAACAACCTGAGCTGCACTGTTGAGCCCGAACCGATCCTCAAGCCCGGCCTGATGCTCAATGAAATATTGGCCGATCCGCCGCCTGACATCGAAGGCGACGCCAACCAGGACGGCACGCGCGACGCCAGTCAGGACGAGTTCATCGAGATCGTCAACTACGGCACGCAGCTCGTCAACCTGAGCGGTTGGGCCATCGCTGACGGCACCGGCACGCGCTTCGTTTTTGCCCAGGGCGCGACCATAATGTCCGGCAAGGCCCTGGTGGTCTTCGGCGGCGGCACGCCTCCCGATCGGCTCGGCAACAGCCCGACCTACGTGACCAAGAGCATGCTGGGACTGAACAACACAGGCGATACGATTTCACTGATCTCGCCCGACGGGAGCGTGATCGACAAGCTCACCTATGACAAAGCCTTGGGCGGCCAGGATTGCTCGATGGTGCGCGCCAGCGACGGCGACCCCGAATCCGACTGGATTCTGCATTCGACGCTGGGCTCGCCCTACTCGGCCGGCACCCGTTCGGACGGCAACCAGTTCGAGGCCAACTGACACTAGTTCCCGGTCGGACAGGCTCTTTATCGGGTTTTGCCCTGGCGCTTGTCGTCAAGCTCTGCCCAACGAGTGTATAGTTTTTCCACCTCGGCTTCAGCCTCAGACATTCCTTGCTGGCAATCTTGAAGCTTTTGGGCATCGGCGGCGATGGAAGGATCTTCCAGGGCTTTTCGCGCTTCGGCAAGGCGTTGCTCGGCGATCAATATCGCCTCTTCCTGTCCATCGAACTCCCGCTGTTCAAGATACCCGAGACCTTGTTTCTTTTGTCTCGTTTTGTGTTGGAGCTTTTTCTGTTTTGTCCGTTTCGGTCTCGAAGAAATCATCCGCTCCCACTGGGCCGAGTCTGCCAGAAATGATTGCGAGCCTTGTCCATCGAGGGCCAGTAAAGCCGTGCAGATCCTGTCAAGCAGGAACCGGTCGTGGGTAACCAATACCAAGGCTCCGGGGAACTCCAGCAAGCTCTCTTCCAAAACCTGGATCGTCTCCATGTCCAAGTCGTTGGTGGGCTCGTCCAGTAACAACAGGTCCACCGGCATGGTCATCAGCCTGGCTATGGCGATCCTCGCTCTTTCTCCTCCGGAAAGCGCTTCCACCGGTGTCTCCATCTGCTCTAAGCGGAATCCGAACTTTCGAGCCCAGCTGACCACGTGAATGGATCTATCGCGATAGACTATCGAGTCTCCTTGGTCCGCAAGGGCTCTTTTTAGACTCAGCTTCTCATCCAAGCTTTGTCGGTCTTGCTCGAAATAGGCGACCTTTAGCCCTTCCACGTGGTGGATTGTGCCTGATTGGGGTTGTATCTCCTTGGCCAGAATTCGCAACAAAGTGCTCTTGCCCGAGCCGTTGGGCCCCACGAGGCCCAAGCGAGTACCGGGTTTGAGGAGCAGGTCCAGATTCGTAAAAAGGGTCTTGCCTCCCAAGGACATTGCCAGTCCCGGGGCAACGAGCAAACGCCGCGACTTCCGCCCGGAGGATGAAAAACTTATGTCTGCCGCTGAAGTGCCTTTTTGAGAACGGAGTTTCTCTAAATCGTCCATGAGGGCATGGGCTGACTGTATACGCGCTTCCGACTTTGATGTGCGGGCCTTGGGGCCGCGCCTGAGCCACTCTATCTCCCTGCGGACCTTGTTTGCCATGGCCTGCTCGCGTTTTACCCGGGAAGAGAGAAACTCCTCCTTTTTTTCTAGGAAGGCGCAGTAGTCGCCGTCAACGGACAGGAATCCGCCCTCGTATTTCGGATCCAACTGGGCCATGCGGTTCATGGTTCGCTGAAGAAAAACGCGGTCGTGGCTGACCACAACAAACGCGAAATCCCTCGAAGACAACAATTGCTCAAGCCAGAGTATACCCTCGAGGTCGAGGTGGTTGGTGGGCTCATCAAGCAGCAGCAGATCCGGTTTTTTCACCAGCGCCCTGGCTACGGCCAGGCGTTTTTGCCAACCTCCTGAAAGCGACTCAACCGCTGCATCCGGGTTCGAAAATCCCAATCTTGTCAGAGCAGTGGAGATTGCCAAGTCCATATCAACGGAAGGCGGCGGATCCTGGGAGAGAGCCTGCTGCAACTGTTCGACAACGCTGGCACCAGGCGTGAAGGATGGCTCCTGGGCAACCATTACAAGCCTTGCCCCTTTTCTGACCATTCTCTCGCCTCGCTCCGGCTCCAGAAGTCCGGCAAGTACCCTGAGCATGGTGCTTTTGCCTGAACCATTGGTACCAATAAGCCCAATTTTATCCCTGTGACCGATGTGGATGTCCACGTCATGAAACAGGGTTCTGGAGCCATGAGTCATTGTCAGACCATGACAACTTATCAACATGGATGATGTGCCGGCTTTCATCGTAAAGTATTCATACAGTTATTACCCTAGAGAGCCTTTCGTAGTCGGAATTTCAAAACGAGATGCTAGCACATGCCCGGGGTCATGTTAAGGCACTGGAAAGCGACAACCAGGGGTATCGGGTAAAAAGTGGTTTTACCTGATGCTCCCTCTTCCAACGTACCAGCAAAAAACGATAGTATGTCTCGCCAATGAATCTGGTTGAGATACTTCTGATTGCGGTTGGGCTGGCCATGGACGCCTTTGCCGTCTCGCTGGCGGCGGGCGCCTCACGCCAATCCAGTGGAATGGGAGCCGCCTTCCGACTGTCTTTTCACTTCGGCCTGTTCCAGTTCATCATGCCGGTTATCGGCTGGTACACGGGCTCCGGGCTGGCGGGCATGATTGCCGATTACGATCATTGGGTGGCTTTCGGCCTGTTAGCCATGGTTGGTATCAGGATGATCGTCTCGGGAGCCGGCTCACGAAAGAAATCCCAGGCGCACGATCCGTCACGCGGCCTGACGTTGATCGTACTGAGCGTCGCCACCAGCATAGACGCCTTGGCAGTAGGCCTGAGCCTGGCCATGATCCGGGTCAACATCTGGTACCCGAGTATGGTAATCGGCCTGGTGACCGCCTGCCTGTCAGTCGTCGGCCTGCGACTGGGCGGCCGGCTCGGTGTCAGGTTCGGCAAGCACATGGAAATAGCCGGCGGCGTGCTGCTCGTACTGATTGGCCTGCGGATACTGCTGGCCCATATTCTCGAACTCAGCTAGCCGATGTCGTACTCCTTTAGTTTGTCGTAGAGCGTGCGCAGGCCGATGCCGAGGCGCTGGGCGGCCTTTTTACGATGACCGCCCGTGGCTTCGAGCGCCCGAACGATTGCCTGGCGTTCGAGATCCTTGAGGTTTCCGTCGAGGGAGGGCCGCTCCCGTTCGAACTGCACCAGAAGGAGATTGCCGGCCGCGATCAGCTTGCCTTCGGCCATGATGGCCGCGCGCTCGAGCACGTTGGCCAATTCACGCACGTTGCCCGGCCAGTCATGCGCGCGCAGGACCCGGCGGGATTCCCCGTCGAGTGCCAGCCCGGGCTTACCCAACCTGCGACCGATACCGACCAGCAGCTGTTCTGCCAGCGGAAGGATATCCGCCGGACGATCTTTCAACGGCGGCAGATGAATCGGGAAAACCGCCAGGCGATGATAGAGATCTTCCCTGAATCGGCCTTTCTCTATTTCGGCCTTCAGGTTCCGGTTGGTGGCCGCCACCAGGCGGATATCGACCTCGATTATGCGTGTCCCGCCGACTCTCTCGAAGCTGCGCTCCTCGATTACCCGCAGCAGCTTGGCCTGCAATTCCGTCTTCAACTCGGCGACCTCGTCGAGGAACAAAGTGCCGCCGTCGGCCAATTCGAAACGCCCGCGCTTGCGCGCGACGGCTCCGGTGAACGCGCCTTTCTCGTGGCCGAATAATTCACTCTCGAGAAGCTCGGCCGACAAGGCGGCGCAGTTGACGGCCACGAAGGGCCTTTCGCGGCGCGGACTCAACGCGTGCAGGCGTCTGGCGGCCACCTCCTTGCCCGTGCCGCTTTCGCCTTCCAACAGCACGGAGGCATCGGTCGGAGCGACCTTGGCCAACTGCTGACTCACTTTTCGCATGGCCGGATCGGTCGCCACCATCTCGACCTCGCCATGCAAGGCCAGCCGCCGATTGTCCTCGAGCAGCCGACGGCGCTCGAGAGCGCGGGAAGTTACCAGGCGTAGCTCATCCGGGCCGGACAATGGTTTCTGCAGGTAGTCGAAGGCGCCCAGCCTCATCGCCTCGACTGCGCTTTCCACCGTGCCATGGGCCGTCAGCACGATAACTTCCATCTCGGGCTGCTCGGCGCGCACCTTGCGCAGCAACTCCATGCCGTCGAGCCGGGGCATCTTCAGATCACTGATCATCAGGTGAAAGCTATGGCCATCGAGCAAGTCGACGGCCTCCTGGCCGTCGGCGGCCAATGTCACCTGGTATCCTTCTCCACGCAGAACCTCGCCGATGAAGCTGCGGATTCCCTCTTCGTCGTCAACAACCAGCACACGCTCCAAGGCGAACCTCCTCAGCCGGGCGGCAAGCGAACCAAGAACTGCGCTCCCTTTTCGGGGTTATTCTGCGCCCGAATGTCACCGCCGTGCCCCGCAACGATTCTCCGGGCCACTGCCAGGCCCAGCCCGGTGCCCTTGACCCGTCTGGTATAGAAAGGTTCGAAGATGCGGTTCTCTTCTCCGGCGACCAGTCCCGGCCCACTGTCGCGTACCCTAAAAACCAGCTTGCCGTCTTCCAGTGCCAGTGAGAGATCGACGTTCCCGTCTTCCCCGGATGCCTGCAGCGCGTTGCGGATCAAGTTGACCAGCACCTGTTGCATACGCGCCCGATCCAGCGGCCAGGAGTCAGGGACATCCCCGGCCTCGATACGCACGCGCGGGGAACCCACCTCGTCTATGGCTGCCCGGGCAACTTCGACGGGATTTGCGGGCTCGAGCTTGAGTTCTCCGGTGCGCGCGAAATCGAGCACCTGGCCGGTCAACTCTTCCAGTCTGAGCGCCTCGCGCACTACCGTCTCGGCGCCGACACGGCCCGGGTGATCAGCGGGCAGCTTTTCCACCAGAAGTTGCGCGTGACCCTTGAGCGAAGCAAGCGGGTTGCGCAATTCGTGACCCAGCACGGCCGACATCTCTCCGAGCAGGGCGAGTTTTCGCTCGCGCTCGAGCTGGCCCTGGATCAGTTCGGCCCGGCGGGAAAGGCGTAAAAACACCATGGCCACCAGGAGCAGCAATAAGGCCGCGGCCAAGCTGGCTCCAAAAGTCCAGCCGGCCCGGGAAATCATCGCCCCGGCCACCAGCGGCTCGAACTCCAGCACAATCCGTTCGGGTGCGCCTCTCCCGGCATGCATCCATTCGCGCCCGGGGCTAAACCCCCTGGCGCCCCGGCCCCGGCCCCGGCCATGCCTGCCACGGCCAAAAGCCGGCGGCGCCACGGCCCGGACACGCCCCGCCTGCCAGTCTATCTCGAACAGCGGACCCCTGCGGGTCGAGGCCGCCGGCAGCGGGCCGAATGATCCTTCAAGGTTGCCGGCCGATACCATCACCCGTCCCGAGCGCTCGGCGACGGAGACAGCGCGCAAGCCTTGGGGCGCAAGGTCGTCCACTATGTCGCCCAGTGACTTGGCATCCGCGGCGCCGGCCAGCATCAGGGATCGCTGCACGAGGAAAAGCAGATCCTTGCCACGCGCGCGAACGACGGCGGTTCCGGCGTCCCTGGCACTCAAGTAGCCCAGCAGGCTGGTGATCACCAGGACGGCTCCCATCGCCAAAGTCGTGATCAGCAGGCCCCAACGGGCACCGGGCGAGTATGTCAATGATGATTTTTTCATGGCTCTACCCAAAAAAAACCGGCGAGACGCGATCCGCCCCGCCAGTTTATACAGAGGTGGCCGGTAATCTCAAGCCGCGCTCATCTGCGGCCGCCGCCGAATCCCATGCCTCGATTGAAGCCTTGCCCGTGACCGCGTCCCTTCCCGCCACGCGGACCCATACACCCATCATTCCATCCGCCCCGAAAACCCTTGCCGCGGAATGTCGCAAACTTCGCGCGTTGCTCGGCCGTGAGTAGTTTCATGACTGCCAGCCGGTGATCGACGCGCACCTCGCGCAGCTTTTGACGCAACAGATTCATCTGGGCATGTTTCGCCAGTATGGCCCCGCGATCGGGCTTCTTGGCTGACCACAGGCTCTTCAGCTCGGCGCGCTTGACGTCCAGTTCGGTCCTCGTAGCCGCAGAGGATTTGACCATCTCGGTTCTGAGCCCTGCAATCTTCTGCATCTGTTCCGCGCTGAGATTCAGGCCCGCGACACCCGCGAAACCCTGTCCGGCGCGTCCCTGTCCCATGAATCCGCGATGTCCCCGCCCACGGGCGTTCGCGTCCGCGACGGAGAAAAGAGCAACCAGGGCAACCAGGCTTCCAGTCAGTAAGTACCTTTTCATGACAACCTCCTTATCGTTGAGGGCCACATGACCCATGCTCCTGGTTCTGCAATGGCCATACCAGACATCAAAGTTCTCATCACCGGCAGGATTTATACATGCAAATCAACAGACTGAAGGCGACGGTGTCGGCCTGCCAGACCCGGGCAAGCATGCCAAAGCGCGGAATCCGCATCCGTCGAATGCACAAACCGCAGCACCCTTCGGGTACCGTAAAAAACACGGCACATCTTCGAAAAATGGACTCTCGAAGCCGATCCTAGCTCACGATCCAGCTCGAGATGTACTCCGTCCCCTTTGGCAGTTTGCCGATATCGGGCTGCTCGAAGGCCCAGCGGCCGGGCAGGCCGAGTTCGTCAGCGCAAAGCGCGAAGTGGCACATGGCGATGCCCATGTCGATGCGCTGAAGATCCACCGGGGTCATGTTGCGGTAGCCCGGGGTGCGTTTGAGATAGAAATGGTAACGCTCGGCATCGCGCTGTTTCACCACGCGCCAGGGCTGCCGGTTGGAAGCGGATGGAGCCAGGCGCGTCATTTCGAGTGCCGTACTAAAACGTCCGGCATCATTCTCGGCCAGGCAGTCGCCGAAGTCTCCTGTGAAGAACAACTCCGTCCAGGGCTTGCGTTTCGTTGCGCCGGCCAGCAGGCGGATGGTCGAGTCGAACACCCGTCGTTTTCCGGGGGATTCCCCTACTGGGCTGACCGCCGGAACGATCTCGTCGAGCCCGGCGCCCGCGGCCCGGGCGAAGGCACCCCGCTTCAGTGTTCCGCCCACCCAGCAGGTGGCAAGACCCAGATCGGTGGCGGTGAGCACGGCCCACTCGAAGACATAGCCGAAGTCTTCCAGGCTGTGCTCGCCCTCGGCCACCAGCCCAACCAGGAAGTTTTGGGCGCCCTTGATGAAGCCATAGGTGCCAAGTTTTTCCCCGCCGCGATTTTTTTCATCGAACGACTCCAGGAGCATCAGGCGGACTCGTCTTCCGAATGGAGCAGCCGGAGGAGCCGCAAGCGTGGCGCGCAGGGCGGCGCCCCTTTCCGGGTCAAGGGGACGATCGAGGTAGGTGCGGCGCGATGAACGCGCAGTGATGATCTCGGTGACCGGTCGACGAAACGGCATGGCTCGATTGTCGTCCATGCCGCCGATGAAGGTCAAGCCCGGCTTGGAAAGTTTGCTCAGAGTCTCTCATCCGCGCCGACGTCCGGGAGCGCATCGCGCTGCTGACCGTCGATGTCTTCGTCGCAGGTGCCCACTCCCAGTGCCACTCTATTGACGAAAACGGCGCCTGGGTCGCGACCACGCTGTTGTGAGCCACGACCGTGCCATGGGCCTGCTCCAAGCCGATGCCCGAGTCGAAGCCGTATTCCGATCCGAACAGATCGGCAGAGCCCGCAGCGATGAAGTTGTTGCGGATGACGCCGTCGTAGTGGCCGATGTAGCCGATACCGGGGTAGGGATCGTCCGGGTAGACGCGCTGATTTCCGTTTCCGTTTTCGCCCAGCCCGAACCCGATGCCGCGGGCGCAATCGATTATGGTATTGCGCTCGACGAGTGTATCGCGACAGCAGACCCAGAAGTGTACGCCGTGTTCGCTGAGGCCTTGCCCGCACCAGAAACCGCGAATAGTGTTCAGGCGCACCGTCCAGCCCCAGGCCTGGTGCGCGTCGACTCCGCCGGTGTAGCAGTTGTTGCGGATATGCGGCCGGCCGGCGTCGGTCAGCCTAATGTCGCAACACTCGACGCTGCCGCGATCGACGAAGTACCCGGCGCCCGAGGTGTTTATCTTGATCGCCTGTTCTCCGGGATCTTCGATGTGCACGCGGTAGATACGCACGCCCTCGATCGAATTCGTATCCCCGCCGGAAATGTGTATCGGATGGTAGTAGGCCCGCCGCAAGGTGATTTCCGCAATCGTCACCCGCGAGGCCGCGATGCTCAATAGTTCTCCGGTAACGTAGCCCCCGTCCAGAATGACCGCCGCAGGATTACCGCTTGCGGATCGCAAAGTCACATCGGGCGCATAGAACGACAGTCGACTCGACGAATCTCCACCGTCCATCTGGTAAAGCCCGTCGGCCAAGACGATTGAAGTATGCGGCTGGGCATCCATCACGATCTGCCGCAAAGAACCGGCCTGCCCCGGCGTAACCTGGACCACGTTCCCCTCCGGAGCCGGAAGCTTTTCACAACTCTGAGCCACGGCGCCCTGGTCGCCGCCCTGGTCGCCGCCCTGGTCGCCGCCCTGATCGCCGTCTTGGACAATATCATCGCCGTCTGCCGGCTGGTCCCCGTCGCTATCGTCGTCAGCGGCACCGCCATCATCAGTTGCGACCATGCCGTCCCCGTCGTCAACCAACCCATCCGGCCCGGCGTCGGTATTTCCTATCGTTCCCTTAGTGCAAGTCGACAACAGGCAGGCTGCTCCAACGAATAGGAGCGTAGAAGCCAGGATCGCCGGCACACGTTTCATGTTCGCCTCCGCTCTATTGGCCATGTTAACCTGTTTATTTGTTGACGGAAAGGCGCGACACGGTCAAGATTGTTCCATGACCGGACTGAATAATAAAGGGAGAGCCACAATGAACCGCTGCATGATACTGGTTGCCGTAGCGTCTTTTTCGATCCTTGCAGGGTGCGGCTCCTCTGGAGAGCCCTTGTTCGGGGGGTTTGTCCCCTCCGGCGGATCGGCGACGATCTTCGCGCCCACGAACTGCAACGTTTCCTTCGTGGGCGACACCGCGTTGTCGGGCATCATTATCGATCTGACCAGCTATGCAGAGTCTTGCGATGTCATCAACGCCACCGGGCTGTGCGGCAACAAGGCTGACTCCACCCGCGTGCTGGGGCTGGTGTTGAGCGGAGAGGTCGGCGCCGCCGGCATCGACCCGGTCGGCACGGGAACCTATCGTTACCTGTCAGAGCCGCCCAGCGGCAGATTCACCGCGGCCACCGGCACGGCGGCCCAGGTCGACAACCTGTGTCAGCCGCAACCCGGCACCGAGGTGGTAAGCATGTCCGGGGGCAGCATAACCATCTCGAGCGTTTCCGATACGCGCGTCACCGGGACGGTGAACATACGCTTCGATGACGGCCAGGCGTTCGACCAGCCGTTCGACGTCGAAGTTTGCCAGGCTTCTTTGGATCTTTGCGACCGCTTCATGCCCTGCGGCTCACACGACTGTGTGCAATAGGATTCCATAAGAAACACCTCGGCAAAACACCATCCGCCTCGAAGGACGCCCAGCAGACCTTTGCCCGAGGGCTGGCTGGACATGAACACCAAAGAAGAACCAACTCGCTAGTTTTCGTAAACGCTGGCTCACCAGATGCTGATTAGCAGCCCACTGCTCAGGGCAAAGAAGGTGCTGTCTTCGGCTGTGCCGAACATGGTTGAGATGTCAACGCTCAATGCAACCCGGTCGGTTATGTGAACTATGGAACCCAGGCTGAAACCGCCGAAGAGGGTATCTTCTAAGTGGATATCGTCGTTACTGGACGGGATGTTATCCATGAGACCGCCGAAGGGATGGCTGAATGCGATATGACCGGCCGTATAAAGCTCGGCCACCTCGGAAAATAGCGGGACTGACAAGATCAGCGACGAGTCGAGGGAGAGGTAGCCTAGATCTGTCTTGAGGCTGCCGCCGCCGATCCCGAATCCAAACGAAATGTACTCGCACAATTCGGGGTAATAACGTCCGTAGGCCCGGCCGGAAAAAACGTGATTGACTCTGTCGTCGCTTTCTACCTCTCCGCTGAAACCGAAAGTGCCAGAAGCGCCCAGGGCCAGGTTGTCATTCAGCTGGTATTGATAGCGAGCGTTTCCACCGGCTCCGTCCCCGAAGATCTTGCCGGCAACCCCGCCAATGATCTGGATGGTCGAGCTGCTGGATGGGGCGTGCAGGGCGCCCTGGTGTGGGGTAATGTTCGGGGGAGGGACGGTCAGGGAACAGCCGGATGCCAGTATCGTCAGTGAACCTATAATCATCGTTGCCGATAACATGTTTCGCTTTTTCATCTTGGCTTTCATTTCGTTCACCTTTTTATTGTTCCGCGCCGCGCAGACTTTGAATATTGCAATACTTGTGCCAGCCGGGCCTGGCGTAAGATCTTGGAATGAGGGGTAAAAAAATGACACGGCGTGCTGTAAGTTCACACTGTCGTAGGCTGGTCACATGGCCTAGGTGACGTCTTACGAAAAAATCCTCCACCCTAAGATGACTCAAAAAAACACCCCGCCTTTCAGGCGGGGTGTTTTTTTAAGTGGCCAGGGGCGGAATCGAACCGTCAACACACGGATTTTCAGTCCGTTGCTCTACCGACTGAGCTACCTGGCCACATCGGCAGAGGCTCATTATCTCAGTGGCTCCGTGGCTGTCAAGCGTTTCCTCGCCATCCTCTTGTGGGTGATGTATAAGAGTCACCCATGCACGAGAACCTCCTGCTGGCCTTTTCAATGACTTTGCTGGCCGGCTTGTCTACCGGCATCGGCAGCGCCATGGCTTTCTTCACCAAGCGTACAAGTACCCGCTTCTTATCGGTCTCTTTGGGATTCTCGGCCGGGGTGATGATCTATGTCTCGTTTGTCGACTTGCTCGAGATCGCCCGCAACAACCTGAGTACGGCCTTGGGGGCTACGCGCAGCGACTGGTGGACCGCGGGCGGCTTCTTCGGCGGTATCCTGGTGATCGCCTTGATCGACCGGATCGTCCCGTCTTACGAAAACCCACATGAGGCGCGCTCGATCGAGGAAATGTCCGCGCCGTCCGATGATAAGAAACTGATGCGCATGGGTCTGCTTACGGCAGTGGCCATCGCGATTCATAATTTTCCCGAAGGCATGGCGACCTTCGCCACCGCATTGTCCAACCCCGCCACGGGCGCGTCCGTCGCCGTGGCCATCGCCATCCACAACATACCCGAGGGCATCGCCGTCTCTGTACCCGTCTTCTTCGCTACCGGCAGCCGCGGCAAGGCCTTCTGGCTGTCGTTCCTTTCCGGCCTGGCCGAGCCGCTGGGAGCGCTGATCGGCTACCTGATCCTGAGATCCTACCTCGGCCCTACCGTCAACGGCCTGCTACTGGCCGCCGTAGCGGGTGTGATGGTGTTTATCTCGCTGGATGAGCTTTTTCCCACGGCCCGCAAGTACGGCCGCGGCCACCTGGCCATCTACGGGCTGATTGCCGGCATGGCGATCATGGCGCTCAGCCTTCTGCTACTGTAAGCTGGTGCTCGTACCGACAGGAGAAAGGCCTTCATGATCTCACGTCACATCACGCTCGCCACTGTGCTGCTTGCGGCCTGTTGCCTGTATTCGGTTCAAGCGCCCGCGGATGATGATCGGCTGTCCGACAGCCTGGCCCGTATCCAGGCTATCTCGCGGCGCGGCGCCGATGCCCTGGCTCTCGATCTCTACCTGCACGAACTCGGACGCATCGATTCGGCTCGACCTGATGAACGGGCCGCCTTCCTCAAGGGCCTCCTGTTGACATGCATACGGCTCGCCGAGCACGACGCCAACGAACCCGCCCTGCGCGGATTGGTCGCATTGTTGCCGGTCACCGGCGCTAAGGACGCCGGTCCGGGAGCGGTGGGCACCGGGGCCCGCCTGGCGCTGCAACGATTGTGCGTCGACCTGATCATCGATCACCAGCCGGGCCTGGCCGTCACCGGGATCGAGGCCCTTCTTGCAGACGGTCCGGGAGACGCCATGCTCTGGGCGTTGCTGGTCAGGGCTTTAGTCGAAAGCGGCGACGTCGACAAGGCCAAGGACACCCTGAAGCGGGCACTCTCACTTTACCCCGCGGCGCCGGAGTTGTTCTTCGCCCGGGCCACCCTGGCCGGGGCGCTCTCCCGAGACGCCGTGATCCACTCGAACTTTGCCCGCGCCGGCATGCTGTTGCTGGGGGCCGTCCGCGATCTCGAGAAATCGGTCGCGCACGAGCCCCGCATCGCAAGCATCCGCCGTGCGTTGGGAAAGATCCGTTCGTCGCTGTGGACCTACTATAGATCCACCGGCCACTATCAAAAGGCGATCGAGATGCTGCAAGCCGCCGAGGATGCCTATGGTAATGCGACCTTCCTCGATCCCCTCAACCCCGAGATCCCCTTCGAACTGGGCCGCATGCTGTTTGCCGCCCGCGACTGGATCGCCGCGGCAAACTGGTTTGATCTGGCTCACCGACGCTACCTGGCGCTGGCCCACAACAAGAAGCTATCCACGGTGGCCAGAAAAGACATGCACAAGAACACCGATCGCTGCTTGCACAACCTGGCGGCCACCTACCATAACCGGGCACTGGACGCCCATAACACCGCTCAATTCACCCGGGCCAGGGAACTCGTCAGGCAGGCCGCCCGGCTGGTGCCGGCCTATGCCGCCCAGTCGCAAAAACTGCTCGGTTTTCTGGCCCGCAGCCAGGCGGACTTCAAGCGCAGGAAAGAGAAACTCGAAAACGAACCCGAGAGTGTCGGCGCCCAGGTGGCCCTTGGTGATTTACTGATGCAGGCCAGGGACTACTCGGGCGCTCGCAAGGCCTACAAGCGTGCCAGCGCTCTCCCAGCGGGTACATTCACGCCGGCCCAGATCGCCGAGCGCGTCTACGACACGCGCCTCCTGGACACGTCATCGCGCAGGATCGATCTACCGCTCGGATCGGTTCAGGCCGAGTTGGAAATTCCGAAAGACTTCGATCCGTCGGAGATACTCGACTTGCTGCAGCGCGCCAATGCCTTGAGCATGGCCTTCTTCCCCAATCGACTCAACGGTCCCATCGACGTGAAAATCTTTCCCAACCGGCGCGCCTTCATCGAGCAGGCCGGCCCGCGGATCAACACCCGCCAATTGGGTGGCTGCGCATTCGGCCGCTTGCTGGTGTTCGACGCGCCCGGTCGCCCGCGGGCCAAGTGGATCGAGATCCTGGTTCACGAGATCGCTCACCGCTACGTCGACGAGCTATCCTTCTCGAACGCCCCGCGCTGGCTGTCGAAAGGCATTGCCCTGCGGGCCAGCCGCGAGTGGACGCCGCGCGACGGTCGCCGGCTATATGCCCTTTCCGAAAACGGGCGCCTCGCCCCGTGGAACGATCTCGACCGGCGTCTCGACCAGGACTGGAACGACCCGGCCAGCGTGGAGGCTATCTACCTGCAGTCGGAAAGCATCGTGCGCTGGCTAATCAAACGCTTCGACTTCCAGCACCTTTTCGTGCTGCTGGCCGTCATGCGCGCCGGCGCGCCGCTCGGCGTGGCCATGCAGCAGGTGTATAGCCTGCCGCTTGCGAAGCTCGAGCAGAACTGGCGCGACCAGATCGAATAGAGCCAGGTACTGCGGCGCCACCAGACCACAACATCGGCTTCTCATTTCGGTTCTTCTCCCCGCTCCCAGGCGGTCAATCCCGAGGTGATCGCCGCGCGTACGTCTTGCATCAGGCGCTCGCGGCCATCGAGGCCGTATGCGGTCGTGTCTATCGGCGGGTGAATCGTGATGTCGATCTTCCCCGGCAGCAGCTTCAAGGTGCGATCCGGCAGGACGTGGCGGGAGTTGGAGATGGACACCGGCAGGATGGGTATCCCCATGTCCAGCGCCGTCATGAAGCCGCCCTTCTTGAACTGCCCCATGCGGCCGTCTTTCGAGCGGGTGCCCTCGGGGAAGAAGACCACCGAGATACCGCCCACCATCTGCGATTTGGCGTTTTTCAGGCTCTGGATAGACTTCTCTCGGCTGGAACGATCGATGAAGACATGCCCGCCCGCAGAGCAATACCAGCCCAGTCCGGGAGCCTTACGAAGTTCCTCCTTCATCACCCACCTGAATTGACGACCCCAGTGGCCGTAGAAGGCAAGAATGTCGAAATGGCTCTGGTGGTTGATCATGACAACGTAGGACTGCCCCCGGGCGGCGTTATTACGCCCTCGAACCTTGACCCAAACGGGGTTGACGCGACAGAGCGTCCAGGCCCAGAAAGTGCCCATGTGAAAGGCGGCCCGCGGGCTGATTGCGCAAATCGCAACCGCGATTGCGCCGCATATCACGGTGAAGACACCCAGGAACGGTAAGTACACCAAATAGGTATAGGGCATATAAAGCAAGCGCAGTACCCGGCGCCTATTCTCTCCGGGTTCCCTGCTCATGCGTCGGTCGACCTAAGCGCCGCGACGAGCTTCTGACTGGCCGGATCGTCTTCGCCGTAAAGAACCTTCATGAGACCTCCCGCGGCCCGTGGTACTACCCGGGTAATATAGCCAATGTGGTAGCCATTATCAAACGCAGCGCTGCCGGTGTTGCATAATCGGGGTGGTTTTCTACTACTAACCACGAGAATCTTCGCGTCCCGCGAAGATTCTCAGTAGTACTGCGCGGGTTTTTGGTTGCGGCTGCAGAGCCACGTTGTGATAGTATGACAATGCAACAACCCGGAGGCGAAAAGATGTCTCGCTTGATGAAAAGTCTTGTTACCGCCTGCGTCCTTTTTGCCTTGGCTCTCTCCGGCTGCGGCAGATCATCACTGCTGGAGGCTGGCGACCTGCTTTCGATACGTATTTTGCCTGACGATCCCGAAATGTACATCGGCCAGATCGTGCAACTCAGGGTGGAGGGTGTCTTCCTCGAACACGATGCGGACGAGTGGACCGAGTCCGTGCGCGATATTACCGGCCAGCCGGGCCTGGCCTTCCGTGTCAGCCAACCCGACATCATCGGAATTCTCAAAGAACAACGCCTGATTGCCCGCGAGGCCGGCAGCGCCAGGCTACTGGCCGACTTCGCGGGACGGCAGGATTCGATCACGGTCGATGTCTCCTACGCCGTCCTTGATGGCATCGACGCCCAACCCGATACACTCGTTCTCGAACCATCCGACTACCAGCAGCTAGTCGTCTACGGCAGTTTATCGAATGGCTCGCAGATTGATCTCACCCAGGCGGCCTTGGGCACCGGCTACTCGTCAGACGACCAGACCGTGGCCACGGTGACGGTGGACGGCATGGTCTTCGGACTGGCCGGCGGCAACACGACCGTGCGCGTGAAACACGGCGATTTCACAGACGCCGTGGCGGTCAATGTCATCGGCGGTCCACAACTTACGCGTCTCGATGTCTATCCCGGGCTGGTTGAGCTGGCCGCGGGCGGCACCGCCCAGCTTCACGTTGTCGGCACCTACGACGACGGCTCAACCGGAAACCTGACGGCCGATGCGGGCACATCCTTCGCCTCGGCCGACGAGGCCGTGGCCACGGTCTATTCGAGCGGACTGGTTGCGGCCATCGGCCCCGGCGAGACGACCGTCAGCGCCAGTCACGGATCTCTCAGCGCCGCGGCCACCGTCAGGGTTGGCACCGGCCCTACTCTGACTTCAATAGAGATCGATCCCGCGAGACTGAAGTTGGAGATCGGTTCGCAGGCTCAACTCAGTGTAACCGCTTTTTACTCGGACGGAACATCCGCCAACGTGACTTCAACCAGTTCCTATGAGTCAGCCGGTCCCGGACTGGCGTCGGTGTCAGCCTCGGGCCGGGTCACGGCCCGGGCCACGGGCTCTACGACGATCAGCGCAACCTTCGCAAACAAGACCGCCGCCTGCGCGGTCGAGGTGGCGCCACCCGGCCTGACTAACGTTTCCATCGAGCCTTCCGCGCTGCAACTCGACGTCGGCCATACGGCGCAACTTGCCGTGCTTGCCTCCTACTCGGACGGCTGGCAGGAAGACGTCACCGACCTGGCCGTGTACGAATCAATTGATCCTTCCGTCGCCACGGTCGATAGCGGCGGCCTGGTTGTTGCGCTGGCCCGCGGCGCGACAAGTGTGCGAGCCTCTTTCGGGGGCTTGTTCGACAGCTGCTCGGTGGCGGTCGGCGGCGTTGATCTGCTCTCGATCGAAATTCTGCCGTCCACACTCGAGTTGGACATCGGTCAGAGCGCGGCGCTCAGCGTTCGCGCTAATTACTCGGACGGGCACACCGAGAACGTCACCGCGCAATCCGTCTTCTTGTCCAGCGCTCCGTCGGTGGCCTCCGTGCAGGTCAACGGAATGGTCATCGGGTTGGCCCCCGGCACGGCCACGGTCTCGGCCGGCTTCGCAACCCTCGAGGCAACCTGTTCCGTGCGAGTAAAGCCGCCGCTTCTCGATTATATCGAGGTCACACCGGAAAGCGCCGTGCTCGAAATCGGCGGCTCGCTACAGCTTGCTGTAGACGCCTTCTACTCGGATGGTTCGCAAGAAGACGTCACCCAGCAGGCGGTATACGACTCGAGCGAGCCGCTGGTGGCCTCAGTGCAGGGCGGTGGAAGGGTGACCGCCGTCGGCCCGGGAAACGCCGAAATAAACGCCACCTTCATGGGGCTCTCTGATAGCTGCGCCCTGCAGGTCGTCAACAACCCTGTCCTGGTGTCGATCGAAATCTCCCCGAAGACCGCCAACCTGCAAGTAGGAGAGACACTCCAGTTCACGGTCACCGGATACTACTCGGACGGCAGCAGCATGGACATGACCGCTCCGGAGATGGGCACAACATACGAATCGTCCGATCCAAGCGTGCTCAGTCTCATCGTTACGGGTGAAGCCTTAGCCGTCTCCGTCGGCGGGCCGGTGACCGTCACCGCCCGGCTGGCCGGCTTTTCCGACACGGCCACGGTCATGGTGGGGAATGTTGACCCGCCAAGCATCACCAGCCTCTCACCGAACAGCGGCCTGCAGGGCACATCCCTGCGGGTGGTGTTCTACGGCAGCGGACTTCTGGGCTGTGACGTATCCTGCCAGAACCCGGACATCGCCGTTAGCGCCCTGGCTTATTCTCCGGACGGCACCCAGCTCGGGGCGACCTTCGACATCGGCCCGGCCGCGGCGCCCGGCATGGGCCAGGTTGTTCTCACAAATGCGGCCGGCAGCGCCACGACAACGTTCGAAGTCGTCGAGAACAAGCCCCTCGATGACCTGGTGATCAACGGCCCGGGTGTCGTCTACCTGGAAGGAGTCCAAGCCTACCACAACATCACCATCGGCACCGGAGCCACTGTATACGGCACGGGGAATGTTCCGCTGCAACTGTTGGCCACGGGCGACGTGACGGTCAACGGCGAGATCATCGTCTCGGGCCAGGACGGCGTGAACGGTTACTACGATCCGGCCGACGGCGGCCGGGCCGGGCCCGGAGGCGGCGGTGGCGGCGGTGGCGGCGACGGCGACTCGGCGATGCCATCCTCCGGTGGCGACGGCGCTCCGGCCGGCGCGGGCGGGGGACAGGCTGCCGGCACCGGGACACCCTCGGGAGACGGCGGCGGAGTCGGTGCCGGCGCCGGCATCTGGGGCGGCTGCGGACAGGCCGGCGGCGGGGGCGCTTTCGGCGGCGGGGGCGGCAACGGCGGCGGCGACTCGGGTCCCGGCAGCGGCGGCGCGGGTGGTGCGGCCAATGCCATGGGCTCGGATTACAACGGCGGCAGCGGCGGCGGCGGCGGCTCGACCTGTGGTCCGAACTGCGGCGGGGGCGGGGGCGGCGGCGGCGGTGTGCTGGTGATCTCGGCGCTCGACGGGGGCATGGTGACGATTCGCGGGGCGTTGTTCGCAGACGGCGGCGGCGGCGGCAACGGCCACGTCGGCACCGGCGGCGGAGGCGGCGCCTCGGGCGGACGTATCGTGATCACCACCACCGGCGGCTCGATTGTCATCGAGGACACTCTTTCGGCGCGTGGAGGTGACGGCGGTCCGGCCTACCGATCGGACGGAGGCGGCGGCGGCGGCGGCGGTCGTATCATCATTGACGCCGGAAGTGGAACCGTCGACGACAGCCAGGGATTTTACGACGTTTTCGGCGGGGCCGGAGGCGTCTCGCTCGATCCGCAACCCCAGCAACCCGGCTACGACGGTCTACCCGGAGACCCAGGCATCGTCGACGTCAGGCCGTAGAGTCCCATGAGGACGCGCAAGCCACGAATAGTAGCCGAGGAGGAACGTCTCCTGGCCGAGGTGCTGAAAACGCTTGCCTCGGCGCCGCGACCCGTCTCGATCTCGCACTACGATCGCGAGTTGGTCAGGCTGCGCGACGCCCTGGTCGAGGAGAAACTGCCCGACGATCGTGCCAGGCTTCTCGAACAGATGGATCGCCTGGCGGCCATCTCGACAGCGCGGGCTCGTTACACTCCCGGCCAGGTCGATCCCGCCAGCCCATACTTCGCCCATCTGGCATTTGCAAACGAGGAGGACCAGCAGCGTGACGTCCTGCTCGGCAAGCAAACCTTCATTCACGGCAACGTACGCATCGTCGACTGGCGGGACGCCCCTATCAGCAAGGTCTTCTACCGTTACCGCGAGGGCGACGCCTTCGTCGAGGAAATCGCCGATCGCAGGATGTCCGGCGAGGTTCTAGCCCGGCGCACCATTACCATCGTCGGTGGCCGACTGCTCAGGGTGGCGGCGGGACGCCGGACGTACCTGCGCTCCAATGGGGCCTGGCAGGAAGTTTCTTCGAGCACCGCCTCCTTCGGGGGCGGGGCCGGGTCTGCCATTCGGCCGGACACTGCCCGGCCCCTCTCGCTTGGTCTCTGCGGCTGGCGGCCCGGCTCGGGCCGCGAGCTCCGGCCCGATAAACACCTGCCGGAGATCGCCGCTTTGCTCGACCGCGAGCAGTTCGATCTGCTCACCAGCGACGGCGAAAGACTGCTGGTGGTGGCCGGCGGGGCGGGATCGGGCAAGACTACCGTCGGGCTACATCGTATCGCCTACCTGCACTTTTCGGATCCCGAGCGTTTCCGGGCCCGGCGCATGCAGGTGCTGGTATTCGGGACGGCTTTAGCGCGTTACATCTCGTGGGTGCTTCCCGCCCTCGGGGTCGAGGGTGTCCCGGTCAGGACTCTGGCCGGCTGGGCGGCGGGTCAACAACACAAGCACTTCCCCGAGCTGGTGCGCCGAACAACCTCGTTCACCCCGGCCAGCGTCGTGCGCTTCAAGACCCACCGTATAATGATACCCATGCTGGCCGAGGCCGCGCGCGCGGCTCCCGGTGCCCGGCCGGCCGATCTTTTCGACGAGCTTTTCACCGACCGCGGCTGGATCGCGGCCGGGGTCAAGCGATACGCCCCCGGGGCCTTCAGCAGGGAAGCCATCGACGAGATCCACGCCTGGTGCACCCGCCTGCAGTTCACCCGCGCCGACGGCCCCGGCGCCGATGACGAGCGGCCCTGTTACGACGAGGAGGACGCCATGGTCCTCTTGCGGCTGCATCAGCTCCTGCGCGGGCGGCTGATGTGGTCGAAGCGCCGCAAACTGTCTTACGATCATCTGATGGTCGATGAGGCCCAGGATTTCAGCCCGTTGGAACTGGCCGTGCTGATGGAGGCCGTGCGCGGAAAATCGGTTACGCTGGCCGGCGACAGCGCACAGAAGCTGACCGACAACGATTTCTCCGACTGGTCAGAGGTGCTCACGGCTGTCGGCCTCGATCACCATCTCGTATCGCCCCTCAAGGTAAGCTACCGTTCCACGCGCCCGATCATGGAGCTGGCCAACGCGGTGCTCGGCCCGCTGGCGCCCGAAGAGCCTCTCGAGACCGTCCGGGACGGCGAGCCGGTCGAACTGCTGCGCTTCGGCGGAGTGGGAGCTGCTCTGACTTTCCTGGGAGATGCCCTGGGCGACCTTCAAAAGCGCGAACCGAAAGCCTCGGTGGCAATCCTGACCTGCGACCAGAAACAGGCCCAGCGCGCCTATCGCGGACTGCGGCGCAACGACCTGAGCGAGTTGAGCCTGGTACTCGACCAGCGTTTCTCCTTCGGGCCGGGCATTGAGATTTCAGACGTTGCCCAGACCAAGGGGCTCGAGTTCGACTACGTCGTGTTATTGGGCACGGACGCTACAAACTACCCGGACACGCCCCAGGCCCGGCACCTGCTGCACGTGGGCATGAGCCGCGCTATCCACCAGTTGTGGCTGATCACCTGGAAGCGGGCTTCGCCGCTGTTGCCCGACTGGATCGAGGCGCGCCTGGCGGGTTGATTGCTGTCACCGGCATCGCGTCGTTATTGCCGCAAGAAACAAGAACAGGATTATCAGCGCAAAGCCCGGGTGGCCGGAGGTCGAACAGCCACAACCTCCGCCGCATTCTTCGTCTACCTGGCCGTCGCAGTTGTCGTCGGCGCCGTTGCCGCAGATTTCCCGGCCCGCGGGATCTGGAGTGCAGGCGTACTCGCAACCGTTTGTCTGATCGCCGTCCAGATCCACGAATCCTGTCTCGCAGGCTACCAGCAGGCACTGGCCTTCCGTACAGCGCTGGGCGGCATTTGGCAGATCACATCTCGCTCCACAAGCGCCGCAGTTTTCCAGGTCGCTGGAGGTATCCAGACAAGCCCGTTCGCAGTTCGAGCGTCCCGGGCCGCACTCGGCCTCGCAGTCGCCCAGGTCGCAGACCTGCTCCATCCGGCAGGCCCAGCCGCACTCGCCGCAGTTGTTTGGATCGCTTTGAAGATCGAAGCCTTCGTCGGTTTCATCGTCGCAATCGTCGTCTACGTTGTTACAAAGCTCCTCGGCGTCCGGATGGACCGAGGCAATGCCATCGTCACAGTCGGGACCGGCCGGGCAGTTTTCACCGTAGCCGTCCCGGTCGTGATCGACACAGCCGCAGGCGGAGTCGTCCAGGTCGGTCTGACCATCGCAGTCGTCGTCAATCCCGTTGGCGCAGTCTTCATCGGCATCCGGATTGACGGCCGCGGCGTCATCGTCACAGTCGTCGCCGCCGCAAACCTCGTCCAAAAAACCGTCCGCGTCGGCATCGGGACAGGCAACACAGCTTCCCAAACAGCAACGCGGTTCGTCATCCGCCACCAACCAGTCACCGTCACAGGCATCCAGCGTCGCGCAAGCGGTGCCTCCCAGGCTTATACAGTCGGGTGGCCGTGTCACCTTGATGCGCAGGTGCGGATCGCTATAGGGCCCCTTCGCCCCGGCCGTATCCTGGGTCTTGACCCGCACGTACCAGTCGCCCGCGGCCAACTCTAGATTGCGCGGCACGATCCAGGAGCTTTCGGCAGCCTGGACCCACTTTGTTTCGATCAGATCCTGCGAGTCAAAGCCCGGGACGGTGTCGACCTGCGCAAGGAAAGCGCCCTGCGAGTCCCCGGCCTCGCGACTCACGTAGCTCCAGACAAAGGCCGGCGTCAGGTCGGCGACTTGCCCGATCGTCTGGTAGTCCCAGGGCGGCTCGCCGGCGCCGCTCTCGAAGGCGCCCAGGTCGACCTGTCCGCCGCCGCCGAGCGGCACGGGCAAGTCGGCCGGCCCCTGTTCGAGGGCAAAGGCATCCGGCGCGAGCGAGTAGTCATCGGAGACGGGATTTGCGAAGCCCGGGTCCTGGTACATGGCGCCCGGCCCGGCCTCTCCCTGTCCGTCAACGTCGGCCGTGTTGTCCCAGTAGAGATTGGCGGAAAGGCCCGTCTCGGCCATCAGCGTCAGGATCTCGACCCCGACGGTGTTGGAAGCGAAAATGTTGCCCTCGATGCGGCAACCGGCCAGGCGACCGATTTCGATCGCCCGCTGAAAGCCGACCACGGTGTTGAGCAGCACCTGCGTGTCCTCGGCGCCGTCGAGGACGATGCCCTGCAGGTTGCCTCCGGCAAGCAGGTTGCGCCGCACGGTTACCCCGTGGGCCTCGTTGATATAGATCGCTCCCTGGATGGCGGGATTGTCCTCAAAGATATTGTGCTCGATGCGGCAGCCCGTGCCCGCTGTGTAAGGCCCGACCTGGACGGCGTGGTTGGTGTGCGCGCTGAAATGATTGAGGGCTATCCAGGTGTCCGTGGCCCGGTCGTCGATTGCACGCTCGGTGGCCGTGTCGAATCTGTTGCCGAACACCCGCGCGCCGGTGCTGGAAATCACCACCAGGTCGACCGAGTCGGCCATCTGCGAGCCATTGTCCTCGAAGACGCAGTCGACAACTACCGCATCCGAGCACTGCTGGATGGCCAGGCCGTAACCCGTGAAGTTGCGGATCAAGAAACCCCGCACGACGACAACGCCGTCGCGGAAAAGGCTCAGCCCGGCCGAAGTCTGCAGGCCCTGCGGGCCGCCCTCAGGAACCGTAAACACCCCATCACCGTCGATGACCGCCGACTGCCCGTCGGGGTGCTCGGCCATGATCACCAGCGGCAACGAGCGCGAGGGCAGCGGGTTCATGTCGGCGGGGGCTGCCTGTTCGTGATAGACGCCGTCGCGCACGATGATAGTGTCCCCCGCCCCGGCCAATTCAAGGGCCCTGGCGATGGTCTTGAACGGATCGCCTGCGGATCCCGTTCCCGTGTCCGACCCCAGGCCGCCATCAACATAGTAGCTATCACCCAGCCCGGGCTGGATCGGATGGAAGGCCCCAGGCGGCCCATCGGGCCAGGCCGGCTCGGCCCCGACGGCATCGGGAAAACCAGGATCGGCCATAGCCGGGAAACTCGAGGCAACTAAGAGCGACAATAAAAGAAACAAACGGCGCAGCATCTTTGCCTCCGGGCAGGTCGGTAGAGATACCTATTTGTACCCGGAACCGTCAGTTTTCTTCAATAGTTCGGTCGATCAGTCATTCAGTTTCAGGTCTCAGGGGTGCAGACAACATCCTCCAGGAAGCCTATGTTGTTGTCTTCGCGACACTCCGAGTGCTTGCCGGCGGGCTTTGAGGCAGCAGCGTCCCAGCCCTCGTCGTCGGCCACAACATAAATCACGACCGGCTGGTTGATCGGCGGATTCAGCCAGACGAATGGCACCTGTTCGCCGTCGCCGGGTTTCAGCATGCGGGTCGTGTACTCGGTACCCAATAGTGTTCCGCCGCTTGCGGGATCACCTAAGTAGAATGAGACCGGCACACCGGGCGGGGTGTCCTGGCTGCCGCGGTTGCTGACCTCGGCCCAGATAACAATACCCGCGGTCATGCAGGCCGACGCGTCGAAACCCAGGATGCGGGCGGTCAGGTCGGGGGCGTTGAACATTCCCGCGCCCTGGACGTTCTGGCGGAAGTTGTTCAATCCGGCCACCAGCCAGTTGCTCGGGGCAGTGGTCGGGATGACGCCGTTTTCGTTGACGTTGGTCACATGGTAGGCGTGCTGGTTCCAGATGCGGCGCGTGTCCACCCAGTTGTCCTGGGCGTCCTGTAATACGCGGATGCCCTTGAACTTGTGTGGGGCGTCCTCCATCAGGCTGTTCTCGGCGATGACTATCTCGGCGTTGTGATCGCCGTCGACATCGGCAATCACCGGGTACTCGCAGGCGGTCAGGGACGAGTGCGGCCGCTCGTAAAGAACAGCGCCGTCACGACCGCGCAGCACCTTGAGCGAGATCTCGTCTGCATAGACCACCTCGGCCCGCCGGTCGCCCTCAAAATCGAAGACCGCCGAACCGGTAATGTTAGAGCTCGAGTCGCGGCTGGGCACGCTCCAGATCACCTCGCCGGTGGCTCCCTTGAGCACGATGTAAACGTCGGCGCCGGCCACGCCGATATCGGGTTTGCCGTCTCCGTCGAAGTCGGCCACCGTGGGCGGGCCCAGCAGACCGCAGTTTGGCACGCACTCGGGCAACTGGTTCAACTCCTGGGCGGTGCGCAGCCAGAGTATCTCCCCGTTGATCGAACTCTGCAGGCGCACGGCGCCCCGCGAGACGACGACTATCTCGGGCTGGTCGCCGGTGTTGAAGTTACCAATGGCCACGAAACCGTCACCGTTGCCGGTGTTCCAGATTTCGCCGCCGCCGGCATCGTAAAGGGTGTCGCCGGTGACAATCTCCATGACACCGTCAGCGTCCACGTCTACCGGGATCGCAAAGGGAGCCGCCGTGCTCGTACCGGGTTGGCCGCCACGCGAACCGGACTTGTGCCAACGGATGGTCCCGTCGGCGTCAACCACCGCCGCCCCGATGACGATCTCGGGCAGCCCCACTCCGTCGATGTTGGCGATAGCCGGCCCGCCCCAGCCGACCACCAGTTGCTCGCCCGTCGTGGCCCACTTGAATGTGCCGTCCGATTCAAAGCAGATCAGATCCTTGCCCCCGCTCTTGCCGGTGACTATCTCGGGCAGGCCGTCGCCGTCGATGTCTCCCACGGCGATGTTGGAGACGGGGTGTGTGTAGTAGGCCTCGTCGGTGACACTGAAAAGAGGCGCGCCGCTGTCTCCCCTGACCGCCCGCAGAACGCCGTCCTGCGAGTAGCCGCGATCCTTGCGGAAGGAGTTGAAGATTACCGCCGGTACGACGAAGACGTCTCCTCCGATCTGCCCGCTGAGATCGACGACAACCGGAGTCATCATCACCTCGTCCCACTCGGGAGCCTGCTGCGGGTTCTCCCAGGCCCACTGTTGAACCGGCGTGAACTCGCCCTCGGGCGGAATATGCTCGCAAGCCGGCTGCGGATCGGGATGAACCTCCCAGGAGACGCAGCCATCCAGTGAGGGCTCGCAGTACTCGTCGTTCCGGCACTTGTCCCCGTCGCCCTCTATACAGTCCGGATCGTGGCTGACCGTCACGCAGAAACCATTGAAGCAAACCTGCGGATCGACGCAGTCAGCCTGGTTCTGGCACTCGACCAGCCCACCGCCGTCGAAGGCCCCCAGGTCACCGCGGTCAGGACGCTGGCCGCCGTCGCCGTCCGTGTCTCCTGCTCCCCCGTCACCGTCCAACCCTTCCCCGCCACAGCGCCCCTCGATGCAGACCTGCCCGACCGGGCAATCGGCATCGATGGCGCAGTGACGACCGCCCGAATCCTGGCAGGCGCCGATGAGCGGCATGAGAAGCGCAATCACAGTAAGCCCTGGCAGGGCGCAGCCTGTTATTCTCAGCATGACTGTTCTCCCTCGCTATTCATTTCTCCGGTCCGCCGAGATACTTGGCGTAATGCTCCAATACGTCGTTGATGAAATCGGCCAGGCTGATCTCGTTGCTCTCGGCTATTCTCCGCAGACGTTCGAAGCGGGCGTTCTCGATTTGCAGGGTTATCGACGTATGACCGTCCCCGGCCGGTGAGCCTGCGATCTCGTCCACCAATGCGTTCTCCGGGCCGTGGTGCGTCTTGGCCTTCTTCAGCAAGAGCGGTTTTTCGGCCTGGGTGCCTTGCCTGAGGCCGGATCCTTCCCTCCGGCCCGCGCTCACACCCTCGGGCAAATCGGTAGGCGTTTGAACCAGCAGTGTGCCTTCCTCGGACGAGTCATGCTCTTCGTCATACGGCTCCTCGACTGATTTCGGAGCGGCGAGCTCGTCCGCGTAGATCTGCTTCATGAAGTTCGACAGGTGAATATTGGAAGGCGAGAAGACGTGGTGCGCCAGGAACTGATCGATGTCATACTGCATGTCCCAGGCCGACTGGTAACGTTCTTCGCGGTTTCTATCGAGTGCCTGCATCAGGATCTTCTCGACCGCTTCCGGGACGTCCTCTCTGAAGTAGGTCGGGGGATATATCTTGCCCTCGATCACGCTTTTCAGAACGTGGATGTCGGAGCGACCGGAGAACAGTTTGTGCCCGCTAATCCACTCGTAGAGCACAACGCCCAGGCTGAACAGGTCGGAGCGTTGATCGACGGGCTTGCCCTTGATCTGCTCCGGGCTGAGGTAACCCAACTTGCCCTTGATCTCCCCGGCCCGGGTCTCGGACACCAGGTTCTCGGCCTTGGCAATCCCGAAATCGAGGATTTTCACCTCGCCGTCGAACGAGACCATGATGTTCTCGGGAGTCACGTCGCGGTGAACGATGTTCAGCGGGTTGCCCTGCTCGTCGGCCCTGCGATGGGCGTAGTACAGCCCCTCGCACGCCTCGCGGGCGATCTTGAGCGAGTACTCGAGCGGGAAGGGAATGCCCATCTTCTCGGCCTGCGGCACTATGGCCCGCATGTCGTGACCGTTGATGTACTCCATGGCGATGAAGTACGACTTGCCGATGCGCCCCAGGTCGAAGATCTGAACGATGTTCGAGTGGTTCAAGTCGGCCGCCAGCTTGGCCTCGTTGAGGAACATATTGACGAAGGCCGGCTCCTCGGACATGTGCGGGCGGATGCGCTTGATGACGATGGTCTTGTGAAACCCCTCCATGCCATCCCGGCGGGCCACGAAGATCTCGGCCATGCCGCCGACGGCGATGCGATTGAGCAGATGATATTTTCCAAACTTCTGGGTCAAGCTCGCCCCTGTAATCCCCCGCCTTATCGATCCTTATAATACTTCATCCATGCCGTCCGGCGCCATTTTTCGTTCAAATGATTGTCAGAAGCATCATTTTCTTGCCCGGAGGGTTTCTTTGCCATTAGACTGAAGCGGATCTCACAAACGAGGACCGTGAAGATGACGCAAGTGTGGATCAGAAACGGCCTGGTGTGGACCGGCGGGGACGCGCCGGGGGTTTTCGCGGGAGGGGTGCTTTGCGATGGCGACAGGATCGTTGCCGTGGGACCCGACGCGGATCTCGAGCCGGCGGCGCACGGCGCGCGAACCATCGACGCCGGCGGGCGGCTGGTGGTGCCCGGCTTCATCAACGCGCACATGCACCTCTACTCCACCTTTGCCCGCGGCCTGTCGCTGGGCGGCAGCCCGCCGGAAAACTTCGTCGAGATCCTCAACAAGCTCTGGTGGCGCCTGGACCGCACTTTAACCCTCGAAGACCTGGGGCCCGGCGCAGAAGTCGTGCTGTTGGATGCGCTGCGCGCCGGGATTACCACGATTATCGACCACCACGCCAGCAACAACGCCGTTGACGGCTCGCTGGACGTCCTGGCCGGGGCGGCGCGCAAGTTCGGCCTGCGGCTCTCCACCTGCTACGAGGTCTCCGACCGCGACGGCCCCGACACGCTCAAGGCTGCCATAGCAGAGAACGTGCGCTTCGCCCGAGCTGCCGAGAGCGATCCGATGCTTGCTGCCATGTTCGGCCTGCACGCGTCGTTTACCCTTTCCGACGACAGCCTCGAGTTATGCGCCGCCGCCGGGCGCGAGGCCGGGCTGGCCTTCCATGTCCACGTGGCCGAGGCCGCCCCGGACGCCGAGGACGCGCGTCGCCGCGGCTACACCGGCGCACTTTCGCGCCTACATACCCGCGGCCTGATCACCCCTGGCAGCCTGGCTGTCCACTGCGTCCACACCAGCCCCGATGAATGGGCCCTTATAAAAAAGGCCGGCGCCTTCGCTGTCCACAATCCCCAATCGAACATGAACAACGCCGTCGGCGCGGCGCCGGTGCGCGACATGATCGCGGGTGGTGTCGGGGTGGGCATCGGCACCGACGGGATGGAGGCCGACGTGCGCGAGGAGATCCGGGCGGCCTTCCTGCTGGGACATCACTCAACGGGCGATCCGCGCACGATGTGGAGTGAGATCGAATCATTACTGGCCGCCAATCGCAGGATCGCCTCGAACCTGTTCGGGCGCAGTCTGGGAGTGCTTGCTCCCGGCGCCGCGGCCGATGTCGTGGTCTACGGCTACTATCCGCCGACGGCCTTCGAGCCCGAGAACCTTACCGGGCACCTGCTGTTCGGCTTCTACCGCACCCCCGCCAGCACCGTTATAGTCGGCGGCCAGGTGCGCCTGAGAGAAGGTCTCCCTGTGGACATCGATCCCGCGGAAGTCGCCGCGCGCGCCAGGGTGCAGGCGCGCAGCCTATGGTCACGTTTCTAGGAGAGAGGTTGCCATGAGAGAGGGTCCAAGCACTGCGTCCGTTATCCTGACCGCGATCATCACCTCGGTGGTGACAGCGGTGATCACGGTCATCGTCATGAACAAGGTCCAGTTCGGTCCGGCGTCCGATACCATAATGGTGCCGGACCTGAGCGGCCTGACCCAGGCCGACGCCCGGGTCAACCTGGAAGCCAAGAGTCTGACGCTGATGATCGGCGGCAGGAAAGCCGACCGGCTAGCTCCGCCGGGGACGGTCCTCTCCCAGACGCCGCTCCCGGGCGGCAAGGTGCAGCCTGGCACGACGATCTCGGTCACCTTAGCCGGTCAGGCGCCGGTGGTGCCGGATCTCGGCGGGCGCACCATCGCCGAGGCAACCGTCCTGCTCGAGCAATCCGGTTTCAAAATCCAGGTGGGCCAGGCGGTGCCCTCGGACACGGTCGCCAAGGGGCATATCGCCAAGCAGGTGCCTCCGGCCGGCACGTCCTACGAACCGGGGCGCACCATCGTGGTCGCCCCCTCCGACGGCCCCAAGGCAGTAGCAGTCCCGCGCCTGGTCGGCCTGCCGATCAACAGCGCCAAGCAGGTCATTACGGACGCGGGCTTCAAGGTGGGCGCGATCAAATGGGGCTACAACGAAGACTGGGGAGCCTTCATTGTCCTCAAGCAAAGCCCCGAACAAAACGCCAAGGCCAGGCCCGGCTCGACCATCGAAATAACGGTCAACGAAGACTGACGCCCCGCACGACACGCAGGTGAACAACCGGCGGCCCATGTTTGTCAGCGGACAACAAGGGGAGGTAGACTGGTTAATATGCGGGCTCGGTTTCTCACAACTCGCGCATGGATCTGGGCTCCGGCCCTGGCCGTGTTATTTTTCAGCGCACGATCGTCAGCCGTCGACGGGATCTCGCTGTCCTTCTAACGTTTGCGTGACGAGCACTGAAGGGCCGTGCTTCTGAGCACGGCCTTTCAGTGTCGCTGTCGACGCAATTGTTCTGTGACTCTCATGCGAAGACCAGGCGTCGGCCCTTGGGCTCCGGGATGGTATCACCAAACTCCATCGCCGTGTCCAACCAGAGTTGCGCCGCAGTTTTCGCGTTGGCAAGGGCTTCTTCTTGCGTGGCGCCATGCGCCATGCATCCGGGAAGCTCCGGGACCTCGGCCACGAATGCCTCGTCTTCGGCGCTCCAGAAAATAATGATCTCGTACCTGTCCATTAAATTTCTTCCCCCAGCTTGTACTTCAGAATGATACCACGAATCTGCCTTACCTGGTAGACCTTGGCGTTTTTCCCGCTGCGCTGCAAATTGGGCTTCTCTATTATCCCTGGTCGACGGAATACGTTGTGACTCCCTCTTGTTCTTCTCTCGAACCCGAGACGCTCTAGTAAGCCGCAAAGGTCAACAAAAGGAATGTTTGCGTCGTTTGTCCCACGCAGAATCCGATCGAGTAGTTTATCCCACTTACCCATGCATGAAGATTACCCCCGCCTAACGAAAATCTCAATCATCTTCATGCACAGAACGTTGGAACTGAGAGTTTTGGCGCCCTAGCGACAAATACTCTCCAGTTCGATGTTATCTGATCTTATCGTCGTTCTTGTTTGTAAATCCTCGCTCTTTCTTCTTTGGTCGAAACAGAGCTCCCAAGATGGGGACGAATGCCAGCTTCAGCTGGATGTCGGCGATTGTCTCGCCGACGCATCGTGAGAACTGCTTGTTCTCAAATACCTTTCGTTTGGCTATCTGGTGAGCCAAGTACGGGAGACCGAACAAGTAGATCACGACGACAAGGATGCCGTATACGATTGCTGCGCCCTGCAGAGGCGATTCGCTCGGAAGTTCGCGGAGATACGACAAGAGCATGATGGCGGGAGAGAAAAGCAGCAGTAACCCCATGTAGTACACGAAGAGGGTTACAATGTATTCCAGTATCATGTCTTCCTCAGATAACAATGAGTATACCGGTCAGTATAA
>CAZXHT010000063.1:0-13654 GCA_964640665.1 uncultured Myxococcales bacterium
ACCGGATCCGCAGCCCAGTGGCCAAGATCGGGTGCGTTCACACGGGAGGGTGGGAGATCATGGCCATGGTTGTATGGTTGACTGAACCCGGTGGCTCGCGGTACCCTGCGAAACCATGAAACCATACTTGGTTGCAGTTTTTGCTGTGAGCGTGGGGTTACTATCAACGCCCTGCGCCCTGGCCGATGACAGTGATTATGATTACGATTTCTTCGGGCAGTGGCGTTTCGTCTACTCGCATGCCCAGGATTTTCCGCTCAATGCCGCCGGGGAGGCGAGCGGTCTGCGCTGGTACCTCGATCAACGCCTGGACGTCGGCACGAGGCAGAGCCTGGGCGACTTGCTTTCAGTCACGGCCGAGCTGCGGATCTTCTACGGCCAGGCGGCCGGCGATTTCGATCATATCGCTTCGGAGTTTCGCACCGACACACGCGAGACATGGCGCGGCTGGGATCTCGATCGCTTCGACGTGCGGCAACTCTGGCTTAGCTGGAACTCGCCCTGGTTCCAGCTCAGGATCGGCCAGATGTACAGCAACTGGGGCCTGGGCATGTTGGCCAACGATGGGCGCCCGGATCCGGATCGCTTCGGTTTCCGCGATCAGGGAGACATCTCGGAGAGGCTGCTTCTGGCGACCCGTCCTCTGGCCATGCTGAGTGGTTGGCCGTCGAAAATCATTTTGGCGCTGGGAGGCGGGCTGGTCTACCGGGACGAGAACTGCAATCTGCGCGACGGCGACCTGGGCGCCGAGGTGATCGGATCGCTCTTCTACCGCGACGAAGGGATCGACGTCGGCATGTACGTGGCCGGACGCCTCCAGGAAGACGACGCCGGGACGAGTCTTACCGCGACGGCGATCGATATTTTCGCGCGCATCGATGCCGGCCAGGGATATCAGGGATTGCTGCTGGCCGCCGAGTTGGCCATCTTGACCGGCAGCACCGATCGCGTAATCCAGGCCGAGCGCCCCGGCGGAGTCGACATCAGCGCCTTCGGAGCGGTGCTCAGAGCCGGCTGGCACTTCGGCTTCCTGGATCTTCTGCCGGTTCTGGAAATCGGCTATGCCTCCGGAGATCCCGATCCGCACGACGGCACCGTGACCGCTTTTTCTTTCGATCCCGACTACAAGGTCGGCCTGGTTCTGTTCGATACGGTCATGCGCGGCATCACGGCAATGAGCGCCGCGGAGTCCGCCGACCCCGAGCGTGTCGGCCTGCCGTTGCCTGGAACCGACATGCTGGCCAGCAAGGGAAGCCTAAGCGGCACCATTTATATCAACCCGACCGTGCGCATCAAACCGCTTGAGCAGATGACGCTCCTGGCCGGCTTCCTGTATGCCTGGAGCTCGGCGCCATTCGCCCAGTCCTACCAGACCTTCAAAAACGGCGGGGTGGCCACCAATCCTTACGGGCTCGTAAATCCGGGGCGCGACCTGGGCTGCGAGCTGGATCTGGGGGTCGACTGGAAGCAGCCGATCTTCGGCGACGTCGATCTGGCCGGCGGCTTCCAGGTGGGCTGGTTCTTCCCCGGCAGCGCCTTCGATTATCCAGACGGCTCGCGCCCGGGTATCATCTCGCGATTCATCGGCCGCCTGGCGCTCGAGTGGTGAGCGCCGTGCCCGACCCTGTCTTGCCCCGGAGAAATAATTGAAAGTTGCCGCTCGTGTCTGCCTGGTAACCTGCCTGACGCTGCAAGCGGCCACGTCCGGTGCCGGGGGTTACTTCCTGCCCGGCCGGGGAATACGAGCCATGTCCCGCGGCGGGGCCTTCGTGGTGGGAGTCGATGACGCAACGGCGGCCTGGTACAACCCGGCCCAGTTGGCCGGCCAGAAGGGCACCCGGCTGCAGCTCGACGCGGCCATGATCGTCCCCGGGATGCGCTTTGCACGCTACCCCACAGAGGGAGTCGACGATCCCTTCCTGCCGGTGGAGAGCGAATCTTCCCCGCTGCCGGGGGCCTGTGCCGGAATATCTTCAGACTTCGGGCTCGAAAGCTTTGTTTTTAGCCTGTCCTTCTACACGCCCTACGGAACCTGGAGCAGGTTTTCCGAAGACGGGGCCCAGCGTTACTCGGTCATCCGCTCGGAGAACCTGGCCTACTACCTGCAGGCCACGGCGGCATGGGAACCGTTTACGGGATTGCGCATCGGGGCCGGGATCTCTTTCTTTACCATCGATATCAACGACACCCACGCGGTATCGTCTTTTCCGGGCCTGTTCGGCATGCCGGAGGATCGCGACCTCGACGGGTTGGTGCAGCTTATCGCCAAGGACGCCATGGTTCCCGGCGCCGAGGTCGGCCTTTGGGCTCATCTCGGCGCCTGGATTCCCTTTTTGGAGGGCGTCGAGCTGGGCATATCCTTCGCGCCCGGGATGTCGATCGACGCTGACGGCCACATGCGCGTGCGCCTGCCCAACCACATTTACTACGACGACGTTACCCTCGATCCGGCCGAGCCGCCGATCACTGTCTCGCTCGACCTGCCTTGGATCGTCCGCTCCGGGTTGCGCTATCGTTACCGGGATGTTTTCGACGCCGAAGTGGATGTCATCTGGGAAGGCTGGTCGTGTCTCGACACGATCAGCGTCAATACCAATCAGCCGACGTACTATCACGACATTCCCACCATCGGCGACTACCTGCTGACCCTTTCCGATCTGCAGCGCCACTACCGCGACACCTATTCGGTGCGCGTCGGCGGCAGCGGCCGTCCGCTCGACTGGCTGGTGCTCAGAACCGGTTTCCTGTGGGAATCGGGCGCGCCGCCCGACGAGTATTTCAGCGTCAACACCCCCGACTCCGAAAAGTTCGCCTTCGCCCTGGGCGCCGGCGTGCAATTCGGAGCCTTCGAGATCGACCTGGGCTACATGCACCTATTTTTCAACGAGCGCGATATAAGCAACCAGACCAGCCGGGTTACCCAGGTGAACCCCAACAACCCCGAGGGCGCCACCAAGGTAGGCGGAGGCCGCTACTCGTCCGCGGCCGACATAATCGGCCTCTCGGTCACGATGCTGGTCGACAAGTTCTGGAACGACCCCTGATTTTCGGCTACAACGAAGTGCCTGCCTCGCTCGCGATCTCGCTAAGTGCTACGACCTGTGAACGAAAGAAATCCCTGCCCCACACTTCAAGCCCGCGCAGTTCGGTCTCGTCCAGAAAGCGTTCCACGTCCCTGCGTGCCTGCTGGAAGTCGACAGACTCCACTGTGTTCTCAAGCTCTGCTGTCAGCCAAGCGATGTCCACTTTCAGCTTCTTCCCGGCCCAGGGACCCTGCTGATCGATCGCGTTTTCCAACAGTTCCAGTCGGGGACAGACGCGCCGGCGCACGTACCAGATCAGATCGTACCAATCACGCCCCTTCACGTAGTCTCGACACATCAGGGCGTGCAGCTTGCTCGCGAATCCACTCTCGAGGTCCTGCGCCAACAAAGAAAACGGGACGGGAAAAGTAATGTAGCCCGTCTCGAATGTCGAACCCAGAGGAGGATTGCAATCCACTTCGAGCTTGACGGCGATTTTCTGACCCGATCGCAGAGGGTGGGCAAGTTTGAGGATCCTGCCCAGGGATGTGTCCTTGAGCCAGAGCGCATGGATTGCCGTTTTCGCGGCGCGCTCACTGATTTCCAGTTCAATTCCATACAACCTGAACTCATCAACCAAGACCTTCTCGTAACGACTCCAGTCGAAGTCCGGGGCGGGTTCCTTGAGGACAAAGTCGAGATCTTCCGAAAAACGCCTGACACCGTGAAGAATCCGCAGGCATGTGCCGCCATGGAAAGCGCCCTGCTTGAAAAATCCAGCCCTGGCCAGCGCCGCGAGCGCGATTTCTTGCAGGATCTCCCGTAACACGTGCCGCTCGAGTTGCGCCGTCTTCGGCGCTTGAGCCCTGAAACGTTCGAGGATGATCTCCATACTCATCTTCCCAACTCCTCCCGCAAGGTCAAAAGGAATCTTCGCGCGGCTCCGCGGTCGACTTCGGCGAGCAACAAGTCGAAAGACTCGGTATCGAGTCGCTCCAAAAGTTGCGGCTCAATCCGCAGGCCGTGAGTCAGGTAGCGGCTGCTCATTTCCGGCATGTGGCGATCATGCGCCAAATCGGCCAAGGCCCTCAGCGGAGATGCCTGTAGAAATGCTTCTTCATCCGCCGCCGCGACCCGTTCGACACCCACCAGGGATCGAAACGGGGTCTTCGAATACTCGAAGCGACCAAGGGGAGTGGCAAAGGAAGCGGAGCGCTTGAATACACCGCTGGTTACTGCCACGACACGTTCCGGGATCCAGCCGTGTACAGACAGAGCCGACTCGAGGCTGAGATACGCGGGACCATAGATCCGGGCAGCCAGGCAGAAAAGGTCGAGGTTGCCTTTCCTGAACGGCTCGGCCAAAACGTACAATCCACGCTTGATACGAACGATCTCCGAAGCAGCCAGGGCACGTTTGACAAGAGCATATCTCTTTGAATTCGAAGCGCTTCCCAGGAGGTTGTCGACATCGATAGCCGTGAAAATAGATCTCAGGTTGCTTTGCAGCAGTCTTTCCGTGAGTTTTTGCATCTTGCATAATACTGTCATATTGTGACAGTATTATGCAAGATTTATCGCGGTCGTAAAATGTAATCTTTGCTTCGGACTACAGCAGTTTATGTGACCGGTACCACTCTGCCGTCTCGGCAAGGCCACGCTCCAGGTCTACCTTCGGCTCGTATCCGAGCAGGCGGCCGGCCTTGGAGCCGTCTATTGTCCAGTTGGCGGCCAGGATGCGACGGGTGTTGTCGAGGGTGAAAATGCGCGCCTTGCGGCTGATCATCCCCACCGCCGATGACAATGCCCCTGCGGCTTTCAGAACGGGCCCCGGTATGACCAGCGGCATCAAGCGGCGCTTGCCGAGCACCCTGGCTAGGACTCTCCCCAACTCTACCTGCGAGATGTTGCTGCCGCTTACCAAAAACGTCTCCGAGGCGGCCTCCGGCAGGATGCCGGCCAGCAGCGCCGCCCGGGCCACGTCCGTCGCATGGCACAAGTTGATCCGGCCCGGAAACAGGCCGAGACGGGTCGCGAACCCGCGCTCGATCGATTTGAATACCGGCAAGAACTCGGTATCCCGCGGGCCGTAGATTCCACCCGGCCTGAGGATCGAAATCGAAAGGCGATCCATGTATTCCCGGGCCACTTGCTCGGCGGCCAGTTTCGAGCGCCCATAGGCGGTAATCGGCCGGGGTTGCATATCTTCGGAAAGAAGCCTATCGCTTGTAGACGGTCCCATTGCCCCCGCGGATGACAACAGCACCAGCCGCGAGGGTTGTTGCTTCTGACGCAGGCAGGCTCGAAGCAGGTTCTCTGTCCCGCCCCGGTTTACCAGATCGAATGACTTCTTGGCGAGCGCCTTGGTCAGTCCCGCCAGGTGAAAAACCCGATCGACACCGTCGAGTGCCGCATCCAGATCGCCGCCGTCTCGAGTCACGTCACCATAAACCAGTTCGACGGGTTTTCCCGAAAGGAAGCGCAAGTCGGATGTCTTGCGCACCAGTGCGCGAACCTCGAACTCGCCGCTGACCGTAAGCAAGTCGACCAGGTAGGAGCCCAAAAACCCGTTTGCACCCGTCACCAGCGCACGCATAATGATTCTCATCCTTTCTTCATTCGCCTTTCAGAAGCCGTTCCTTCTGGCAACCTGCTGGTAGAGTTTTTCAAGTCCACGAACGTCATCCATCAGGTAGTCGGATACTTCTTTCAGAATGCTGGCTATATCGTCCACGGACTTCTCTCCGGTCTGTTCGGGATCTTCGCGGTGCACGGCGCCGATGATCTTTCCAAAATCGTGTAATGGATAACCATCGGGAACCGCGAACAAGTCGCCGGCGTTAGCCAACAGCTCTGCAAAAACATCGCGCTCGGGCAACTGGGTCTCGCGCATGCGCAAAAGCAGCTTCATCAACCGGCTGACCAACACATTCGGCGGATCGCTCGCCGCGCAACCCGCGCCCGGGACAAACTCCCAACCGTAGCCGCCCGGATCGATCTGCCTCCCGAGCGCGTGAGCCATGGGTACCGTTTGCCTGTCGACCAGCAAATCCTGCAGCAACCAGGCTACTTCCTTGCGCAGTGTGCGTACCCACCCGGGATCGGAGTCGTCCAGCATGTCCAGCACGATCGAGTCCAACTCGCCCGGCAACTCGCTATCGTCTGCGACAAGCTGAAAGGCGGTCACCAGCCGCGGTGTGACCCGACCGCCTACGGCATCGCTAAGATCGTCTTCGAGTTCGGCGAGTTTATCGCTCAACTCACCCTCGTCACGGTGCTTGGCCGCGCGCTCCCGAAAGAAAGAGACGGCGTTCAGAACAAAAAACCAAGCGCGCCGGTTGGAGAAACGCCACAATTCGTCGATCTTTTCGACATCGAGAAAACGGTCGCAAAGTAAATCGGTCGTCCTGTCGAGGGCCGCGTCCGCCTCGGCGTCCGCGTCAAGGGCGTCGTCGACCACGCGCAGGGCATCCAACAACAGGTAAATTGGGCTGATGGGAGAGACGTGCGTCGTGTCGTCGCCTGCGAACACCCAGTCGCCGCCGTCGTGGCGCAGAATGGTCGGATTGGACTCGAGCAGGTGCCGCATAAAGAGTGCCAACTCATCGATCACGTCCAGGCCCGAGGCCGTCTTCAAACCGCCCAGCGAACCGATAAGATCTCCGGCCACGCGAACCACGTCGGTGTTATCCATGATGTCGAGCAGCATCGGTTCCAGTACCCGTATGTTCGCGCAGGCAACACAGGCATTGGGCACGTTGATCGAGTAATGCGGATGCAGTGTTGCCAGCAGATCGGCGAAGACCTTGGTGCCACTACGTTCCTGGCCTCGATCGCGGACGGCCATTGCCGTCGATCCCGGCCTGAGCGCCTCGATCGTCCCGGACACCTCCAGCGCCAACAGCGACTCGGCGTTGTAGTTGAGAAGCTCGTGCCCCTCGCGCCCCTTGGGGTTACCCAGAAGCGTGTGATCGTGGTTCATGAAACGGTCGACCTCTTCGACCGGCGGATGCTCACAGGTAAATTCGCTCACCGCCGCCACCACGTACCAGGGAACGTAGGCCAGGCCCTCGTCGGGGTTGCCGGTGTCGGCCGTCGAGTCGAGCCAGAAGGCCAGCATGTCGTTTATGGTGAAGACGTCGAAGCCGACCACCGATGTGCCGTGCTCGGTGCCGTTGGTGTCCCAGGTCAGGTGCAGCATCTTCTGCAGGTTCGAGCGATTGGCATACTGGCTGTCCGGGAGATCGAAGTCGGTCGGTAAGTGAAATTCCATGCCGCCCGGCGCCTCATCGTCGAGTACGTCGCGATAGCGGATCATATCGGCCAGACCCGCCTGCAAGCCCGCCGTGCGCGGATCCGAGTACGAGCGCAAAAAGTCCGCCAGGTAACCCCGTTGCGCCATTTCCAGCAGGCGCGGGATCAGATCGTCGAGCAGCCGGTTGTGATCGTTTGTTGAAACTTGTTCATAGCCGTCGACGATCTCCGAAACCCTGTGGAACTCGTTGCGCAACTCGGCCAGCTGCGGCTCTCTGATCTCGGCCACGGTCAGCAACGACTCTAGTAGTTCGGGTAACCTGTCGTAGTCGAGAAGCACGAGAAACGCGTGGGCCAGCGCCACGGCCGGTGAGTCGTCCGGCTCGTAGCCGGGAAAAACCCCATGGTCGTCGGCCCTGGCGACGATCTCGCCCAACAGGGCCCGCAAAGCGGGAGGAAGATCCCAGATAAAACCGTCGGCAACCAGGGGTTCGAGCTGGTCTGTCAGCGCTCCCAACATCGACTGACGCAGGTCCGCATACTCGTAGGTCAGTGAACCGCCGACCAACGAGCGGCTGCCGTCCGGCTGGAACGGCGGCTGGACATCCACAGGCGCGCCGTTTGCGTCGATGAAGTCGCCGCTCGACGAATCGACATCGGCCAGGCCGTCCTGGTCGACATCAACGAATGGAGGAAGCAGTTCGCCGGTATTGGGATCCCGGGCGGGCCGTGCCCTGCCCCTGACGCCGGTTCTCACAATCCACTGTTCCTCGCCCTGACCGGCCATCAGCCGTCCGTCGGCAGACAGCAGGAAATCCAGAAAAACACTCGCGCAGCAATCCGGATCTTCGTCGATCTCGGCCGCCGTCATCTTATTGGCAAGCTCTTTCTGCAGGGCGCTGAATGTATCGTCTTCGTCGACGTCCGGAGCGAGTTGGGCATCGAGTCCGTCGTGCGCTAGCCAAAGCCCGGCCAGGTGATCGAGCAGGTCGGGTGTGACCGGATTGGCAAGCAACTTTCTTATGAGCGGGCCGCTTTCATCCTTATTGTAGCCTGAGGGATGATCCGCGTACCAGATCGCCTGCAGGAACCGGGCATCGTCGGCAAACTGGGCCAAGATGCAGGCGGTCGGCCGGATGACCGACTGCAGGACGCCTTCATCGTAGAGCGGAAGAATTGCAACCAGGTAGTCTTGCAAATCGGAAAGCATCTCATCCGGCATGAGCCCATCGAGTGCCCGCACCAGGCGCTCCTGCTCCCGCGCCAGGGCCAATCCCTTCTTGGGATGCATGCGCTGCAGATCATCTGCGATGATACGGTAGATCTCCCGGCCCAGGCTGCCCCGCTCGGGCGCGTTGCGCGCCGTGTCCAGGCGATAGCCGCATGCCGCGAACATGGCGCACAACACTCCCATCAACAAGATCTTCAATCTCATTTCCACCTCGACAATACATGATAACGCATCATACAGCGAAGCGCGACAATCTTGTGCGCCGGCGGGAAAACTGGTATCGTGCTGTTCCGGTTTTCGAAACGAGGGTTTACATTGGAAGCGGGAGACCGGTTCGGTGACTACGTAGTTCTCAGGCGCCTGGCGGCGGGCGGCATGGCCGAGGTGTACCTGGCGCGCAAGGGCGGCCTGGGCGGATTCACCAGGCCGGTGGCCGTGAAAGTCATCCTGCCGCATCTCTCGTCCAACGAGCGTTTCGTTAAAATGTTCCTCGACGAGGCCCGTCTGGCCGTTTTCCTCGATCATGCCCATATCGCCCAAACAATTGACCTGGGCGAGGTCGACGGGCAGTTCTTCATCGCCATGGAGTTCGCCCACGGGGAAGATCTGCAACGCATCTCGGTCACAACGCGCAAAAGCGGCCGCCTGCTTCCTTTGCCCTACGCCGCCAAGATCCTCAGCCAGATTGCCGAGGGTCTCTACTATGCCCACACCAAGGCCGACAACCAGGGTCGGCCGCTGGGCATCGTGCACCGTGACATCAGCCCGCACAACATCATCCTGACCTTCGACGGGCTGGCCAAGCTGATCGACTTCGGGGTGGCCAAGGCCCGGGTGACATTTCAGGAAGAGGAAGACGGGGTCCTCAAGGGCAAGTTCTCCTACATGTCCCCCGAGCAGATCAGGGGCATGCCGATCGATCCGCGTTCGGACATCTTCGCGCTGGGGATCGTGCTCTGGGAGGTCTGCACCGGCGCGCACCTCTACCGCGAGAGCAGCGAGCTTCTGACCATGGAGGCCATTCTCAGGAAGCCGGTGCCCAAGCCGCGCGAATTACGGGGCGACATGCCGCCCGACCTGGAAGCCATCATCCTCAAGTCGCTGGCCAAGCGCTCGGTCGACCGCTTCCAGACCGCCTCCGAGATGCACCAGGCACTGGAGGACTACCTGAACCGCTCGGGCTGGTCCGTCGGCACCCCGCACCTGAGCGAGTTCATGAAGAAACTGTTTCCCGAAGAGTACGCCGAAATACGCAACCTGCTGGCCTCCGAACGCCAAAGCCAGGAGCAGGAAGCAAAACGCAAGAAGGAAGAGTTCATCCCCTGGGAACCTTACAAGAATACGGGAGAGAGCAAGGCGCAGGCCGCGGGCGCTGAGGCGAACGCGGCTCCCGCGCCGCGGCCGGTCACGCAACCAAGGACGATCCCGCCCCGTCCCACCGACCGGCCGACTCCCGCCGGCAGGGAGACCCGGCGCTCGCAGGGTCTCTCGCGGCCGATGATTGTCATCATCGTATTACTTCTGATCCTGTGTGCCGCCGGCGCCTACATCCTGGTCGATCTCGGCGGCAAGAAAGAGCAGGTGCCCGCATCTCCGTCTGCCACCAGCGGCACCTTGAAAGTAAGCTCCGACCCGCCGGGAGCCGAGATAACCCTGAGAGGCCAGAGCCACGGGAAGACCCCTGCCATGATCGAGTCGGTTCCCTTGGACGAGGATCTGACTCTGCGCGTAGAGAAGAAAGGCTACGAGGTATACATAGCCACGATTCGCCTGAGCGCCACCCACGCGACCCAAGAAATAGACGCCAAGCTGAAACGAATATAAAACATTTTAGACCGGATTGGTCGGGCCGTCGTCGTAGGTTTCCTCGGCCAGGGCGCCCTCCTCGGTGACTGCCAGCAGGGCTCGCAGGCGATCGGTCAAGGCCAGGAAAATGCCGTGCAACAGCTCTACCCGGTCGGCCACCAGGTCCATGAAGTCGGTGCGATCGATCATGAGCGCCCGGCAGTCACCGACTGCCACCGCGTCGGCGGCATGCGGCTTCTGGTCGAGCAGCGAGACGCTGCCCAAGCTGGCCTTTTCGCCCACCGTCAAGATCTTCTTGCCTTTCCTGGAGATCTCCGCCTCGCCGCGGGTGATGATGTACAGCGCGTCACCGGGCTCGCCCTCGCGCAGGATGTGCTCGCCCGGCTTGAAGTCATGTTCCCTGGTGATGGCGGCCAAGGCGCTCAGGTCATCCAGGTTATTTTGCTTGAAAATGTTGACCGACTCCAAGAACAGCACGATCTCCATCAGGTTCATGGTATCCTTCCCTTCTACCAGTACCGGGTAGCGATCCCCGAAAGCCTCTCCCATGGCGCAGCGAGTGTGAACGGCGGATGCCCTGAGCAGCAGGTCTTTCGAGGCGCACAGCTCGTCGAGCGTCTCGCGAATCTCGTCCAGCGTGCCGTCCCAGGGGGTGGCCGGCGTGATATCGATTAGCGCGCGGTGGTTCTCCAGAATGGGAAGCAGGCGCGCGCGTGTCTCGCGATCGACCACGGTGTCCAACAATTCGAGGGCATCCGACCAGGCCTCGCCGCGGGCCGCGCGCAGCCGGTAGTAGATGTTCATCATCGTGCGGTGCGGGTAGACCAACCCCAGCACCCGGAAGGCGACTTCTATGTTCTGCTCGAGCCGCTCCCTGAGCACCTTGATGGCCAGGCTGGCCGGCGGCAGGTAACAGGCCAGCCGGCGATAAATGCGATCGTAATAGCGGTACGAATCCGTGCGCCGGTCCACGGCCTCGAGCGCCCAGCGGCGGTCGAAGTGAATCTGCGAGTACTGGCGCATGCCGGAAAGCGCCAGCGCAATCCGGTAACGCAGGAAGGCGTCGTCCAGGATGTTGGAAAACAGCAGCACCTCGCCGGCCCGCTGGGTTGCGATCATGCGGATTACCCGCGGCAGGCGCAGGCGTACATCGAGCGGACGCTGTCTTTCGTTGAGCCACTCGGCCAGCAGGTCGATGATCTCGTCGCCATAGGCCGAAAGCGCCTCGCGCGCCTCGGGGCGCGTCTCGCGATCGGACAGCATCTTGAGCAACAGGGGCACGAATTCCCGTCGGTAGACCTGCTGTGCGGCCCGGGCCGCGATACGCCGCACCGAGACATCGGCGTCGGACAAGTAGTGCGCGATCCGGTCTGCGTAAGGGCCGTCGCCCAAGCGCCCCAGCAGGCGGGCCGTTTCGCGACGCACCCCTGGAGATACCTGCAGTCCTTGATCGAGGATGCGCTCCAGTATGGGGATGGCCGGATTGGATTCCTCGTAGCCTTGCAGCTGGATCATGGCCTCGATGGCAACCGCTACCAGCCCGGGATCCTCGCTGCGCAAGTAAGGCCCCAGTGCTCCGCCGGCGCGCCCGGGATCCAGCGCCACCACCGCCCTGACGGCGGCCACCCTGGCACGCCGCGAACCTGAATTGATGATACCCAATAGATCGAACAGGAAATCCGTGTGGCCTCGTGCGGCAACCGCGTCGATGGCGGCCAGGCGGACCTTTTCCGACTTGCCGGCCAACAGCCTGCGCAGATCGCGTCGAATGTCCACCGCCGGCAGGTCGGCCAGAAGGCCCAGCGCCGTGGCCGCCAGATCATCATCTTGACTACCGAGCGCCTTTTGAAGAATACGCTGTGTCGAGGCGTCCTCGAGCCGCAAGTTGACTTGCCGGCGGGTGCCGATGCGGATCTTCTCGTCCAACTGCCGGACGTAAAGCCGGCGCATGCGCAAGAGCATGGCGCCAAAAACCACTACCATGCAGACGATCACGATTTCGTAGGCCGGGTGATCGAGCAGCGGCGCGAGCAGCAGCAGCAACCCGCCCCCCACGGCGTAGCCCATCTTGCGCATGAAGCCGTCGATCACGCCGCGCGCCGGGGCCCGCAGGCCGGTCGGCACCGGGTTGTAGAGAAGTTGCAGGCCGGCCTGGTTGATGGACAGCGAGCCGGAATTCTCGATTATCTTCAAGACGTAGACGACCAGGAAGATCGGAAAAGCGATCGAGGCGAAACTGGCCAGGATCAACCCGGCCGGGATAATCAGCAGGTAGTTGAAGATGCCCATGCGCCGCAGCAGGCGGCCACTGAGCAGGAACAGGAAAGCCACCGAGATGATGCCGACGTAGACGTTCAGATCGCCGAACAATGCGGCCAACTGGTCCTCTCCCAGGAACGAGCGGGCCGAAGTGCGGAAGAAATAATCGACGAAAGCGGTCAACACAGCCGCCAGCAACATCAGCAGGCCGAATGTGCGCGGGTAGTTTTGCCTGGTTACGTAACGGAATCCCTGGCGCAGGCCGAGCGCCTCGTGCTCGGTTAAAGCGTCGGCACGTCCCTGGTGTTTGGCCAGTGCCCGGGCCAGGAAAACACACACCAACAGGACGGTCGCGGCGGCCAGCAGCAGGTTGACCGTGCCGAGAGCCAGTCCCACCTGGTGCACGAAGATCCCCCCGAAGATCGAGCCGCTCATCCCGCCGCAGGAGAGAATCCCGAAGACCCGCTTGCCTTCCTGGGGATCGAAGATGTCACCGGCCACCGACCAGAACTGGATGCTTAAAGCCGTGGCCGACACCTCGCCGAAGAGGTACAGCACCGGGCTGACCGGCAACAGGTCGAACCGCAAGAGCCCCCAGAACAACAGAATGCCTGCGGCCACCCCGGTCAGGCTCAATGTGCGCATCAGCCGCTTGCGGGGGTCGGCCAGGATCTTGGAGGCCAATACCACCGCCACCGCCACCAGCACGGCCACCAGGATATACAGGTATGGCAGGTTCTTGGGATCGTGGCGGCTAAGAAACAGCGCGTTGGAGGCCGACTTGACCATGACCACGTGGGCCACGAAGAAGAAATAGAAGAAGGCGGCCAGCAAGGTCCGCCTGCCTTCTTCTGGCCGAACCCCGGATGCCCGGGCCGCCCATCTTGACAACTTGCCGAGTTCCATGAGAAAAGTCGGAACAGTCTAAAGACAGCCATCGCGGATGTCAACGAACCTGACGAGTTCGTCAATACAGGAGCCAAGGAACCTGAATGCCCGCCGGGAGAACCTATTTTTTTTTCATCTTTATTCTGGCTTATCCGGCGATGGGCTCCGATTTGAAGAGCCCGCCGTCTGCCGG
>CAZXHT010000063.1:13754-36005 GCA_964640665.1 uncultured Myxococcales bacterium
GCCGGACCGCCGGCCGGAGTCGAAGAGAAAAAACCCGCTGCCGAGTTCTGCCGGGTTCATCTCGATTTCGGCCAGTTGGCGTTTGAAGAGGTAAAGATCGATAAAGACGCGCTCAAGGTCACCGGCCCCGATTTCAACCTGCAGCGGGAGGGCGACGTCGTCTACGGTTTCATGCTCTCCAAACCTACCCGTTTCCGGGTAAAGGCAGACTCCATTTCCGGCACGGCCGCCGGCATGGATCTCATGCTGCACGTCAAGCGCCAGGCCCTTTCAACCGAGGTTTCCGGCCTGGTGGGCATCCGCAGGGTGGTGGCCAGGGTCAGCGGCAACAAGGTTTCGGTCGCTGCCGCGGGCTCCAGCCGGGTGGCCTCCACGGCCCACCTGTCTTTAACCAGATCGTCGGGCAACCTGCTCAAGGGCCAGATCGGTCTGGGTGCCGGAATGTCCGCGGCCGGCATGGTGACCTTCGGCTGCGATCTGGATTTCATTCGCGAACGACCGGAACTGATCGTCATTCTCTTCATGTGGTGGCTCGGCGTCTGAGCCCGGGAGCGGGACTTGCCCGACGAGCCCCAGACCAACAGGCGCTTCGGCACCTTCGGCGGCGTCTTCACGCCGAATTTCCTGACCATCATCGGAGTGATCTTCTTCCTGCGCGCCGGCTGGGCGGTGGGCAACACCGGCCTGGTAGGCGGGCTCATGCTGCTGGTGCTGGCCAACGCCATCAGCTTCGCCACCTCAATGTCGATCTCCGCCATCGCGACCAATATGAACGTCAAGACCGGCGGGGCCTACTACCTGATCTCGCGCTCGCTGGGGCTGGAGATCGGCGGCAGCATCGGCATCCCGCTCTACTTTTCCCAGGCTCTCTCGGTGGCCTTGTACATCATGGGTTTCACAGAGGCGTTGAGCTCGCTGTTGCCGCTGCCCGAGAAGTTCATCTCGGCCCTGGTCTGCCTGGCCTTGATGGTTCTGGCCTACAAGGGCGCGGACGTGGCTTTGAAGGCCCAGTATGTAATCATGGGCATCCTGGTCCTTGCGCTGTTATCGTTTTTCACGGGCAACAGCGGCACCCATCCGCAGTTGCACGCCTTCGGCAGCTACTCGAAGGGCCACAACTTCTGGACGGTCTTCGCCGTTTACTTCCCCGCGGTGACGGGAATCATGGCCGGGTTGAGCATGAGCGGCGACCTGAAGGAACCGCGCAAAAACATTCCCCGTGGGACGCTGATCTCGGTGGGCGTCACATTCGTGATCTACCTGGCCCAGGTCTACTGGTTGACCCACAACGCCACCCTTGCCGATCTGCGCGGCGACACGATGATCATGCAGAAGATCGCCAGCATAGGTTTTCTGGTCGTGCTGGGTATCTGGGCCGCTACGCTCTCCAGCGCGCTCGGCAGCCTGGTGGCCGCCCCGCGCACACTGCAGGCCCTGGCCCAGGACGGGGTACTGCCCAAGATCCTGGCCCGCGGTCACGGCCCGGCCAACGAACCACGGCTGGCCATCCTCTTGACCTTCGCCATCGCCGAGGTCAGCATCCTGCTTTTGGATCTGAACATGCTGGCGCCGGTGATCACCATGTTCTTCCTGACCACCTATGGTGTGACCAACCTGGTGGCCGGCATGGAGCGCGTGGTGGGCAACCCGTCCTACCGTCCGCGCTTCAAGGTGCACTGGGCGATCTCGCTGCTGGGCGCCGCCGGGTGTTTCTGGGTGATGTTCCTGATCAACGCCCAGGCCACCGTGGTGGCGCTGGGCGTGGTGGCCATCATCTACGCCGTCTTGAAGAGAAAGCACATCAGTGTCACCTTCGGCGATCTCCGCAGCGGGATCTGGTTTTCGGCCCTGCGCTTTTGCCTGCTCAAGCTAAAGCAGTCTTCTTTCCATCCGCGCAACTGGAAGCCAAACATCCTGCTTTTTTTGCGCGGCACGGGCTCGCAGGCCCACTTGCTGGATTTCTCGGGCTGGCTGGGCCAGGAGAAAGGCATCGTCACACTAATGACGCTCTTGCCAGGCGACGTGAACGAGAAGATAAAGAGCGGCGCGGCCGCGGAGGCCCAGAAGAAGCTGGATGTCTTTTTAGAGGGCAGCATGCTCACGGCCTTCGGCAAGGTAGTCGCGGTAAAGGACTTCTACCAGGGTGCGCGGGTGGTGGCCCAGTCCCACGGCATCGCCGGTCTGCGTGCCAACGTGGCCGTCTTCGGCTGGAGCGACAACGACGTCAAGGCCGTCGAGTTCGCCTCGCTGGTGCGCGACTTCAACTACCTCGACACCAGCGTTCTGCTTCTGAACTACGACGAGCAGCGCGGCTTCGGCCGTCATCGCCAACTGGATGTCTGGTGGGGCGGCCTGGAGAACAACGGCAGCCTGATGATTCTGATAGCCCACCTGGTAAGCAAGAGCGACACCTGGCGAGGCTGCAAGATCCGCCTGCTGCAGGTGGTATCCGAAGAATCCAAGATCCGTCAGACCGAGCGCGAGCTTACAGACATGCTGGAAGATGCGCGCATCAACGCCGAGATAGTGGCCCTGCCTCCCCTGGGTCAACAGGACACAATCCAGGAGGTCATCCGCAAGCAAAGCGCGGATGCCGACCTGGTAATACTCGGCCTACGCTCACCAGAGGAAGGCCAGGAATCGACCTTCATGTCCCGCATGACCTCGTTCATGGGCGACCTGCCCACAACCGTCCTGGTCAAGAGCGTGGACATAGAGGATATCTTCAGCTAGGGGACGGGGGAACGGGGTCAGGTCATGACCCCGTCCATCGCCCCGTCCATCGGTCCATCGTCCATCGCGAGACCCGCCCGCTCCCAGCGAATGGGCAGGGAGGAAGGAATTCCCCGCGGGTGGCGCACGCCGACATCACCCGCCCGCGGGCCGGGAGGCTCCCTGTCGTGCGTGTCCTTCTTTACACAAGACAGGAAGGCAAGGATGCCATCGGCGATCGCGGCGGCCAGCCTGTCGATCTCGCGCTTGTCGGAAAGCCGGGCCTCTTCGCCCCTATTCACGATTACCCCCGCCTCGAGCAGCACAAAGGGAGCGCGCAAATTCCTCGCCAGGTACAGGAAATCGGCGGCGTAGATGCCCCGGCCGGAATCCACCCACTCGCGGGACTCCCCGGGTATCTTCATGGCATGATGGACGCTGAATTCGTAGTGCCCTTCAAGCAGCCTGTCTGCCAGGCTCCCGGCCGCCATGAGCGACATCTCCGAGTAGTAGCCGCGGGTTGGCACGAAAAGGGAAAATCCAGAAAACTTGTCCGAGTAACGGCGCTTCTTTCCTTCATACTCCCATTCGGAAAAAAACCGTTCCTGGGCCGAATCATGGTGGATTGAAACCACCAGGTCGGGGCGAGCGGCAAGAATCCTCCTCGACCGCTTCTTCAAGCCGAGATTTTCTTGCGGCTTGCGTGAAAGCACAACCCTGACAGCGCCTCCCGCCTCGAGCCGCTTCGATACCTCTCCGGCCAGGCGGTCGTTGAACACCACCTCGGCAACCCCCCTGGCAGAAATCGCACCCGGCCTGGCCGGTGAGTGTCCCGCATCCAGCACCACGCAGAACTCCGCCGCGCCAATCCGGAAGGCAGGCAGACAGGAAAGCAGCACCAGAACCATAATTTTCATTTACTCGCTCCCGGTGGCCGAAGGGCCAGCGGTCATCAACACTAGCCTTCTTCGTCCGGAATCTCTAACAGGCGAACGCCCTCGATATCGAAGGTCGCCCGGGGCACGCCGTGGAGAACGCTGGCGACACCCCCGATGACCACATATTTTACTTTATGCTGCTGTAAGAACCTGAATACATCCTTTAATCTGTTGAGCATCTTTCATATCCGGAAGTTTGGGATTGAGCTCAAGGGCAAGGTCCGTGAAGGCGCACAGAATCTCCATCCGCTCTGCCAACGTAAGAGACCTGAACCAACGGACCTTCGCCTCCATGGATTCATCGGCGCGATCATTCGAAATTGACATATTCATATTCTATCAAGTTTCTCCCGGGAAGTCCTGCAAAACAGGAGCGGAGTATTTTGGTTGCGGCGGCGTTTTTTGCCGTGCCCCCGGGTGCGGAGCCGCGCTGTGCCAATATGAATGAGTGATTTACGACCACGCGATATTTCAGTAAACTGACAATATATTGGAGAACTTGAAGTGAGGTGTTCTCGCTAGAAAACGGAGTACAATGTCGATGAGTACTTCTAATTTGATACGCCGACTCGTTTTTTTCCTTTGCGTCTGGTTCATGGCTGCCTTTGCCGCCTGCCAGTACAGCAGCACGGGATCGTGGAATGGCTGGATTGCGTTTTACTCGCAGGCGAGCTTCAAGGGAACCGTTTGTGGGTATGGCTCGGTTGACTATGTGGTTGGCAAACTCGGCAGCGACGACGGTCTGGCGACACGGGCTCTGTACTCGGCCTACGGCTCTGCCTGGGAGGAGCTGAAGGAACAGGTCGCCTGTATCAACAAAGCGAAAAACTGCGATCAGTTCTGGCGTTGTCGCTGGCCAAAAAATAGCCAACCCTGCGATCCCGCCACGTTTGACGCAACCTGCGAAGGCGACACGGCAATCAATTGCTCTTATCGAGAGACCCACAGCGATAACGAGTATTTCATCTCCCGTATCGATTGCTCCGAAGCACCGGGGGGCGGTAGCTGCACACTTGATGACACCGGAACCGACTGCATGTACAACCAGTGCCTGCCGGAGGCGACAAACCCGCGCTGCGATGGAAACCTGGCGCTGGCTTGCGAGCCGCATGATTACTCGTACATCTATTGGCGCATGGATTGCTCGATCTTGGATATGCAGTGTTTGCAAGGAGGATACTGCGGGATTCCCGGCGCGATAAACTGCGATGGGAACGATCGTGAGATATGCGATGGACCCTACATCCACGGTTGCCACCCGGGACCGGACAGCCAAGACTGCCGCGAACTGGATCCGGACTTCCTATGTTTCAAGGACGAATACGGCCAAGCAAGGTGTGGAATGCCCGAGGGAAGTTGGGAATGTGAGGAGAACGGGCAGACCTGGTGTGTGGGCTCTGTGCTCAAGGCCTGCGTGTACGGAAAGATCGTTTCTTTCGACTGCTCCTCAATTAGCGGATCCCGGTGCGAGTCCGATCATTGCTCAATGCTCGCGGGTTGAATGTAAACGGTTAGTTCAAAGGCGCACAGCAACCTATCAGGAAGGACGCCGCTTTTTCATCTTGCCGTCCCCCTCTTTGCACCGCGACTCAGCAAATCCGGTAGTTGTTCTACGGCGTAATGAGGAAGTGACAAGAGTCGAAAGCAGGCCCGTTGGCCTTGGGTGGTTTTCAGGGATATTTCTTCCAGGGCGTGACGACCGTCGTGAATTCGCACCGCCAGCTTCAGTTTCTTGTCGGCCATGAACTGGTGGAGGGATTTCATTTTTCCGGATGCTCCGGACTTTACTTCGATCGGGATGACCCTGTCGCCGAACTGAAGCAGGTAGTCGATTTCCCCCCGGCGGCCGTGTTCCCGCTGCCAATAATACAGGTTCTCCTCGCGATAGGCTTCGCCCATGAGTCGCAAGTGCTGGCCCACGAACTGCTCCATCAAGGCGCCCCGGTTCACCGGCTGAAATTCGAGCGCCCGGGCCGCGGGCAGTCGGCCGAGCTGCAACATGCCCGAAAGCATCCCGCAATCGAGCAGGATGGCTTTGAATCGCCGCGGATTGACCTCGGCGGCCAGCGGCACGCCGTTGGCCGAGCTGTGTTCGACTCTGTGAACCAGGCGCGCCCGGGACAGCAGATCGAGGGCCGACTTTACCGAGGCGGCGCGCAGGTCGGCGCCTACCCGGCTGTAGGTGAATTTGCCGCCCAACTGGCGAGCCACGGAAGCCAGGGTTTCCCTGAGCAATGCCGGAGACAGGCGGCCTGTATACTTGTGAAAGTCGTCGCGGTAGGTGGCCAGCAGATCGTGTTGCAACTCCATGCAAGAGTCCAGATCGTGCGAATCGTGCCACTGCTCCACCAGCGCGGGAAGGCCGCCCACCAGCAAGTATTGCTTGAGCCTGGAATTTGCCTTTTGGTGCAGGGCCTCGGGAAGGCTGGTGTCGAAGGAGGTGGCCCTCAATTCGCGCAAAAGGGCCTGTTCGCCGCCGGCTTCGAGGAATTCGAAAAAAGACATGGGCTCCAGATGCAGAAATGAAATCCGTCCGACCGGCATGCTGAAGCTCCGGCCGGAAATGGCAAACTCCAGCAAGGAGCCGGCCGCGATCACCGCCAACTCGGGCAACTCTTCATTGAACCAGCGTAATTTGGCAATGAGTTCGGGAGCCGCCTGGATCTCGTCCAGGAACAACAGGCTCGAGTGCGAATCCAACTCGATTGACAAGGCGGCCTCGATCCGCCGGCATATTTGCAGCGGATCGTTTCCCGCAAAGAGGGAAGTCAACTCGGGGCGCCTTTCGAAGTTGAGCTCAACCAGGGCAAGGCCCTTTTGAGCGGCCATCTCTCGAACCAGCCAGGTTTTTCCTACCTGCCGAGCGCCCCTGACGATCAGCGGCTTTCGCCGGCGGCTGTTCAGCCACTTCTCCAAAACTCCTAAACGATATCTTTTCACGCCAAGGATGATAAAACAACGCGTTGTTTTTGTCAACAAGTTGTTTTTATGAGCAATCCGCGCTGTAGGGGTTTTTAAAAACCTAACATCCTAAGACCGTCCCTGTTTGCATCCGTCACCGGGACACCCGCCCACAACGGAAGCCGCTGAAGTTGTCCCTGTACGTCGGGTCGAGCCCGAGGCGGTAAGACGTGCGCAGGTAGTCTGGATTATCGAAGTACCACGAACCCCCGCGCACCATGCCAGCAGACGATCCTGACTTGCACGACGACGACGTCCACTCCCAGACGTTCCCGCTCATATCACACAACCCACTCACGCTATTGCCGCGAGGCTTCGAGCACACCGGCCAAGTCGAGTCTCTGCCGCACCCGTCCGTCCTGCTTCCATCTCCCCAGATCGCGTAGTCGCAGCTTATCTCCTCGTCTCCCCAGGCATACTTTCGCTTCCCTCCGTTCGACGCCTCCTTTTCCCATTCCTTCTCTGTCGGAAGTCTTCCTCCCACCCACTCGCAATAGCTCTTCGCCTGGTTCCAGTCCACACAGTTTATCGGATGCTTGACCCGCCCGGGCTTTCCCCAGTTACAGTATTTGCCAGTATTCGGCTTTGTACACTTGCCCGCAACCACGCACGCTCTATACTGTAAAACCGTTATCTCGCTCTTCGTAAACCGGATCCCGGCCGGTCGACTATATACCCAGTCGATCTTCATCTCCTCATTCTCGCCTGCCTTCCCATTTGTTTCTTTTTCAGCCGATTTCCTCTTGGCCGCCTCCTCTGCCGCCTTACGCTCAGCTTCTACATTCGCAAATCTCTCACGCTCCGCCGTCGCCAGCTCCGCCAGGCGCTTTTCCGCCTCCGCCTTGCAAACTCCTTCCGGGCGCTCTCTAGTATAGGCATTCCAACCGGCTTCGCTGTCCGCCATGCGGGCTCGCTTGCAGGCTATCTGGTCCTGTCTCTTATCGATCGCCGCCAGACCCTCGCGGGCCTGAGCAGCGCACGAACCTTCCGGGTATTCCGACAGGTAGGCCTGCCAGCCGGCCTTGCCAATGGCATCTCTCGCCGCCTCGCAGGCCGCCTCGTCCTGCGCGCGCGGGCGCGATACCCCTAGATACCAGGCCAGAAAGACCAGGCACGCTATTGCCAGCGCCAGCGCGCCCCACACGAGTTGCTTGCCGCACTTGTTGCAAAAAACCGCCATCTCGAAACCCCCGTGAATTCCCTGGTCGTTTATCCCTTGCTGAAAAGCGCCGTCCAGACACCGAAAAGCACGGTGGCGCCGGCCGTTACCCCTGTGCCTATCCACATCTTGGGCAGGTTGGCGAAGTGGGCCAGCAGGCCGAACACGGCGGCTAAAATCAGCATGATGATCGACAGCACGACTACCTTGTCCCACTTGCCCACCGGCGCCTCGCCGGCGATCACGTCGCCCGAGTGACCGTTGACCAGCATGCGGTTGGCCCGGCCCTTGTAGTTGTAGATCACCTCCCAGAGCGGAACGTAAACCAGGTCGACCCCCTGGATGTCGACGCTGGTATCGCAGTCGGTGATCTGGGTGGCCTTCTTGTCAGACATGCGGCGGTGCAGCGTGGTCATGTCGTCGCGCCCCTTCTGCTCGGCGCGCTCCTGCGTTATCTGGCCGTTGATGACCTTGAGATCCTTTACCGACTCCAGGTCGAACTTCTGCTTGCCTGCCAGCAAGTCGGCGGCAGCGCTCGACTTCGAGCCCATCCCGAACCCCAGAAAGAACTTACCCCAGTCGGCACTGACCGCCTTGCTTCCCGGGTTGAGCGCACCCATGCCCCAGAACTCCTCGGGGTTCTCCCGGGCATAGACCGACCAGTTGTAATCTTCGGCGAAATCTCCGCTGACCGGCTCCCAATAAGTTTCGCTACGCCGGTTGTCGCCGCTGCCGGTCGTGCGCGTGCGTTTGTTCTTGCCCGACCAGAAGGTCTGCGCCTTGGCCTTGACCACCCAGAAAGGCAAGACGATCCCATCGAACCTGGAAAACGACGCCTTGTCCGCCAGGTCGGCCGCCTTGAGCCAGCCTTTCTTCATCCATTCGGCGACGCCGTTTCTGATCTCTTGCTTCGACAACCTGGCCGGCAAAACGTAGTGCGCCTCGACCTTTACTATTTTATCGAAACCGGCCAGCATCGACGAACTGCCGCAGTAGGAGCAGGTCAACACCGACTCTCCCTCGACATACTCGATGGGCGCCCCGCAGTTGGAACAGCCGATCTCCCTCTTGTGCTCCGTCGACGCCGCGTCGGTCATGACACTCTCCCCTTCGGGTAAGATTTAAAATCTCGGCTGGCCGTCCGCGTCCGACATGCCGGCCATCAGAAAATCCTTGAAACGCTGCTGCAAGCGCCGCTCGACCTGCTGGACCCGCTGGCGAGTGATGCCGTGCTTCTCACCGAGATCCTGGAAGGTCTCGGGGCGCTCCAGCATGATGCGGGCATCCCAGATGGCCCGCTCGCGCTCGTCGAGAGTTTGCCTGAACTCCAGCATGGCCCCGTGCACCCTGTCGCGCAACTCCTCGGTTGCCACTCGCTCCTCGGGACTCTCGCCCGACACCGCCAGCGTCTCGATGAACGGCCTGCCGGTCGTCGGGTGACTGGCATCCAGCGATGCCTCGGGGCCGGAGAGCCTCTTCTCCATCTCGATCACATCCTTCTCGGGAACATCGATCCTCTCGGCCAGCAGCTTCGAAGTCGGCGTGTAGCCTTCCATCAAGAGCTTGTGTTGCTCCTTCCTCAGTCGGTAGAAAAGCTTTCTTTGCGCCTGGGTCGTACCGATCTTTACCAGGCTGAAGTTCTCGAGAATAAACTTGAGAACATAGGCCCTGATCCACCACTGGGCGTATGACGGTAGGCGAACCCCGCGATAGGGATCGAACTTCTTGACCGCCTGCATCAGGCCGATGTTCCCTTCCTGGATCAAGTCGAGCAGGTTCTGGTAATAATTGCGGTGCTCGAGAGCGATCTTGACGACCAGGCGCAGGTTGGCGGTGACCAGGCGATAGGCCAGCTTGGAATCCTGGGTCTTTACGAATTTCACCGCCAGTTCGTGCTCCTCGTCGGACGTGAGCAGATCGAACTGGCCGATCTCCTGGAGATAGAGCTTGAGCGGATCGAGATGGACGAGTTCCTTGGGCGACTTGCCCTTCTTCTTGTTCGCAGCGCCGCTTTTCGTTCCCTGCTTCTCTTTCATTGACACAGAAAGCCCCGGTTGACAACGAACGAGCCCGATACTATCATTCGGTTGTTCCCGATACAACGATGAATGGAAGGATGACCATGCCTGTAAAATCAAGAAGCGTGTTATTCTGGTTGGCTTGCCTGGCGGGCGCCGTTTTTCTTTCGGCCTGCGACAGCGGCAAGTGCCTGCCCTGTAACGAAGGAGATCCCTGCCCCGATTTAATCGGCGAATACTTCGGCAGCATCAAATCCGTCTCGGACAACTGCGACGACTGGTATTTATTGGAGGGAGACTTCTACCTGCGGGTGCTCACCCAGACGCTGGACGAGAACGGGGATACGACCCTGGAATTGGAGAATAAGGATTTACGCGGTGTATGGGGTACTCTTTCCGGATACCTTTGCAACAGCGAAGAAAGCAGCTATCCCAAGTACTATCCCTTCATGGTGAGCGATACCAGCACCGCCGCCGACGGCTCTTCCGCCAGCTACTACCTGACCGGTTCCCTGTCCGTTGCGGCCGAGGGAGACACTTCGAGCTACTCATATACCGCCACGCTGACTATCAGAATAACCGACACGGACGGCAACACTTGCATGCTGGTGGGCTCCGCCAACGGCGATCTCAGGTAAGCACCCGCTCCGGCGTCGCTTCAGGGTGTGTATTTTTTGTTTTCCCGGGCGGCCGAACAGGCCCGGAAAGATCGCCGGGCAGTTGCTTCTATGGCGTCTAAGGCCTTGTCGTTGCGGCTCGGTTCGTGGTGGAAAAGCAACAGCTTGCGCACTCCGGCCGCCTTGGCCACCTTGATTCCCTCTCGCCAGGTGGAATGGCCGAAGCCTTTCTTGCCGGCCCGGATCTCGGCATCGGTATAGGCCGCGTCGTAGATCAGGACGTCCGCACCCGCGGCATGCCTTACCAGGCGCTCGTCGATTCGAAAACCATGCTCGGTGTCGGTGGCGTAGACGATTGACTTGCCCCGGTATTCGATGCGGTACGAGAGGCAGTGGCCCGGGTGGTTGAGCGCCTCGGTGCGAATCTTCACCGAACCGATCTGCAGAGTCGTCCGCGGTCCGACGTCCCTGAATTCGAACTGCGCCTGCATCACCTGTAGCGGAACCGGGAAATAGGGCATCGCCATCTGTCCGGAGAGGATGTCCTTGGCGTTGCGAGAGCCTCGCGGCTCTCCATAGACGACGAAATGGTTGCCCTTGTCGAAAGCCGGGCTGAAGAAAGGAAACCCGTGGATGTGGTCCCAGTGGTAGTGCGAAAAAAGCAGGGTAGCCCGGAGCTTCTTGCCGGCAAACTCCCGGGCCAAGTGCACGCCCAGTGAGCGAATGCCGGAACCGGCGTCGAAAATAAAGATTTTTCCGCCGGCGCGGACTTCCATGCAGGGCGTGTTGCCGCCGTATTTGTTGGTAGACGGGCGTGGAGCCGGGAGCGACCCCCGAGTGCCCCAGAACTTGAACCAGAATACCTGCCCCTCGCCTGCCACTTGGTTGTAACCCCTTTGTTGCGGGAACAAGACCAGTTTTGACTATCGCATCCATGGGGGCTTTGCAAGGATTTGTTGTTCCATCCGCGATCCTTGGCGTCCTGCCTGTTCTCCTTGACAACTATTCGAGCATCCTGTCTGATTCTGCCGGGAGGTTGCGATGGCCAAAAAAGAATCTGATTTTCCGGTCGGGGTCGCATCGGCGGTCATCATCCTGGGAAGCGTGGCAGCTGTCTTCCTGATCAACAACTTCGGCCAGATGGGATTTGCTGACAGCTGGCCCGTCCTGCCGATGGCCGTCGGGCTGTGTCTGGCCGCCGCCGGCTACGTCGAGCTAGGATTGGCCGTGATGGGTTTTTTCCTGCTGATCCTGCTGGCCAACATGGCGATCATTCCCCCCTTCGGAAAGAGTTGGCCCTTCGCTCTGATCTGGATCGCGCTTCTGGTGGTGGTGGGCTACATGCGATCGCGGGCCGCGGCCAAGAAAACGCCATCCTGAGCGGGCGCCGGGCGCCTGAAAAATAGGAGGCCAAAATGGGATTCTTGGAAAAAGTCTTACCGGGCTACAAGGGCTATCGGCAGCGCGAGGACAGCCGTAACACCGACAAACTCCTGAGAGAGATGCTGTCCGGGAAGCTGCGTGAGAGCCGGGCGCACTACGACGATACCAAGGCCGAGATTGCCAACCGCGGGAACCTCGATCTATTAAATCCGGCCGAGAAGGTGACCCAGACACTGGCGCGGGTTATCGACCGGCTGCGCTATGCGAACTACGGTTTCAGCGGCAAGTGGTTCGGCAAGGACAAGATCGATGTCGAGCGCCTGGAAAAGGTGCACGCCTTTGACCGGCAACTGGCCGAGGGAGTCGAACAGATCGTCGGCGACATCAAGACGCTCGAACTGCTGGATGAAGACGGCCAATTAAACACCGCGCTAAAGGCCCTGGCTCACAAGATCCGCGACATGGACGAGGCCCTCAACCAACGCGAACAGATCCTGCGCACGGTGGGCGGCGAATCCGCGATGGGAGAATGACAATGGCTATCGAGGTCGTGCAAAGCCTGGATGAAAGCGGAGAGTTGATCGTCTCCAGGTTTCCCACCAGCGGGGAAGCCGATTTGAAGTTGGGCGCGCAGGTCATCGTGCGCGAGAGCCAGAGTGCGGTCTTTTTCAGGGGCGGAAAGGCACTGGACACTTTCGGACCGGGGCGTCACACCCTGACCACCGGCAACCTGCCCCTCCTGGGAGGCATCGTCAGGCTGCCCTTCGGCGGCAAAACTCCTTTCAAGGCCGAGATCGTCTTCGTCAATCACAAGGTGTTTACAAACATCAAGTGGGGCACACGGGAGCCGATTCCCTTCAGGGACACCGAGCTGATGCTGGTCAGGCTGCGCGCCTTCGGTATCATGGCCTTCAAGGTTGAGGAGGCCCAGCTGTTCGTCAACAAGATCGTCGGCACCCAGGGGTATTTCAGCAGCGAACAGATCGCCGATTACCTCAAGGGCATCGTCATCGGACGGCTGACAGACTTTTTGGGCGAGAATCTGAAAAGCGTCTTCGATCTTCCGCGCTACTACGACGAGATCGCCGCCGGCACCAAGACCCGTCTCAAGGATGACTTCGCCAAGTACGGCCTGGCGCTCGAGGATTTCATCATCAACGCCATCACCCCTCCCGAAGAAGTGCAGAAGAAAATCGACGAGCGTTCCGGCATGGCGGCCATGGGCAACCTGGACGACTATATGAAATACAAAGCCGCCCAGGCATTGCAGGATGCCGCCAAGTCGGAAGGTGGCGGCGGCATGGCCGGTGCCGGGATGGGCGCCGGGGTGGGCCTGGGCCTGGGCATGATGATGCCTGGAATGGTTGCCGGGGCAATTCAACCGGGAACGGCCTCGCCTGGGGCAGGAACTGCAGCCCCTGCCCCCGTCATGATCGCCTGCCCGCAGTGCAACACCCAAAACGCCCAGGGTTCGAAGTTCTGCGCGAATTGCGGCGCCAAGATGTCTGTCGCGTTCAAGTGCCCCAAATGCAACGCCGAAGTTTCCCCGGGCTCAAAGTTCTGCCCCGGCTGCGGCGCGCCTTTAGCGGCCGGTCCCGCAAATTGCAGCAAGTGCGGCCGGGAGCTCAAACCCGGCGCCAAGTTCTGCGATAATTGCGGTCAAAAAGTCGGCTGACGACACGGAAATTTACGGCTAGGCCGTCTTTCTTCGCGGGCGCAGGATCGCCTGCGATAGTCTGCGGCCCGGAGCCAAGCTCACCTTGGTGGCGGCAGGCCGGGTCGGCCGCTCGATGGGCGCTGTCATATTCCGCTGCCCGTGCCGCACGACCGGAAGTTCGGGTATCGTATCGCAGGGATCCGGTTCGAGCATGTCGGCCAGGGGAAAAAGCTTACCGTTACGCTCCAGCGGTTCGAGAGCCCTGTCCTCGGGCTCGGGCAGGCGTGCAACCGGCGGTAACAACGACACAGGCATGTCGAAAGTCGGCTCGGCCTCCAGTTGCAGCGGCAAGGCGGTGACCTCGTCAGTGCTTTCCCAGTCTGGATCGGACGGCATCTGCAACACCTCGAGTTGGCTCGCCGGCCGGTGTGTTCCATAACTAAGCAGGTGGAACTTTAACAGGTAGGCTCCCAGCACGAGCGAATCCCAGTTACCCAATGGGGCTCTTCTTACCGCTCGATTGTTTACGCGGATCCCGTTGCGGCTGCTCAGATCTTCCGCGATGATACGCTCGCCGACGATTCTCAGCAGCGCGTGCACGCGGGAGATCAGATCGCACTCGATCCTGATATCCGCATCCGGACCTCGGCCGATCACCAATCGGCTCTGGGTAAAGCACTCGGTTCCGTAGAATTCCCCGTCGTAATAAAAAGAGACCTGCAGAACCGATGTCCCCCGGGTCCTACGGGAATTGCCTGCCATGATAAATTCCTCCCGTGCCCATTCCAAGAGCAAAAAGGGAGGAAGGCCCGCCAGATCGATTGGGAACCTGGATTGCAGGAAGCGCTGACCAAAGCTTTCCCGCTCTTGCGAACCTCCTCTCCCTATCCCTTGTTGCCTATTACCAGCAAACTGCGTGCCAACCATGACAGACTGTAACCCCTTGAGAATATGCAATTCACGAAACAGCAGCTTCCTCCGGGCATGAACTATTTTCAGAACATGGAAGAATCAGGTGTAACCGGTGGGCTTCAGTCAATCGAATGTCATTCATCCCAGAGGGGTTGCACCTGGTAGGCAAATTGCCACGGAGCCGACCACTTGCCGTTTTTGCCGTTCGCATCGACGGCCCTTACCCGCCAGAAGAGCCGTCCCCGGGGCGGATCCGGCAAGCCCAGAACGGGAGAGTTCACCTTGCGCCGCTTTTTGACTTCGGAAAACCCAGCCGAGTTGGAGATCTCGACCTCGTAGGCGGCGGCACCGCCGACCGTTTGCCAGAACAATGTAATCGTGCGCGGCCTGACCGACGTGATCCGCGCCGCGTCACGGGGCGCCTGCAGTTTCGGGGCGGCCGGAAATTCTCCCGCCGCCGGTTTATCCGGCTTCGGCGGCGGATTGTGATTCAGGTCGCCATGGGAAGGGACGACCGCGACGGGCACGGGCGAGTCCACCTTGAAGCTCTGAACCCGGCTCCAGCCAGTGTCCGGCCTGGTGCCACACACGCGCCAGTAATACTTGCCAGCCCGCGGGATACCTGCCGAAGTCGATGTCCCGGTCACGATCAGGCTCTTGGTCTTGCGCTGAAAACCACGATCGCCGGCAACCTCGAAGCGATAACCGGCGACCGGCCGCCTGCTCCAGTTGAACGTCACCCGTGTAGGCTCTTTCCCATTGACAAACTTTTGTCCCTCCCGGGGCGCGATCGGCACAGGGGAACGAAGGAACACCTTGAAGGCCCTGATTTTCGAAGGCCGTCCGAGTTGGCCGCCGGCACCCACGCCGGTCACCCACCAACTGTATCTACCGCAGGCATCGGGCCGGAATACGAAGCTCTTCTCGCCGCGGATCTCGTATGTGGCCACCACGTTTCCCGAGGCCGTTTTACGGACGACCTGTAGAACATACAGCATCGATGGCTGCGAGTCTTCCCAACGCAAGGTTATCCGGGGATGCGACCCGCCGTACCCAAAGGCGGCACCCGCACGTGGCTCGAGTGGCCTGACGGTCGAAGTCGGGCCGCTGGCCGCGATCAAGATCCAAAGCCATCCGAGTGTGCCGGCGATGCCCATACCTATAAATATGCGATATTCAGTACCCGTTTGGCAAGATCTCGCAAGGTAGAGGGAGACGTTGGTACATTAAGAACATTAATTCATCCAACCCCGCTCTTCGGTCCAAATTTTCAGCAACTAGTAGTATTAATGTTCTTAATGTACCAACGTCCCCCTCTAACTCTCGTGTCGGCGTTGCGGGGTGCTCGTATCCAGCATCTCCTGGATCTTGACCGTCGCCGTGATGCCGTCCCCGACGGCCGTTCCTATCTGCCGGGCAGAGTCGGCCCTGACGTCTCCGGCGGCGAAGATCGCCGGGTGCGATGTGCACATGTGCACATCTGTCTTGACAAACCCGTGCTGGTCGAGATCGACCACTCCTTTGAAAAATCCCGTGTTGGGCACCAGCCCGACGAAGATGAACACCGCGGCCACATCGAGCAGGCGCGACTCACCAGACTTGGTGTTCTTGATTCTGACGCCTTCAACCTCGCTGTCGCCTACTATCTCTTCCACCGTCGAATCCCAGACCACCTCGCTGTTTTTCGCGCTGAAGAAGCGGTCTTGCAGAACCTTCTCGGCCCTTAGCTTGTCGCGCCTGTGGATCAAGGTTACCTTGTCCACCACCCTGGTCAGGTAGATCGCCTCCATAACCGCCGAACTGCCGCCCCCGACCACGGCCACGGCCTTGCCGCGGAAAAAGTTCCCGTCGCAGGTGGCGCAGTAGCTGACTCCCTTGCCCGCAAGGCGTCCTTCCCCGGGCGCCTTGAGCAGGCGGTGCCCGGCGCCGCTGGCCACCAGGATCGCTTTCGTCGTGTAGCTCGCGGAGCTGCCCTTCACGACGAGCAACTCTCCCGCGGTTTCTATTGCCTGCACCTCGTCGAAAGTGATGCCGGCCCCGAAACTTTCGGCCTGCTTGCTCATGATCTCGGCCAGCGCCATACCCGTCTCGATGTCGAAAACGCCCGGGTAGTTCTCGACCCGGTCGATGATATTCACTTGGCCGCCCCCGCCCATCATATCCAGCAGCACGACGTCCAGCCCGCCGCGCCCGGCGTAAATGCCGGCAGCCAGGCCCGCCGGCCCGGCCCCGATGACGATTAGATCGTGAACCTGCCTACTATCTGTCATCTCGCAATCCTCCATGTCCGTGAGTGTAGTAAAAACATGGTAACCACGATTACCGAGATTGCAAGCGCTACAGGTTTGTGGCTATGCTCAAATGCAGCGGAGGTTGCCATGAAAACGACCAACGGGGTCATCCTGCTGCTTGCCTGGCTATTGGCGGCAGCACCGGCGCGGGCCCAGGAGAAGTTCTCGCTGTCCATGTTCCACTTCAACATCCAGTACGTGGCCGGCGGGCTCAAGGGTTTCCCGTCAGGCACGGACAGCAACCCGACCTTCGACCTGGATGACGACCAGGTCCAGGATCTGATCGTCAGCGAGAGCTTCGAACCGGTCCTCGACCTGTTCTTGGCACACCCGGACTGGAAAGTGACCCTCGAGATGCAGGCCTACATGGTCGAGGTGATGCAGCAGCGCCATCCCGGCGTGCTCGCCAAGCTCAAGCAGCTCGTCGACGCCGGGCGGGCCGAACTGGTCAGCTTTCATTACTCCGACCAGTTGTTTCTGGCCTACCCCCGCCTGGACATGGAGCGTTCGCACCAGATAATGAACGAAGTGCTCGAAGATGCCGGCCTGACCCCTTCCGGAGTGGTTTTCTGCCAAGAGGGTCAATTCGGGGTGGGCATGGGTCCCTTCGCCGCAGGCCATGATCGCGACATCCTGGTGCTGCCCAAGAATCTCTTCAAGTACCAGCACCTCGCGGACTACGACACGGCAGCCCGGCTTTACGATCTCGACGGAGTAGACGTGGTTATCGGCGCCCGCTCGTTTACGACTCCCGAGGTCGAGGTGCAGTGGAACAACTTCGATGACGGGGAGCTAATGGCCACCGGGGGCAGCGCCCCTTACATGGGAACCAATTTCAAGAAAGATCCGCAGGCAATAGCGAGCTACGAACAGGAACTGGCGGACGCCCAGGCCGCCGGTTTCCGCATCGCGACCATAACCGAATACGTCCAGTGGGCCAAGGCGCACGATATCGAGCAGCCTCCCCTGCCGCCGATGCTCGACGGCACCTGGCAGCCGCCCAGCACCAACTCGATGCGGCGCTGGCTGGGCGGATCGGGCGTCGTCGATGTCGCCTTTGCCTGCGAGCGGGACAACCAGGTGGTAAGCGGCAACGTCATAGCCCGCCACTGGATCCTGACGGCCGAAACGCTGGTCGCCCATGCCGAAGCGCAAAAGTTAATCGAGCCGGGCTCGCGGGACGAGACCATTCGGGGCTGCTGGCGCACGGCGCTTCTGGGACAGGTCAGCGACGCCAGCGGGATAAACCCCTTCATCAACGAGGTGCAATACGGTCTCGATCATGCGGCTGCGGCCCAGGCCTGCGCCGACGCGATAATCTCCGAACTGGCCCCCAAGGTGGGCGGACCGTACGTCAAGGTGGACAACCAAAGCGGCCAGGTCAGCCGGATGGACGACCGGCCCTCGGAGACGCTTACGGGGTGCGAGCCATATTTCACCCCGGATGACGGCTTGGCTGTCAGCGCTCCCGGGCGGACGCTGACGCTCGACTGGAAAGCCGGCTCCGACCTGACCCGGCTGGAGGTCGCCGTGTCCGCATCTCAGGGAGGCGAGCGCACGCTGGAGATGGATTTTCCGCAGGCACTGAACGGTTTCTATCTGACACCCGGCCTGGTCGAAGGCAACGCCGTCTATACGCCTTTTTCGGCCTTTGATTTCCAGGAGGGCCGCATCTCGCTGCCTGTCGCCAACGGACTTGTCGGCATCGGCCAGGATCTGTGGCTCATCAAACAGACCGGCTCTGTTCACGTCGCGGCCACCTTCATCGTCGGCGACGGCAAAGTGCGCTTTATCGACGACACGTTGGATCCCGATCAGGGCGTCTCGTGGGTCTTCTGGATAGCCGAGGGCGGCAAGCAAGACGCGGTCACGTTTGCCGACCGGCTCAACCTGCACCCGGTGGCCTACATCGAAACAGATGTTTCGGGAGGACGGGGCTGCGGTTGCGGGCAACCCATAGGCGGCTCGCCTGCATTGCTTGTGCTGCCTGCATTGTTTCTGCTGATGCTGGCACTGGCGCTAAGACGATCGCGGCCGCGCTCAGCTTCGCCGTCCGAATAGTCCCTTTTTCTTCTTGTTTACTTCGAATTCTGTCATCTCGGCCCAGCGGCGCAAGAGCTGTTCTTGCTCGGCGGACAGTTTTTGAGGAATCTTCACGTTCAGGTGCACTACCAGGTCGCCCTTCCCGTGACCGCGCAGGCGCGGCACGCCTTCTCCGCGCAGAACTGTCGTATCGCCGGGCTGGGTGCCGCGACGTACCTTGACCTCGCGCTCTTCATCCAGCAGCGGCACTTCGATGGTCGCGCCCAGGGCGGCCTGGGCGAAATCGATGTCCGCCTCGAGGTGAAGATCGTAGCCGTCCCGCAAGAAGCGTTCATCCGGCTCGACGTGCAGAAAAACGTACAGGTCGCCCTGCGGTCCGCCGTGCTCGCCCGCCTCGCCTTCTCCTCCCAGGCGCATGCGCACCCCGTCGTCAACTCCGGCCGGAATGGTCACCGACACCTGGCGCTCCCGTTCGACCAGTCCCGAGCCGCGGCACTCCCGGCAGGGAGACTCGACGGTGCTGCCGGCGCCGCGGCACCCGGGGCAAGTGCTGGCGATGGTGAAGAAGCCCTGGTTCTGCATGAACTGTCCGCTACCCCCGCAGCGGGAGCACGTCTTGCGTGAAGTGCCGGGGGCCGCGCCGGAGCCGGAGCAAACCTCGCACTTGATTCGATGCGCAAGAGTCAGTTCGTGCTCTCCCCCTTGCACGGACTCGCGAAACGAAATCGACAGATCGTAGCGCAGGTCGGCACCTCTGCGAGGGCCGCTTGGGTCCCGTCCCTGGCCCCGCCGCCCCCCGAAGCCGAAGCCGAACAAATCGTCGAAAATGCTTCCGAAACTCGAGAAGATGTCCTCGACCGAGGAAAAACCCGGCGCGAAGCCGGCTCCGCGCAGACCCTCCTTGCCGAAGCGATCGTACATCTGCCTCTTGTGCGGATCTCCGAGGACTCCGTATGCCTCGGCCAACTCCTTGAACTTCTCCTCGGCCTCCCTGCTGCCCCTGTTGCGATCGGGATGACACTCGATCGCCAGCCTGCGGTAGGCCTTCTTTAACTCCGCCTCGTCGGCATTGCGCGCCACGCCGAGGATCTCGTAGTAGTCGCGATCCACCTTTTATCAGCCTTCCCGCCTGCTCACGCCCACGCGAACACCCGCCGGGCGGACGACCTGATCGCCCAGCCTGTATCCGGGACGGATTTCCTGTACTACCAGCCCATCCTGGTCCTTGTCCACCTCGCTGGTCATCAATGCCTCCATGCTGCCGGGATCGAAGCGCTGGTCGGAGGTAACAATGGGTTCGATCCCCAGCTTGGCGAGCCGATCTTCGAGTTGCTTGATGATCAGGCTCATACCTTCGACAAGGTTTCCGTCGGCCCCGGCTTGCTGCATAGCCTCATGCATTCTGACCAGGCCGTCGAGCACGTCGATGAAAGGCTCAACCAACCTCGCTTTTTCGATATCCAGGCGCCTGTCCAGTTCGCGCTCGAGTCGTTGACGGGCTTCGTCCATGTCGGTCTTGGATTCCTTGTGGGCCTGGATGTACTCCTGCAGGGTACGGTTCTTCTGCTCGATTTCCTCCTGCAACTTCTCGACGAAGCTCGGCTGCCTAATCTGAGACTCGTCCGGCGCGGCCGCGGACAGTTTTTCCTCGTCGAGCCACCAGCGCCGATCGTTCACCGTGAAACCCTTCTCAGAACCGTCGTCATTCTGCCGGCTCATGTCATAACTCCCTCTCGACAAGATACTGTTTCCGAGGATCTTCTATCTCAAGTGTTTGAAAATAATCATAGTCCGGCAAACGTCAAGGCCCAGATGACTATTTCCAACAGACGTGGCAAGCGGGCCCGTACGAGCCCCCTGATAGCTCCGCCCGCCAGCGCGCCCGAGGGCGCGTCCTCGAACGCGCGTTCAAAAGCCTCGATCGCCTCGTGTCTTCGCCCCAGGCGCAAGAGGGCCTCGCCTCTGACGAGGTTTATCCGTGGATTCCGGGCGTCTCGCGCGAGAACGGACTGCAGTGTCTCGAGTGCGAGCCGCGGACGGCCTTGCAACAAGTAGGAGGCGCCGAGACGGTCGCGTCCCTCGATGCGGACTATTCGCTGATGATCGAGGCCCAAGAGCTTGCGCGGGGCCTGGTCTCCAGGCGCCAGGCGCATGGCGCCAAGGTATAACGCCCGGGCCTTTTGCCCTCTGCCTTCGAGATATGCCTTGTGCCCGGCAAGCAGCCAGGGGCGCGCCAGGATCCGGGATCCCAGCAGGTCGAGGTCGCCCGGCGCGAACCGTGACAAGGCCGGAGCGGCGCAACTACGGTCAACGGCCGCGAGAAAATCGTATGCGCTGGCGTCGTCGCCGGACTCTCCGGGCGCCAGAAACTCGATCACCGGCCGGTCGTCGGTATGCAGGGCGGCGCCCCGGGAAAAACTCCTCAAGGTGGCATCGTCGAACTGCCGCAACGAGGCCAGCCTGGCAGCATCCGCAAGGCCGATCTCATCCAGGTCGGCCCGCACGGCACGGGTCTCGAGCCCCTTGCTGATGCGCCGCATATCCGCGGCTAGCGGGCGCGACGTGCCGGTCAGGATGCCGAAATGGGTGGGATAGGCATCCACCACCCACAGGGCGATGTTTGGAAACACGGCCCCGAATGTTGCGATCAGCGAGCGCAGCACGCGGTAGGGAGCCTGGCCCCGCAAGGGAACCCAGGCGGCGGCGATCCCGGACGAACGCAGGTGGCGCCTGACCTGCTCGAAGAAGTCGCGCGTGTACAGGGATGCGTCGCTGCGATATGCCAAATCCGTGCAATCGTTGACGATCACATCGTAGCGCTCGTCGCTTTCGACCAGCAGACGCCTGGCGTCCTTTACGATCAATCGGTAGCGGTCTGGGAGCGGCCCGCTCAGCAATCCATGGTTGGCCGGCACGAAGTAGGGCGCGGCCGAGACCACCGTCTCGGATATCTCCACGCAGGCGACCCGCAGGCCCGGGTGCAGTAACATCGAGTACGAGGTGCCACCCGAACCGAAGCCGACAGTCAGGACCGTGTGCGGTTCCGGGTGCAAGAGCAGCGGCAGGTGGGCCAGTGTTTTCTGGTCGCTTGACATGATCAGGTCGGTGCCGGCGACGGCGATCCCGTCGACGTACAGCCTGCGGCCGCCCGCCTCGTCGATCGCCGCCACGGACACGTCCGGACCCTCGCGGTAATAGACAGGCGTACCAAGGTGGCGCACCCAGCGCGGTCCCGCGAAAAACAGGCAGGCTCCCAAGGCCGCTAACGCAAGCGGCGCGAAAATGGTCATGCGCCGGCCCAACGAACGCGCCGCCGCCCAGCCGGCGAGCAGCGCCAATACGGCCAGCATCAGGAGGCTTGCGGACAGGCCCATGAGCGGTACGAGCACCAGAGGCACGATCAGCGCGCCCGCCACCGCCGCCAACGCGTTTATCGAAAGCAAGAGCCCGGCCGGACGCGCGGCGCTCTTTCCTGCTGCTGCACGGCCTGCCGCGTAGCGGCAGGCCGCCGAGAAGATCATGCCGGAGAAGAAGCTTGCCGGCCCGCAGGCCGCCAGCGT
>CAZXHT010000064.1:0-35932 GCA_964640665.1 uncultured Myxococcales bacterium
TGCTCCCTTACCAAATCAGCCGGTTTCTACCCACATATAGTACAGGAGGCCCATAAATTTTGACCGCTTGGAGTTCCAATCGAGTAACGAAAAATACCTCTGCGAATTCTATTGAAATATAGATCATTATGCCAACTATCACGCATCAATTGATCATATGATGGTTTAACTCCGGCTTCGGGTCTGTATATTGTATTACTACCGCCCCAACTGCCATACACGGAGTTTACTGGTTCTTCCATGTTGTTGAGTCCAGAATCAATATGTATTGAGAACCCATTTCTGCCGTCTGGATTATTCAAGAAACCGGCTCCACCACTGCATTTCGAGGCAACATCTCCAACTACCATTGCGGCGTTTCCTGTCAATCTACTACCACATTCACTCACTGGACAAATCGCACGATCTCCGTCACAGTTGTAAAAAAGGTCTGACTCGATAAAGACATCTTTATGGCGCGGGTCGGCTCCCCAGGTGGGAAGGGCTTGTTCTGGGTAACCTGTGTCTCCAGTGCGAATTCCCAGCACCTCGAAGCCGTCCCAGATTCCATCACCATCAGTATCACGGCCTTCTCCTGGCGGACCGCTTTCCGAACCGGGATTGGTTCCAATTTCATTCTCCAGTTCCCTGCCAAGGCCGTCTCCATCGAAGTCATCGTTCAAGTAATCGTTGACGTACAAGGCAACCCCGGTTTCAAAGCTGCCCACGGGACTCGCAGAGCCAACCATGACCAAGCCTTCATTTGTTTGATTCAGATACCAAATCAATGCGCCTCCAGCCATTATGTTGCCGGATCGGGAATCCGTGATTTCGGTAGTCGAAGCCAACAGGTAAAGACTTCCAGGCACGTGAGCAGGCGAGAAGTCTTCCCCTATTTCATCTCTGCATCGTTCCGGAGACGGGATGATCAGATCCATTTCGTCACCGCCATACCATCCCGAAATGAACCGAATTCTTGTACCGCCAAAAGACTGGTTGGAATTCACGGATATCCTCTTGTAGGCAGAACCTAACGAATCGGTCGCGACCCTTTTCCAGATGACAAGATCTCCACTGCCTTGAAGATGATTTGCATTGGCATGAACTACTATTCGTAGAGCGTAATTTTTCACTAAGCCTGAATCGACGAGAACACATGCGTTCTTGGTTCCTTGTATATCCGGACAGTTTATTTCATTCTCGTTATCGTCTACGCAGGGAAGCGACAGGGTGGTTTCGCAATCGTCGTTTGCGGCTTGTTGTACCCCAGTGGACGGTTCGAGAACATGTATGACAGGATCGGAACTCTGGCTCAGGTTTTCAGTATGAATGAAAAACCTCCCGCCATTGCCGAGATCAACTGTTTCATCTGTCACTTTTGTCGCTGTGCCAAGAAAAGATCTTCCGGCACTGACCTCTGATATGTCATACAATTCGATGTCGGGCCGAAAAACGATCATCGCGCCGTCCAAAGGCTGGGGAATCATACTGATGTCCTCACCGAAGTCGACGTACTCTACCGTTGCATCGATGAAGTAGCTTTCTCCCGGGACCGCACGGGTGCCGTCATCCTTCTGGCCATCCCAAAAAAAGTCCAGCGCTGCAGCCCTGTAGATCTCTCCCGGCGGAAGACGATCCGGGAGTTGCTGGAGCGATTCCTGCACTCGGACAACATCACCCGTGGTTATGTTTATTACTGACACTCTGGCCTTCAGGCCGAAAATGTCGCCATCGGGATTATTGATATGTTTTCCGGCAGGCTTTAAACTTGCGAATACTCTCAGGTGTGCACTCTCCCTGCCCGGAACCACATAGGGAGTCTTTACAAGAGCCGAGTTGATGTATAACTTGCCAAGGTAACCTTCTTGCCTTTCGATCTCCGGCGCCACCGTGTCGCGCGCGAAGTCGAGCAGCGTCTCAAATTCTGCCGCGTCGCCCGCGACGACTCCCGCGAACTTCATCATGAAGAACTGCCGGCCGATGCGGTAAAAGGCCTGGCCTTGCTCGAGCGGATCGTCGATTTGGCCCGCGTGTTCCAGGTGCCCCTGCAGCCAGAGATGGACCGGCCGTGGGGCGTCGAGAAACTCTGCGGCCTCTTGCATGTTCGTAATCTGCTCCTCGATCGGCGGCGGCTCGGGAGTCGCCTGCTGCTCGCAGATCTCGTAGCCGACTCGATCCCAGACCGTGTCGCTGTTGTTGGCGCCGATCCCGAACAGGTGAGGCGAGGCAATCTCGTACGGCAGCGTGCCCACGTCGTCCAACTCGTCGTAAGGCACCGTGAGCACAGTGACGCCGTTCACCAGCACCGTGGCCACATGGACGGCCGGATCCGCGCTCGACTTGTCCAGCACCAGTCTGTAAGTCGCAGGCATTGACCAGTCGGTCGCCCCGGGCTCGCTCTGAAAATAGTTGCCCGAGTAGTTTACGCCGATGCGCCCCTCTTCTAAAGAGCCCACCGGCCAGACAAGCACAAGCTTGGTTCCGTCGCTGATGCCGAAGCCGAGGAAGATCCCTGGCAGCCAGGTTGTCGTTACGTGACAGGTGACGTACGCTCTGACCTCGATCGCCATCTTTTCAGCCGTGGCGAGAGACTCCTCGACCCGGTAGAAGACGGCCGATCCGTGGGTAGCGCATGCGTCCAGGTAAAGATTGTTGCCGTCGGAGTGCCAGGTCGAGTCATAGGTCTCGGAGTCCACGATCGACCACGCGCCTGACGGCGACTCCTCTGGCACTGTGCTGCAATCGTATTCCAGTGTCACCACGGGCTCCGAGCAAAGGGCCTGGGCAAGAACTCTCTGGGGTGTTATGAGACAGGAAAGCACGAGGAAAAAAAGGAGCCTCTCGGGATGAAGCCCCACCCACCCCCCGCGATTTTCATGGATCTCTCTGCCGCTAAATTCCGTGCCGGTCATTTCAAAACCCCCTTGTCCGAAGGTTTGCGCAACCTATCCCGCGCTACACTTTCCACGCCGCACCGCCTAACGCTACCCCTGAATGAAGATAGTATATCACAAATAAGACTAGCCGCGGCGCTGAATTTCGGCGGCTGGTAAGGAAGGTGCCGCATGGGCGTCGTCGATCGCTTCATGGGCCGCAACCATCACCCCCTCGCGCCGTTGTTTGTCATCTCACTCGTTTCCGGCGGCCGGCTGCTTCTGGAAAGCTCCATGAGCCGCGCACCCCTCGATTCGCTTGGCGCTCTCCATGGCCTGGTGATCACCGGCTCGTTCTACCTGGCCGTCTTCTTTCTCTTTTGCCTACTGTTCAGACTCACACTGGCTCTTCCTTTCGAACAGGCGGCCAAAGCGGTCAGCGTGGGGCTTCTGCTCGGGCTCCTGCCGCCGCTTGTTGATATCTTCATTGGCAGCGGTTCGTCATGGCATTACATCTACTTTCGCGGTTTCAGCGCCTCCCTCTTCTCGCGCGGGCAGGCTGTAAGCGAGTCTATCACGCTGTGGGCGGCAATCGTTGCCTGCGGCACATTCGGCTTGGCGGCGAAGTGCTCGCGCCTGCGGGCTCTTCTCGCCGCGGGTGGCGCCTACCTCGTCATCCAGGCCTGTTCGGCGGTCTGCCTGCTCGTGCAACGGACAACGTCGCGCGCCGACCTGTGGATCAACCTGGCTTGGCTGGCCGTCGCCTTTGCCTGCTACCTGGTGCTACGGGCGCCTGCGCTGAAAAAATCTCTGCTGCGCATCCATCACGCCCTGCCACACACGCTGCTTGCGGCCTGCGGTGCTGCCTGGGCCGGCCGTCCCGGTGCGGCGTGTCTCTGGCGGGCCATGCTGGTTCTTTTCATCGTCTTCATTCTTATCGTCCAGAATGACCACTACGACAGGGAGGACGACTCTCCGGATTCCACCGGGCCTGTGCCTGATCGAGTCGATCTCGTCTGGGGCGGCTTCTTCTTCGCCTTGCTTGCGCTGTGGCTGCTGTGGTCGAGCCCGGTGCTTGCCCTGCTCACCGGGTTGCTGCTCGGCGTCGGGCTGCTCTATCATCATCCGGCTGTGCGGCTGAAGAAGCGCTTCTGTCTTTCCTACAAGGCAGAAGGGGTGGCGGCATTGATCGCCTTTTGCATCGGCGCCGTGGATCTGCAGGGCTTCACCCAAGCTGCGGCGCTACTCTGGCCAGGCCTGCTGGTGTTGGGCGGCGCTACGGTGGTGTCCATACCGAAGGACTACAAGGACATCGAGTCGGACAGGCGTGCCGGCATACCTACTTATTACGTCGTGCTGACGGGCAGGGGAAAGTCGGAGAGGAGTGTACACCTCTGGATCGCCGCCTGCGTGACGGTATGCTTGCTGCTGCTTCCCGTGGTCTGCTTCGCATGCGGCGGCCCTTTCTGGGCGGGATTGACAATGGTTGCGCTGGCCCTGGCTGTCTGGGCGGTCCTCGTCCTGGCCGAGAACCGACGGCGAGCCGTCGGGATTATGCTCGGGCTGGTGAGCGCCTACTTGCTGGTGCTTGCGCTGGCGGCGAGGCACTGCGTGGCATGATTCTGATGGGAGTCGGGCGCGATTGACTTCTCCCGCCTTCCGGGTTAGGTAGTCTCCGTCTCAAAACTGTCGTTTTGATATGGAGACCGAGATCTGGCTTTAGGAATTTCAAAGGGTTATAGCAGGTGCTTTTGATAATTACGGGCTTTTGAAACGGGAACTAGGTACGGGCCATGTCGGTTGTCGCTACCGTCTTCAAAAAGGAACTGCTCGACGTCCTGCGCGATCGGCGCACGCTGATCTTCATGCTGGTTATCCCGACGCTGTCCATTCCCGTCATGATGTGGGTCCTTACCAGCGTCATGGTTCACTTCACCGAGAAGCTGGCCCGCGAACAGGTGAATGTTCTGGTGCTCGATCCGCAGGCGGCACCGGAACTGGTCAAGGGTCTCGCGGATCGTTCCACCATTGTCGGCCGGGCGCAGCGGGTCGCCGGGGTGCTTAGCGAGTACGGCATCGGCGAGAAGGAACTCGGCATGGTCCGTGGGGATTCACAGGCGTTTATCAGGCTGCTTGAAAAGAAAGGAATCGATACCGACGAGCTTGCGGCCGGTCTGCGGGGCGCCTCCGGAAGTGAGGAGTTCGATTTCTCGCCCGCCGGCATCATCGGCAGCGCCTACCCGCCCAATTTCCGCATCATCACCTCATTGCCCGCGGGGATGCCGGACGTCTCCGGCCCGGCCGACAGGCAGGCGGCCTTGCTGCTAGCCGTCCGCCGGGACGAGATCGCCGCCGCCGTCGAGTTCGAGCGGGATGCCCCGAAGCGCCTGGCCGAAGACGACTCCACCATTGTAAAGGTTTACTACCTCGAGACGTCCGATCGCTCGGCAAGGGCATTCAGGAGCTTGCGGACAATCCTGAGATCCCTGGGCAAGGATATCACCGCTGAGAGAATCCGCGCGCACGAGCTGTCGCGAGGTTTCGCAACACCTATAAGGGTGCGCTCACGGCACCTGCCGGGGCCGAGCCTGATGGCCAAGATCCTGTCGCAGATCCTTCCCTACATGATCCTGCTCTTTTCCATGCTGGGCGCCCTCTACCCGGCCATCGATCTCGGCGCGGGCGAAAAAGAGCGCGGCACGCTGGAGACGCTGCTGGTTGCCCCGGTCAGCAGGTTGTCCATCGTGCTCGGCAAGTTCGCCGTGATTCTCTTAGCGGCGCTGGTGTCGGCGCTTTTAGCCACTGTAAGCCTTGCGATCTCTTTGCGGATCGGCGTCTTTGCAACCTTGTCGGTGATTGGCGGCGGGTCGTTCACTTTCAGCCCGGTCGAGGCGCTGGTGGCTTTACTGATGGTAGTGCCGGTCGGCTGCATTTTCGCGGCGCTGCTTCTGGCCATCTCCATCTTCGCCAAGAGCTTCAAAGAGGCCCAGTCCTATGCCAGCCCTTTGCAGATGTTCATCGTCATGCCGGCCTTCGCCTCTTTCATCCCCGGGGTCGATCTCGACTGGCTGACAGCCTCCATCCCGATCGTCAACGTTTCGCTGGCGTTGAAAGAGATATTCACCGGAAACCTCGACCAGCATTTGGCTCACGTGGGCCTGATCTTTTTATCTACCACTTTCTACGCAGGGCTGTTGCTCTGGTTCGCCACCTGGTGGTTCCGCCGTGAGCAGGTCCTTTTCAGGTCTTGACACAATAATTGACAAGGCTCGCGGCATTACATTATAAAGGCGCATCCGGAGGTGCGCTGTGAGCGTGACAATCGGTATCCGCAGGGAAGACAAAAACGTATTCGAGCGCAGAACGCCGCTCTTGCCGGATCACGTAAAGAGGCTCGTCGGTGCCGGAATCGATGTCGTCGTCCAGCCTTCCCCGATCCGGGCCGCTGGCGAAGCGGCTTACCGCGCGGCCGGGGCGTTGGTGGACGAGGATCTCTCGGGCTGCAAGGTCGTCTTTGCCGTCAAGGAGATCCCGGAGACAATGTTCAGGCGCGACGGCGTCTACGTTTTTTTCGCGCACGTCATCAAGGGTCAGGCTTACAACATGCCGATGTTGGCCAGGCTGCTCGATCTTGGCTGTTCGCTGGTCGACTATGAAAAGGTGACCGACGATTCGGGCCGTCGACTCGTTTTCTTCGGCCGCCATGCCGGTCTGGCTGGAATGATCGACACACTCTGGGCTTTAGGACGGCGCCTCGAGTGGGAAGGCTTCCAAACGGCCTTCTCGGCGATCAGGCCGACACACGAGTACACAGATCTCACAGAGGCCAAGCAGGCCGTCGCCGAAGCCGGGCGGCGCTTGGAGCGAGAGGGCCTTCCCGCGGGGCTCGCGCCGACGGTGTTCGGCTTCGCCGGCTACGGCAATGTTTCCCGCGGGGCCCAGGAAGTGTTCGACATCCTGCCGCATGAAATACTGTCGCCTGTCGAACTCGATACGTTCGCGGACAAGCAGACCGACGTTATTTATAAAGTCGTCTTCAAGGAAGAACACATGGTCGAGCCCAGGCTGCCGGGCCACCTGTTCGACCTGCGGGAGTACTACGACTACCCGGAGCGTTTCAGGGGAACCTTCGCCCGTCACCTGCGTCGACTTACTGTGCTGATGAACTGTATCTACTGGACCGAGCGATATCCAAGGCTGGTGCCACGGGGCCTGATCGAGGAGATCTGGCGCGAAGAAAAGCCCCGGCTGAGAGTGATCGGCGATATCAGCTGCGACGTCGAGGGAGCAGTCGAGTGCACCCTGGAGTGCACCGAGCCGGACGCGCCGGTCTACGTCTATGATGTCCAACAAGGTTCTATTATCCCGGGCGTAGCCGGTGACGGCCCGGTTGTACTGGCCGTCGACAACCTGCCCTGCGAGTTGCCGATCGAGAGCTCTCGTGACTTCGGGGACGCGCTGATGCCGTTCGTCGCCGATATTGCCAGGGCCGATTTCTCGCGATCTCTTGCCGAATTGGATCTGCCTGCCCCGATCAAGCGAGCCTTGATAGTCCACCGGGGTGAGCTGACTTCCGGCTTCCGCCACCTGCAATCACATCTTTAAAGGAGAACCACCGTGAAAAAAGTATTGGTCCTGGGTGCCGGGCTGGTTTCACGTCCACTGGTGCGTTACCTGCTGGATAACGGCTTCGAGGTAACCGTGGCCAGCCGCACCGTAGCCAAGGCCGAAAGGCTGATCGCCGGCCGCTCTCACGGCCGGGCCGTGTCTCTCAACGTGGACGATGTCAGCGCCATGCGCGAACTGATCGCCGCCTGCGACGTGGCGGTCAGCCTGTTGCCCGCCACGCGCCACATCGAGGTTGCCCGTGCCTGCCTGGATCTTGGCAAGCACATGGAAACCACCTCGTATGTCAGCCCCCAGATGCGGGCCCTGGACGAGGAGGCCCGCCAGAAGGGCCTGCTGCTGCTCAACGAGATAGGCGTCGACCCGGGCATCGATCACATGTCCGCCATGAAGGTCATCCATCGCGAGGAGGCTGCAGGCGGCACGCTTGTAGGTTTCTCTTCCTGGTGCGGCGGCCTGCCCGCCCCCGAGGCCAACGACAATCCCTTCGGCTACAAGTTCTCCTGGAGCCCCAAGGGAGTGCTGATCGCGGCACGCAACGGCGCACGCTACCTGAAAGACGGAAGTGTTGTCGAAGTGCCGCCGGAACGGCTGTTCGCCGACCCAGCCGCGGTGGATATCCCCGGTCTTGGAAGTTTCGAAGGCTACCCCAATCGCGATTCGGTGGCCTACATGGACACCTATGGCTTCGACGAGCGGGTCAGGGACATGTTCCGAGGAACCCTGCGCAACAAGGGCCATTGCACACTCTATACCCAGCTGATCGAGCTGGGGTTGCTGGAAGACAAGCCGCGCCGGGATTTTTCCGGCCTCACATACCTGGATCTTATGGAAAAGCTCTTCGGCAAACCGGTCACAGAAACAATCCACGCAAGGTTGGGAGTTTCTTCCGGAGAATCGCCCATCGAAGCGCTTGATTACATCGGCCTGCTCGAAGATCGCCCAATCGACATGCAGGCGGGGACGCTCATGGACCTGCTGGCCGATCGTATGAATGCCGCCCTGTGCTACAGGGATGGCGAGCGTGACATGTTGCTTATGCGCCACGATATCACATTCAGCTACGCAGACGGCAACCGTCGCGAGCGCATCACGGCAATCATGATCGATTACGGCATTCCCGGCCAGGACAGCTCGATGGCCCGCACGGTATCGCTTCCGACCGCCATAGGCGTCCGCATGCTGCTCGAGGATCGCATCAAGATTAAAGGCGTCCACATTCCGATCGTCGCCGGGATTTACGAGCCCGTGCTCGCGGAGCTAGAGCGCCTGGGCATTGCTTTCAGCGAAACGCGCTCGACCTTGCAACCCGATCCTCGAGTATAGTTGTGATTCTATGTAGCAATTGACTCCCGCCAATCGTACTAATAGTATTTTATCCATGAAACGATTGGTGTGTGTCATTTTTTACATCGGCCTGGCCATACCGGCCACGGCCGCCACGATCGAGGCCGGTTGGAACGCGGTCAGCCAGGATGTCAGCGGCCAGCCGGAGTCTATCAGCCACTACATGCTCTACTACGGTGAGTTGGCCCGGCCCGCCAATGTCGTTCACCCTTCCGATCCAGCCTTCGCCTACGATCATCAGGCAAACGTGGGCAACGTCACCCGGGTGCAGCAAGGCAACCTGGCAGTCGGACAGACCTACTACTTCGCCGTCACCGCGGTCGATACTGGAGGCAACCTGTCCAACTATTCCGGCGAGGTGAGCATAACCGTACCTAAGCAATCCGACGGCGGCCCACCCGGCGGCGACTCCGTGGGAGACGCCGGCGCTGACAGTGAGCAGCAAGTGGATGGCGGCGGGTCGACCATCAGCAGCGGCTGCGGATGTACCGGTGCCCGCGCGGGCTGGATCCTGATACTGTTCGTGCCGTTTGCCTTCCGCAAACGGGTTCACTAAGGAAATCGATTGTCGAACGATAACGACATGGAAATAAAGGCGGAGAATCTTACCAAAATCTTTGCCGCAGGGAAGGGCAAACAGGTTCTTGCAGTGGACGGGGTGAGCTTCGAGGCACACAGTGGCGAGGTTTTCGGGTTGCTGGGAATGAACGGCGCCGGTAAGACCACGACCCTGCGCATGTTGGCGACCATGTTGACGCCGACGCGGGGCGATGCGCAGGTGGCCGGCTACTCGGTGACCCGCAAGCCCGAGGAAGTGCGGCGCCGAATTGGTTTCATGTCCAGCGCCACGAGTCTTTACGGGCGTCTGACGGCCCGCGAGATGATCGCATACTTCGGCCACCTGCACGGCATGAGTAATGATCGCATTGCCCGGCGAACGCGGGAGTTGTTCGCCCTGCTGGACATGCATGCTTTCGCCGATCGCCGCTGTGACCGTTTGTCGTCGGGTATGAAGCAGAAGGTCTCGATAGTCAGGACGGTGCTGCACGATCCCGACGTGATGATCTTAGACGAGCCCACCACCGGTCTCGATGTCCTGACTTCCAGGGTGATAGTCGATTTCATCAAGGACTGCCGCGCCCGTGGCCGCTGCGTCGTGCTGTCCACTCATATTATGTCCGAGGTAGAGAAACTGGCCGATCGGGTGGGAGTGATCCACGCGGGCAAGCTTCTGAGCTGCGAGACAATTGACGACCTTCGCGCCCGAACACCCGGCGGCCGGGTCGAGGATGCTTTTATCAAACTGGTCGAAGGGCTGTCTTGATCACTGGAGGCGTGGCCATGAAGGGATCCTGGAAAAAGTCCTGGTTCGTACATTCATACCCGGACGCGGTAATACGCATGATCAAGCTCATGCCGCGTGTCTACGAGGATGGCGCCCTGGCCGGGATAGTAGGCTGGATGGGCAGGACTTACTCTCACCAGCGCAAGGATTTTCATCCCAAGTCCCCGCAACTTTCGGTCGACAAGGGTGAGCGGCTGGTCTTCCAGCACGATCAGATCATCCCCTACACCTACACGGTTCAGATGAAAGAACAAGAAGGCGGGACACAGGTGGAAGTCGAGATCAAGACATCCGGCAGCAGCCGGGACACGACGCCCGGCGAACAGGTGATGACGCTTCTCTTCGCCTTAACCAAAGCGCTGGAGCCGGGTTAAGTCCGGTGAGGGGCCCTTCCCAGCAGTGACTCAAGCTCGGCGGCGACGTCGGCGGCCTTTTTCAAAAACGGACGGTAGAGCACCTTCTGGGCCCCCTGGTGGATCGCCTCGACGGCCCCTTCCAGGCCGTGCTCCATGGCCACGGCCACAAAATTCACTTCAGGATGGATCATCAACGTGCTCCGCAGAAAACAGGCCCCGGCGTTATCACGCTGGAGAATCTCGAGCTCGCAGATCAAAGCGTCTGCCTCTTTCGCTCTCAGAGACTCCAGGATCCTCGACACTTTTCTGACCGGCACGGCCTTGTGTCCCAACAATTCTACGCCCTCGCGCAACAGGCCGCCGATTCGCTCATCGCTTTCGCAGATCAGCACACGGTACCTTGCCGTCACCGGGCGCGTGCTTCTCGAACGACGGCTGCGTTTATCGCGCCGATCGAGCACCTCGATCACCTTGGCCTCGAGGTCGGCGACATCGAAAGGCTTGACGATGTAGTCGTCCACTCCGATGGCCATGGCCTCTTCGGCCGACTCGCGCGACGCATAGGCGGTGATCAGCAGGGTGGCTATGTTGGCGTCGTGTGCCTTGGCCCGCCTGATGACGTCCAGCCCGGTGATTCCGGGCAGGTTTTTATCGACGATCAGTAAATCGAAGTGCTCTTTAAGCGCCAGCGAAATGGCCTTCTCTCCGTCGGGGGCATAGACCAGGTACATCCCCGGACGTTCGAGGGTGTTGCGGACAACCTCCCAGACGACGACCTCGTCATCAACCACAAGAATACGGCAGGGTCTGTCAACAAACGCCGCGCTCAAGTCAATCGTCTCCGTCTTCTCACAATAGATGACATTCTAGCGCCGCCGTGGGAGCTATACAAGCTTCCTTATCGATCAGCTTGCATTCGGCACGGTCCCTGGCTATGCTCGCGACGGTTTCAAGCCAGGGAGGATCGTTGAAGGATTTTCCACGAGCCGAGAGCTATACCGTCCAGGTGAAGCTGTTGCGCGATTTCCTGGCGCTCATTCGGCGCAGCCAAAAAGATCTGGCCGGTCTCGATCCCGCCGAGATCCAGGCCCTGTGTCTCCAGGCCGCCTCCGGCGCGGCCGGCGGGTCTCCGGCCGTATTGCTGGCGGTCGATTCCGGAGGCTCGCTCCTGAGACTCGAACTCGCCTCGGCCCAGCTCGACTGCGATCCCGAAAAACTGAAATTACGGCTCTCGTTCGGCGATCGCCTGAAAATTGCAGGCAACCCCTCGCTACTTGGCGAACTGCCTGCTTTCCGCGACATGGTCCGCGAGGCCTTCGGTCGCGAGGATGTCTTCGGCAGGGCCATGGTGCGCGATGCGCAGCCAAGCGGTGCACTTGTTATCCTGCCTCCGGCCGGACGCTCGTTCACGGCCGAGGAAGTCGGAATGCTGCATCCACTGACTGCGCAGATCGACTCTCTACTCGAGGCATCCGAGATGTTCGCCGCCTTGATTCACCAGTCGCTGGTCGACGAACCGACCGGCCTGTTCAATCATCGCTACCTGCGCACCCGTCTTCCAGCCGAGATCTCGCGGGCTTCGCGCTACGGTCACCCGCTCTCGATCGTCTTTTGCGAGCTGGACGATTTTTCCGTCTACCTGGAAAACAACGGCCGGTATGCCGCCGACCGGCTGGTGAAGGATTTGGCGGCATTTCTCAACACCCACACACGACCCGGGCCGGGCTCGTTTTGTTTCCGCGCCTCCGATGTCACTTTCCGCTACGAGACGAACAAGTTCGTGGCGCTGCTTCCCGAGACACCCAGATCGGGCGCCATTATAAAGGCCGGCCGGCTGGTGAAAGCGGTGGCCGAAACCAGCTTTATCGGCGGACGTGCCCAGCCGCTGGGAGCAATTACCGTAAGCGTCGGCGTGGCCACTTTTCCCGACGATGCCTCTGACGCCGTCTCGATACTCGACACGGCAGACCGGGCGTTATCGGCGGCCCGCGGAGCCTGATTACCGCGTTTGAGCCTATTGCGGATAGATGAACGTCACCCCATTGATATCGGAAGTCGCCAGTGTAGAACGAGATGGGTCGCACGGACCGATGGCGTAGTACATTGTCGCGTCCTGGACGTTGGGATGATCGAGACCCAGCAGGTGCCCATTCTCGTGAGTGGCCACGCCCTCGATGTCGGTCAACTGGTTCGACCAACACGAAGATGCCGCCGCCTCGGCGTTGGTGCCGAAGGGAACCCCGTCGTTGTAGACGATATCCGAGTCGGTGATGCGGTAGAAGGTAATGCCGTTGGTAATCATGCTCTGGCCGGTGGTGTAGTTGGTGATGGTGGCTCCCAGCGTGCCCGTTCCCAGGTCTCCGTCTGGATCGCCGAAAGTCATGGTGTTGTGCCCATCCCACGAGGCGAACCCGCCACTCGATGTTTCGGCCGTCTCCTGGAAGGTGATCGTCGCCGTGGCCACGTCCTGCCAGTGCTGAAACCCGTTGCGCACGGCGTCGCGCGCCTCGGTCTGGGTCATTCCTGCCTGTGAGTTGCCGCTGACGAATCGGAACTCGACCGGCATGTCCTGGGGAAACCATTTGCGGGCGGGATTGAGCAACTCGAAGACATCGGTGGTGCCGATAGTCTGGGAGGACGGCCCGTCGACGTTGTTGCCCTCGTTCGATTCGGTCACTGTCTGCAACGTGTCGCACTGCACGTAGGCGCTGTAATCACCGGGATCGGCATCGGAAAGAACCAGGTCGACGGGAATGCTGTCTCCCATGATCAGCCCGTCGTAGCTCTGGTTCCAGTTGCCTTCCTGGCCGGCCGAAGGCGGGTTTTCGAGATCGATATATAGATCCAGCCTGAAAGAAGTCACGCAATCGACGTTGCCCTGGTTGGTGACCACGAAGTGGTAGTGAATGTCGTTGCCGGCCACGGCGGTCGTGAACTCGCCGAAAGTCAGATCGACCACGCCTCCGGCTAATCTCAGCGGCAGGCTGTCGGTCCAGTGGTTTACACCGTCGCTGATGTCGAGATCCAGCATGTACTGATAGGCATCGGCTCCAGAGGAGATCTGCACCTGGTAGCCCGAAGCCGCCTTTGCCTGGCCGGCCGCGATGGTTCCGTAGCTCCCGCTGTCATGACCCGCGACAATTGTTACGTCCGCATCAGCCGAAGAAATGGTGGCCGTCACGCTGGTGGCGTCCTCGGCGCCCTCGTTTTTCAGGGTAATGCTCAGATTGACCGAGTCGCCCGGCGCTGGGCTGGCCGGCGTGCCGGTGTGCGATTCGTAGCTCAGTTCGGTGGCCTGGCATCCGTGCGGACGCAGCATGGCAGAGATTCCTTGTGCCGTCCAACTCGATCCGCTCTGATCCCAGAGCACGCCGTTGCTCCAGGACGGGTTGTTCCCGTCGTCGGCTAACACTGCGAAGTATTCCAGGGACGAAAGATCGCTTTGCGACTCGACCAGCGCGAAGAAGGTATTGCCCTGCTTGAACGTCAGCGCCGTGGGCAGGTTGAATACGTGGACAACCGGGGTGTTGTCGCCCGGGCCCGAGACGGACTCCCAGCCCGAGGTCGAGATAAGTTGATCCGGGGCGCCGGCCAGGTAGGTGTAAATCTTGACCCGGAAGTTGCTCGATGCCGGGCTGGCCACCGTCTTGTAAAACTGCGCCTCGACCCCGGTCATGGTGAAGGATGTCGAATCGACCGCGAAGTAGTTGCCGAACATGTCGCCCGCGGCCAGCGGAATGACGTACGTCGCCGTGTCGTTGTCGGTGGTCAGGGCATGATTGTCCTGGCTGCAGCCGCTGCCCTGGACGTAAAGGCCGAAGGCGTGACCCCATGAGTTGGCGCCGTCCGAACTTGCCAGGCTCATGCCGTAGATGCCGAAGGCGACAGCGTCCGGCAGTACCGAGAAGTCGGGGCTTCCGGCAGCCACGCCGTCAATTGCGATGTTTCCGAACGAGGTGCTGTCCGCGGTGATTACCATCTCGGGTTTTTCGCAAGACAACACCCCGTTGACTCCGCCGGCGTCCGCGAAGCCCCGGTTGTGCAGCGTGGCGCTGACACTGGCGGCGCTGCCCGGCTGCGCGATGGCCGGAGTCGATGAGTGGGATCGCAGATCGAGCCACGGCCCGTCGCCGCAACCCTCGACCCTTATCTGCCAGTTGCCGTTTGCCTGGTAGTACTGGCCGTCGGTGGCGTCGTGCAGGAAGCCGCCCAGGTAGGGAATCAGCGCCGGCGGGCAGAAGATGGGCAAAAAGGCGTCGCCGTTGCCCTGGTCGTCGGTCTCCTGCTCGTGAGAGTGAACCGCCACCCAGAACAACTGACCATTGGTGAAAGATACGGGCGACGACAGAACAAAAGTGGCCCAGGCTATGTCCTGGGGATCGCTCTCGGGATCGCAACCGCCTTGCCTGCTAACCGTCTGGGGGGCGCTGGCCGCGAGTTCCTGGCCAACCGCCCCGGCGTCATCGGCATAGATATGTACCGAGTATTGACCCTGGTCTCCACCGCTGTCGCAGTTGAAGTCGTAGAAAGCGGCCTTAACCTGAATGACGTTGTATGAACTCGACTCGACGAAAAAAGCGTTGAGCGCCTCATCGTCGGTGTCAATCGGATAGGCGCCGCCGAACGAATCGTTGTCGATCACAAGTTCAGCGGCTGGATCAACCGCCGAGCAGCCCGAGCAGCCCTCGTCTGTCAGCCAGTTGCAATTGTTGTCTTTGCCGTCGCCGCAAATCTCCGGCGCGCCGGGATGGCTGTTGGGATCGTTGTCGTCGCAGTCGTCGCCCCCACAGGCCTGGTCGCCGTACGTATCCAGGTCGACGTCCTGGGGATCGCCGACACAGAAACCATTGGAGCAGTGGTCATTGACAATGCAAGGATCCGCATGCACACAGCTCGCGCCGTCGTCCGGCGGGAAAACACAGCCGCTTTGGGGATCGCACTGACCGTCCGTGGTGCAGGGGTTGCCGTCCTGGCAGGCGATGCTGGTGCCGCGGCAGATGCCCGCCGAACAGTAATCGTTCTCGGTACAGGCGTTGCCGTCGTCGCAGGAGTTGCTGTCGTTGGGCGTATGCACGCAACCCTGGCCCGTGACGCAACTGTCGTCGGTGCAATCCTGGCCGTCGTCGCAATCGGGCGCCCCGCTTCCCGGCTGGCAGCTGCCGCCCGAGCAGTAGTCTCCGCCGGTACAGTCGTCGCCGTCGCTGCAGGAATTGTTGTCATCAGGCGTGTTTTGGCAACCCGATCCTGCAAGGCAACTGTCGTCGGTGCAGTCCTGGCCGTCATCGCAGTCGAGAGTTCCGGCGCCCGGTTGGCAGCTTCCGCCCGAACACTGGTCACCCAGCGTACACGGGTCGCCGTCGTCGCAGAAGAGGCTGTTGTTGGCGTGCAGGCAGCCTTGTTGAGCATCGCAGCTGTCGTCGGTGCAGTCGTTGTCGTCGTCGCAGTCGAGCGTGGTGCCCGCCTGGCACTGGGAGCCGACACAGCTTTCGCTGCCGTTGCAAACGTCGCCGTCGTCACAATCCGGGTTGCTGTTACATGTCTGGCAACCGGGATCGGCGGCGTCCAGCAACCCGTCGCAGTCGTTGTCGATGCCGTCTGTGCAGCTTCCCGCATTCGAGGTTCCCTCGAAGACGCCCTTGTTGATCTGGGCGGCGCTGGCCGCCGTGCAGCCGGGCACCGCCTCGGTTCCCGCGTCGCAGCAATCATCGCCGCCGAAACATCCATCGGCGAAGACGCCGTCGCCGTCGGCATCCAGCGGTGCTCCCTGGCAAGATCCGCCTGCGCAAGAATCGTTCATGGTGCAGGCGTCGTTGTCGTTGCAGGCCGCAGTATTGAACTGGTGGGAACATCCCTGCACAGGATCGCAGCTGTCGTCGGTGCAAACATCTCCGTCGTCGCAGTCGAAGGCGCTCGCTCCCGGCTGGCAGGCGCCGCCTGCGCAGTGGTCCCCGTCGGTACACGGGTTGCCGTCATCGCAGGCCGCCAGGTTGTTGTTGTGAATGCATCCCAGGGCCGAGTCGCATGAGTCGTCGGTACAAACCCGGTCGTCGTCGCAATCGCGTGCCGGGCCCGCCTGACAAGCGCTGTTGGCACAGCTGTCGCCGGCCGTACAAGCGTCGCCGTCTTCACAGGGATCGCCGTTTTGGTTATGAACGCAGCCGGTCTGCTCGTTGCACAGATCGGTGGTGCACACGTTTAGGTCGTCGCAATCGAGGGCGTTTCCGCCCGTGCACATGCCGTGGTTGCACTTGTCGTTCTCCGTACAGGCGCTGCCGTCGTCGCAGGGCGCCATGTTGTACGAGTGCAGGCATCCAAGCGCGTCGTCGCAGCGATCTTCGGTGCAGATGTTGTTGTCGTCGCAATCGCGGTCTGAATCTCCGACACACACGCCGTTCGAGCAGTGGTCGTTTGTCGAACAGGCCTGGCCGTCGTCGCAGGCCTGGCTGTTGTTGGTAAAGACGCAGCCGCCGGACGAATCGCAACTGTCGTCGGTGCACAGGTTGCCGTCATCGCAGGTGACCTGGCTGCCCCCTGCGCATTGTCCGCCGGAACATGATTCGCCTGACGTGCAAGCGTCGCCGTCGTCGCAGGGCGCGGAGTTGGGCAGGTGCACACAGCCCTGGGTGTCGTCACAGCTATCCTCGGTGCAGGGGTTGTCGTCGTCGCAATCCATGGTCGTCTCACCCACGCAGACGCCGTTATTGCAGCGATCGTTCACCGAGCACTGCTGACCGTCGTCGCAGGCAGCCAGGTTGTTGTTGTGGGTACACTTGCCGAAATCGCAGAAGTCGTCGGTGCAGGGATTGTCGTCGTTGCAGTCCCCGTTGATTGTGCACTCGACCTGTCCGCCGTCGCCGTCGCCCTGACCGCCGTCGTCGGGAGGATTGGTGCCGCTCGAACAACCGGCCAGCAGGAAAAACACGGACAAACCGCAAAGCGCGAGGCTTTTTCTCAGTGTTTTCATCGCGCACCTCCCGCCCGCTTGACTATCTCCCTGACGACCGCAAGCGTCCGCGTGTCATCGAGTGGAAAATCCAGGCCGGCCTGCCTGATCATCACCCCGGGACCGGGTTTGGGCCTGTAAAGGACCTCCTTGCCGGTATGGGGATCCTTGACCACGCTGAATTTGCCGAGATATAGCCCGAGGGTATTGTAGCCGTCGCCGTCCTTGCGCGGCTCGAGAAATACGAGAACGCGTTCTCCTGGTTCGAACTGCGGGGCGCCCGGCAGCTCGGCCACCCTGTCTGCCAACTTCCCGCCAATGGTCTTGATTGTCACGGTGCCCGTGTCACGGGCCCCTTTAAGAACCTCAATCGGCGTCATCAGCACGCGCGTGTATATTTTAGTCTTGGCAGTGTTCAGTTCCGCCTTTACCTGATTCACCTCGCCAACCACAATAAGCGGCGCCAACCTGGCCATGTCCTCGATTTGCAAAGGCTCGAGAACGGTGGCCCGGACTCCCAGCGGCATCAAAATCACTACAAAAAATCCTGCCAACAATAATCTTGACTTCATGGTTACTCCTCCGGCTTCAGAATATGAGGTAAGAAAAGCTCGCACATTCTACGGATGACTACGTTTTTTTCAAGGCAGAAAACACGGCTTGCTTCAACCCCATGCTTTCGCTTGAAAAATCGGCCAGGCGCTGTAACACTCGCCATGTCCCTCTCAGGGAGGTGAATGAAGCATGCACCTGGACGATGTTTACGAAGTCAATAAACAGGGAGTCATGTTGCTCGGCGGGCACGACGTTCGCGAGCTGATAGAAGAGTACAAAAGCCCGCTGATCGTCATGCTGGAAGAACGCATCCGGGCCAACTGCCGCGCCTATCTCAAGCAGATCGAGTGCTACCCACGCACCAGGGTCTACTATGCATCGAAGGCGTTTCTGACTACAGGTATGTGCCGCCTGATACAATCGGAGGGCATGGGTCTGGATGGCGCCTCGCAAATCAACATCACCCTGGTGCTGAAACCGGCCATGGGCGAGAAGGCCATGCGTGCCCTGCACGCGGAGTTGTTCGGCTGACTTCCTCTGCGGCGCATTCAAGGCGACAAAAGTCTGGATCGAAAAAATGCCAGGAAATCTCCCGGGGTACCGAGCGGGAAAGGAAGCGCTTGCTTGAGTATTTGATTTGTAAGTAAATGTTCACGATCAAGCGTGACCAAGAAATCAACATGGCTTTCCCAGGCTGCCGCCACTATTTTTGCATCCGCTCGATAGCCAATAATTTTCGCGCACAATTCAATGCATTTGCTCGAAGCGGATTCGACGATTTCCATACCGCTTTGTTCAAGCAAGAAAGCAAGTGTCTTGAGAAGTTCGGGAGCTTTTCGGCTAAAGGCTGCTTCGATCTCCGCCAAAACTTGCGAGCTGACGAACAGGTGGAGCGCGCCCGCCTCTCCCAATTTGAGCAGCGCCCGCCCGCCTCCCATGGAAGACCAAATACCTGCGAATAGAGCACTGCTGTCCAGAAAAACACGCAGTTTTTGCTCAAAGTCCGATTTCTCAGTCTTTGCCATAACGGGCGCGTTCTTCACGCAGAATAAGCAACATTGACTCTAAATTCTCATCCTTGGACGACAAGGTTTTTGAAATCTGATCGGCAATCGCATCCACTCTGGATGAGACCGTGGATAATACAAATACGCCATCGAGGTCGATAAGTGTCAGACGATCTCCAGACTTCAGACCGTAACGCTCTCTCAATGCTTTTGGTAAAGTCAGCACGCCTCGTTTTCCCACTTGCAGCGACAAAGAAACATTCATAGCTACCCTCTCACAAACTGATGGGCTGAAATACTGACAATCAGAATATCAGATTTCCACAAACAAGGCAACTAGCGCGGCCCCGAGAGGGATCACAGATGAAAGTTCATCATCAGCATCGCGGACATAACGTGGTTGGAGGTCTCTTTCCAGAAGCTCATCAGCTTGGGCGGCGTCCACAGCAGGCGCAGGCCCAGGCCGAATTTGTCGGTGAAATCTATGCCGCCTCCCGCCATGAAGCCCACACCAAACAGATACTCGTTGTCGGACGGCCTCAGGAAACCCGAAAAGCCGACGCCGAAATCGACGTAGCCCGCAGGCCTGTCGGGGCTGAAGTAAAAAGTGAAGCCGGGACCGGTCACGGTGTAGCTGCCGACGAAAGGCATCAGGAAGATCAGCGGTAAACCCAGCGTCATCTTCAAAAGCAGCCAGTCATCCTTGCGAAACAGCCAGGCATAGTCGTCGCCGATTTCCTGGAAATCGTTGAAAGATGCGCTCAGCGTGAAGTGAAATGAGAACTGGTCGGCGAAGGTGCCCCCGACCTTGTAATCCAGCCCGACCGAACCCCGGGAATGATCCGCATCATCGGTAACCGCGTCTTCCGACATGTACCAGAATCCGCCGCCCAGGCCGACCGCCTGAAACGCGCCCGAACGCGTGTCGTCATCGTCCGCCGTGGCCTCGGCGGCCGCGCCGACGATACTCGAAAAACAACCGCTGCCGCACAGCGCCGCCGCCAGAATTAGAAAGTATCTGATCATGCCGTGCCTCCTTTTCTCGACATTCTAAAGCTTTCCACCCGCCAGGCCTATTTGCCGTCTAGAAAAGTCTCGGCAGGCGCCGACTGGCAAGCTTTCCGATACTGTTCGCCCGACATCAGGCGAGTGCCGGTGTCGAACACGGCCATGGCGACAAGCGTAAGCAGCACGGGTAACAGCTTACCCCAGCCGGCCCGTACGGTTCGCGGGCCGAAAAGCACTGAGGCAAACACGGCGCCGGCCAGGAGAGGCCATGTACAGTACAGCCACGTTCCGTCCAGGGGCGTTAAAGCAACATGCCCTGCATGAAGAGCGGCCTGCAAGAATGCCGTCAGTCGTCGCAGGGCCGACTGGGCCATGGCCCATGAAGCCATGGCGGCCACGAAGAGACCGCCTGCGAAAAAATATGTTCGAGTGTCACGTTGACGACCCGCCAGAACCACAGGTAAAGCTCCCAGCCAGAGACAGCCGCATCCCAAGAAACCTGCGAAGCGTGTGCGCTCAACCAGGAAAACCGTAAGACGCATCAGACCGCAGTCGTCGCCTGCGAGATCCTGTCCCAAGCTCAGGCCGGCCATCAGCAAGCCCAGCCCGACCGGGGCAATGCCTGTCCAAAAAACCACAAGCGGCCGGTCGGCTGCACGGGGCGCGAGCTTCAGAACCCACAGGGCAAGGCAAACCGCCCAGGCGACAAGCACTGCCAACATGCCGAAATCAGGCATTTCAGAAAGTGCATGCAGATTCCCCCCTGCATACAACCATAACAATAGCGCCGCGCCGGCCGTGACCGCCGCCTGCCAAAGGAACGCTCTCGTGCCAGCCCGAATCAGAACCCCCGGCCGCTGTTTACCAGGTCACCGCGGAACTTGGGGAACGAGCCGGCGCCGTCGAACAGCCCGGCGGCCCAGTAGTAGGAGTATATCTTGCCCTCGTGGGTCCCGACGTATACTTGTCCGTAGCCGACGTCGAGCACGTTGGGTGACGAGGTTATCCAGGCCGTGTCATCCGAGGTGCCGATGTAGTCGTACCACTCGAGCGTCCATTGCGGCCCGTAGGCCACGATGAAGGCACCCCCGGCCCCGTCGCCGTAGACGACAAGGAAGCCGCCGTCGGCGGTGATGGTGACGCTGGAGGGCGCCGGACCCATGTTGTAGCTCGAGATGGTGCTATCGGAATTTATAATGTTGAAGTTGGTGTCAGATCCACTCGAGGTGGCGAAGATGACATCGCCGCCGCCCGAGGCCGGGGCCACGGCCACCGAGCGCCCGTCGACCATCTCGGGCGTGCCCCCGGAGTCGGCCGAGATCAGCACGGGAAAGCCCGTCCGGGCCGCGCCGGTCGCCCCATTGAAGGCGTACAGGTATCCATCGTCGCAGCCGACGTAAACCGTGCCGTCCGATCCTATACCCGGCGAGCCGTTGCAGCCGCCCGTTGGAGTGCTGTCCGACCACACCTCTGCGCCGGTCGCGGCGTTTAGCGCTACGACCTTGCCCGAACCGACACCGCCCACGCCGAAGACGACCAGTTCCTCACCGCCCGATCCGATGTTACCCAGCGCGGGAGAGCTGTCGATCCAGTTCGTCTCGGCGTAGGGCACCCACTTCTGGCTGCCGTCCGAGTCAAGCGCCATGAATCCCCCGCCGCGGGTGCCGAAGTAGATCGATCCGTCCGCGCCCACAGCCGGGCTGGAGCGCACTTCATATGTGTCCGCGGCCGTCCACAGAACATTGGGGAAAATCGCGCCCCCGGCGGCGGTCTGGTAGGCCCTCAGGCCAGAGTCGGCCGCGCCCGCGCCGGCGCAGATACCGACGTAGACGACCGTTCCGTCCGCCGACAGCGCCGGCGAACTCTTGTCGCCGATAACCACGTCGTACCAGGCAAAGTTGCTGAAGTCGGGCAGCACTTCGTCGAAATAGTCATACGAGGGTGCAAAGACCGCTCCCGTCGCAGGATCGACCGCCGGTGTGGCATCGACTGTGGACCAGGTGTTGTACTCGGCCAGGCGCAGGCCGTAGCCCGCCCCGCCCGGCTGGCAGTAGGTACGTGTCATGAAGTCTGTCACGTTGTCGTCGGTATCCAGGTAAGTTCCGCTGTCGTTGTCGTAACGACGCGCTAAGCAGTACATGATGTCATAGGTCGTATCGTACTTGGCGCTGGGGGCCGGGTCGCCCTCGCCGCCCTGGGGAGTGCCCGTGCCCGTGCCCTCGTATGCCAATCCGTCTACCACCGTCTGGCCGGCCCAGCGTACTTGCACCCCGTCGGGACCGTTCTGCAAGTCGGCGTTGTCGTCGAAGATGTCGATCAGCGACTGGTCCCAGAGCGTGGAACCCGGGGCGATCACGAAGTGCCCGTCGTCCGGCATGGTGTAGCCGCCGAGGTCGAACTCGACGTAGTCGGTGCCACCGTTGCCGTTGACGCCGACCAGCGAGTAATGGTCAAGGTTCAGCTCGGCCGGGCCGAAGATCTCCATATAGGAGTAATCGGTGTCGGGATAGCCGTCGCAGTCGTAGAGCAGCTTGCTGATGACGAGCTTGGCCGGAGCCGTCAAGCTTACGCACTGGGCCTGGTGGCAGACCTCGTCGCCGGCGCAGGTCTGCAGGCTGCCCCATTCTACGCACGGGTCACCGTCGAAGTCGGCACACATCTCGACGTCGTTCGAGCTGCCGCAGCGGCGGTCCTGGGGCGTGCACTCGTCGGTGCAGATGGCGACGCACGTGCCACCCTGGCACTCTTCATTGGCGGCGCAGTAGTTGACGTCGCCCAGGTCGAGGCAGGCGTCGGCATCCAGGTAATCGCATACCCGCCAGCCGATGGTTCCCTCGCAGACGGTCGTGCCGGCCGTCGAGCACTCGTCGGAGCAGGTCTGCTCACAGACGCCGCTCGAGCACACCCAACCGGACGTGCAGTCGGTGTCGTCGCCCCACTCGAGGCAGGAATCCGAATCCCAGTCGCCGCAGGTCTGGTAGGTGTCGTTGTCGAGACACTGCTTGGTGCCCGACCCCGGACACTCGTCAATGCAATCGTCCCTGCACTGACCGTTGGCCGGATCGCAGATCCTGCCGGCTCCGCACTCATTGACGGCGCTCCACTCCAGACACGGGTCGGCGTTCCAGTTGCCGCAAATCATGTAACCCGAGTTGTCGTTATCGCACTCTTGTGAGGCCGCCGGGCCGCATTCGTCCAAGCAATTGATCACGCACTCGGCGGTCACCGGGTCGCAGACCTCCCAGGCCTGGCAGGGTACCACCGCCAGCCAGTCGCGGCAGTCGTCGCCGTCGCCGGTCTCGCCACACTGGTGGAAGCCCGCGCCGTAGCACTCCTTCTGCCCCAGGTCGCACTCGTCGACGCAGGTGTCCGAGCAGACGCCGTCGGAGCAGCTCTGGCCCGCATCGCACAGGGTCGGAGCGCTCCACTCCAGGCATGAATCCGAATCCCAGTCGCCGCACACCCGGTAGCCCGCGTCGCTGCCGACGTTCTGGCACATGCGGTCTCCCTGCGGCTCGCACTCGTTCTTGCAGTCTTCGACGCACTGGCCGTTTACGCATTTTTCGTCCGCATTGCAGGTGTCGATTATTCCCCACTCCAGGCAAGGGTCGGAGTCGTAATTGGCGCACAGGTCGATCTCGGTGTCGCTGTGACATTGCCGCTGTCCCTGCTGGCACTCGTCGGAGCAGGCCGTCTCGCACTGGCCGTTGGCCGGGTTGCAGACTTCCCATGACTGGCAGTCGGTGACCGCCGACCAGTCTAGGCACGAATCGGCGTCGTGCTGGCCGCAGGTGCGGTAGCCGGCGCCGTCGCAGGTTCGCTGGCCCGTCGAGCACTCGTCGAGACAGTCGGGAGAACAGGTGACGCTGGAAGCGTTGCAGGTCTCGCCGCTCGGGCAGGTATAGAAGTCGCCCCACTCCTTGCAGCCGTCTGAGTTGTAGTCGCCGCAGGTTTCGACACCGTTCTTCGGCGGCGGGGCGCAGCGGGTGGCGTCCTGGGTCGTGCACTCGTCCGAGCAGGTCGAGACGCAGTTGCCGTCAACGCAGGTCAGTCCAACCCCGCAGGTGTTCAGCGGACCCCAGTCGAGACAGTCGTCGCTGTCGTACTCGCCGCAGACGCGGTAGCCGTTGGCTCCTTCCTTATCGCAGATCTGGGCGCCCACGCGACTGCACTCGTCCGTGCAGCTTGTCACGCACTCGCCGTCGACGCACACCTCGCCGGTTCCGCAATTCTGAGGCGCCTGCCACTCCTTGCAGGTGTCATTGTCCGGATCGCCGCAGACCTGGAACTGTGTGGTGCTGCCCGGCGCACAACGCTTGTCGCCGTCGTTGCACTCGTTGTTGCAAGCCGTGCAGTGGCTGTTTATACATTCCTGACCGCTCAGACAGGCGCTGGCACACGAGCCACAATGGTTGCGATCGCTCGAGGTGTCGATGCAAATACCGCCGCACTCGACCTGTCCCGCGGGACAGGGGTTGCTCGAACTGCCACAGCCGGCCGAAGCCAGGGCCAGCAACAAGGCCAAACCAATACACGTACAACGAATATGCGTCTTCATTTTCTCCTCCAAAGAACGGCAGTAAACCTGTTTTTCCAGACCACTGACATTCGGCCATTTCACCCATGTCGGTCAAGGAAAAAAGCTGCCGGCGGCCTTGAAAGCGCCCCGCCTAACGTGGTAGCTTCCGTCACCCAAACGGTTTTTTCCGAGGAGGTGCGATGGACCGCTCAGCCGAGACGCAAGCCAAACTATTGCCCGCCAATGCCTATACCAAGCTCGAGCCCGGCCAGGAATACCGGCCCATCGTTCCGGCCGCGGACACGCGCGCCGAGGTGACCCCCTGGTCGATCGGCACGGGGCTGGCGATGGTGATCATCTTCACCGCCGCCTGCGTCTACATCGCGCTCAGGGCCGGCAACGGCATCGAGGCATCCATTCCGATCGCCATTCTGGCCATCTTTTTCGGCAAGATGAGAAAGATAAAGAGCACCATTCTCGAAAACGTGATGGTGCAGAGCGTGGGCCAGGCATCAGGGGTAGTGGCCGCCGGGGCCACTTTCGTCATCCCGGCTCTGTACATCAACCAGCTCGACGTCGCCTGGTGGGAAATCTTCTTGGCCAGCGCCGTGGGCGGCTTTTTGGGAATTGTGCTGATCATTCCGCTTCGCAAGTACTTCGTAAAGGACCTGCACGGTGACCTTCCTTTCCCCGAGGCCACCGCCATCAACGAGGTACTGGTCACGGGCGAGAGCTCGGCTGCCGGGGCGGGCAAGATTCTGCTGATGGCCTTCCTGTTGGGAGCCGGCTACGACTTCATGGTCGAGGCGTTCCGCCTCTGGAACCCGGACATTTCTACAACAAACATCCTGGGCTCGTTCGGCCAGGCCATGGGAGGCGTGCGGATCGAGCTGCAAATTTCCGGCCTGGCGGCCCTGTTCGGCCTGGGCTACATCATCGGAATCCGCTACGCATCCATAATCGCCGCGGGATCGGTTTTGGCAATGCTGGTGCTGGTGCCGCTGGTGTATCTTTTTGGCAAGAACCTGGGCTCTTTTTCTTATGCCAGCCAGGTCTTCGATCTCGGAAACATGAACGCCAATCAGATCTTCGGCAACTTCATAAAGCCCGTAGGCATCGGGGCTATCGCCATCAGCGGACTGGTGGGTATCATCCGCATGGGCAAGATCGTCATGAGTTCCGTTACGCTGGGTTTCAAGGGCTTTTCCAAGAAAGGACGGGCCGAGGCCAAGGCCGAGAGAACCCAGCTCGACATGGCCCCGCGTAACGTCTTGCTTATCGAACTCGGCTCGGCTCTGGCCATGGGCGTGCTCTTTTTCGTGGTGGCCAACGTCACCACGGTCGGCGGTGAATCTTACGGGCTGGGCCAGAGCCTGGTCTTCGCCGTGGTGGGCATGCTGGCCGGGTTTCTGCTGTCTTTCCTGTTCACACCGGTGGCCGCCCAGGCAATCGCCATCGTGGGCGTCAACCCGGTCTCGGGCATGACGCTGATCACCGTGACCCTGGCCATCGGAGCGCTGATCATGGTGGGTCTGGCCGGCAAGGCCGGCATGATCATCGCCCTGGTGGTCGGTTGCGCCGTCTGCACGGCGCTATCGACCTCGGGAGCGCTTATTTCCGATTTCAAGATCGGCTACTGGATCGGCGCCACCCCGCGCAACCAGCAGCGCTGGAAATTCCTGGGCGTGCTGGTGGCCGCACTGGTGGTAGCGGTCGTGATCCCATTAATGGATCAGGCTTACCACTTCATTGACCCCCTTACCGGCCTTTCGAACAATCAACTTCCCGCGCCGCAGGCAAACATGATGGCCGCGGTCTCGCGCGGCCTGATGGACAATCCGGCCAACCAGCCCTGGCTGCTCTACGGCCTGGGAGGCATCGTGGCGATCATGCTGCTGATGGCGGGAGTGCCGATGTTGGCCTTCGCCCTGGGAATGTACCTGCCGATCTCGATCAACATGGCCGTGCTGGCCGGGGCGGTCTGCGCCTGGGCGATATCCCGCACCGGAGGAAGCGAACAGGTGCGCAAGGCACGCGCCGAGCAGGGCACGCTGATAGCCTCGGGCATGATGGCCGGCGCGGCCATCTTCGGTATCATCACCGCCGCCATGCGTCTGACGGACCTGGGCGCGCCAATCCAGTACACCAGTGTCGGCGTAGCCTGCTTAGTCAAGAACGGAGTGTTGCACGAGAAAGCCGCAACCTGGTTTTCGGGACCCCCGGGCCAACTAATCAGCGTGGGTATGTTGTTGATGCTGTCGTTCGCCTGCTACGGGCTCGCCCGCATGGGAGCCAAATGGGTACTTGGCAAGCCTGGCAAAACAGAAACATGAGCATCCTGACCCTGAACTGCGGATCTTCCTCGGTCAAGTACTCGCTCTTCGACACCCGCGGGCATGATTTCACCTGCCGCGGCCTGGTAGAGCGGGTAGGCATGGGCAAGAGCTTTCTCAGACAACAATATGCCGGCCGTGAGACTCGCATAGATCGAGATTGCCGTGATCATGCCGCTGCTGTCGGCCTGGTTCTCGATATTCTCACAACCGACGAAGACTCGCCCATCCGCGCCGTCGGTCACCGGGTGGTCCACGGCGGCGAGGAGTTTGCGGCGAGCGCCTTGGTGACCCCCGAGATGCTGAGCACCGTGGAGCGCGTGGCCGAACTGGCCCCGCTGCACAACCCGCCCAACCTGGCCGGCATCCACGCGGCCGGGGCTCTGTTGCCGGGTATTCCGCACGTGGCCGTCTTCGACACCGCCTTTCACCAACGCATGCCGCCCGAAGCCTACATATATCCGCTACCCTACGAGTGGTACGAAAAGTACGGTATTCGGCGATACGGCTTCCACGGCACCAGCCACCTGTACGTCGCCGCCCGGGCGGCGGTAATGCTCGGACGTCCGCTCCAGGAGTTGAAGCTTATCACGCTGCACATCGGCAACGGCGCCAGCGCGGCGGCAGTGCTGCACGGCCGTTCGGTTGACACTTCCATGGGCTTCACGCCGCTGGAGGGCCTGGTCATGGGCACCCGCTGCGGTTGGATCGACCCGGCCATAGTAACCTACGTCATGCAGCGCGAAGGTCTCGACGCGGACCAGATTGACAGGCTGCTCAACAAGCGCTCAGGCCTGCTGGGCCTGAGCGGCCGTTTCACCGACCGGCGCGATATCCTGGAAGGTGCGGACCGCGGAGACGAACGCTGTGAGCTGGCGCTACAGATAGAGTGCCGGGCCATCACTAAAATCATCGGAAGCTATGCAGCGGTCATGGGCGGGCTCGACGGTGTGGTCTTCACCGCCGGGGTGGGCGAGAACGCGGCGACCATCAGGGCCCGCGCCCTCGATGGCCTCGCATTCCTCGGCATCCAGCTCGATCCCGCAAGTAACGAACATGCGGTCGGCGGCCTGCGCGAGGAAGTCATATCGAGCGATGCGAGTCCGGTCGCTGTGCTGGTCATCCCCACCAACGAGGAGCTGGTGATCGCCGAGGATACCCAGGCCATTCTCGAAGGCCGCCTCGAAGATCCCGACTTCAGCTACTCCTTCGCCCGGGAATCTTAGCCAGTGCCGCCTGAAAATCCTTGATGGTTGCCGGCTTGGCTATGAAGTCGTCCATTCCCGCCGCCAGGCAGCGATCACTGTCTTCTTCGAGCGAGTGAGCGGTCATGGCGATCACGTGCACGTGGCGGGAGCTGCCGGCCTCGTGGCGGCGAATCTTTTTCACGGCATCGAAGCCGTCGATGCCCGGCATCTGGCAATCCATGAAGATCGCATCGTATTCCACGCGCGCGGCCATTTCGACGGCTTGCCGTCCGTCGGCGGCCAACTCGATCTCGCAGCCCAATCTACCGAGAATGGTCAGCGCCACTTCCTGGCTGACGTCGTTGTCCTCCGCCACCAGCACTTTCAACCCAGTTGGTACGCTTTTTTCGGTTCGCTCTTCCGGGAAGGGCTCGTCTTCACACGGGGACTCGACTACAGAAAAATCCAGCACGAAGAAAAACTCCGAGCCCTGGCCCAGCCGGCTGGCCACCTGTAGCTCACCGCCCATCAGCTCGACGAGCTGCTTGCTGATGGCCAGGCCCAATCCGCAACCCGCGTAGCGGCGCGAGGCAGAAGAATCGACCTGGGTGAACTTGTCGAAGATGCCTTTGAGATTCTCGCCGGGAATCCCGATTCCAGTGTCACGAACCGAGAAACGCAACCGGGCTATGTATCCTTTTCGTCCCTCGCTCTCGACTGCCAGCCTGACCCGCCCGCGCTCGGTGAATTTCAGGGCGTTGTCCACAAGATTGACCAGTACCCGTCTGATGCTTCCGGCGTCGCCGACAAGATGCCGGGGCGCCCGGGGAGCGTAGTGCATCGTCAGATCGAGCCCCTTCTCGATCGCCGTGGGCAACAGCATCTCGATGACGTACGCCATCACCACCTGCAGATCAATCGGCGCAGGCTCGATCGCCAGTTGTCCCGCTTCGATCCTCGATAAATCCAAAAGACCGTTGATGACATTCAACAGAGCCTCGGACGAGCGCGTGATCGTCTCGACATAGCGCCTCTGCCTGTCATCGAGGCCGCCGTCATCGAGCAGCGAGGCGACTCCGATGATACTGGCCAACGGAGTGCGCAGCTCGTGACCCATGTTTGCCAGAAACTCGCTCTTGGCGCGGTTGGCCGCCTCGGCATCTTCCTTGGCGGACCGGAGGGCATTCAGGACCCGGCGGCGCTCTGTCACGTCACGTGCGATCACCAGCACGGCCGGCCGGCCGCCGTGCCTGATGGCCGTATCGGAGATCTCGAGATCGCGCTCCTGTCCGTCGCGGTCTCGATACTTCACCTCAGCCTTGTCATGTCTGCGTTCACCGGAAAGAAGCGCTTGTACTCGCTGGACGCTAGCCTGTCTTTCTTGCTCGTCTAGGAAATCAAGGTAGTCGTTCCCGGTCACCTCATCAGGCATCGAGCCGCCCATTTGCGCCAAAGACTGGTTGACGAAGATTAATTTTCCGTCCTGCAGGATGGCCACCCCGTCACTGGCCTCTTCTACCAATGCCAGGTAACGGGCCTCGGATTCCTGGCTGCGCACCAGGAGTTCTCTCTCCGCCCGAACCTTCTGCGCGCGCAGGCGATGGATCTCGAAGACACGATCCAACAAGCGCAGGAGAGTGTGGCTCTCGATCGGCTTGCGCAGGTAGTGAAAGGCGCCCTTCTCCATGGCCGCCACGGCCGAGTCGAGATCGGCATGCGCGGTCATGACGATGCTTAAGCAATCTGGATGGCGACCCTTGCACTCCGATAGAAAATCGGTGCCCAGCCCGTCCGGCAGACGCAGGTCGATAAGCGCCACCTGGAATTCGCCCTTGTCTGTAATAGCTCGCGCCTCTGCGCAGTTTCCGACGACGGTTACCCGGTAACCTTCCTTTTCCAGAATGTCCGCGAGCAGCTCGCACAGGGCCGCATCGTCATCCACGATCAGGATGGTTCTTTCGTTCGAGTCCACCAAGCTCCCTCCAAAAAGCACCCTCTCCACCTGAAACAGGACCTATTGATATGACACCTGCACACAGGAATCAAGCAACAGGTTTTACCGATTGCCGCCTGCATGCCTGTCTGCTACGCTCCGACAATGACTGCTGTTATCAACAGGCGCCTGAGATGGAAGCGCCGGATGGCGATAGTTCTCGGCGTTGTGGTCTGTACGGCTCTTGTTTTCGCGGGAGTGCTGATGTTGATCGAATGGCGGCCTGGGCCCGTCGAGGACACGCCGGTATCCGGTGGCGGCACCCGGCCGGTAGAACCTCCGGCATCACTGGATCTGCTGTCTTTCAACATCGGCTACGCCGGGCTGGGCCGGCGGGCCGATTTCTTCATGGACGGCGGCAAACAGGTGCGCCCGGAACGGGAGGCGGTCGAGGCCAATCTCACGGCCGTCAAGAATGTCTTGCGCTCCCATCCCGCCGATATTGTCTTGCTCCAAGAGGTCGACCGCGATTCCTCGCGTAGCTACGGCATCGATCAGGCCGCGGCCCTGGCCGGCGTGCTGCCGGGCTTCGCCCACTCGATGGCGCTCAACTTCAAGGTGCCCTGGATTCCCTATCCCGTGCTACGCCCGTTCGGCAGGGTAGCAAGCGGCCTGATCTCCTTAAGCCGCTTCCCGCCCAACTCGGCCAGGCGCTTGCAACTTCCCGGCTACTATCCCTGGCCGGTGCGCGTCTTTCACCTCAAGCGCTGTCTGCACCTGTTGCGCTTCCCGGCCCCGGACGGCAAGGACTGGGTGATAATCAACCTGCACCTGTCGGCTTTCGACAAGGGCGGCCGCCTGCGGCGCGAGCAGATGGTCTACCTGAAGAAACTGGTTGTGGATCTGACAGGCGCCGGGCATTACCTGATCGTCGGGGGCGATTGGAACCAGGCATTTCCCGGGATCGACGGCGGCACTTTTGCGCACAGCGACACCGTTCCAGACTGGTTCCAGAAGATGGATCCCGCCTGGATCCCGGCGGGCTTCCAGTGGGCCTACGATCGCACGCAGCCTTCACTGCGCGCCACCAACAAGCCCTATTTACCCGGCCAGAACTTCCTGACAATCGTGGACGGCTTTCTAGTCGGCCCCGGAATCGAAGTGCAAGAAGTCCACACGCTCGACCTCGACTTCGCCCACAGCGACCACAACCCGGTGCTGCTGCGGTTGAAGCTCAAGAATGCTCTTTCGGATTATTGACATCTAAGTTGCTAGTTTTCCGGATATCCTGCAATACAGTTTCCGGTACTTTTTCGACAGTTGCCTGTTTGTAGACATCATCAAATAATACAATGAGATACGCCAGAAGTAAGAAGTTTTTCGACTGTTTCGACAGTCGAAAAAATGGGGAGGGCCAAGAAGATTATTTACGAGACGTTCGCCAAAACAGGAGCAATGGCAATGGGGGACGTATTTGCCTAATGTGACTTGTTTTAATCAAGGAGAGCATCATTTCGGAGGCCGGAGATATTCAGTCAAGTTAGGCAAATACGTCCCTCATTCCGATGATTACCTTTATTGACTCGTCGCCTGCTGCGACCAGGCGGAAGCCTTCTTGGATTTGAGACAGCGGTAGCCGGTGGGTGACCATCTCGGCGACGGAGACTGTCCGGCCGGCTATCAGATCCAGGGCTTCCGCGCAGTCCGCCGGCGCGCCGGCGTAGGACGGAACAAGGGTTATCCCGTTTCGCCAGAAGTCGTTCACCGGAACGGGAAGATCCTGGCCCGGGGGCGGGGTGGCGAAAAAGAGGACGGTTCCTCCCCGGTCGACCGAAAGGATGGCCTGATTGAGGACTGGGAGGGTCCCGGCGCAGACTATTACCACGTCGGCTCCGTGGCCCTGGTTGATCTTGCGGATTTCCGCCGGCACGTCGTCGTCCCCGTGCAGAACCGCCGTGGCACCGAACTTCTCGGCCTGTTTCATGCGGTAGGTGTTGATGTCTGTTGCTATCACCCGCGAAACGCCCAGGGCGCGCGCGAGCGCAATGTGCAAGATACCCGAGATGCCGCTACCCAGAACTGCAACCGTCTTGCCGGGCTTGACCCCGGCGATGCGCTGGCCGCGAAGCACGCAGGCCAGCGGCTCAATAAAAGTACCCTCCTCGAAACTCACGCTGTCCGGCAGAATAAAAAGGCCGCGATCGACGTTGATGGCCGGCACGCGGATGAACTCGGAAAAACCTCCGGGATCAAAGTTGGTGGTGTGCAGCGTCTCGCAGACGGTATGCTGCCCGCTCAAGCAGTAACGGCAGGTGTTGCAGGGCACGTGGTGGCTGACAAAGACGCGCTCTCCGACCTTGTAGCGCGAGACTCCCGGATCGACTTTCTCTATTGTGCCCGCGATCTCATGGCCCAGCACAAGCGGCGCTTTCTTGATGCGGTACCACTCCATGACATCGCTTCCGCAGATGCCGGCGGCGGCAACCCGCACCAGGATTTCGCCCGGCCCGATCTCGGGAACGGGCCGCTCCTCGACGCGGATGTCTGTGTTGTTGTGGTAGACGGCGACCTTCATGAGCGCTACTTTCCAGACGCCTTCAGATCCTGGTACATCTCGTAGGCCTGTCCGGCCGGCAGGTTCTTGTGAACAACGGCGCGCACCGCCTGGATCATGGCCACCGGGGAATCCGACTGGAAGACGTTGCGGCCCATATCCACCCCGGCGGCGCCGTCGCCCACGGCCTTGGCGGCCATTTCTAAAGCATCCTTCTCGGGCATCTTCTTGCCGCCGGCGATCACCACCGGAACCGGAGTGGCGGCGATGATTTTCGAGAAATCATCACAGTAGTAAGTTTTCACTATATGGCTGCCGATCTCGACGGCCATCCGGCAACACAGCCCCAGATAGCGGGCATCCCGGGCCATCTCGCGGCCCACCGCGGTCACGGTCATGACGGGGATGCCGTACTTGTTGCCCCAGTCGGCGAGCTTGCCCAGGTTGAGAAGCGTCTGGTGCTCGCCCGGGGTGCCGACGAAGATCGACAGGGTGATGCCGCAGACATTGAGCCTGATCGCATCTTCAATGTCGCAGGTGAGGCCTTCGTTGGAAAGCTCGCTCAGCACGCTGTTGCCCCCCGAGACGCGCAGCATGATGGGCACGTCGCTGCCGGGGTCAACGCAGATGCGCAGCATTCCCCTGGTGATCATCAGGGTGTCGGCGTATGGCAACAAGGGATCGATCGTACTCTTGAGGTCCTGAAGGCCCGTGGTCGGTCCCTGAAAGTAGCCGTGGTCCACGGCCAGCATGACTATCCGCCCGGTATCGGGTTTGATCATCCGCGCCATACGGTTCTGCATTCCCCATTCCATGTTCTTTCTCCTTTCCAGATCATCCGCCGGAACTTCTGTACATCCGCTTCCAGGGCTCGCTTGCCGTTCTGCGGTAGTCGAGCACGGCGGCGTGCAGCGTGTCGCTGGCCAGCTTGGCGCAGTGCTCATGGTCCTCGGGCAGGCCGCCCAACTGGTCAATAAGATCCTGCTTGCCGATGGCGACGGCCTCGCCCGGTGTGAGGCCGCGGGCCAGGTGGACGGCCGTACTGCCTGCGGCCAGCGTGAACAGGCAGCCGTCGGCCATGAAACTGGCCTCGATTATTCGCCCTCCCGCGACGCGCAAGAACATCTCCAGCGTGTCGCCGCAAGGGCCCGTCACGCGGGCATGCCCGTCGGGATCCAGTATCGTGCCCAGCCCGGGCAGATTCGGGCCGAGTTGCACGATTTCGTTCATGTCTTGCAAAGTCATTTCTTCGATATCTCCTCGATCACCGCCCGGGCGACGGTTTCTATCAGGCGCTCATCCGCGTCCGGGCCTGTTGCGTAAGTCTCCGCCGTGCAACCTGCATTCGTCTCACAGTTCAAGACCTTACTACCGAGGCCCATCTTTTCGCCCACGGCCTTCAGTTTGGCGACTTCCTCGGGGCCGAGCAGGTTGACGTTGCCCAGCATCAGCGCGTGGTGAACGATGGCGGCGCCTTGCTCGAGCGTCTCCATGCGAAAATAGGCCTGCTCGAGGCTCACCGCCCAGGTGACCGCCCCGTGGTTGGCCAGCAGCAGGGCATCATGGCTCGAGACGAATGGCCGGATGCTGGCAGGCATCTCGTCGGTCGACGGGGTGGCATAGCCGGCCACGGGGATGGCTCCCAGCGTCAGCACCGATTCAGGCAGGATGCACTTGTCGAGCGCGATCCCGGCCACCGAGAAGGACGTCGCCACCGGCGGGTGGGCATGCACCACGGCCTTGATCTCGGGACGCAGGCGGTAGACCTCGATGTGCATATTTAGCTCTGAGGAGGGCCGCAGCTCTCCGCGGACAACCTTTCCGTCCATGTCGGTCAGGATCAGCATCTCCGCGGTCATGAACCCCTTGCTGACCCCGGTGGGCGTGGCCAGCAGGCGATCCTCCCCGACTCGCTGCGAGATGTTGCCGTCGTTGGCCGCCACGTAACCGCGCTGCCACAGCCGGCGGCCCACCTCGACCATCTCATCCCTGGCCTGCCCGAATTGCATCGCCCGTCAGTAACCCTTCTGCCCGGACGGCTGGCCGGTGGCGATGGCCACAGAGGCCGAGGCGCCGATACGCGTGGCGCCGGCCGCCACCATGGCCTCGGCCGTCTGGCGATCCTTGATGCCTCCCGAAGCCTTGACGCCCATCTCGGGCCCTACCGTCTCGCGCATCAAGGCAATGTCCTCTACGGTGGCCCCGCCCCCGCCGAAACCGGTCGAGGTCTTTACGAAATTTGCCCCGGCCATCTTTGCCAGCAGACAGGCCTTGACGATCTCTTCCTTGGTGAGCAAGGACGTCTCGAGAATCACCTTGACCAGCGCCTGGCCGCGGGCGGCATTAACAACTCCCTCGATGTCCCGGCGCACGAGCTCGTCGTCGCCGGATTTCAAGGCGCCGACATTGATGACCATGTCTATCTCGGAAGCCCCGTTGGCAATGGCGTCGCGCGTTTCCATGGCCTTGGCCGTCGGCGTCGTTGCACCTAGCGGAAAGCCGATCACGGTGCACACCTTGACGTCACTACCGGCCAGCAACCTGGCGCACAACGCCACCCAGCCGGGATTGATGCATACCGAGGCAAAGTGGAACTGCTTGGCCTCGTCGCATAACTTGTGGAACTGATCTTCGGTGGCATCCGGCTTGAGCAGTGTGTGATCGATCATGCGGCTGATGTCACCTGATGCCGGATGCGCACCGATGGCGGCGCCCACCCGCGCCGCGCCTCCCGAGACCAGTTTGCTCACTGCATCCGGGTTGTTCTCGACACACAACCCGCATGAGCTGCACTCACCTGTCGTCAGCAGCGTACAGGCCGGGTTGGGCTTTTGCTCGCCAGTGACGGGATCGACGATAGTTCCCGGGCCGGTCATCTTGTCGACGTCGCACAGGCACACACCCAACGCCGCAAGCTGTTTCTCGATGTCGTCTATCTTCTCCCTGACGGCGGCGGGCGCCGCGGCCGGCTCGATCTCGGCGGCAAACAGCGAGTCACGCGCGGCCACCACTGTAATTCCGCGCATCAGTCCGTAGATTGCCAAGATGCAGACCAGGCTGTCGGGCAGCAGGGTCAAAAGCTTCGAAGCGGCATTGAGTGACATGTTAGGCAGGTAGATGGCGCCGACGTCCTCGAGCAGCTTCCAGACATCGCCGTCGGTGAGAACCTCGGCTTCGGGGGCAGCCCGGCGTACCGCCGGCACGCCGACTATTTTCTGCGCCGAGGACGAGAGGACGACCTTGCAGTCCTCGCAGCAGTCGCAAATCTTGCCTACTTGCGAAAGCGCCTCTGTCAACCTGCGGTTGCCGCCGGTGAGCAAGACCAGCACGCGCTTGCCCTTGGGCGTCGTGGGCGGCGTCCAGCCGG
>CAZXHT010000065.1:0-35688 GCA_964640665.1 uncultured Myxococcales bacterium
ACGACGGCGAGTGGTGGGATGTCTGACAAGGTAGAGACAATGCGAACGCCTGAATTTGATACACAACTTGCGCGGATCCGGAAGGTTCTGGACAACCCTGTTCGTGTTCCTCGGTACAACAAGCGGTACCGCCAGATCTCCTGGGATGCAAAGCACGAATCCGAAGGAGTCCTAGAGCTTCGGGCAACAGTAGACGCGAGCTTACTGGAACAAGATTTCCAGAAAGACGACGCAGCGGCAGCGACGTTTCTCCTTTGTCTGGCTTACTGGCTGGAGAAGTCGGAAGAATGCGAATCACACGTCAAATGCAAGATGGACGTTGTGGGATCGTTCAGTAAGCGCGGGAACAAGCTCCTGCATTCGAGAAGGTCTCTGTTTCTACTGGAAGAGTATCGCAGCCTATTCCCCGACCGGTTCTCTTTTGATGTCGAGGATGGATCCAGGTGGAAGTGGCCCGAGAAACCGTTCATCAATTCGCCATCGGGACCGAGGAAGGGAGCCGACCTTTCCCGCGCACCATCGGAAGGACGCCTGTCCGAGCGGATGCTGGAGAAAATGATCTGTCGTGATAAAAACCTAGTAGACACCTTTCCGTACGAAAACTCCCCACCGAAAAAGCTCATGGCTCAGTTCCCGGTGGGTATTTTCGAGGGTATCGTAAGCGGAAGTACGCGCTTCACTCCAGGGAGCACATCTGAGGTGGACCTTTTGTCCACCATTTTCTCAACATCGGCGGCAGTCAGCCCGACGACTATTGGTACCACGGTACGGCTGGCTGTTTACCCAACGGAGTGACCTCGATGGGGACTACCGTCGATTTCACCGAAGATACTCATGAGAGTCATTTTTATTCTTATTGGCCTGAAATGAGTTGTGACACCCGTTGCGAGCGATACATGGATGTTGAACAGGTCTGCCAGGATTGTGAAGATAAGGGTTTTCCGACCTGTACCGAGCAGAACCAGTGCTGTTGGGGTAATCATTTTTCGGCCGAACAACCGGTATATTTCCCGGTCGGCGAGTGGTTTTGTTTCGAAATGATGATGCAAGTGAACGACATAGGGGAGCGAAATGGCGTGATGGCCTACTGGTTGAACGGCGAGTTGGCCCACCGCGTGGATCAGAACAGCCCTATTCCGATCTGGTGGCGCACAAGCCCGACCTTGGCTCTCAACCGGGTCAGATTACAGCACTATATAGAGACCGAAGATGCCGCAGGCTTCAGCAACCGTGTTTGGTTTGACGATCTGGTGGTGAGTACGGAATTTATTGGATGTGAATGAAAATCAAAGATCGGGTCCTATCAAATTGTGATAGCGACCCAACCAGTAAGCTACCAAGTATCTGAATCAATGCCCACCAAGAGCAAGGGGTCGGGTCTTGGGAGGCGTGGAGGATTCCGCTCTGGCCAGGGGCGCAAGCAGAAAAAAGCAAAAGAATACAGCGGCAGGACGAATCTTGTTTTTCACGTTTTACCTCACTTTCATCTAGTTTGGGCAACCTGAATCCAGAAGTCAGTCATCCTTCAACAACATTATCCTACGGATACTGTGCGCTGACAGCGGTGTGCAGGCCGCCGCGTACACGGTAGTCGAGGGTTACGGTCATGCGCCTGGGCGAAACCACCCGCACCAGGTCGCCCAGGATGCGGGCGGCGGCGTGCTCCTGGACGATGCCCACCGAGCGGAACGACAATAAATAGTACTTCAGCGACTTGAGTTCGAGGCACAACCGATCCGGCGTATAGTTCACTTGGAGAGTGCCGAAATCGGGAAGCCCGGTCCAGGGGCACAGCGCGGTGAACTCTTCACTCTCGATGACCACCTCGATTTCGCGATCGGGGTGCTGATAGTCGAAGGCCAGCAACAGGTCGGGTCGCAATGCGCTCTCGTCCTGACGGTCGATTGCGACCTTGCCGTCCAGTGCGGCGTAGCGCTCGTTCAAATCTCCGGCGGGAGGTTTTTGCTTCATGTCACGAGGATTTCAAGAACGCGACCGGCCGTCAACCGATAAATCGGGATCGGCCACGGACGAAGGGACCTTGTCAGATACGGCTCGACCTTTGTGTTCGCAAACGAAATCCAGCCATTTTGAAAAACTTGGGGCCGCATCGCAGATGAATGTCGGGTCTCCAGAAAAAGCTCTCACGGGAGGATCGTCAAGCGCAAGGCTTGTTAGTTCAAAGAAGAAGAGATCAGCACCGCTTCTCCATGACCCCTCTGCAAAGAAAAGCGCATCGGTGCCAAACCATCCTCCCCTTATTTCCTTGTTGCTCTTTATGAATTCCGAGGTTGAGAAGAATCTCACAATTCCATCAAAAAAACCAGCACCGTTTGTAAGGCGCATGAACTGTCGCAGCGCCCTTGGAAAAAGGACCTGTAGACGCGATTCCAATTCATCTATTTGCTTTGATGATGCCCCAGGGGGTAGCATGTGAATTCCTGTAGACAGGCCTGAGACGAGATTTGGATAGTATTTTTCAAACCGATCAGGCATAATCAAATCGAGGCCGCTCAGGCTTCCTTGATTGTTCTATAAAATGGAGTTTACAACAAACGAAGTGAGGAGTCTACGATGAAAGGGTTTAGAACATTCGCATGGTTGTTTGCAATGACGATGATCTCTGGTTGTGCCGGAAGCTACAAGCGAGACACGCTTCCAGCGGCTGAAACCATGGATCCGTTCGGTGGATTGATCGACCATCAGAATGCGATCATTCAGATCATCTTTTAAGCGAGTGTAAGAATGCCGTAGACGAGTACAACCACTACATGCGTGACAAGGAAGATGATATAAAAATCCTCAAGAGCAGAATCGCCGGCCTTCAAGAGGGCATGTCGGATGAAAAAAAGCGGGAAATGAAAGTTGAAGGCATCAAAAGAACCGCAAAGTTGTTAGATCGATATTCCGGATCCATCAGACAATTTGTAACCAAATGCAAGCAATACAAGAACTCTTACTCCTTAGTGCTGACCCTGATAGAACTTAACCCGGCTTTGGCCGATTTTTTTGCCAGAGAAGGGATGCCCATGGAGGTACTCAAGGAGGATTTGGCCAAAGATAAGACGGCCAAGTAGCAAAGAGAACCTGGATAACTATCCCACCTCATGAGCAGGAATCTTCTCCATCTCATCTTCGAGTCTCTGCCGGGCGTGCCATAGGTCATAGTTTTGCTGCATCCTGAGCCAAAGTCCGGGGCCATTGCCACAAAACTTCCCGAGCCGTACAGCCATCTCCGGGGTGATTGAAGTGTGACCCGCCATGATCCGATGGAGGGTCTGTCGCGTAACCCTGAGCTGACGCGACGCCTCACTGACAGAGAGATTGAGGGCGGGGAGCACATCGTCACGGAGGATCACTCCCGGATGAGTGGGACAACGCACCGGATGCCCGGTAACCAGGTACTCTTCGGTCATTGCCGCCTCCTAGTTGTACTGTTCAAAATCGACTCGCCAAGCATTACCGTCGATCCATTCAAAAGTAATGCACCACGGCCCGTTCACATGGATGCTGTACCGTCTGGGTCTCCCCCGCAAGCCGTGAAAGTCGAATCCCGGCACTTTCAACTCAGCCAGTTTCTCCGCCTGATCCAGTGCATCCAGCCGCACCAGGCTCCGGCGTTGCAGGTCAACACGCACCCTGGAACTCTTTCCTTTCATAAACAGATCCCTCAGTCCCTTGTGCCGGAAACTCTTTATCACCCAACTATCGTAACACACGATGTTACACCTGTAAACTAAAATGTTACAGGGACTGCGGTCTAGACAGTTGCCAAAATCCTGTCCGGCGGGTAGGGTTTTTCGACATGACGCGCCGAGTACCAATCATCGTTGTTTTATTGTCTTGGACAGGCCTTGTCGCCGGTTGCGGCTCACGGGCACTTTTTTGCAATACCTGCAGCAAGGGACAGGCCGTTTGCAACCCGGCAGACTTGCTGGTGGTCTGCGACGGGCCTGATTCGGACGGCTGCTTTCGCTGGGCCCCGCCGCGGCCTTGCAAGACAGATGAGTGCGACTGCGAGAACCCTTGCCGGCCGGGCGAGGTGCTCTGTCATCCGGACGGAGGCCTGGTCAGTTGTCTGGGTCCGGGCGCCGACGGCCACACTTACTGGAGCGCGGCCGAACAGTGCCCGGCGGGCACGTCCTGTCGCGACTATGGAGCGGGCGGCGTGTGCGAGTGATGGGTTATAGCGAGCGGCCGCCGCGGAGCCTGATCTTCTTTGTCGCCAGACCCTCGGCCTCGCCTTCTAGGTGTGTGGCCATCAGGACGCTGGTTCCGCGCTCTGCAATCTGTGAGCCGATCAGTTCGAGCACCCTGGCTCGCGCCTCGTCATCGAGGCTGGCGGTCACTTCGTCGAGGTAGAGCACCTCGGGCTCGATCACCAGTGCCCGCCCCAGCGCCACCAATTTGCGTTCGCCCCCCGACAAGTCGTTGGCCGGGCGCCGGGCAAGCTCTGCGATCCCCAAACGGGCCAGCATCTTCCCGGCCAGCTCGCGGCGTGTGCTTCTGTCTGTTCCGCGGATTTTCAAACCGTAGGTCAGGTTCGAACGCACGCTGCCGCCGAACAGATAGGGGTCCTGAAAGACGAAGGCGATTCGCCGGCGCAGGCGCTTGGGGGCCGGGGCGCGCCCATCGTGGAACAACTCTCCCAGAAGCGAGATCCTGCCGCGCGAAAGGTCTACGAGACCTCCGGCCGCGAGCATCAGGGTGGTCTTGCCGGACCCGTTCTCACCGGTTATCAGAGTCAGCTCACCGGCCGGCGCCGACAAGGCCGGCACGTCGAGCACGGTCAAGCCGCCGCGCACAACCTGAACGTCTGCGAATTTCAGGAAAGGCCCGCTCACGATTCACTCCCCGCGCGTGACTGCCAGAAGCCCACCGCCAGGTTGACCGCCAGGGCAACGATCAGCAGCACGATTCCCAGCGCCACCCCGAGGGCGAACTCACCCTTGCCTGTCTCGAAGGCTATCCCGGTGGTAATGTTGCGGGTGTAGCCGCGGATGTTGCCCCCGACCATCATCGATATACCCACCTCGGCGAAGACCCTCCCGAAGCCGGCCGCCACCGCGGCCACCAGCGCCGCACGGTTCTCGGCGGCCACCACCAGGGCCGCCCGCAACCTTCCCGCGCCCAGCCCCAGCACGGTCTGGCGCACGCGGGGATCGGAGTGCTCCACCGCGGCCGCGCAGAAGGCGGCGACGATCGGAAAGGCCAGAATAACCTGGCCTACAACCATGGCCGCCGGCGTGTAGAGCATGTCCCACGAACCCAGCGGCCCGCGACGGGTGAGCAAGGCGTAAATTACCAGCCCGACCAACACCGTCGGCAGCGCCAGCAGGGTGTTCAGAACAACTACAACGGCGCGCTTGCCCCTGAAACGCCCCAATCCCACCAGCAAACCGAAGGGCAAGGCCAAAAGCGAGGCGATCAGCGTCGACGACAGGGCGACCGTGACCGAAACACCGACCGGTCCCCAGGCATCGGGATCGAAACTGGTAAGAAGCCGTATGGCTTCGCGAATGCCCTCCAGTATCATTTCTTCTCGAAGACGTCCGGGTGAAACAGCTGCTTGCCGCCGACCTTGAACTCGCCGATCATCTTCTGGCACTCGCGCGATGTCAGCCAGGCGCCGAAGGCCATGGCCTCGACGTAGCGCGCCTGCGGGTGTTTGGCCTGATTGACCACGGTTACGCTGTATGGATTGTAGAGGCGCTTATCGCCCTCGACTATGATCTTCGAGGAAACCTGGTCCTCGGCCGACATGAAAGTAGCCCGGTCGAGCAAGCAGTAGGCCTTTTTCTCGTCGGCCATGTTCAATGTCATGCGCTGTCCCTGACCCGATTCGAGATACCAGGCTCCTTTAGGCTCGATGCCGACCGCCTTCCACAGGCGCAATTCTGCCTTGTTGGTGCCCGAGTCGTCGCCGCGCGAGACGAAGACGGCCTTAGCCGCCGCAATCTTGGAAAGCGCCGCGACCGCGTCGTTGCCCCGCGCACCGGCGGGATCGGCCTCGGGCCCTGCAATGACGAAGTTGTTGTGCATCACCTGCATGCGGTTCAGGCCGTATCCGGCGGCGACGAAGGCCTCCTCGGACAGGCGGTCGTGGACCAAGATTGCATCGACGTCGCCGTTCTCGGCGAGCTTGATGGCCTTGCCCGTGCCGACAGCCAAAACGTGCACCTTGATGCCGGTACGTTTCTCGAAGGGAGGAATGATGGCATCGAGCAGCCCGGTGTTGTCGACCGAGGTGGTGGAAGACAGGCGCAGCACCCGCTCGGCGCAGGCGCAGGCCGCCGGGTCATTTTCCTTACAGCCGACCAGATGAATCAGCAGCCAGGCGACAATCAGAAAGCTGAAGACGTTCCGCGCATTCATGACCCATGTTCCTCCAGACGACGATTGACGGGTTGACTCCGGATGCTACGGCACCAACAAAACAACAAGGGATAAAAGAGTTCAACGAAAATCGTGCGACGGCACGGGCTGGCCGCAGTAGAGCCGGCCTGGACATCCTACTTGACATCCTACCTATGGTAGGGCAGACTGGAAGACATGGGCACCGCCAAGAAAGCGAAAGTGAGTGTGACGATCTCCGCCGACCTATTGGCGGAAATCGACTCGTTCGCAAATCGATCTGGAATTGGAAACAGAAGCAATGTCATTGAGTTATGGCTTCGCAGGGCGGCTCGCGAGCAGAATAGCAGGCAACTCGAGCGAGATACGATCGAGTATTATCAGAGCCTCACTGCTGCCGAGATAAAGGAAGATGCCGACTGGGCGGCCGCCAGCAGCAACGAATTTAAGCGACTCGGTACCGATTAATGCTGACGCGGGGTTATGTCTACTGGGCCAATTTTCCCGGCGACAAGCGCCGACCAGTTTTACTGCTCTCGCCGGCCGCGCGTAACGAACATGCTCACGACGTCATCGTGGTCCCGCTTTCGAGCGTGTTACGAGAAGGGCCCTGGCACATCAGGTTACGAAAGGGAGAAGCGGGCGTGGCACGTCCATCGATAATCAAGTGCGAACAGATCGCGACACTTCGTAAGGAAATCCTCTCCACCCAGCCACTCGGCAACGTGCTCTCCGGCGCAAAAATGAGGCGGGTCGAGCGGGCAGTGCTGCGAGCGATCGGTGTACCTGTTCCCAAGTGAGGGGCTCTGCGCATGCGCGTGGGGCTCCACAATTTGAGAGTTCAGCGAAAGTCGTGCGACGGTGCGGCCGGGATATCGTCCTCGTCGATCGGCTCGAACCGCGTGGCGCGCAGGTTGGTAACGCCCTTATGGCGCTCCAGCCGGCCCGAAACGATCAAGGCCATTGAGGTCACCACCGGCAAACGCCGGCAGCACGCCCCGCCCGCGCAGCCAGTCCCGCAGGTGGGCCACGGGATGCGGTCCGACCGTCATGCCGCTGTTGCGATAATCGGCAGCCGTGCGCTCGGGCGCGTCCATGCGCGGCAGGGGACACTTGTCGTGGGGTAGCGGCAGGCGATCGATCAGCCCGCGCCCTGAGTCGTCCAGGGCGGCCACCTGCCAGAGCGCCTCGCGTCGTGAAAGCCCCAGGCCGGAGAAAGCCCCCAACTCGGCCAGGACATCCATTTCGCGGCTTCGCAGGCGACAGCGACGCTTCAGATCTTTCAGATCGGCAAAACGGCGCCTGCGCCGTTCGGCGGCGATGCGCTCGCCGGCCTCGCGGCGCAGCCCGACCACGAAGCGCAGCCCGAGCCTGACCGCGCCATCGGGATCAATGGTGCACTTCCAACCGGAGCGGCAGGCGTCGATCTCGCGCACGCTCTGCCCGTGCCGCTTGGCGTCTCTGATGATCGTTGCCGGATGATAGAACCCCATCGGCCAGGCGTTCAGAAGCGCGCAGGTGAAAGCCGCCGGGTGATGGGCCTTGAGATAGGCCGAGGCGTAAACGATCAGCGCAAAGCTGGCCGCGTGCGACTCCGGAAAACCGTACAGGCCGAAAAACGAACCGAACGACTCGACGATCTCGTCGGCCGCCGAACCGCTGATTCCGCGGGCGGTAAGACCAGATCGAAGCTTTTCTTCGTGGCGCGCCTTTTGTTCGAGCGAACGCTTGTGGCTCATGGCCTGGCGCAGTTGCTCCGCCTGTCCGAGCGTGTAACCCGCGGCTTCCATGGCGATGCGCATGGCCTGCTCCTGAAAAAGAGGAATCCCGAGCGTGCGCTCGAGAATCGGCTTCAGGCTGGGATGGGGATAGCTGACGGGCTCCCTGCCGGCTCTTCTTTCGAGATAAGGGTGGACTTTCTTGCCGACGATCGGCCCGGGCCTGATCAAGGCCACCTCGACCACCAGGTCGTAGAAACACTTTGGCCGCATGCGCGGCAGGGTGTTCATCTGGGCGCGGCTTTCAACCTGGAAGACGCCCACCGTGTCCGCCCGCCGCAGCATGGCGTAGACCTCGGGGTCATCGGCGGGCAGGTGGGCCAAGTCGATCTCCACACCCTCGTGGGCCCGCACCAGGGGAATGGCCTCTTCGATCGCCCTGAGCATTCCCAGGCCCAGCAAGTCGACCTTGATGATGCCCAGATCGGTGCAGTCGTCCTTGTCCCACTGGATCACGCTGCGGCCGGGCATGGCGGCCGGCTCGATCGGCACCACCTCGTCGAGCCGCCCGCGTGAGATGACCATCCCTCCGCTGTGCTGACCCAGGTGACGGGGCAGATGGCGCATCTTTGAGACCAGTTCGACAAGCAACGCGACGCGCCTGTCGCTTGTGTCGAGCCCGGCCGTGCCCTCGGACAAGACCGAAAGCACGTGGGCCAGGCACGCGCCTTCCAGCCCGAGAACCTTGCCCACTTCGCGCACCGTGCTGCGGAGCTTGTAGGTAATCACGTTGGCCGTCAGTGCGCTCTTTGCACCAAACTGACCATAACGACGGTAGACGTACTGAATGACTTTCTCGCGCTGATCGCCGGAGGGCAGGTCGAGGTCGATATCGGGCCAGTTGCCGCGTTCTTCCGAGAGGAAGCGCTCGAAAAGCAAATCCATGCCGACCGGATCCACGGCGGTGATGCCCAGCACGTAGCAGACCGCGCTGTTGGCGGCAGACCCCCGTCCCTGAACCAGGATGCCGTTCTGGCGGCAGAAGCGGCAGATGTCCCAGACCAGCAAGAAATAGCCCTCCATCTCGAGCTTGGCGATCAGCATAAGTTCTTTATCGAGCTGCCGCATGTGCCGGGGCGCAAGCGGCCGGTAGCGCCGCCGGGCGCCGGCCTGGACCAGGTAGTGCAGGTAGGAAAACTGCGTCTCGCCGCCGGGGACTGGAAAGTCCGGGAAATGGTAGTCGAGTTCGGCCAGGCTGAAGGCGCAGCGCTCGGCCACGGCGCGGGTGTTGCGCACGGTAGCGGGCAGATCGGAAAATAGTTCTCTCATCCGCGCCGGCGACTTGAGATGCCGCTCGGCGTTCACGTAAAGCCGCCGGCCTGCCTCGTCCAGTGTGACCTTGTGGCGAAGGCAGGTGAAAACGTCCTGTATGCGGCGCTCGCGCGCGCGGGCGTAGCGCACGTCGTTCGAGGCCAGCAGGCCGATCCCCAGGTGCCCGGACAGCTCCACGAGTTCCTGGTTGTGCCGCGCCTCTGCTCGATCGAGGTGCCGGCCGATTAATAGCCACAGGTCGCCTCGCCCGAAGATCCCCTTGAGCCTGTCGAGCAACCGGCGATCTTTGCCACCCGCGGATATGCAAACAAGTCCTGCGGAAAACTCCTCGACCAGATCGAGATCGATTTCACAGTCTCCCTTGGGCCGCCCCCGGTGTCCCCGGGTTATCAGGCGGCAAAGGTTCTTGTAGCCGCGAACGTCCTTGACCAAAAGGCGCAGGCTACAATTGGCCAGCGTCAGCTCGGCCCCGACGATCGGGCGAACACCGGCCTCGTGCGCTGCGCGGTGAAAACGAGGCGCGCCGTACAACCAAGTTCTACGAAGTCGTCCATGACCAGTCATAATACTGAACGGTTGAGCAGTATTCAAGTGATCTTGAGCAACTCTCCGATCTCCCAGGGTCGCCGATAACGAATCGGTACTCCATCCAGGGTGTCGTCGTGATTGATCGAACCGTTGATGACGCCGAAGCACTCCGGGCGATAAGCCCGGATGAAGCTCCGGGCAGCCCGGCCGAGTTGCGGGCGGGCCGGCATGCCGGATTTTACTTCCAGGGCAAGCAGCTTCTGGTCCCGGCGCACGACGAAATCGACCTCGGCGCCGTTTTTCGTGCGCCAGAAGTAGATCTCGTCCAGCAGCCGTGTGCGTTTCAACAGCTCCGAGAATACCGCGTTTTCCCATAAGGCTCCGGCGTCCGCGCGTTGATCCACCCGCCCGAAACCGGCAAACAGCGTGTTGCGCAAACCATTGTCGATCAGGTACACCTTGGGAGTACCGGTTATCTCTGCCCGCTTTCCTCCTCGAAACGGCGGAACCAAACGTAGGATATGCGCATCCGCGGCGATTTCCAGGTAGCGGGCCACCGTATCCCGGGAAACTCCGGAATGGGACGCCCAGGCGGACAGATTGACCAGGTTCCCAACATCGGCGGCGGCCAACTCGAGCAGCTTGCGAAATGCGTCCGGCCGGTCGATCGTGTGCAGGTCCGAGGCATCCTTGAGGACAAAGGACTCGGCCAGACGGTGTAACTCCGAGACCGGCTCCGGGTCGAACCAGGGCCTCGGGTAGCCCCCGAAAACGAGCAACCTGGACCAGAGAGAGCGCAACTCTTCCTCGACTATCGGGGCAACCCGCTCTCGATTGGCGATCGTCGAGATCTCCTCCATCGAAAACGGAAGCATGAGGGTCCTTCTTGCGCGGCCGGCCAGCGACTCCGTGGTCTTCGATTGGAACTGGAAGGAAGAACTTCCCGTGACCACGATCCTTCGCCTGGGCTGGAGATCCACGAGCCCCTTGATGAACAACGGGGCGTCGGCAAGGTGCTGAACCTCTTCCAGTACCAGCAGGGTATCGTCGCTTAGGACGGGCTGGAGCGCGTGCAGGGCTTCGGCCGGCGAGCGGCAAAGCTCGCGGACGCGGGGTTCCTCGGCGTGTAAGATCAACACGGGCGCGGTTTGCCCGGACAGGCTGTGTCTAATCCAGGTGGACTTTCCGGCTTGCCTGGGCCCGACTACCAACTCGGCCCTGCCGGCTCCGGCGACAAGTCGTCTACTGCGGGGCAAGAAGGGAGAAGGGAAATCGACGGTCAGAAGCTTCGCTTGCTCGCCCGGCCGCTCCAACCACGGATTGTGGATCTGTAGAGTTACCAGCAGGGAACGATCCATGCTATATGCCGTCATGACCTACAATTAGCATGGCTAATTGCGGCTGTCAACCACAATATGCATACTTACAGAAATAGAAATAGGGGTCGGGTAATACCACTTGACACTTACCTTGACCGGTCAGTGGAAATGATGGATGTCTCACCCATGTAAGTGTCAAGTGGTATTACCCGACCCCGTTCGTACCCCGACCCCGTTCGTACCCGGTTTATATTCCGCTCAGCATCTCCTGGAAGAAACGCGGAGTTTCCTCGGCTCCGGCGGCCTTGGTCTTGTCGTCCTGCTTCAGGTAGGCGAACAGGGATCGATAGCGTGAGTCGAATTTCGTGGCCGGGTTGATGGCCAGCGCCTTTTTCAAGTATTTGCGCGCCTTGGGCAGGTTGCCGTTGACCTTGTAGCACTGGGCGATGGCCAACTCGCAATTGAAGCGGGCCTGCTTGTCCGGCGCCATGGCTAAAGCATCCTGGAAAGCAACCAGGGCCTTCAGCATCCGGCCGCCGCCGGCCAGGGCCACGGCCAGGCCGTAGCGGCCACGATAGCTCTTTTTCTTGGCCAAAACTCTTGCGAAGATCTTGGCGGCGTCATTGAACATACCGGCCTCGACCAGGGACACGGCCTGGGCCAGGCCCCGGCCCCGTCCGGCCAGCTTGTTCACCCGCGCCAGATAGGCCTTCAGCATGCGGCGACTGTCCGCCGAGGCCCGCTCCACGCGAACCTTCTTGACCGCCCCGGCCTGAGACTCCAAGGCCACCGGAGGGAAATCGACCCAGTTTGGGCGAATCTCCACCACGTCTTCGGCAGCCACCTTGTACTTGCCATTGTAGTTCTCCGCCCCGGCCATCCAGGCCTCTTCAAAGCGCCTGGCCCTGCCTAAAAGCGTGGTTTCCACCGGTACCCACAGGCTCTCGCCCCGTATCACGGTCTTGGCCGCATCCACAGGGAACGCCGCGCGGTTTTCCTTGCGCAGGCCGGAGTCGTACATGGCAAAAACATGGCCCGTGACCGGCACCAGGGCGGCAGGCACACCCAGGGCCTCCAGCACCGAGGCATAGAGCACGGCCAGATCATCGCAATCGCCCACCTTGCGCTGCAAGGTCTGGGACGGGAATTGCACCGTATCGATTGCCCCTTGGGTCAAGCTGCCGAAGGGCCGCTCCGTGTCGGGCTTGTAGCGGATGCCGTTCTCGGCCAATGCCTGGAAGGCGAAGAGGGCCAGCAAGTGGTTGTGCAGGGGGTGAGAAGCCCGGGCCTGCTCTGGATAAGCGGCAGCGAACCGGCAGAAAAGATCGGTCGCGTAGGCTTCAATCTGCGGATCCTGCCCGTTGACAAAAGACGCGATCCCGGACGGCCGGTCCCAGGAAAATGCGTTGCCTTCCAACAGGGTCACCGGAAAGGACTTGCGTATGGATCGTTTCAAATCGGCATGGACGAAGCGCGCCTCAACGATGGCCTGAACCGTGCGCTGCTCGGCATTTCTCAGCAGCTTGTCCAGAAAGGCCGCCTTGACGGACACCCAGACCTTGGCGCCGGGCGCGAGCCCGGCCTTGCTCAGGGCCGGCTCGGCCCAGTCCTTGATGCTCAGTTCCAGTTCCACATCCATGGGCAGAGTGCTGCGGTTTTCGATCTCGATCTTGCCCAGGCCCTGTTGGGCATAATGCGGAAGCCGATGGGGAAAAACCGGTTGGAACTCCGCGCTCTGCAGGACGATGATGCTAAGATCCCCGGCCACGCTTGCGGCCATGCCCACCGGGTGCAGCAACATGCTGATCTTCTTCTGCTGGTCAGGAATCTTGATGCTCAGGCTGGACTGGGTGTAACCATCGAGCTGGGCGCCCAACATGAGATCGACGGACGTGGTTGGGAATTCGTCGCCGTTAAAGGCCAGGCTGCCCCAAAGGCCCGTGGCCGAAGTCAGGAAGGTCAATCCGCCCGTAATGATCAGGCTTATGGCCAGGGCCCCCTGGGTATCGTCGCTCCCCGGCGCACGATCGATCCAGACCCCGCCGCCGACGGCGGCCCCGGCCGACAGGGCGGTCCACAGAATCCACCAGGGATTGAACTTATGAACGTTCACCTGGTATTCGCGCTCCAGGGTAACCGGCCCCCGGCCAAGCGGATGCTGGCCGGTCCGGTCCTGGTACCAAACCTGGGCCCCGGGCGGATCGGTCTCGATCAAGACCCGATGGATGCGTTTTTCCCTGAACGTGGTCTGGCAACCGAGTGCCATGGGGACGACAAGCATGCCTACGAGAATCGGAAGCAGAAGATGCCGGCGTCCTCGAATCAAAAAGCAAAGTGCGGAATTTCTCTTCATCGATCTCACTCCGTTCCTGGCCCGATGAAGCTTATCCGAACAGACGCATCAGAACAACTTGTCTTTGCCTCACCGTCCACACCCATGATAGTAATTCACTAAGTCTATCAACGATGACGGGAGGCAACCGATGTCCGCAGCCGCCAAGACCGCCGATCTCGAGCGTGAACTCGACTACAAGAAGAAGTTGACCGAAATCATCAACCTGATTCACGAGGCCGATGACATCACCGAGATCATCATCAACGTCAGGCCGCGCATCCTCGACCTGGTCGAGGCGCAGCGCATCACCATTTATGCCGTCGACGCCCACAATCAACAGGTCTACAGCCAGTTCAAGGAAGGCGACGAGATCAAGGAAATCCGCGTTCCGCGTAACACCTCGTCGATGGTCGGCTTCGTGGCCCTGACCGGGCAAACCCTCAACATCGCCGACGCCTACGACGCGGACGAGCTTCGGGCTTATCACCCCAAGCTCTCCTTCGACTCGAGCTGGGATGAAAAGACCGGCTTCAAAACCCGCCAAATGCTGACGGCCCCGATCATGTATGACAAGTACCTGATGGGAGTCTTGCAGCTTCTGAATTCCAACGACGGCCGGCCATTTTCCAAAGAGGACGCCGAGGCCTCCCAGGAAGTGGCCCGCACACTGGGGATCGCGTTTTACAACCGGCGGCGGATGAAGCCGCGCCCCAGCCCCAACAAGTTCGGGCGGCTGATCGACAAGGGGCTGGTCTCCGAAAAGGCGTTCGAGGACGCGGTTTCCTACTCGCGGATGAACAACCTGCCGGTGGCCGAGGTGCTGGTCGACAAGTACCGCATCTCCAAAGAAGAGGTATTGAAAAGCCTGGCGGACTTCTACGGCTGCGAATACTTCTCCTTCGACGGCACCCAGAATATGCCGGCCGAGTTTTGTTCCCGGCTAAAGCACGACTATCTGAAGAACATCTGCGTGGCCCCGCTGGCCATCGAGGGCAGCGCCCTCAAGGTGGCCATCGAAGATCCTTCCGACCTGGCCAAGGCGGACGCCGTGCGCATCATGCAACTGGCGCCCCGCCAAAAGCTGCTGGTCGCTTTACGCCGGGACATCATCGACTACATCAATCACTCCTACGGCATGGCCGAGGATGGTCCCGCGGGAGACGTGGCCGAGATCCTGGGCGAACTGAGCAGCGAGGACGACCTCCAGCCCATAGAAGAAGGCAGCGAGCAGATCGACGAGGTCGACAGCGCGGTTGTCAGGCTGGCCAACCAGATAATCATCGACGCCTACAAGCGCGACGCCTCGGACATCCACGTCGAGCCCTACGGCCCCAGGCACCCGGCACTCATTCGTTTTCGAATCGACGGCGTCTGTCACGTCTACCAGGAGGTTCCCGCCAGCCACCGCGCCGCCCTGGTCTCGCGCCTGAAGATCATGTCCCAGCTCGACATCTCCGAGCGGCGCCTGCCCCAGGACGGCAAGATAAAATTCCGCATGAAGGGCAAGACCATCGAGCTGCGCGTGGCCACCGTGCCCACCGCCGGCGGCGAGGAGGACGTGGTCATGCGCATTTTAGCGGCCTCGAAACCCATTCCGCTCGACAAGATGGGCTTTTCGGAGCGCAACCTGCGCGAGTTGCTTTCCGTGATCGAGAAGCCTTACGGCATCATTTTGTGCGTCGGCCCCACCGGCTCGGGCAAAACCACCACCCTGCACTCGGCGCTGGGGCACATCAACACTCCAGAGCGCAAGATCTGGACGGCCGAGGACCCGGTCGAGATCACCCAGCCGGGTCTGCGCCAGGTGCAAATGCGCTCCAAGATCGGCCTCAACTTCGCCCGGGCCATGCGGGCATTTTTGCGCGCCGATCCCGACGTGATCATGGTCGGCGAGATGCGCGACCAGGAAACGGCCGAGATCGGCATCGAGGCCTCGCTGACAGGCCACCTGGTGCTGTCGACGCTGCACACCAACTCGGCCCCCGAGACGGTCACGCGCCTTCTGGAAATGGACATCGAGGCCTTCAACTTCGCCGATTCGATGCTGGGCATCCTGGCCCAACGCCTGGTGCGAAGGGTCTGTAAGAACTGCGGCGAGAAGTATCACCCGTCCGAAGAAGAGTTCCAGTCGCTGGTTCAGTCCTACGGACCCGAGGCCTTCGAAAAAACAGGCATCAAGTATTCAAAGGATCTGACCTTGCGCCGGCCGGTCGGCTGCCCCGAGTGCGCCGACACGGGCTATCGCGGCCGGCTGGCCATTCACGAGATGATGATCGGCACCGACGATGTCAAGCGCCTGATCCAGAAGCAGGCCCCGGTGGAAGACCTCCGCCGGCAGGCAATCGCCGACGGCATGACCACCCTGATGCAGGACGGAGTTATCAAGGTGCTGGCCGGACAGACCGACTTCTCCCAGGTACGGGCGGTGTGTATCCGCTAGTGCCGCACCGGGAAGTGTTTTTCTTGCACATGGAAGCGAAGGCAACACATATCGCGCGGGTGCTGGTGATCGACGACGAGGAGATCATGCTCCAGTCTTGCCGGAAGATCCTCGAGCAGCGGGGGTTCGAGGTGGATACCGAGCAGGATCCCTTCTGCGGCAGGGACCTGGCGCTTGGGGGGGACTATCACATCATACTGCTTGATATCCGCATGCCGAACCTGGAGGGAATGGAAATACTGGCTAGCATTCGAGAACATCGCTCGGACGTCGAGGTGATCATCATCACCGGATACTCCACCATTGAATTATCGGTAAAGGCGATGCGGCTGGGCGCATTCGATTTCGTGCCCAAACCGTTCACCCCCCGGGAGCTGCTTCTGCGTGTCGATGCGGCCCTGGAACAACTCAGGCGTATTGGCACGGAGGCAGACGCATACGAGGATGGCGCCCGCGGGCGGCATATGATCGGAACCTCGGAAGAGATGAATCAAGTTCTCTCCCTGATCGACAGGGTCGCTCCGTCCGACGCCACCGTGCTTATCATGGGAGAGAGCGGAACGGGAAAGGAACTCGCCGCTCAGGAGATCCATGCCAAGAGCAAGCGTTGCGACAAGTCGCTTGTCTCCATCGATTGCTCGGCGCTGGCACCCGGGCTTTTGGAAAGCGAGCTGTTCGGCCATGTAAAGGGTTCCTTCACCGGCGCAGCGGTCACCAAGCCCGGGCTTTTCGAAGTCGCCGACCAAGGCACCCTGTTCATGGACGAGGTTTCCAACATGAGCCTGGATACCCAGGGAAAGCTGCTACGGGTACTGGAGGCGGGGGAGATCAAGCCGGTGGGAGGCGTGGATACCAGGAAGGTGGACATCCGGCTGGTGGCCGCCACCAACCAGGAACTCGCGGATCTGGTGGAAGCGGGTACCTTCCGCCGCGATCTGTACTACCGTCTGAATGTTATCCCCTTGCGCCTGCCTCCGCTCAGGGAGCGGCCCGCTGACATCTCACCTCTTCTCTGCCATTTCCTGGCCCAGTACCGCCGAGCGGCCCGTCCGGATACACGGGGTCCGTGCCGAATTTCCCCCAAGGCACTGAAGCTGCTGATGCATTACAGCTGGCCGGGCAATGTCCGGGAACTGAGAAACCTGGTCGAGCGGCTGGTTGTGATCTTGGAAGAAGACACCATCCGATCGAAACACCTGCCGGACTACATCCACCAGGAAATACCCGATGATTCTCCCCGCGTGCCCAGGACGAACCAGGAACTCAAAGACATGAAGAAGAACCTACGTGAGCGGATGAACAAGCAGCTTGAACGCTCCTTTGTGATCGAGGCACTACGCCGCAACGAATGGAATGTCACTCGCGCGGCACGCCAGACCGGGATGCTGAGACCAAACTTCCACGCGCTGATGCGCAAGCATGGAATCCGCGCGGAAGATCGGACAACATAGGCACGTATTTCCCAACCCTGTGCGTGTGGGGCACCTATACAGTGTATATGAGTTCTATACGCGACCCCAGTCGCCCGTATGAACTGGTAAAAACCAAACAAACTGTATGTTAGCGGTATACAAACGAGCGGCTCGGGGCACGCTGCCTGCGGCCGGCATTTAGCCGAATTTCTCAATGATAACAAATGTATTCAATACCGGTCGTGTGGCTGGCACGGAAAGTGCGAGCGGAGTGGGCAATAAAGGAGAGCGATATGCCAGCCAAACGCATGCGGGTTCTACTGGTGGGTTCTAAAGAACACGACTCGGAGTGGACAGAACACATTCGCACCCTGGAGGGCTTCGGGATCGATCTCGATCTGATTCAGGGCCGGGATTCTCCCGAGGAGTTGGCCGCGCGGGCCCTGCATGGTAACACCGTCGTGATCGTGGACATATCCGAGGACCCGGCCTGGGGCATGCAGACGGTCTCTACTTGCCGCCGTATAGCCGAACAAGTTCCCGTGGTGGTTGTGACGGATGACTCATCCATCGAACTCTCCCGGCGCATCCGCCGTTCCGGTGTCTTCTACCTGGCGGTCCCCCCGGTCACCCCTGAAGAGATGTTGCACATCCTCCAGGATGCCTTTCGCTACATGGAACACAGGAAGTCCAGTGCCAGCACGTGCAAGACCAAGAAGAAGGTTCTGATCATCGACGACGACAAGGATTTCATCGTTACCGCAACGGTTCCCCTGGAGGCCGAGGGGTACTCGGTGTGCAGCGCCACCAACGGGAAGGACGGCCTGAAGAAGGTCCAGGCCGAGCAACCCGACCTGATCATCCTCGACGTCATGATGGAGCATCTATCGGCGGGTTACGAGGTGAACCAAGCCGTCAAGTACAAGGACGAATACAAGTCGGTCAGCAATATACCCATCCTGATGATCTCATCCATCACCCTGGATCCCGCCACCCGCTTTAGCAGGGCCGGGGAGATGGACATGATTATGCCCGATGACTATCTGACCAAGCCATTGGCCATCCCCGAGTTTCTAGACAAGGTAAGAGGCCTGCTGGGTGGAAAGAAGTAACAACACGGACATTGATTCGATTGGACGCTCTCGTGACACTGGATCAGACGAAAGAACAGGAACACGAGTCGAGGTTCTTCACGGAACCGGCTGCCGGTCCGGGGGACAAGTGGATCCTGGTGATCGACGACGAGGAGATCATCCTGGATTCCTGCCGGAAGATCCTGGAAAAAGCCGACTACCGGGTAGAAACCTTCAATAACGGCAAGGAAGGCATCGAGCGCTTTCGTCAGGCACGCCCCCCCCTATTAATAGTCGATCTCAAGATGCCCGACATAAACGGGATAGAGGTGATCGAGCAGGTCCGTAAAATAGATCCGGAGGCCATTATCGTGGTCATCACCGGTTACGCTACGGTATGCGCCGCCGTGGAGGCCATGAAGGCGGGCGCATACGATTTTCTGCCCAAGCCTTTCACTCCCGACGAGCTGCGGCTGATTATCAACAGGGGGTACGAACGCTGGTACCTGGCCCGAGAGTCGAAGCAGCTCCGGCACGAAAAGGAGGAACTCGAACGCAAGTTCATCACACTGGTCTCTCACCAACTCAAGTCGCCGTTGGCTGCCGTGAGGCAGTACCTTGACACTCTTGTATTCATATCGAAACAAGAGTTGTCCGAAGAAGCCGCCGGATTCATCTCCCGCGCGTTAGTGCGGACAGACGAGATGTTGGCGACAATAAAAGACTGGTTGACTCTCTCCAAAATCGAGCGGGGCGCAATGGGTGACGGAACCGACTCCGTCGAACTCGTCGATGTGGTCAAGCAGGTCGTTGAGTCCTATAGCCAACAGGTTGAGTCCGCAGGAGTGGATGTGCGGGTTGATATACCCAAGAGTCTTCCGGAAATACGAGGGGACAAGGCGAGCATCGGTGTCCTCGTGGACAATCTCCTGAGCAACGCCATCAAGTACAACCGCCCGGGCGGCACTGTCGAGATTCGCGCCGGTCACGAAGAAGAGACGGTGGAAATAAAGGTCATCGATACCGGCATTGGCATCTCGAAGGAGTGCTTGCCGCGCATCTTCTCGGAATTCTACCGGGTCAAGAACGAGAGTACGGAAAATATTTCGGGATCCGGTCTCGGGCTGACGATTTGCAAGGCAATTGTCGGCTACCTTGGTGGTTCCATCAAAGTTGAAAGCAATGATATCGGGGGTAGCACCTTTACCGTCCGCTTGCCTGCGGAACAATAGGGAGAATGTCATGGAAAAGGAAATCGTTATCATTGGCGGAAGTGCTGCAGGGGTTACGGCGGGTATAACAGCGAGAAGGCACCATCCGGACGCCAAGATCACACTCGTGCGCATGGAGGACAAGGTTTTGGTCCCATGCGGTATTCCCTATCTTTTTGGCACCGTCGACAATCCGGAAAAGAACCTTGTCCCGGATGCGATCCTGAACAAGAACAATATCGATCTGGTAATTGATGAGGTTGAATCCATAGACCGGGCCGGCAAGACCGTCGCTATGAAATCCGGCAAGGAGATAAGTTATCAAAAGCTCGTTCTCGCCACTGGTTCCCTGCCGATAGTGCTTCCCTTACCCGGCATTGAGAAGAAAAACGTCTTCTCCGTGAAGAAGGATATCGCCTATCTTCAGGCGCTCTCCGATGAGTTGGACAAGGCTTCGGACCTCGTGGTCATCGGTGGTGGTTTCATCGGCGTTGAGTTTGCAGATGAATGCAAGAAAAAGAACGGAGATCTGAATGTAACAATCGTAGAGCTTCTGCCCCACTGTCTCAGCCTTGCCTGCGATGAAGAATTCTGCCTGCAGGTGGAGAAGAGGCTCGTCGACAGGGGCGTGAATATCCTGGCCGGAGAGAGGGCCGAGGCCGTCGTCGGCGACGACAAAGTCGAATATGTCAAGCTCGCCAGCGGAAAAAAGCTGAAAGCCGATGTGGTAATCCTCGGCGTGGGCGTCACACCAAACACCAAACTCGCCAGCGCCGCTGGTCTGAAAACTGGAGAAGGCAAGGCGATACACGTCGACCAATACATGCGGACAAGTGACAAGGACATCTTTGCCTGCGGGGATTGCTGCGAGAAGTTCTCTTTCTTCGATCGGGAGCCGTTGGGTCTCCGCCTGGCTTCCATTGCGTCCATAGAGGCAAGAATAGTGGGTGCCAATCTGTTCGAACTGAAACGTAAGAATGAAGGCGCCATCGGCGTGTTCGCAACCGCGGTGAACGGCCTGACCGTGGGAACGGTCGGATTGACCGAAGGCGCCGCGAGGAAGGCGGGATACGACGTAATCGCCGAGGTCGCTTCCGGGCCGGACAGGCATCCGGGGGGTATGCCGGGCTGTTCCGAACTGCATGTAAAGCTATTGTTTGAAAAGAAAAACGGAAAACTCATGGGCGGCCAGGTATGGGGAGGCGTCAGCGGCGGCGAGCTTCTGAATGCAATCAGCGCCGCGATCGCTTCGGGGATGAGAGCCGAAGAGGTGGCCACGTTCCAGATGGGAACACATCCAGCGCTTACCGCATCGCCCATCGCATACCAGCTCGTAAACGCCGCGGAGAATGCCATTTGCCATATCAGGAAGCAGAAGATTCTGATGGTCGATGACGATCGCGATTTTGTCAGGGCGGTCAAGGCAATACTTACGAACCAGCCGTACCTTGTGGACGTTGCCTACAACCGTAAAGAAGCGATGAAAAAGATCGAATCAGAAAAACCAGATTTGCTGTTGCTTGACATCATGCTTGACGAGGTGGACGACGGTTTCACGATCTGCAGGGAACTCAAGTCCGATCCGGAGTACTGGTCAATCCCCATCCTGGCGATGTCCGCCATTTCAAGGGAGGCTGGAATCGATCCCGGACTTGGCGATCATTTCAAGGCCGACGATTTCCTGGAGAAGCCCGTCAAGGCCGTGGACCTGATCGAGAAGATCAGGAAACACCTGTAAGCAGGCATCAGCTATCGTAAGAGAGGCAAAGATGCGAAAAAATACACTTAATCCCGGTATGTTTTTCCCGATTGCACTAGCTGCTCTTCTGGTCTTATCCGGGTCGGCAAAAGCGGACGATGAAAATCTTCCTGGTTTTCTGAATAACCCGAACCAGTCGTCTCCCGAAACGCATAAACAGAAGGGGGACACATGCGGGCTGGCTGGAGATGAACCATGCGGCCCCGAGGAAAAGAAGGGTAAAGCATCGAGAATGACCGATGAGGAGGGAAAGTCGCCTTCACGAAAGGCGGAGCATACGCCCGTGTCCGGAAAAACCGCCTGCTTGCATTTCTGGTATGGCCCGGGCTGCCCGCATTGCGGAAGGGTTGAAAAATTTCTCCATAACCTGAAGGCGAAAAAATATCCCTCCCTTGAGATCCGCGCGCACAATGCCAAGAAAGAAATGGATCTTTACAAGGGCTTACTTTCGCAGTACGAGGTCCCGGAGCCGAAATGCGGAAGAGTCCCGGCAGTTTTCATCGCTGATCATTACTGCGTCGGTGAAACGGAATGTTACGAGGGTCTCGAATCATGGATTGACGACTGCATTCCCGGTGGTTGTAAATGCGTAGCTCCGGGGAAAAAGTGCACATTGAAAGTGTGCTTACTGGGAATTGCAAGCCTGGCGGCCGTCGATGCCGTTAACGTCTGTGCTCTTGCCGTTCTCCTTATTCTCATTACGGCGGTTCTGGCAAGGTTTCCCGAGAATAGAAAAAGGATGCTTCATATAGCGTTCGCTTTCATGGGTGGAATTTTTACTGCTTATTTTGTCGTGGGATTGTTGATCATCCTGGGTTTCAAGTCGATGTCCGGCATCGGCTCGCTGTCCACTTCATGGATTTATAAGTGTGTTGGCATTGTCGCAATTCTTCTCGGACTCTTCAACTTGAAGGATTTTGTGTGGTACGGGGGCGGGGGATTCAAGCTGGAGGTTCCAGAACGGTGGCGGCCGAAGATGAAAAAGATCATTCAATCGACAATGTCCCCCGCGGGATCTTACGTGGTCGGGTTAATTGTAAGTATATTTTTACTGCCCTGTGCTCTTGGGCCCTACTTTGTGGCCAGCGGGCTGCTTTCCGGGCTATCCATTTCATACGCGATCCCATGGCTGGTGCTTTACAACATCGTTTTTATCCTGCCGATGCTTATTATAACGCTGGTGGTGTACGGCGGTTTCGCGGCCATTAAAAACATCGAAGAATGGAGACTGAAAAACACAAGAAAGCTCCATTTAGTGGCGGGCATAATATTATGCGCCGTGGGCGCGGCGATCGCCGGAGGATTTATTTGATATATTATTCAGATTTCCCATCCAGCAAGTCACCCGTTCTCGCCAACGCGGTCTGCAAGTGACCCAAGCGTTTGCCATTGGATCTCGTTTCCGGATATGGTCAGGATCCGATGGAACGCCGGGAAGCGTCCCTCTCGGAGAGGTGCAAGAATGTATGGCCGGTTTTTCAGAGGCATTTCCCTGAGGTTCGAGTTACTGGCGGTTTTCGTTCTGATCGTCGTCATCGGGGCCGCCGTCTCTACCCTGATCGGATCATGGATCATAACCAATGCGATGCTGGACCAGGCCCATAAAAGGGTATTTCATGGTCTCGAGACCGCGCGCTTGGTCTATACCGGAAGGCTGAATGCCGTGGGCGGGATGGTCGAGCAAGCCGCCTTGACCAGGAGACTCGCGGCCGTCGTCGGTTCCGGGGCGCTGAAAGAATTGCCGGGGCTGATGTCGACACTGAAAAAGGAAGTCGGTCTCGATTTTTTGGGTTTCGTGGATAATGATTGCCGGTTTGCGGTTCGCAGTGGCGGTCTGAGCACCTTATCGTGCTCCGAGGGCTGCCCGCGGCTACCGGATCTTGTAAAGATCGCCATGACGGGGAAACTCGCGGTAGGCACCGAGATCGTGGACCGTGAATTCCTGCTAGGGGAAAATCGCGCACTGGTCCGGACGGCACAGATGGATATCGAGCCGGTCCCGATGGCGGTGCCGGATCGGCGAAAGGAGATTGACTCGGGGCTGGTGTTCTTTGCCGCCGCCCCGGTGCGCAACGGGAAGGAAATTATCGGGATTATCTATGGCGGGATACTGCTCAACCGCAACTATAAGATAGTCGATCAGGTCAAACAGGTTGTCTTTGGCGGGGAAAAGTTCCAGGGCCGTGATGTAGGAACGGTAACTATTTTCATGCGTGATGTGAGGATATCGACCAACGTTGTCACCCCGTCCGGTGAGCGAGCGGTGGGAACCGTGGTTTCGGACGAGGTTGCGCGGGTTGTTCTCGATCGGGGGGAACGCTGGTACGAGCGGGCTTTTGTGGTCAGTGATTGGTACATATCCGCCTACGAACCAATCCACAATCACTCGGGCGGCATCATCGGTATACTGTACGTGGGGATTCTGGAAAAGCCGTTTTTGGCAGTTCGTACACGGATGATGTTTACATTCCTGGTGGTGGCGGTGGCAGGTGTTCTAGTCGTCTTGTTGCTTACCTACCTGTTTACTCGCATCATGATTCGCCCACTTGAAGAGATGGTCTCTGCAACCAAGAGGATCGCCGGCGGAGACATGAATCAAGGCGTCGAAGTAGGTTCCAGCGGCGAGATCGGCCACCTGGCCGTCAATTTCAACAGAATGCTTGACAGCCTGAAGTCGATGAAGACGGAGTTGCAACAGTCCGTGCGCACAATGGAGAAGAAGGTCGAGGAACGCACGACGGAGCTGATGGCGGTGCAGGTCCAGATGGCGCAGGCCGAGAAGATGGCCTCGATGGGCAGGCTGGCCGCAGGAGTGGCGCATGAGATCAACAACCCTCTGGGTGGCATCATGGCCTTCAGCATGACCGCCTTGGAAGAATGCGAACCCGGGGATCCCATGCATAAAAACCTGGATATCATCGTCAAGCAGACCTTGCGGTGCAGGGAAATCGTCAAGGGTCTGCTCGACTTCTCGAGACAATCCAAGACCGAGTTTGCTCAATTGGAAATCAACCCGATCGTGGAAAACACGCTTGCCCTCCTTGAAAAGCAGGCCATTTTTCATGACATCGCGATTGTTCGCAAGTTACAGGAAAACCTGCCCTCGATCCTGATCGACTCCCTCCAAATACAGCAGGTGATCATCAATATCGTGCTCAATTCCGCGGATGCGATGGAAGAGAACGGCACACTGACGGTAGAAACCCAGGCAGCCCAAGACGGAAATGAGGTCATCATCCGCATCAGCGACACCGGAAAAGGGATTTCCGAGAAGGATCTGACCCTTATCTTCGAGCCCTTCTACACAACCAAGAAAGTAGGTCAGGGCACCGGATTGGGGCTGGCCATCGTGCACGGCGTAGTCAGTCGCGCAGGCGGCCGCATCGACGTATCCAGCCGACCGGGAAAGACCACCTTCAGCATACATCTACCCACTGTAAATCAAGAGACGAGTAGCCAAGAAGCCTGAACTGTTACCGTCATGTGTCGTAAAAGCAGCCATCAGCCGCAGATCCCGTCGACGAACCAGCACAGCCTGGCGTGATCGAAAAATACGCGGCAGACGTCGCCGCCCGTGAGTTCCACCTCGTAGTAGTCGCGTCCCAGCGGATCATCCCGCCACCAGCCGCAGTCGAAGCGCCAGGGGCCGGCCAGGCGCACTACCCGGCCGTGGAAACTTTTTGAGGCCAGGCTGACGGGATGGCCGCTGCTCTTTGCTACCCGGGCCTCCTCGGCCGGGCGCACGGCACGTACGAACGGCCCGCTATTTTGCGCCTGCGATTCTTGGGCACCGCCTACTTTCCCGCCCGCGGCGATCTTAAAGAGCTCCAGGGCAAACGCCCCCGGACGGTGAGAATCCAGGGTGCGTGGCGAGCCCACGCGATCTTCTCCGCTCAGCGCGGCCAGGCGGGCTAAGGCGTCGTCGAGCCCCGTGGCCGCCTGAACCCGCGGTTCAAACAAATCCAACTGGGCGCGGCGCTCGGGCAAAACGTCGGCCTCGATCCGCAGGCCGGTCACCGGCGCGGGCGGGGGGCTTTCTTCGAGTGACAGCCTCGCGCCACAGGCGCAACCCTTCATGGCCAAGCCTCAGCCCCAACCCGCGGGGGGGCAAGGCGGCCAACTCGGCGAAGCACTCGATCCCGAAACGGCGCAGTGCGGCGGCCAATGGCTCAGGGACATGCAGCAGGCTCAGCGGCAGCGGGTCCAGGAAAGAGCGCTCTTCTCCCCGGGGAACAATCTGTACACTATCAGTGGTGCGAGCGGCCAATTCGGCCACCAGGCGGCTGGCCCCGATGCCGACCCGGGCAGGCAGGCCGACCCGCTCGGCCGCGAGCAACATCGCCGAGCCCAACTTGTGCTCCGAGGGATAGAGATTGGCAAGGCCACCAAGATCGAGACACAGCTTGCCGGCATTTTCTCCCGACACACGCGGCGAAAACGAGTTGAAACCGGGCCCCGTCCCCTGCCCGGCCCCATGTCCAGCACGACCATTCCAAAGGCGCCGCTGGCAAGCGCGATTTCACAGGCGTGCAGGGCTTGGCGTCGACCGCGTGCCCGCACCCACAAAAGACTGGGCAAATTCACGCAGGCGGATGTGGCCGAGGACGCCTCGAAACCGTCACGGGGATCGATCACGGCGGCGGATTCTCCGCGCGAGGTGGCCGCGGCCAGCAAGGCATACAGGATACCGGCCGCCCCGCTTCCCTGCACCAGGATCTCGGTAATGCCCCCGGCCGGCAAACCACCGCACAGGCCGTCCAGTTTGGCGATCCCCGAGGGAACCACGGCGGCCCGGGTACGGATCTCGCCGGCCGGAACCAAAAGCCCTCTTTGCCTGAGTTCGCGAATAATTCCAGAGGCTCCACAGGCCTGCATGTCTTCGGACAAACGCATTCCACCTCCAGCAGCTCTCCAGTGTACTGAACGCATAAACAGTATTCAAGACAAAAAACACGCCTGATCCGAACGTCTGTGAAAAACAGGAAAAATCCAGAACCGTTGCCTGGCCGTGCGATCACCTGTACAATGCCCCACATGACGCTGCGCGTAACCCTTTGCTTATTGATCATCTCTCTTGCGGACTGCGGGCCCGGGGCGCCCGGGATCGCCCTCAGGCTCACCGTGGCCGGGCGCGCCCTGGACACCCCCCGGGACGGGCAGGCCCCCGAGCGCGGGAAGCCGCCGCCGGGCATCGACGCCTTCACGATCTGCGTCCAGGACGCCGCCGGGCAGATGCTTGTTTGCAAAAATTTCACGGACATGGAGACAAGCAGCGTGCGGGTGTCCGGCATTCCGGCCGGCAGCCGGCGGATCGTCACCTTCCAGGGTTACATGATCAATCCCGATACGCTCGATACGGACGTCGTCTGGTGCGGCCGGGCCGTCGGGGTAAACATCGGCGACGACAAGGTGACTCAGGTCAGCATGCTGCTTGCCCGTTGCGGCGACTTCACCGAAACTCCCGGCTTGCCGGCCGGGAACCGCGTCTTCCACACTGCAACTATGCTGCCCGACGGCCGGGTTCTCATTGCCGGCGGCTATGACTCCATCACGTCGGGCGCAAACTGTTCGCGGCCGTGCGCGCAACTCGTCTCCAGCGCCACGGTCGAGATCTACGATCCGGTTCAGGGAACGTTCTCTTCCCTGCCCGATCTCGCCCACCCGCGCGGCCTGCACGCGGCCATGCTCCTTTCTGACGGCCGAGTCTTGATCGCCGGCGGATGCGAGACGACCACGATGCAATCGAGCTTCGACGACAAGGATCAGCCGGGCTCTCCCCTGCGCTGCCTGACGCCCGGTCCCGCCGCGAGCAGCGCGGAAATAATCGACATCCAGTCCGGACCGGGAGACCCTTTCGACATTCCAGCGAGTATCCTCGGCGCGCCGCTGCCGCTGGCCGACGATCGTCTCTTGCTACTCGGAGGAGAAGACGACTCGGGCAATGCGTCCAGGCGGGCCGTGATTATCGACCTCTCGCAGGGAACGCCAAAAATCACCGAGATTCCGCAGGCCCTGGCCGCGGCACGCAGGTCAGCCCTGGTAGTCCCGATATCGACAGCCGGCCAGAGCCCGGCCGAGGCGCTCGTCCTGGGCGGCATGCAGGCTGCCGGCGAGACGGATCCCGGTCTATTCGCCGAACGCATCGTGGCCTCGGGCGGCGGCGTTGCCGGCATCATCCCCCGCTACGTAACATCCGCCGCCGGAGTCGGCCTGCCGGTGATGCACGCCTCCGGCAGCCGGCCGCTGCCGGGACAGCTGCTGATATCCGGCGGAGTTTACCCGGGCCGTTTTCTGTCCCGGGACACCCCCTTCCTGCCGCAACCAATCGAGCAGACAGCCGTCATTGACACGCGCACGGACGACTTCACGCTACTGGATGTGAATCAGCGCCTGGGGACACCCCGGGCGTTCCACACCACAACGACACTGGACGAGCGGGGACACGCCCTGGTGGTTGGGGGCTTTACCAGGCTGGATCCCGGAGCGAATTGCCATCTCGACGCCACCTCCAGCGTCGAGGCATGGGATGAGGAAACCCAGGGATTCACGCTGGTGTGGCTGCGCGCTGAACCTGTCGAGATGCTTCATCCGCGCACGGGCCACAGCGCCACGCGGCTGGCCGACGGAACAGTTCTGATCATCGGAGGAATGGACGGCGCCTCGATCCAGGCCAGCGCCGAGATCTTCAGCCCCTATTCCAACAAGCTCGGCTCCGAGGGCCTGGCTCCTCCAGGCCTATATCCTTAACCAACGAAATAAGTTATACTGTGCGCATGAAAACACTCATGCGATGCGATACGAAGGCTGTGGCTCTCAGGCTCAACAGTTACCTGCGAGTTGCGACTATCTCTTTGTTCATGGGCATGGCGCTTTTTCTCGGCGCCTGCGGCGGCTCGACACCCGTCTGCCAGGAAGGCTGGCAACCATGCGGCTCACGCTGCGTCGATCCGGCCAGCGATCCGGATCATTGCGGCGACTGCCAGACGGCTTGCTCCGCTGACGAGGCCTGCTACCAGGGCTCGTGCATGACGGGTTGCCCGGCCGGCATGGAGAAGTGCGGCCGTAGCTGCGTCTACCTCGATCTCGACGACGACAACTGCGGGGCTTGCGGAAACAAATGCGGCCAGGGTCAGACTTGTTCCGGGGGGGTATGCGGAGGGGTGTGTCCTCCCGGGCAGCAACGCTGCGGAGCGACCTGCGCCGATCTCTCGTCCGACAAGTCCCATTGCGGCAGTTGCGACACGAGTTGCGAGCAGGGCCAGGATTGTTGCTCGGGGTACTGCAGCGATCTCGAAAGCGATCCGAACAACTGCGGATCGTGCGGCAACGTCGGCGATCCCGGAGTGATGTGCATCGGCGGCCTGCTTGTCGATATTCAATCCGATCCCAACCATTGCGGGCAAATCGGCAACAAGTGCGCGGCGGGAGATGTCTGCAACCTGGGCACCTGTGAGACCACTTGCGATGCCGGACTCGCAGACTGCAACGCAGCCTGCATCGATCTCCAGTCTGACCCCGGCCATTGCGGAGCCTGTGACAGTCCGTGCTCCGCCGGGCTCGTTTGCGGTCTTGGCGAGTGCTCCGACGAGTGCCCTCCCGGAACCACCGCCTGCGGCCGACGCTGCGTCGATATCATGTCGAACCCCTCACATTGCGGAGCCTGCGGCGCGACCTGTCCCGGCCTGTCGTGCTTCCACGGAGAATGCCTCGATAGCTGCCCACCCGGAACAACCGCCTGCGCAGGCCGTTGCGTCGACCTGGTAAACGACCGTGACAACTGTGGCGCCTGCGGAACCACCTGCCCCGGCGGCGTCTGCTCTGGCGGCATATGTACGGCCGGTTGTCCGTCCTGGCAGGTGAATTGCGGCGGATCGTGTGTCGACATCATGGGAGATTTCGAGCATTGCGGAGGCTGCGGACAAGCCTGCAGCCCTGGAGAAAAATGCAACATGGGCCAGTGCGCGGGCGACTGCCCGGCGGGCCTGACAGACTGCCAGGGAGACTGCGTCGATGCCTCCGGCGATCATGATCACTGCGGCTCCTGCACAAACGCCTGCGCGGCGGGCCTCGTCTGCGCGGGCGGCACCTGCGCCGGAGATTGCCCCGCAGGCATGACGGATTGCAGCGGAAGCTGCTTCGCCACCGGCTCGAATCCCAGACACTGCGGAAGCTGTGACACCGGCTGCGGAGCAAGTAAACAATGTTGCACAGGATCGTGTGTCGACACCCAGACTAATCCCCAAAACTGCGGAGGCTGCGGCACCGCTTGTCCGCAGGCAAATGTTTGCGCGGGCGGCAACTGTCGTATCGGTGAATGTCCCGGTGGACTCGCCAACTGTGCCGGGGCATGCGTCAACCCGATTAACGACCACGACCATTGCGGCGACTGCAGCACCGCCTGCTCGGCTTCCCAGGTTTGCGGCAACGGAGCCTGCCAGGACGAATGCCCCTGGGGAACCGAGGAGTGCTGGGGAAAATGCGTGAACACGGCCAACGATCCCCAAAACTGCGGCTCCTGCGGGCAGGCCTGCGGGCCCTCGCTCTTGTGTGGCAACGGTCAATGCGGATTCACTTGCCCGCCCGGACAAATCGACTGCGGTGGGTCGTGCGTCGATTCCTATACGGATGTTTTAAACTGCGGCGGTTGCAACGTGCGCTGCAGCGCGGGCTACATCTGTTTGCGCGGAAGCTGCAGTCGTGATTGCCCTGCTGACGAGGTAATTTGCTTCGGAGGCTGTGTCGATCCGGGCAACAACCCCGAGCATTGCGGCTCGTGCGGCAACGCCTGCTCGGATCCGCTGGTTTGCAGCGGCGGCGCCTGCCTGTCTGAATGCCCCCCATCGACGATCAACTGCGGCGGCGCCTGCGCCGACACCGACAGCGATCTTTTCCATTGCGGCAGTTGCTATTACACCTGTGCCGCGGACGAAAAGTGCACAGAAGGCCAGTGTCAGCCAATCTGCGCGGCGGGGCTGGTCCAGTGCGACGATATCTGCAGCGACTTGCAGAGCGATCCCAACAACTGCGGCGGCTGCGGCCGCGCTTGCAGCCCGGACACGGCCTGTGAAAGGGGTAGCTGCACAAGCGACTGCGCGGCCGGGCACACTGTCTGCGACGGCGCCTGTGTCGACACACAGACGAACCCCAACCACTGTGGGATGTGCAATCGCAGTTGCGGCTCGGGTCAGGTTTGTGACCGCGGTGACTGCGCCGGCGAATGCTCGTCCGGCACCAGCGACTGCGACGGCAGCTGCGTTGATCTGCAAAACGATCCCGGCCATTGCGGATCATGCGACAACGTCTGCCAGAGCAGCAGTGTCTGCAGCCAGGGCTCTTGCGCCGGCAGCTGCGCCCAGGGCGAGGCGGATTGCGGCGGAAGCTGTGTCGATCTCGACAGTGACCCGCGGCACTGCGGCTCCTGCGGCCAGGTTTGCGGCTCAAGCGAGGTTTGCAACGGCGGCAGCTGTGACAGCAGTTGTGAGGAAGAATTGACTGACTGCGGCGGCGCATGCGTGGATACCCATGCCGATCCGGACAACTGCGGCGCGTGCGGCACAATCTGTGGACCGGGAACCTTCTGTAACGCCGGAAGCTGCGGTGCCGGCTGCGACGGTGGACTGAGCGCCTGTGGCCGCAGCTGCGTCGACCTGCAGACAGACCACGATAACTGCGGGCAGTGCGGCAACGCCTGCACGGGATACACGGCATGTGAATATGGCCAGTGCGCCAGCGTATGCGATGCCAACAATCTCAACTGCTTCTGCCCCCCCGAGAACATGGGAGGCGATGGAACGTGCTGGGCCTGCATGCCCTGTCCCGTGGATCAGGCACCGCCGAACGCGCTTTTTATCCACTGCTCCCAGTCCGAGTGCTCCATCGACATTTGCATATTCCCATGGCTGGACTGGAACAAGGTGTTCGAAGATGGCTGTGAATGCGAAATGTCCGAAAAGATACTGGTAGTTGAGCAACACGCCCGTCGGCGCCCGCGTATAGCCAGGGCGGGCGGCAGCGATTCGTTCGGCCTGGTACTCGAAGATCAGCGTGAAAACAATGTCTCCAAGGTGTTCTACGACTTCGTCACCCAGTCGGGTCTGACCACTACGGACTTCGAACACGAGGTCAGGCTCTCATCCGACCTGTGGGGCAGTTCGAGCGAGCCGAACATTGCCTGGGTGCCTTCCCATAACAATTTCGCGGTCGTATGGATATCATCGAACACGGTGAAGTTCCTGCCGGTCGAGAAGAACGGAGCGCGGGGCGTCGAGATGACGGCCTTCGACCCGTGGTGGGCCAGCCAACCCTCGTCTCCCGCAATCGCACCAGCGGCCGGACCCGGGGGCGGTGGGCGCTTTCTGCTAGCCTACGCCGACGGCAACACGATCAAGGCCGCGGCTCTTGACGAATACGGGCACGCAATGTACGACGGTGCCTGCGAGGACGAGTTTTGCCAATATTTTGAGGCAACTATTACATCGGCCGCTGGTCCGGTGGATTTGCAGATCAGGGGAAACGGCAATTACTATGTCCTGGCATGGGAAGAAGGTTCGGGCAACAACCATCATCTGAAAACAATCAGCCTCAACTACAGCGAACAGGGTTGGGACAGTTGGGTCGGTGCCGGTCAGGTCAACACGATAGACAGCCAGACCGACGCATTTTCGGATGCCCGCCATCCAACCCTGATTCCCGGGCCTTCCGGCGCGGCGGCGTTCCTGCTGGGTTTCGATGCCCGTAAAAGCGGTGGGATGCGCGAAATATACCTGGCACGACTGACCGGCTCGGGCGCCAAGATGGAAGAACCGGCGCTGCTCTCCGACGCATCTTCCGCGGGCAGAAATGCTTTCGGAGGCGCCGTTGTCGAGGGTTCTCCAAGCGACAAGATCGGGGTCATGTGGATCGAGCGTAACCCGGGCGACGAGGAGGATCAGGCGCTGTTCCTGCAGGCCGTCGATTCAGACAACAAGCCCTCCGATTGGGGGCCCATGCGCTTCGGAGATGAACTTTGGAACTTGAGCTACGAACTGTACCCTATCCAGGCCTTGAACATCGGCGGCCGCTATTGCACCTTCTTTCTCGAGAGAAACAACTACGAGGGTGACAACGTCTGGTCGGTCCAGTATTACACGACTTGTCCCCCGCCCTGACGAGAGTCCTCCGTACGGTCGGACCCAACCGGCCCATGCAGGCGGGGGGAGTCCCCCCGCAGCACCTCATAGGCTACCCGGTTGCCGTACTGGGCGTTGCGCGATAGCGACGAATAGGTCAGGAAGTGCACCGGGGCCGTGTGCTTGCGGCTGTCCGGCACGCTGGAGCGGTGGTACTGGTTGGCGGCGATGTCGTGCAGTACCGCCGCCAGCGCGGCATCCCCGGCGCCGCTGGTATTGGAAAGGCGCGCGGGACCGCCGCAGTAGGGATGTATGTGAGTGTAGACATCTTGTGGGTCGCGGCAGTCGGCCCGCCGCATCATCCGGCTGTACTCCCAGCGGTTGTAGTCCGGAATGGACTTCGAGCGCACTTCCCCGTCGGTCTCGCGCCGGTAATCCTTATCAACGAAACCACCCATGGTCAGACCCCGGGAGCCCTCGGTGATGATCACCAGATCGACCCAGTCGAGAATCATGCGGCAGGCCAGCAGGGCATCGTCCCGGCCGGTCAGCGCCAGGGCCTCCTGGTCGTTCATCGCGGCCACGGTGACGAAGCGCCGCATCAAATCGATTACTTGCTCGCGCCGGTCCCTGACCAGTGCCGCCGTGCCCAACCCGAAGGCCAGAGGCACACCGTTGCGATGAGCCAGTTCCATGAGCCTGAGCGACGCGGCGGCGATTGGAGTATCGGGATCGCGCAGGCAATAGAGGGTCGTCAACGCCACGGCCGCCCCGGCAACCAGGCTTTCTTCAACGGCCGCGGGAGGATACTGATTTGAAATTCCCGGCGCGACCGCGAACGATCTTTCTCCATCCGGACCAACGAAGGTGATGGCCGTACCGGTCGAGCCGTCCACCGGGATCAGCCGGCTGAGATCCACCAGGCCAGGCGTCTGCGCCACGTAGTGGAAGGCCGGCTGTCCAACCTGGATGCTGCTCTGAATTGCTCCCAGCAGGACCGCGGTTTCTCCTGAAAGAAAGGTGTAGTTGTTCAAGGTGTTGGCGACAGTGCCGCCAGCGGCGCAGTTTATCTGTAACCCCGACGCGGTCAGGCGCTCAAGTAGTGTCCGGTAGTCGGCCTCGTCGAGAACGACCGATTCACCGGGGATCAGGCCCAACTCCCCGGGAAGGGAGTTAGTGCCGCGCACCTCCATGTCCGCAAGGATCTGATCCAGTCCCAGCAGGTACCACTTCCTGGCCGAACCCAAATCTTGCGGGCTGCCGTGAGCCGTTTTCTCTCTCACGGGGAAGTAGTGCCTGGCGATTCTCTGACCCGGAAAGTGCAACCTGTCACCGCGCCCTTTCGTGCCCATAAGTCCAACCGCAACTAACAACGCCTAGCATTAACATTGAACGGAATCCATTGTCGAATCGTAAGTTTTCGGCCCGGCCAAAAAATTGACAACACTGCCGGGCCATTATATGTATATTACTGACTATAATTATGTATTGCCATGCCAAGAATAACTATTTCAATTCCGAACGATCTCAAGGAACGTATCACCGATCCGCGCGTAAGAAAATCCATCAATCTTTCAAGGGTTTGTCAGACAGCACTGAGACGCGAGGTCAATCGCCTGCTCGATCTGCCGGCCAGTCTGGCGCGTATGGAGGCCTTGCTTACGAGGTTACGAGAAGAGAAGGAGGAATCCGTCGATCGTTGGTTCCGGGAAGGCATGTCAGCCGGCCGGGATTGGGTGGAGCACGAGGCGCCTTACGCCCGCTTGCGCGAACTGGGGCTTGCAGGCCGCAAGCGGCGCGTGGAGTCATTGCGCGGCGCGCCGCCTGACCAACTTGCGGCAATGCTAGCACGCCTGCGCGGGTCGACCGGTTTCAGGGAGTCGAGCTTGATCGAAGGCTGGGCTCACATTGTGCGCATTCTATGGGAAGTCGTTGAGAAGAACCTGTAAAGAGAAAAGGAGGAGGGAACCATGAGCATCGAGAAGGCCTACCGTGACTACGAAGGGAGCTTCATGCTGGGAGAGGCCGACGGCGACGCCTGGGCGGGAGAGGCCCACCTGAACGATATCCAGTCAATGTCGCTTCTGCAACCCGACGACGTCGGCCAGCGCGATATCTTCGGCAAGCCGTCGGCCGAGTGGCTCGGTGAACAAGCCAACGGCTATGGCACGCGTGACGACCACTTCGACGCGGCCGCATACTTCGATGGTTTCCTGATGGCTGCGCGCCGGGCGCGGCGACGGCACGCTTTCGCGGTGGTCAAGCAGCGCACGCACCACTGACGCGCTCAGGCCCGGCGGTGCTTACCGGCGTCATCGGTGAGCAGGAGAGTCCCTAAATCTTTCCCGTCGGGAAGAAACAGCTGCACTGCGGGTGACGCCCCACCCTTTTTCGCCTTGCGCCGGCGCTCGCGGTAGCTTTCCGCCAATTCCTCGACGATCTCCCGGCGCTTATCGAACTGATCCTGACGGATTTCGATCTTGTCGATTCCCATGTGCTTGGACACCAGTTCGACCAGCCTGTAAGGAGCAAAATTCTCATCGAGCAGGTCATCCGCGCCGGCGCTGGTGACACGCTTGCTCTCTCCGTTATCTTCGGCCACCATTCCGATCACGGTAATCTTCTGCCCCATGCCGTAGGTTCGAAGCTCTTTCAGAAAATCGAGGCCGCTGACGGCTACCGAGAACATGTTGACCACAATAAGCTGCGGTTTCTCCCGGGGCAGCTTGCTCATGGCCTCGGTGCCAGAGGTTGCCGAAAACAGATCGAAGCCCGTCAGCCTGAGGACCGCGTAGAGCTTCTGGCGCCGTCCCCGATCGTCGTCGACGATCATGACGCTCTTCTTCTTGCGCTGCGGGCACAAATAAAACCCCCTCCCAGGAAACGACCTTCCCCGGAAAACACACGAACCGGCTCAGCCAAGACGATCCGTATCTGAATAAGGCGCCACCCGGATTTGAACCGAGGATGAAGGTTTTGCAAACCTCTGCCTTACCACTTGGCCATGGCGCCAAAAAAAAAGCGGGTGAAGGGATTTGAACCCTCGACCTCAACCTTGGCAAGGTTGCACTCTAGCCACTGAGTTACACCCGCACAGCC
>CAZXHT010000066.1:0-25029 GCA_964640665.1 uncultured Myxococcales bacterium
TTCGAATGAATCCGGCAGAAAGTCGCCAAGGCAGTCGGCGATCGAGAAAATGACGACCGGCCTCGCGTCTTTGTCCAACTCGGCTGCGAAGCGTTCATAGAATTTGCGGCCTGGGCCATCGGGCTTGAGCGGGCGATAGATATAGATGAAGTCCATTCCCGCGGGCGAATAGTCCATCACGTCCCCGCACAACCACTCGATCTTTTCAGCGGGAATCTCCAGCCAGCGCTGCAGTTCCCGCCCGGCCTCTATCATTCGGCTGGAGATCTCGATCTGGATGGTTTTTTGGTGCGGATAGAGCTTCTGGAACAGGAGACCCTGCAGCCCGTTGCCGGCCCCGAAATCGGCGGACACCGTGTCGGTCCGGATATGATCGCCGGCGTTCAAAATAGGCGACAGCCCGCCGGCATGGCACCAGTAGCCGCCGGTGGCGGACACCCGCTCTCTTTCCTCGGGGGTATATGGCGCTTCGTAGCCGTGCAGATGAGCGTACAGTTCCAAGAAAGACTCGTGCACGGCCTCCGGGTCATCGCCGCCCGCGGCCTCGACGAATTTCGATTTCAAGTCCGGGTAACGCGGAAACAGGCCTGTCGGATCAGCTGGATTTGGAAGTTCAGCGAACAGGCACATGAGATCTGTCAGTCGTCGGCGTTCGGCTCCGACGATTTCGTCATCCGAAAGCAGGTCTTCCAGGCGGGAGCCGAGCTGCCGGATATCACTCATGGGTTGGAATCGTACCAGAAAACTCCCTTGAGATCTTCGGTGGCGCTGATGGCCGTGCGCGTGCCGCTTTTGTCGCGGAACGAAAGCGCCCTGAACTGGTAGTACATGCCGGGATCGAGCGCCGGGCCGGCGTAGGTCACCTCGGGTGGAGTGGACGAGGGTCCGATCTCGATAGTCCAGATCTCGGTGCCGAAGGCGTCGAAGACGTGGATCTGGTAGCCGTCCTCGCTGGTGTCGTTTGCGAAGTTGAAAACCGGGGTCTGGGTTGTGACAGCCTCGGGGCCGTTTGCTCCGGGCGAGAGGACTTCGAGCGCTTCTGTCACCTTGAAGCCCTCGGGAAGCACCACGCTGTTGCCGCTTACCGGATCGGGAACCTCAATGTGGACGATCCTGGTGCCGCCGATGGTCTGGTCCGGGTCACGCACCAGGCCGTCGTTTTCGAAGGCGGCCAGCACAACGTAGCGCCCGTCGGGCACGCCGTCGATCGAGAAATTACCTGTAACCTCGCCGGCCCGCAGCCCGGGCGGAACCTCGCCGCGGGCGGCGTTTTCTTCGAAGGTGCTCTCGACCGCCAGCACCACGCTGGTCTGCGAGTTTCCGGGGGCGTTTACGATCTGCACGTTGCCGGATACGGAAGACAGGGCCGAGGTCGATTCCTCGAGGTCGACTCCCGTCTTGTTCTCTCCGGCCGTCAGCGTGACAGAGGCCTGTTGCAACTGCAGGCCGGAGCGATAGCCGCTTACGGTGTAGCTTCCGGCCGGGACGTTGAAGATGGTGTAGTCGCCGTCCGAATCGGAATAGCCCGGATAGCCCGCCACGCCGCTCTCGGCCACCAGCAAGACGCCGCTGGGTTGATCGGCATGGACAGTGCCCGAGATCGAGCCCAGCCCCGAGTTGCCCCCCGGTAAGGGCAGCAGCAAGATCGTCGTCAAGGCGCTCTCGATCGTCCAGCCGTCGTCGGTGTTGCCGCCGGCATCGATTGCTGCAAGCGGCAGCGCCGGCCGGATGGCGGTCGGGAAGGGTTGGTAGCCTGATGCCTGAGCCCTGAGAGTGTAGGAGCCTGCGACCGGGTTGCCGTCGGCATCGCGAGTAGCCGGGACGGTCAGTGAAAAGCTTCCGTCGCCGGCGCTGCGATCGCTGGTGCCCACGGCCGCGCCGTTAGGATCGACCGCCTGGACGAGCGCGCCGGCGATCGGCGAACCGTCGCTGGCGTCTTGCACGCCGCCGTTTATCGTAAGCGCTGCGAAGCAGCGCGCATGGCCGCCCTGGACCGCCTCGCAGGCCAGGCCCGCTGCGCAGTCGGGGGCGGCGGGGTTGCACTGGCCCTCGTTGTCGCCGCCGCAGGAAGCGAATAGCAATATTAGACCCGCAAAAGAAGCGGCAATTGCAGTCTTCATGACAGTTCTCCTTACTGTCTCATCACCAGCGCGGTGTCGACCATGGCGTTGCCGTCGATCCCGCCGATGACTATCAGGCGCGAGAAGATGCGCACCAGCACGAAATAGGCGCGATTGAGATCCATGTGCCCGGCGGCCGAGATGTCCCTGAGCACGACCAGGTCGGAGTTGGCCGTCGGATCGAAGGGGCTGCCCCAGACGTGCAGGTCGGAGGTGACCGAGTTGCTGTTTTCGGAAGTGGCCCCGCCGAAGTTGAAGGCGTAGTCGATGTACAGAAGTCCCTCGTGGCCCCAGGTGACGTGGTTCGTCACCTCGGTCTGCCTGACCCAGGCGCTAAGTTGGCCCAGCGGCGCCGCCAGGGAATCCTCGTTTATCGTACACACCTCGAAGCTGTCGAGACCGGCCGAGTTGTTGGGCGTGGTCGTCAGATCATCACCCTTGGTGGCCACCAAGAATATATCTTCGTCCGGGCCGCGGCCGCCCTTCTTGGGGAACCAGAAGCAGGCCGGATCGAAGCCGTCGCAGTTCTGGTCGATGAAATCGCCGCAGGCGTCGTAGGCGCCCGGGTAGATGGTGGGATCGTTGTCGTTGCAGTCGGTGCCGCCGCAGGCCTCGTCCTCGTAGCCGTCGCCGTCTGCGTCCCAGCAGCCGCATCCGGGATCGAGCCCGTCGCAGTTCTGGTCTATGCCGTCGCCGCAGATCTCGTCAGCGCCGGGGTTGATGCCGGCGTCGCTGTCGTTGCAGTCGTCTCCGCCGCAGGCCTGGTCGTCGTAGCCGTCGGAGTCTGCGTCCCAGCAGTCGCAGGCCGGGTCGATCCCGTCACAGTTCGAGTCGATCCCGTCCTCGCAGGTGTCGACGGCACCTGGGTGGATGTCGGCGGCCGTGTCGGCCGTGCAGCCCATGACATTCTCGTCGCCCGAATCGCAGCAGTCGGTTCCGCCGCACTCGACCTCGGAGATGAAGCCGTCGCCGTCGGCATCGGTCACGCAGCCGCAGGGGGTGTCCTGTCCGTCGCAGTCCTGGTCGATGCCGTCGCCGCAAATCTCGTCGGCGCCGGGGTGGATCTCGGGATCGAGATCGTCACAGTCCGTGCCTCCGCATTCGATGTCCTCGTAGCCGTCGCCGTCGACGTCGTCGCAGAGTTGGGGCGGCTGATCCCCGGGAGTGGGATTTTCCATGCGTCCCTGGCTGGACATCAGGACGTAAAAGGCGCGCGGCGTGGTCAGCGTTTCGGGCTCAGTGGTCCAGGCGGCGATGCCGCCAGTCAGCAGATCGATCTCGGTTCGCTCGGCGGTATCGAGGTAGAGAGTGTCGGCCGTGGCGTCGACCCTCCCGCCGACGGCATACAGGAAGGCGCGCTGCACCGGCGGGGTCAGTGGATCGTCGTCGTCGTCGAAGGCCAGGCTGGTCGTGACCGCGCGCAGGCCTTCGCGTGGGAAGGCCATCTCGATAGCTTGGCCCTGATCGTCGGTCAGCACACGCCAGCGCGTCAGGCTCCCAGGTGAGAGCGGCCGCGTGCCGTCGGGGGCGGGTGAATTGGTGTCGACGCCGGCGCTGCCGTCGTCTGTGAACTGGGTGCCGGCCACCGCGGCGGCCAGCAGGTAAGTCTCGCCGCTGGTGTCGTCAACCGCCTGTCCGCGATAGACGTTGTAGGAGTCGGCCCCGGGAACCTCGTCCCAGGTGATCACGATAGCGTTCTCGCCGGCCACGGCCGATACCTCGCTGGCCAGCGGATATCCGGCCAAAGACTCGCCGGCGCCGGTATTGACAGAGACTCGATAGGTCCAGGAGCCGGCAGCCAGCGTGCCGCCGATTTCGGCCCCGTGCCCGCGCAGGTTGCCTGGGGCCGGGGTCAGCGCGCCGTCGCCCGTGTCCTCGAAGGCGGTCTTCTGCACATCGACCGCCAGCAGGCGCTCGGTCTGGCTGCGACCGTCGGAGGCTTGCGAACGGTAGATGTTGTAGCTGCTCGCCCCGTCGACGGGCGCCCAGCGGATCGTCAGGCTGCCGCCGGCATCGCGGGCGATGGCCTCCTGGCCGGTCAGGCTCTCGCCGTCGGCCGTGACCGCCGAGACCATGTAGTACCAGGAACCTATGGGCAGCGAACCGCCGGCTGCCGCCCGCGGGTGGCGGTTGAGATAGGGAATCGTGCGCGTGCCCAGGATGCTGGCCATCTCGGTGGTTGCAAGCGCATCCACCCCGTCGGCCGAGCCGCCCAGCGCGTAGATGTAAGGCCCCAGGCGAGCGACCGCCAGGCCGGTGCGCGCCGAACTGAGCACGTTGGGAACGTGGTCGCTGCCGTCGAACTGCACTAAAGTGCGAAACACGCCCGGCTCGCCGAAGACGCTGACCTGGTTGTACTCGCAGTCGTCGAGCGGGTTGCCGGCCGCGTCGGAGCCGCCCATGATGTAAATGTATCCCGATCCGAAAACGTCGAAGCCGTAGGTGCCGGCGTGGCGCCAGCGCGATGTCTGCAAAGTGGCTTCAGGATATTCCACCCAGCGGTCGGAGTCCTGCAGTTTGCCGTCGGCGCTCGAAGTGACCGAGAAAAGATAGTAGGCGTCCCACTGCCCGTCGGGATTGGTCACCTTGACCGGGAAGGAGCCGTTGCCGATGTTGCCGAAGCCGGCAACAGCCACCAGTGTATTCTCGTCCTGGGCGTCGGTGACTAAGGCAATCTCGGCGCCGGTCGGGTCGAGCAGCGCCACCTGGCTTCCGGAGGCGCCGGCCACGAAGTGCTCGCCGCGCACCGTCAAAGAGACCGTGCCGCCGTTGAAGTCGGCCCCGGCCGCGCGCAGCGGATCGATGGCGATGATGTGCGGCGGCGGGGTGGCGGTCACCTCGAAGTCGCCGGACCACTCGGCTCCCTGCAGGTCGGGGTTGGTCAGCTGGACGCTGTAGAGCCCGGCCGGCATGTGGGCAGACTCGGAGGGGATGATGGCGGTCACGGCCGTGGAATCGGTGAAGGCCACCGAGCGGGCCTCGAAGATCTGCGAAGGATCGGACTTGAGCACCCAGCGCACGCCGGGAGTCGAGAGGAAGTTCGAGCCCTTGACGGCGATGGCCCGGTCTGAGAGCAGCCCGTCGTTGGGGTCGCCGTTATAGGCGTATGGCGGCACCACGTCGTCGACCACCGGCGGGGGATTGGGGGTGACCAGAAAGGCCTTCTCGAGCGTGTCGCTGGTGCCGGCGGCAACGTTGGTGACGCCGACGTCGTAGAGCCCGAGCACCCGCGCCGGATCGGCCGGGATTGTTCCGCTGATGCCGGTGCTCGAGTCGATCACAACGGCCGTGGGCGTGAAAGTGATCTGAGAGTCGTCGCTGTTTGTAAACAGCACGGCGGCGTCGTTGTCGAAGCCCAGGCCCGAAATGGTGAAGGCGACGTCCTGCTCACGGTAGCCGGCCGGGGGGAAGAAGTCGCTTATCAAGATGTAGATCTCGCAGGCGTCGCCGGTGCCGTTACCGTCGGTGTCGGCCTGGTCGGGGTTGGCCACGGCGGGGCAGTTGTCGCAGGCGTTGCCGAGACCGTCCTGGTCGCCGTCGAGTTGGTCCTGGTTGGCAGTGTTGGGGCAGTTGTCCTGGTTGTTGGGAATCCCGTCACTGTCGCTGTCGAGGCCTGCCTGGCAGGCGTCGCCGGTGCCGTTACCGTCGGTGTCGGCCTGGTCGGGATTGGGCTTGGCGGGGCAGTTGTCGCAGGCGTCGCCGATGCCGTCTCCGTCAGCGTCCGCCTGGTCGGTGTTGGCAACATCGGGGCAGTTGTCCTGGTCGTTGGGCACGCCGTCGTTGTCCGAGTCGAGGCCGGGCTCGCAGGCATCGCCGGTGCCGTTGCCGTCGGAATCGAGCTGATCCGGGTTGGCCTTGGCGGGACAGTTGTCACAGGCGTCGCCGACGTCGTCTCCGTCAGCGTCCGCCTGGTCGGCGTTGGGTGTGGCCGGGCAATTGTCGTCGGAGTTCACCACCCCGTCGCCGTCGAAGTCGGCGTCGTCGTCGCAGGCGTCGCCTATGCCGTCACCGTCAGTGTCGGCCTGGTCGGAGTTGGCCACCGCCGGGCAATTGTCGACCGAGTCACGCACGCCGTCCCCGTCAGTGTCGGGCCCGGAGCTGCTCGAGCCGCAGGCCGCAAGGCCGCTCATAAGCCAGAACATGGACAGCAGGCCGAGAAAAATCGTCATCTTCCTGGTAAATGTTCCTGTGATCATCTGCTTCTCCCGGTAAAGGTTCATGTCAGAATGCCGCGCCTATTTCGAAGGTTCCCGCGGGAACCAGATAACTGTTTTCCTCGCCTTCCACCGACGAGAAGACGAAATCCAGCCCGCCCGAGGCCTGCATGAAAACCGGGCCGAAGATATCGACTCTCAGACCGGCCGCAAATCCGACAGTCGGGGCCAGTTCGTCCCAGCGGGTCTTGTCCTTGTCGGCCGCGCTCGGCGACTTCTTTGTATAAGCAATAAAGTGGTTTCCTGCAAAGCCGTCCACGAAGATGCATAGCCTGTTTACAATCTGCCAGTGCGCGCCGCCTCCTAAAAGCAGCCCGATGTCGTCTAGAGTATGGGCGTTGCCTTCCTTGCCGCCGGAGGTGTGCCGGTAGTCCATGCGGGCCGTAAGGTGAAAGTGGTTCCAGGGCGAGAAGCGGTATGAAAGCAATGCCCCCTGGGCGATGTCGTCGCTCTCCATCAGGGCATCGGATATCAGGTAAGCCGCCGAGATGAAATGGCTGCGGCTTGCTTGCGGATACACTGCGCGCTGAACTTCCGCGATGCGTTCGCCCTCGCGCCGGGCCATAAAGCCGCGTGCGAAGGCCAGACCATATGGCACGCTGAACAGCTGGGTGCGGAAAGCTTCGGCCACGCTGCCGCGAGCGGCCGAGTCGCGCGGAACCAGGCTGCTCTCATCGAAGGAGATCTCCTGCCGCCCGTCTCCCGGCGGGGCCAGGCTGACTTTCAGCTCGCGGTCGCGCCGCCTTACGAAGTAGGTCGGGCTGGCCTTGACCGGCGGGTAAAGCAGCGCCAGGTAGGCCTGCTGGTCGGGGGCCTTGTTCCACTCGGCGTAGGCCAGGCCGCGGGCGTCCTCTACCTCGAAGTGACCGGCGGCCGTTTTTGGAAACCTGAGAACGTGATCGAGGCTCGGGCCCAGCTCGAGCAGGGGGTGATCGAGGTTCTGCTCGGGCGCCAGGACGAAGACCTGGATGCGCGCCTTGGGGTTGGTCACCCCCGCGTTGGCCGCCGCCAGAAAAGACTCCAGCTCGCCGTAGCTGATGCGGCCGTCGGCGTTCAGGTCGGCCGGACCGAGCAAGCCCGAGCGCAGCTCGTGGCTGAAGACGCCCGAACGGTATCGCTCCCACTCGTGTACCTCGGCGGCGCCTGCGGTCGACAGTATCACCCCGGTGGTCGGGCGCCGGAAATCGCCGGGCGATCTGAGGTAAGCCCGCAAGGCGTCGGTGGCTGCGGCCCCGCCGCGGTCGTCATGCCACTCTCCGCGCGGCATGACCAGGTAGTAGGCGTGGCAGGCGTCGATGATGATGTGGTTGAAGTCGGCAGGCGAGGCGTCAATCACCTCGGTAAGGAAATCTTTGCGCGCCAGCGGGCCGTCGGTCAGCAGGAGCTGCCCGCTGCCCTCGCTCATCCGGCCGTGGCCGGTGAAGACGAAAATGAACTCGGTCTGCATTCCCTCGGTCTTGTCCTGGCGGATGGCGTCGAAGATGCGGGACAGCGACGAGCGCAGTCGGGCGCGGGTCGGCGGGCGGGTCTGACCGACCAACTCGGGGAACAGGCGCTGGGTCTCGGCGTCCATGGTGCAAAGAAGCTCCACCCGGGCGCCGGTCGAGGAGAACAGCTCGCTGTAACGAGCGCCGTCATCGTCTGCGTAACGCAATGGATCGAGTTTGCCCGAGGGATCGTTGTTGTTGGCAACGATCAATACGTGCCTGGCTGTACGGGCACCGGCGGGTAAACCCAGACAGGCGGCCAGGAGCACAATCAAGATCTTCACGGCTTTCCTTCCCCGGCGATGATCAGGTCGCGCCGGATCACTTGCGCGCCCGGTAGATGTCGCCGGCCACGAGCCAGATCGACTGCCAGCTTGTCGAGCCCGGCCAAATCGAGAGGCCGGCGGGTGAAGGCTGCCACCAGCGTGTAGCGGCCGGGGTGGTGATTGACGGCCAAGCGCACCGTCCGGGGAAGTGCCCGCGGCCGCGCCGCCGGCTCGATAGATATACCGGCCGGCTGGGCCGGGTTGGGCGCATACCATAATATGTTATCTTTGGAGTCGACGGCGTACAGCAAAAGTCCGCCGAAGCGCCCTTCCGGGTTGAGGTAGGCGAAGCCCAGCGTCTCGTCGATGCTGCAGGAGGCGGGACCGTCTCCCGCACGGGCCGAGCGCGGCGCAGACTTGTCTCCGGCCGGTATGCAAACAAGCTGCAGATCCGGCGCCGCCGCGGCCCCGCGAGCCGCGAGGCCGCTCGTCTTGTGTGTGGCGATCAACGCACCGCCGACAACCAGCACCAGCGCCAGGCCGATAGCTGCCGGCAAGAGCCTCGCAAGCCGCCTCCCTCTGAGAATCGAGGACGGTATAAACCACCGCCGGGATTGTCTTTCGGCGATGTTCAATCTTGATGCCACGGCTTGCCAGGCCAGGTCGATCTCGAACGGCGAGACGCACACAGGAGCGCCGCACTCTTCGCCCAGCAATCGATCGGCCGAAGCCAGGGTCCGTGCCAGGGTTCGGCAGGCCGGGCAGCTCTTGAGATGATCGGAAAGGCTCATAGGCAGAGGGGGCGGGGCTCGGCCCTCGAAGAGGTCTTGCAGGGCGCGGCCGAAGCGCCGGTTTTTACAGCCTGCCGGGTAGTCGCCGGAATTCATGGCTCGACCTCGACGGTATCCAGTGAGAAGGGCAGGGCGGCGTCCAGCCCCTCGCGCCGCAGGCGCTTGAAAAGTTTCTTGCGAATTGTGAGGATCTGCTTGCGGACCCGGTTACGGTTGAGAGCCAGGCTCTCGGCAGTGGCTTCCTGGCTGAGTCGTTCGATGAAATACAGGCGTACGATACGCCGCTGCTCTTCGGTGAGCGAGGCCACGAAAGCTCTCACAAGCCGGCGCAACTCGCCGAGCCCGGCGGCCTCGTCGGGGGCTGGTGCCGCGCCGCCCGCTATCGAGCCCTGGTCGCTCTGCTCGGGCTCTGCGGCCGCCAACTCAGTGAAGCAGCGCAGGCGGGATAGATCCTTGCGAAAGCGTTGCAGCACCACGTTGTGGGCGATGGCCATGAGATATGCGGAAAAGGGAGTCAGCCCGTTGTAGCCCTTGCGCGCGCCGACGGAGAAGGCGCTAAGGAACGTCTCCTGCAGGGCGTCCTGCAAGTCGTCAGGATCGCGATAGCCCGAGAACCTCATTTGCTGTCCCCGGGAAGAAAACTCGAACCCCCGGCGCAGCATGGCGGCCACTCGCTCGACGTAAGCACGGTAGATAATCTCGAGCGCCCCGGTCTCGGCCCGCCGGAAGGCGCCCAAAAGGTCTCGGTTTTCAGGAAGAATCTCCATATACACCAATACAATATGCATATTGATTTGAAATTGGTGAAAAAATGACAATGCTGACTCTATTGTTTTTCTGGGTTGATCTCTGACCGGGCAATCAATACACTATCCGCGGATCGAGGAGGTCTGATATGCGACGGGCTATAGCGGTGTTTTTCGCGGCGTTTATTTGCATCTCGGGCGCTGCCTGCAGCGGCACTCCGGAGATTGACGGCAAAAAGGTCGGTGACTGGATTGCCTTGTTCAGGCACGAGGACTGGGCAGTGCAGACCCAGGCCATGGACGCCGTGGCGCGGCTGGGCGAACCGGCGCTGCCCTACCTGCGGCGTAACCTGCCCGCGCCCGATCCGGCCCTGCGCCGCGGCGCGGTGGCCACGCTGGGTAAGATGGGCGCGCCGGCTCTGAAGATGGTTCCCGAATTGCTCAAGCGCTTGAAAGTGGAGAAGGTGGCCGTCATCAGGGCGGAGATCCTGAAAGCGCTGGCGAGTATCGACCCGAGGGCCGAGGGCGTACCGCAGGAATTCAAAAAACGGCTGCGCGACGTGGACGCCGACGTGCGCGAGGCCGCCCTGGCCGGTTTGGTGAAGCTCAATCCCCCCAAGCCCGCTCCCAAGAAAATCGTGCCCGGCGGGGAAGAGGCCGGCCGGAATGTCTCTTTCGAACTGCGCGCGGCCGTTGGCGAGCAACTCGCAGACAGCGGTTTGGCCTTCGGGATGATTGCCGAGGTGGTCAGGGAAGACAAGCGCGCGGCCATTGTCTGGCCGGCAATCAAGGGCGGCAAGATTGTCGACGATGACATCGTGGCATTTGTTTTCGAAAAGAAGGACGGGAAGTGGAAGCTTTCGCAGGGTAATTTGAAGATGTCGGGCGCGGATGGGCCCGCAAAGCTGACTGCTGCCCTGGGCGGTGCAGACAAGCAGCGGGTCGTGCGCCCCTGTGGCGTCGAGGAGGGAAAGCTGGCCGACTTTCTGGGCGAGCGTGGCAAACAATTCAGGGAAGCCCTGGCGGCAGGCAAGGACGGCGATGCCGTCAGGATCTACGAGGAGCTGACGCGGGCCTTTTCATTCAGCCTGGCGGCCTACAATGATGCCTTGCCCGAGATGCTTGCAAAGGGCGCATTCGGCGGGCCGGGCTGGAAGCTCGAGATCTCGAAGGACAAGAAGAGCGCCGCCGTCGGCATGCAGCTGAATGGCAAGGCGCAAACCGGCAGCGTCCAACTCGGGAAGTGCGGCGCAGGGACGATCATCTCGGGTTTTCCGCCCAACCCGAAGTAGTGAGGAAAGTTTGTGGCCAAGCGGGAATGCACGCAGGAGAGAAACCTCGAGCGCTGCAACTGTAGCTACGAGCCCTGCAGTCGCAAGGGAGTATGCTGCGACTGTCTCACCTATCACTGGCGCCAGGGAGAGTTGCCGGCCTGCATGTTTCCAGACGATGTCGAGCGTACTTTCGATCGCTCAATCGAGCGCTTCATCCAGACCTACCAGCAACGTGGCCGTTGGTGGTGATAACCGCATAGAGGGAGAGCCTGCGGCGTGACCGAAGACGATACGAAGACGATCCGCAGGCTTGCGACGGGCAAGAACATCCTCCTGCGCTCTCCTTGCACGGGTGTCTCCGATTTCGTCGAGCGTTACGCGGCCTGTGTCGAGACAGACACCTTCGTGCTGCCCAAGCCGCGCATGTACCCCCTGGGAACCAAGGTGCGCTTAGTGGTGCGCCTCAAGGATGAAAAGCCGGTTTTCATGGCAACCGGTGTCATCACCGAGCCGCTTCAGGGCAGGGTTGGAACGGCGGTGCGAATTGCGGCCATGGATCCTGTTTCGCGGGGGTTATTCAGGCGCATGCTCGAGCGAGCCCAGACGCGGGATCAACCGATCAGCGCGGTGTCCGTCGATCGCCAGAGCATTGTCCAGATGCTGCGCAACATGGAACTGGTCTCCGAGGACAGCGGAGACCCGGGCCAGGAGCCGGCCCAGGTCGCGACCCCCAAGGGAATTGTGCTGGGAATCGACTTGGGCACCACCAACACCTGCTGTGCCATTGTCAAGGACGGCAAGCCGTTCATCATCCCCTCGCGCAGGGGACACCAGACAATTCCCTCGGTGGTGGCCATCGATCCCATGGGCCAGACGGTCGTGGGTAGCGCGGCCAAGGCCCAGATGGAGATCAACCCCAAAAGGACAGTCTACGGAAGCAAGCGCCTGGTCGGCAGGCCCTACGAGTCGCCGATCGTGAGGCAGGTTCGCGACAGGTTCCACTACGAGATAGTGACGGGCCGTGACGGTCACGCGGCGGTGAACATCGAGGGCCAGGTATTGAGCCTGGAAAAGGTCTCCTCGCTTATTTTAAACGAGATCCGCGACGTGGCCCAGGAATACCTGGGAAAAGTGATCATGCGGGCGGTGATCACGGTTCCCGCCTACTATAACGAGAACCAGCGCTCGGCGATTCGCGCAGCCGGGCAGCTTGCCGGACTGCACGTCGAGAGAATCCTCAACGAGCCGACGGCCGCTGCGCTGGCATATGGAGTCAGGCACAAGGGAGAGCAACGCCTGCTGGTCTACGATTTGGGCGGCGGAACCTTCGACGTTTCCGTGTTGCACGTTCATGGAAACGTCTACGAGGTTCTGTCCACCGGCGGCGACACCTTCCTGGGCGGCGTGGATTTCGACGCGCAGTTGATGGATCACATCGTGATCGAATTCCAGCTGCAGTTGGGTAAACTTCCCCAGATGGAGCGCATAGCGTTGCTGCGGGCCCTGCAGGGTGCCGAGTTCGCCAAGTGCGCGCTTAGCGCGCGCACGGAGTACGAGGTGCGCCTGCCCTTCATCGGAACGGTCGACGGCAAGCCGGTAGATCTGCAAGTCAAGGTTACGCGCGAACAACTCGATGATTTGGTCAGACCGATGGTCAAGCGCACGCTGGGCGTCTGCGACGAGGTGCTGATCAAGGCCGGGCTTGCCAGAGAGGACATCGACGCCATTCTCCTGGTCGGCGGGCAGACGCGTATGCCGATGATCTGGAACATGATCGAAGATCATTTCGGCAAACAGCCCATCAAGGGAGTTCATCCCGACGAGTCGGTAGCCATCGGGGCCGCTTTAATGGCCGATTCGATGGACTCCCTGGACGCTTTGGTGCTGGTTGACGTCCTGCCTATAACCATCGGCGTGGGCGTGCCCGGCGGAAGCTTCACCAGCCTGATCGAGGCCGGCGCGCGGGTTCCCATCGCGCGCACCTTCGAGATGCGAACTTTCGCCGAAAACCAGACCGAGATCCACCTGCCGGTCTACCAGGGTGAGAGTCGCAAGATAGACGAAAACGAGTACCTCGGTACGGTTCACGTACGCGGCATTCCCCCGGGCCCCCCCGGCAGCCGGACGATCGACGCGACCTTCAGGCTCAGCCCAGAGTGCCTGCTGACGGTGACCGCCGCCGACCGCCAGGCGGGCGAACTGGCCGAGGTGATCATGACCACCCAGGACACACCGGCCTCGCTCAAAAAGAAGCTCGGTCTGGAAGAAACGGATGTGCCGGATTTCGAAGAGGCTTTCGAAGAGGCTGACGTGCAACTTGGCGACACGCTGCCGGTCTACTCGGGGCAAGACACGGATACGACACAGCCGGAGATTGAACTGCCACAGGGTGCGGCGTCCGAACCCGATGAACCCCGGTCGCAAGATCCAGGCGTCCGGTCTTCGGATTCCCACCCCGGTCTGGAATCCATTTTCCCGACCCCGCCTCCCATGTCGGCCCGCCCGCAGCAGCAAGTCGCTGAAAGCCAAGCCCCAGACGGAGATCAGGCGCCGGTCGAGAAACAGGGCGGCGCGCCTTCTGGCGCGCCTCCCAAGGTGGACAAGCTGGGTGGCTTCATTTCTTTCTTGAAAAGACTTTTTGGTCGCTCGTCACGCTGAGGGTTGCGGGAAAACGATGCCTAACGAGGTTCCCGCCGCAGCGGATTCGAAAGAAAGATCAGCGCACACATGTATGATGATCTTGCGGGTTGTCGCGATAGTCTTGTGAGTTGACCGCCGTGCAGTTGTCGCGGATGAGTTGCTTGAGGTTCGTCACCTGGTCCCAGCCAAGCGCCATGGAGTCGAAGACGATCGGGATGGGATCGCCGGTGTTCTCGATCAGATCGACCAGACTCTCGTAGTATCCCTCGGACAGGCCCGTCTGCCAGATATGTTCGAAGTTGTCCTCGAAGGCGTCGACCAGGTCGGGGAAGGCAGCTCGATCGTATATGGCGACGTTCTCGATGGTGTTGTGCTCGGCGTTGTCGGAGAGATTGTAGCTGCCCGAGGCCAGCACTCGATCGTCGATGATCATGTACTTGTGATGCATCTGCACGGCGTAGTGGTAGTCCCAGCGGTAGCAATAGTACTTGAAACGCAGCGCAATTCCCTTCGACTGAACCAGGTAGCTGAAGTAATAGCCGCTGTCGATGCACTTCTTGGTCTTGCTCACACTGTCACCGGCCGCGGCCAGGCAATCTTCGAGGTCTTTCTGCTGCTCGTCCTGGTACCATTCAGAGATGTACTCCTGGCCGTCCAGGTAGACGCGTATGTCCAGCGAGGGATCCTCGGCCCAGCGGGCCATGAGCGCTTCCGCCACCGGCCGCGAGCGCAGGTGTCCCGAGGCGATGTGGATGGATTTCCGCGCGCCCTGGATAAGCTCGACCAGCCTGTCGGATACGGTATTGCGGTCGCTGACCACCGAGAAGGTCGGCCCGTAGGATGTCACCGACGTCTTGAAGTTCGAAGAAGTGAAGACCGCGTCCGTCACGGACGTGTCCGGGATCATGTAGTCCGTGATCTTCTTCGATCCTAGCAAGGTGAGAGACGAGTTCCAGACCAGGTCGCGCGAGTTGGCCCACAGGTAGTTGAACTCTTTCTGGTAACGCAGCAGCAGCTCGTCGTTGCCCTGGATGAAGACGGTGTTCTCGTCGTACTTGGTGCCGGCCGAGTGAGACCAGTTGCCCGAGCCGCTGGCTAAAATGCCGGTCAGCGCGTCCATGGTAGAGCTGCGCGGCCCGTCGATGATGGCGAACTTGTGGTGCATGATCTTGTTCACGTAGCGCACGTCGATGCCCAGGTCTTCGAGGCCGGCCGACATGCTCCCCTGGGGATCTTTGTGATCGTCGTTGGCCGAGTTGAAAATGAAACGCACGGACACGCCCCGATTGACCGCACGCTCCAGTGAATTGAGCATGCCGTAGTCGCTGAAGGAATACATGGCTACATCGATCGACTTCCGGGCCCCGTCGATCAAAGCGGCCACGCGCGCCAGGTGACTCGATTTGTAAAGTTGAGGCGAGAAGATGACGTCGACCACGGAGTCGTACTCGCAGCGCCGGGCGACCGCCGCGGTCAGTTGCTCGAAAGCCTTGGGGCCGACAAAGTAGACGTCGTCGAGTTCCAGAGCGTCGTCGAAATAGTCGTCGTCTTCGGTCCCCGCCAATTCGTCGGGGCCGTCACGGTGCTTGATGATGTTGCGCGAGGCCCGTGAATGCACTCCGGCCTGACGAAGAACCTGGTACGAGACCTCGGGATCGTTGACCCATGCCAGCGCTTCTGTGACGGGGCACTCGCCGTAGACATCGTCGGCCTTGCTGCCCGGGGCGGCTTGTTCGTTCTTGGCGTCGGGAGATGTCTCCTCGCCGCAGGCAGACAGGATTAATGCCGCGAACAAGGCGACAAGAAACAGGCGTTGATTCAGCATGCGGGTTCCTTTCCTCTTCAGGCGAACGGGACTGAATGTAGCATCGATGAGGCCGCTTTTCAACCCGGCGCAGACCGCTCGATAGGCCGAAAGGCTCAGCGGGAGATCTTGAAGACACCCACGGGAATCTTCTTGTCGCTGTTTGCGCCGTGGAGGATGAAGGGGTAGACCTTGCGTGTTTCCTCGGGGCCGCCGGCATGGCGCATGACGATCATTTTTCCTTTTACTTTCTTGGCCGAGCCCGAGTAATAGACCACCGAGAGACGGTAGCCTCCGGGCTTGCCGCTGCCCAGCACGTAGATCTCGGGGCCGAAGCCGTCGGTCACGTCGTAGTACAGGTGTCCGCCCTGGTTGCTCTCGAGGTGCTGGTACCAGACCTCGTCGCCCCCGGGCTCCGTGATGTGCATGTCCACGTCGGCCGAGGGATCTTCCCAGAGCATGACTATGCTGACGTCGCGGATCACGGGCAGGCGGCTTACCCCGTCGACTATGCAGCGCCCGATGTCCCGGGCCGCCTTCGGATGGCTTCTGCGCAGAGCCATCATGGTTCGGAAGGTCTCGCGCTTGGATGGATTTAGCTGGACGGCGCGGGTGTACTGGGCGCAGGCAACCTTGGGTTGACCCCACTTTGCATATCCCCGGTGCTCGGCCAGCTTGGCCGCGTAGGCCGTTCGGGCCTCGTAAGAGTGGGGGCTGAACTCGACCAGCTCGGACAGCATGCGTTCGGCCTGCAAGAGCTCGAGCTTTTCGCGCAACATGCCGACCTGCTCGATGACCAGGCTTGGAAAGTCGGGCGCATAGCGGCGCCAGTCGACAATGGCGGCAAGCGCCGCGTCTTTCATCCCGGCCGCCTTGAGCTGATCGACGTAGGTTCGCCTCAGACCGGCATCGAGCGGCCGGCCGTCGATCAACGACCCGCTGATCTTCAGAAGCGCATTTTGCGCCCGTGGCATCGATGACAGCTTGCCGTAGGCGGGAATCAGCGCCAGCAGTCTGTCGGGATCCTTTCTTGCCGCCACGCGCCTTTTCTCCAGGAGATCGAAGGCTTCTTGTTTCTTTCCCGACCTGTTCAGGGTGTCTACCAGTCTGTAAAGCATATTCATGTCGGAGGGTTGTGCATCCAGCGCCAGGCGGTAGATCTCGACACGCTTGCGCAGGGTCCAGTTGTCTTCGCCGAGGGGATCGAGCGCGGGGATCACCAGTTGCACGAGCTTTCCCGGGTCGCTCGAAAACTTTTTTATCCAGGCGTCGATGTGGTCACGGGCCACGTCAATCTTGTTGTGGCTTATCGCTAAAGACACCAGGTTTCCACGCCGCTGGGGCATTTCGGGTTCGGCGGCTATGTCCCGCTCGGCCTGTGCGAGAAGCTCCTCGAAGGGAATCGTGCGTGGGCGTGAATGCGGCACGGGTTTGCACGCCTTCGGTTTTGACTTGATAACGGGTTTCGGCGAGAGCGACCCGGCCGGCGCTTCCGATTCCAGCGGCGCTTCGACCTCGGCCACCTTCATCACCGACGAAGGCGCCTGCATTGAACGCTTTCTTTCCATGCGCGGCGCGGCAATCTCCTTTTTCTCGGCTTCATCCGCCTTGACGCCGGCGGCCGCGCCTGTCGCGGCTGGTTCGGCCACGGGTTGGTTGTCTTTGAATTTCTCCAGAAAATCGGATACCGACTGTCCCTTGGCCAGTTTGGCTTTTTTCAGAGGAGCGGTTTTGGCCGGGGCCTCGGTTGCGACTTTTTGCTCCTGGTGAGTGCGCTTGATGCGATGTTGCTTGTAGGCCTGGTCGTTTTCCAGCACCAGCCAGGAGGTGTAGCGGCACATGATGCCGAACTCCTTGCTGAGCGAGACAATCTCCCGCCGGTCGCCGGCCACGCGCTCGAGATAAGCGATGCGCTTGCGAGCCCAGAAGACGGGCAGCAGCATCGATGATTCGGCCCGGGAGGGATCGAGTGTGGCGGCCAGGGAGAATGGCTTTCCGGCGACCTTGCCCGTGAGCCTGACCTTGCAGGCCCGTTTGCCGGAAAGCTTACCCATGATCTCGAGGCGCTCGCCGCGCGCCAGATTCGGAAGCGGGCCGGGAAGAACACCCTGGGCGCACCCGCGTCGCGACGAGAGCTTCAAGCCGGTCAGCAGGGGCTGATCAAGCGATTGTAAAAAAAGCTTCAGGTCGAGTGCTCGGCCCGGTTCCTTTGCCAGGGCGCGTCCCCTGCAGGCCCGGCTTAGCTTTCGCAAGAAATCGACGGAAGGCCCTTTGCCTACAGCCACCACGTTCAGCTCGGCCTTAGCCTTGCGATAGGCCTTGACAACCCGTTCTGTCATCAGGTCGCCGTCGAGTTCCCCGAGCGACGCCTGGCCGTCGCCTAAGTAGATGGCCACTGTGCGGCGCCCGGCGGGCGGGCGAATGGCCCCGGCCAGCAACAGCTTCTCGAGGTTCGTGCCGCCGCCGGGCTCGATCGCGTGTATGAAGCCTCCGATCTTCTTGCTTCTGGCCGCCGGCAGAAAACCTCCGAACTTGTGAATGTCGAGGTCACCGGAGATCAAGCGCACGCGATCCTTGTGGCCGAGCGCGGAGAGAATCTGATCGAGAGAGTATTTGAGTTCGTTGAATCCCTTGCCGCGAATACTTCCCGAGCTGTCGGCCAAAATGACGACGTCCCGGGGCTGCTTGCGCGAGGAGGCTTTCCAGTCGGGTGCAAACTGAAGGGAGAAGAGTTGTCTCCGGCCGGTCTTCACGACGCGGGCAAGCGGCTTTGTGCCTGCGGCAGGCTGCTCGATGCGCAGGATCAGATTGCCGCGCGGCCTGAATTGTTTTCTCGTAAAGCTTACCCGGTCGTTGTTTACTACCGCGTCGTAGGGCGTGATGCTTGCTTTGGCCCGACCGCTCAGACTGGCCGAGAAGTTGAAGTCGCCGATGGGGACTTGGCCTTCGGCCATGGCCGGCAGGGAATAGCGATATTCCATCTGTCCCGCCCGGCTTGACAGTTGCGTCAGGTAGGCCAAAACGACCCGCTTTGTTCCATGGGCGGGCACCGGGTAGATCTGAGTCTTGAAGCGGTCGCCGCTTTGCCACTCCATCAGGGCGGGATCGCGCATGGAACGGACTATCTTCTCGTAGACCAGGCGCGCGCGTTGGCGCTCGACCAGTTCGCCGTCGACCAGCTTGCCGTTGATTTCCAGCGCCAGGCGGTTGACCGCGGCGCCCGGGGGAAGCTCGAAGTCGAAGGTGCCTTCCATGTCCCGGTCGAGCGGGTTTACGAAGACCTGTTCCACCTCGGTGCGGGCCATGTCGCCGGCAATGGCCACCCTCACATGCAGCGAGCGCAGCTCGCAAGCCTGTTTGCGGCCGTCCGGCGTAGCCATCATCAGGGTGCCGAAGTTGCCCCTCTCCCGCCTGGCCGCCGGCTGGGCCGTTGCCTGCCCGGCAAGGCCGGAAAGCACGGCCAGGCAGACGAGTGTCGTGAAAGTCATTCGAAGAGCGGCTGCTGGAAAAATCTTGGTCGCCGACATGATCGGTCCCTCCTCAGCGATAGTGACGATTCATGAACCCGAAAGATCCCACGAAAAGAAATATCTCTATCAGGCCCGATGGGATTCAAATAGTGTAAGAAATGAAAACGAGTTTTTGTGTCTTCCTTTTTTATGGACAGGTTCCGGAAGGTTTCACCCAGGAACCGTTGCTGCACTCGGTAGTGTACCCTAGCGACGAACAACTCGAACCAGCCGTCCAGGATCCATCCTGCCCGGTGCAAATATCTTCCCCGGTTTGGTCACCGACGTCATGGAAGTTGTGACAGTAGTAGTTTGAGTCGTAGGAATCCTCGCATGCACCACTTCCGTCGTCATTTCCACCGCAACCGCCCAGCACACAGGCCAACGTCAATCCAAGAACGCAGGCTACGAATAATAACATTTTTTTCATTTTTCAACCTCCACAGTTGAGGCACGAAGAATAGGGAATAGCCGAACAGTAGTCAACTATTCATCAGAAAATCAGAGAAAATCAGGGAAAATCAGGGACGGAGGGTGCGCCGGTGATGGCATTTTTGGGTGCCGGGTGGGACGTGCTCTGGCACTGAATCCGCGACGATCTGTTCTGTGGTTAGCCGCCCCATGGAGTTAAGCCGCGTTGAGCAATCCCACGTGGTAATGACCTTGAATCCTCCAACACGTAGAATATAATCTGTTTCGAGTATCAAAATGGGTCTGGAAGGAGTGTTGAGGGCTCATCGAGGCTACCGATTGGAGTGTGGCTGGAAGGAAATCTCTATCCGTTGGAGGTTGTCGATGGGTGAGGCGAGGTTCGAAGATGACGAGGGGATTGGGAAGTCGACGAGAGGCCTCCCGCTGAATCGGCTGGCGAGGTGGCTCACCGCTCTGGCCGGATCGGCGGGGGCTTTGTCGCTGCTCGGTTGGTCGGTCCATGAGCGGGTCCACGGCTTCCCTGGGGCGCTCCTGGATGTTGCGGCCGTGGTGGCAAGTGCCCTCCAGATCCTTCCACTCGTTCTGGGGGTCGCCCTCCTGCTCGCGACGAGGGCCCCCACCCTGCGCCCTCGTGCAGGTCGAATGCTTAAGGGGGCGTTCTGGCTGCAGGCTCTCCTGGTGGTCTCGTCGGTCGCCTTCGGTTCGACCTGGTTCGTCATGGGCGCCGTCGATTACCTCGGTTGTGAGCGCTCCCAGCAGCGGCTTGTCGATGCCTGCTTCCATGCGCGCCGGGGAGAGTCGTGCAGAGAGCTCGCCGAGCGACGTCTGGTCACCGCCTGTTCCGGCGGCGTCGATCGGGCCGATCTCCTTGGCTACTACCGCGCTGGCTGCGAGGCGGAGGATGCCGTTTCTTGCGAACGGGCTCGCATCCTCGGTCAGGAGCTCGAGGCCGCGTGCGCAGACTGCTCCGAGGAGGGGGAAGCCTGCGTGCTCCTGGGTCGGCACCGGGAGAGTTGGTCCGAGGACGGGGAGGCCCGCCGCCGCTTCGGCGAGGCCTGCAAGTGCGGCTCTCTCTGGGCCTGTGGGCATCTGGAGTGGCTCGACGAGCCTAGCTCGGCGTCCCACGACACAGGGGCGCGGTGAGTCAGCGGATGTCGCAGAGGTGTGACCTGGAAACGCCGAGTTTGGCGGCAAAGTCAACCTGGCTCATCTCCTCGCCGGCGCGCCGCAATAGCGCGCGGTTGAACCTCCGTCCCTGCCTTTGCCACCCGGGGCAAGTAATGTCGACAGTCCCTGTTTGACACTCTTTCCGACGATGCATATCTTGCAGTTGGTCAAGAGAGGAGGCACAGCATGGGGCTGCAGCGGCTGACGGTGAATTTTCCGGGGGGCAAGAAGGTCGACGGAGTCTACGGCAACTTCACTATTCACACCGATCAGCCTGTCGACGAGGGAGGGGAGGGGACGGCGCCGGAACCGTTTACCTACATGCTGGTCTCGCTGGGCACCTGCGCCGGGATCTACGTGGTTTCTTACCTGAAGGCGCGCGAGCTGCCATTCGAAGAGGTGAAGCTGATCCAGGAGCACGAGTGGGATGAAAAGGCGCACCGGCTCACCAAGGTGACCATGACCATCCTGCTCCCGCCCGGGATTTCCGAAAAGCACCACAAGGTGCTGATCCGCGCGGCCTCGAGATGTCCGGTGAAGAGACTCTTCGAGAACCCGCCCGAGTTCGAGATCAACACGAAGGAAGAAAAGATGTTAACGTCAGCCTAGCTTCCGGATCTGCCTGTAGCGGAAACAGCCGACAACGTGATCGTTTACCATTCCGGCTGCTTGCATGAAGGCGTAGCAGATGGTCGAGCCGACGAAGCGGAAGCCGCGCGCTTTCAGATCTTTGCTCATGGCGTCTGATTGCCTGGTGTTGGCAGGGATGTCTTGCATACGCCTGAATTTGTTCTGCCGTGGTTTGCCTCCTGAGAACTGCCAGATGTAGCTATTGAACGAGCCGAACTCCTGCTGCACTTTCAGAAAAACCCTCGCGTTTTCCACGCTCGATTCTATCTTCTGGCGGTTGCGTACTATTCCGGCATCCCGCATCAGGCGTTCGGTGCTGCGCCTGTTGAAACGGGCGACTTTAACGGGATCGAATCCGGCGAAGGCCCGGCGGAAGTTATCACGCTTGTTCAGTATGGTCGACCAACTCAGCCCGGCCTGGAAGGCGTCCAGCACCAGATATTCGAACAGCCGTTGGTCGTCGTGGACGGGCAGGCCCCATTCCCGATCGTGGTAGGCAATCATCAGCGGGCTCGACAGGCACCAGGCGCAGCGTACTTTTTCTTCTTTCCCTTGACTCACTTTTTCTCCATTCGATCAGAACGCCTCGAAGACAATCTCTATGGCGACATCGTTGCGCGTGTCTGCCGTGAAATCCAACTCCTGTACCTGTCCATTTGCGTTGCGAAACATTGTATACTCCGCTGTTTCGGATGACGGTCAACCGTCCCAGATCACCTTGGACGGCATACCTACCTCGAATGCCAACTTGACGGTTTTCTCCTCGCCGTCCGCGAGTTCGATCTGCCATGTCAGCAGTCCCTGGTCGTCTTTTTCGAAGCCGGCGGTTGACTTGTCCGCGATCAGTTTTATTTCCACCTGCTCGATCTCGGAAACCGGAATCCTCTCGCTCAGCAGCACATCCCGGCCGCCGCCCGTATAGTTGGCAAGGTACGATTTGACCCGGTAGTTGTATTTCTTGTACTTGCGTAGCTTGGTTTCATCAAACTCGTGCACGACGTCTCGCAAGACCACCAGCCCGTCCTCGGAACCCCATGAGAGCGAGAACTTCTCTCCCTGTGCAATATAGCCAATTTTCGAGCGTCCGATGTAACCGCCGTTTCTGATCAAAGTTACCGGCCCGGCCAGCAAGGGCATGTTGGACACGTTGCTTTGCAGCGATCGCAGGAAGACGAACCCGGCTTTTTCGGGCAGGCACACCAGGCCGGATTCGGCCTCCGCCCGCCAGCTTTCGAACTGCAGTCGGTGCGGCCTGCCGTCGCCCGGAACGTCGACTTTTTCCGGCACACGGTAGGTGCGGGCTTCGCCTCCATCGTCGAGGCCGGGCGGCGTGTCGGATTGTTTTTCGTCCTCGACGGTCGATGTCTTCTGGATGACCTCGTCCCGCGAGGTGACCTCGATGACTTTCTTCTCATGGTCTGTTTTCTGCCTGGACGCGAGAACGTCATCGGAAAGAAGGGGAAGTTTGGCACCCAAGGTCGGGCGCGCCGTGGAGAAGGACAGCTCGATGTTGCGCCAGTCCTCGCCGCTGGCTTGCCAGACCGTGCCGCTGGATTGCCAACGGACGGCGGTCTTCTGGCCGTCTTCGATCTCAGCCGTGTAATCCGGCCTCCACAAGGCGCACGGAACCTGGTACTCCCACTCGACCAGGTAGCTTCCATCTTGCGGAACCTGGATTTCGGTGATCAGGCCCGCCTGGTAGTCGGATACCGGCTGCAAGGCCTCGTAACGCTCTTGCTCGAGACGATCGAGTCGCTCCAGCCGGTCATCCTGCAGGTGTTGATCTTCCAGCATTTCTGTTTCCAGTTCGGCCCGCCGGCGAAACAGCTTGTCGATCTGGTCGGGCCATTCAGGATCGAAAGGCCCGACCGCCAGCCTGTCGGAAATGTACTGCGTGGTTCCCGCGCTGATTTCCTGGTTACGTTTGTGCCGGTGGATTACGACCTGTGTTCGATCATACACATCGAGGTACTCGTCCGCGAGCTTCTCGATAGCCACGGTGATCTCGCGTTCTTTTTCCGGGCGAGAGGCTTTGACCAGGTAACGGCGTTTGAGTTGTACGTCGATGACCTTGGGCGGGTCGCTCTCGGCGGTCTCGTTGCCGGCGCCCCGGATGCGGCAGCGCAAGGTCTGGTCGGCAACCAGCGGAGTCAGAGGCCAACATGCCAGGCTGTTGCGGCCGGCCTGCAGTCGTATTTCTGCGCGTCTTGTCACCTGGGCCCTGTCTTCCATCACCAGAACCGAATCTATCGGGGCCTCGATTTTCATTCCCGGAAGCCAGGCCGGCCCGGTCAGGGGCGCAATCTCATGCTCAGTCACGGCGATTTCCTCCCGTCAGGACCTGCTTGCTGGGGATTGTGATCTGGTATTCGAGTGTGCACCTTTTCTTTTGGCCCGGTTCGAGATCCAGGCTGAACTTCCAGCCGCCATGGATCAAACGGCCGCGATCGGCCTGATCGTATGCCGTGGCCTTGGGTGTCTGGGACAACAACTTGACCTCGATGTCGTCGACGTGACTGACCGGCATACGTTCGAATACCTCGACCCGGGCCGGCGCGGAAAGCTTGTTGTGCACGTCGATCTCGATCTTGTGCCGCAGGTCGGTGTCCCCGCCCAGCAGACCGCTGGTGGTTTCGGCAAAGCTTGTGTTACGTGCCGCGGATATGCCCTGCTCGACGCCCAGGTTGACCCTGATTGTCTTGGCCGGCGGAGTGGTTTTCAAAGGAGCCTTGACCACGAAATCGCCACCGCTGAATACACGAACGGCACCGGCCAACAACGGCAGACCAAGGGGATTGGCAAACTCGGCCAACTGATAGACGTTGGTGTCCGATCTCGGCACGCACTGAAAAATCCGCCTGACTTTTCCATCGCGGCGCAAGAGCGTCAAGGCATGCAGCTGCCCGTCCGAAGGGACGACTCCGGGGCTCTCCATGGTATAGCGGGCGGCGAAGTGCCCGCTGGACTGCTCGAGAGATACCGCCTGGGCGGGAAGCGCCACCTGGTACAACGTGCTTGCCTCGGCAGCGGCTTTCGAGATCAGCGCATCGGGCGAGATATCGACCAACGCCCCGGTCGTCTCGGACGACGCCCGCTCCATTTGCTCTGAGAGCCTGTCGATCATGCTGGCGGCCATCAGCTGGCCGCGCTCGCGCTCGGTCCCGGGACCTTGCATGCGCAGGTTTGCAAACGAGAGAGCGTCCGCCGATGCCTCGAGCCGGGTTGAGCGGAATTCGGCTTCTTCCGGGGCGTAGGCTGCGAAACCGCCGGGCGCGAACTCTCTTTTCATTTTCTTCGCGCTGCTGGGCGCGACCGCCGAGGCTATTGCACTCAGCATGCCGGCCGATTGCCTGCGAATGCTCTTGGCCGCCGGCGCCATCTGCGCTTCCATGGGGAGATCGAAGCAAGCTTCCTGCACATCAATCTCTCGCTCCGGCGTACATTCCTCTTCGTCGTACATTTCTGCATCATCGCATAGTTCGTCGAGCGGCTCGGACCGGCTGGTTTGCGGTTCTGGAGCGGGTCTTGATGGGGGCGGCGGGGCCGCACGGGCATGGCGCTCGATATTATTGCGCAACATTTCGCCGGCCTTCTTGCGAATGGCCCTTCTGTCTTCCGACTGTGTTCCCAGCCGCTTGGAGCGGGGCAACTCGGGCAAGGCGGGAATATCCGGCTCGGGAAGCACTCCCAGATCGCGATCGTATCCGGCGAACAGCTCGCCGATGGTATCGGGCAGCTCGCGCCAGCCGGAAGGTTTGGGTGGTTGGGCCTTTCCAATGCGCCATGACTCCAGCTCGGGCAGCTCGGCGGATCGGTGCAGATCGGCGGTCGAAAAGGCGAGATCGATCCGAGTCCAATCCTCTCCGGTTCGTTGTGCCACCAGGGCCTTGCAAACCAACTGGGCCTGGTCGCGGGACTGCTCGACCCGCAGTTCGTATTCCGGAACCCA
>CAZXHT010000066.1:25129-27996 GCA_964640665.1 uncultured Myxococcales bacterium
GCGAAGGCGATGTTCTTGGGCAGATCGACCTCGTCATGTTCGGCGGGCTTGAGCGACCTGATCGTGCGCATCGAATCCTGCTCGCGTTCACGTTCGACGGCGACGGCCAGTCTTTGGCGCGCAAGCCCGTGCAGTTCCTCTTCGGCCTGGGTTCTGAGAGATCCTTCACGCTCGCCGAGCAGCAACTCGAGATGCACGTCGACTACCCTGGCCCCATCGGCGTCGTCCAGTTTCAAACGCAGCGAGTCGTCACGCAGCAGAAAGGGCAGGGGGGCCAAGCGTAACTCCAGCTTGCCCGACCGGTCGCCAAGATCAACTCTGGCCCGGCGCGTCACCAGGGCCTGCGAGCGAAAAACATCGACGGCGGTTATCCGTGATTCGAGATCGACAGGTTTGTTCATGGTATCGGTCCTCAGCAGCGGAAACAAGGGATTATAGGGCGGGATCGATCAATCCGTGATAGCGGCCGAGCCAATAGGCCACCAGGTAGTCCTCGGGTGAATAGACCAGGCGGCGGTTCTCGGGCCGCTCTTCTTGAATCACGAAGAAATCCAGTCGCCACAGGTAATTGTCGAAAGCATATTCGGAAAGGGGAATCGTCTCCGCCGCCACCGGCTCGTCCAGGCGGCTGCGGCAAACCTCCGGTTGGGTTCCCTGCGGGATGTAGCGATCGAATTTCCGGGCCGGGAAATTTTTCAAAATGCACACGGCGCGGTTCACGGCCGGGCCCAACAGAGGATCGTCATCCGGGCCGTCGCCCGTAAGCGCCGCGTAGATGAATGTGAAAAACGAGTTCCCAATCGGGTCGATGCTTTGCCCGGCGGGATCGTCGCTGTAGAACATGCTGTTGCGCAGCACGCCCAGCAACCGCGCCCGTACCCCGGGATCCTGCTCGCGGCGCAGGAGCGGGTAGATGGCCTGGTTGCACATGTCGAAGTTATCGTAGTTCTGTTTGCAGTTCGGCAGGAACAGGTAGAGCATGTTCTCCATGCTGTCTATGTAACTGCCGATGTCGCTGGTCTCGATATCCGGGCAGTCAATGCCGCTGCGCGTTCTCATCAGGCAGCCGTAGTAGAAGTCATCCAACTCCTGATCTCCGGTCGCCGTCTGGACGGTCTTTATGAAGCTCGAGGCCAGAAGCGCATTGAAGCCCGGGAAATCGTCCCAGACCGAATGATAGAGCGCGCCGTGCTCGGTGACGTGGCCGTCGGCCCCGATGATCTGCAAGCCGTTGGCCATCAGGTGATCGCCGATCTCGGTAAGGAGTTGCCGGATGTCGGTCAGCAACTGCTCGTCGTCGAAGTGCTCCATTGCGGCGGCGTAGCCGAAAATCAGCCCGTCGTAGCCGTCCTTGCTGACGTCGTTGCGATACCACCAGCCCTCGTAGCCCGCGGCCGGCGATGCAGTCCACGAGGTGGTGCCGCTGCCGTCGTAGTTGTAGGACACGCCCGGTTTCGCAAACGAGCGGCCGTAGAGACCCCTGACCCCGGTCACGCCGGTCAGTTGCCGCAAGGCGGCGACGACGATCTTGGCGTTCGCGACCGCCTCGGGTTCCCCGCTGACCGCGTATCGAAAAGCCTGTGAGGCGATATACATCCCGCTCCACAGGATTGTGTTCTCGACGTGGTGCCAGTTCTCGACGCTTTCGAGATTCTCAATTAGTGTGATGTTGCGCAGCAGGCCGTCTCCGGCCAGGTGACGCCGGCTTGCGACCTCGTCGAAGTAAGCGGCCTTTTCGGCCAGACTGACGGTCGTGCTGACTTGATCGCAGGTGGGCCAGTCGAAATCTAGTCCGCCGTCGACAGGACCGCCGCCCTCGCCGCAGCCGGTGAATAATGACAGGGACAGGAGCCCCGCCGCAATCGGGATAGCGTTTGGCGGACGGATTGCCTCATCTCCTGCGTCGCAGCGCCAAAATCAGGCCGAACAAGGCAAACAGCCAGGCGCCGCGGGCCGCACGCCCGCTGCTCGAACAGGAACAGCCGCCGCTTTCGGTCTCGCAGGCGTCGCCGATGCCGTCGGCGTCCGAATCAGCCTGGTCGGTGTTGGATACCAACGGGCAGTTGTCACAGCCGTCGGGCACCTGATCGGCGTCGCCGTCTATTGAGTCGTCCGAACCCGGACAGCTATCGCAGGCGTCGGGCACGCCGTCCGCGTCTGCATCGTCGTTGTCGGGCCCGTTGCTGCAGATGTCGCAGTCGTCGGGCACGCCGTCGGAGTCTGCGTCGAGCGCGTCATTCCCATAGGCGCACACGTCGCAGCCGTCGGGAACGCCGTCCGAATCCGCATCCACGGCGTCGTCATGGCCCGCACAGGCGTCGCAGGCATCACCGACGCCGTCGGCGTCTGCATCGGCCTGATCCGTGTTTACATCGGCCGGGCAGTTGTCGCAGCCGTCGGGAACCTGGTCGCCGTCGGCGTCCTGGGTGTCGTTTGAGCCCGGACAGGCGTCGCAGCCGTCGGGCACGCCGTCGCTGTCCGCGTCCACGGCGTCGTCGTGACCCTCGCAGACATCACAGCCGTCGGGAACGTCGTCAGCGTCTGCGTCCACTGCATCATCGTGACCCTGGCAGATGTCGCAGCCGTCGGGAACGCCGTCGGCGTCGGTGTCGACGGCATCGTCGTGACCCGCACAGATGTCGCAGGCGTCGCCGAAGCCGTCCGCGTCTGTATCTTCCTGGCCCGAGTTCGCTACGGCCGGGCAATTGTCGCAGGCATCGCCGAAGCCGTCTGCGTCTGTGTCTTCCTGGCCCGAGTTTGCTACGGCCGGGCAATTGTCGCAGGCATCGCCGAAGCTGTCTGCGTCTGTGTTTTCCTGGCCCGAGTTCGCTACGGCCGGGCAATTGTCGCAGACATCGCCGAAGCCG
>CAZXHT010000066.1:28096-31913 GCA_964640665.1 uncultured Myxococcales bacterium
GGCCGGGCAATTGTCGCAGGCATCGCCGAAGCCGTCTGCGTCTGTGTCTTCCTGGATCGAGTTCGCTACGTCCGGGCAATTGTCGCAGACATCGCCGACGCCGTCTGCGTCTGCGTCTTCCTGGCCCGAGTTCGCTATGTCCGGACAATTGTCGCAGACATCGCCGAAGCCGTCGGCATCCGCGTCTTCCTGCCCCGAGTTGGTCACGGCCGGGCAGTTGTCGACGTCGCCGCATACACCGTCGGTGTCTATGTCGTTGTCTGCGTCGTTGGGACATGCGTCACAGTCATCTGGTAGCTGGTCGCCGTCCGCGTCGAGGGTGTCATCGAATCCGGGGCAGGCGTCGCAGCCGTCCGGGACGCCGTCCGAGTCCGCGTCGATGGCGTCGTCGAATCCCGGGCAGAGGTCACAGGCGTCGCCGTTACCGTCGGAATCGGCGTCTTCCTGGCCCGCGTTGGAAACATGAGGGCAGTTGTCGGTGGCGTCGGGAATGCCGTCATCGTCGTCGTCATCGTCGCAGGCATCTCCTGCGCCGTCGCCGTCGGTGTCGGCCTGGTTGGGGTTGTAGACTCCGTCACAGTTGTCGCAGGCGCCGGCGAAGCTGTCGCCGTGGCCGTCGGCATCCCAGTCCCACTGGTGCTGGTTTTCGATGGTCGGGCAGTTGTCGCAGGCGTCTCCAATGCCGTCGGCCGTGTTGCCGTTGTTGATCTCGCCGATATCTTCCTGCCCCGGGTTGTCCACATTGGGGCAATTGTCCTGCGCGCAGGTCAGCCCGTCGCCGTCGAGGTCGATGTCCGCGTTGGAGTCTCCCGGCGTATCGATCCCGGCCGTGAGATCATAGTCTCCGATGGCCCAGACGCCGACCTCGTCCGGGCAACGCAGGACGTGGCCGGGCACGTTCGAACCGTCAGGGCCGGCGATCGCGGTGGCATAGTAGCATTCGCCGCCCTGGCCAAGAGGCGTCTCGACCAGCGAGACGGCGTCGATGATACTGGAAAACGGCGTGACATCGAGTAGGCAATCGTCATCGGTGTCGAGATCTTCGCCGTTCGATCCCGTGAAGCCGGATACGAGAACAAATGTGACGTTGTCGTTGTTTTCAAAGTTGAGGCTGGTTGTAAAATCAGCGACTGCTATGCTCAATGTGCTCTCGCCGGCTAAAAAGAAGCCGTCTTGGGGAATGACCTGCCCGGTCAGATCGACCACCGCCTCGATCGTACCGCTGCCGCCCGAGCCGTCGCCGATGACGATCAGAGTCAGGCCGTCAAGGCTCAGACCCGGCGTGCCGGCGATTTCGAAATACTCGTCGTTGTCGGAGCTGGGTTGATCGATGCGAATCTCGTTGAGTTGCTGGGCAAGTGCCGGTGCCGAGAAGGCCAGAACGGATACCATTGTAATCAACTTGCGAAAGTTCATGTTTCCTCCAGGTTAGGAGTCAAAGACCGCCCATTAAGTCCTTGAAAAACGCGTCTTGTCAACTCGCCTTTCAGCTTGGTAGCTTTCCTCTTGAGATATGAATATAAATTCACGTTATTTTCTCGCCGATCGCATGCTCGGGCGCCTCGCAAAGTGGCTGCGCATCATGGGCCTCGACTGCGCCTACATCCGCGAGGGAAAACGCGAAGACATCGTCGAGCAGGCCCTGGCCGAGCAACGCGTCCTGCTCACCCGCGATACCCGCCTGCTTCGGCGCCGGCGACTGGGGCCGTCTTTTTTTGTAGAAAGTAATTTCCCCTCCGAGCAGATTCTCCAGGTGGTTCGTCATTTCCAGATCGATCCGCTGGCGGCGGCCTTCAGCCGCTGCATACGCTGCAACCACGCGCTCGAGCCAGCCGATCCCGGGGAGATCGGCGATCGTCTTCCGCTTCACGTCAAAGAGACGCAAACGCGGATTGCCCGCTGTCCAGCCTGTGGGCGGTTTTACTGGCCCTCGACCCATATAAGCCGCATGCGCTCGAGGCTCTTACGGATCGGTGAGCAGGCAACAGTGTGACTTTTTCTCCCGGGCGGAATAATATTTGCCGGTCTGGACGGTACGAAATCATTCGGGAGTGCGTCTTTCATGAACAAATTTATACTTCCGCTTGCCTTGCTCGTTTCAGTTGGTCTGACATGCTCGTGCGGTGACGGACGGGATCGGGCGCGAGATTCTTTTACGCGGCTGTCCGCGGGCGAGAGTGTTTCCACAAGCCTTCCAAACTGGGCTACGGCTGAAGAGCTTGAAATCCAGAGACAGGCCCCCCCTCCGGTGGTGTTGGATCGCACGCCGCCCGCATCCGGACTGCGCCTGCCGGCGGAGTACGAGCCGGCCGAGGCCGTGGTCATGACCTGGACCAGCTACACCGGCATGCTGCAGGAGATCTCTGCCGCTACGGCCGCCGCCGGGGCCGAAGTCTGGATGGTCGGCGGGCCGTCGAGTATTTCCGGGGTGCCTGCGAGCCAGTACCAGAGCCTGAACTTCGACTTCGATTCCGTCTGGGCCAGGGACTACGGCCCTTACGGGATCGACGAGGTCAGCGGAGTGTTGGGTATCGTCGACACTACCTACAGGCACTATGCTTCGCGTCCCGACGACGATGCCGTTCCCTGCCAGGTGGCCTCTTTTGCCGGGGCAAGCTGCTACTCGACGACGCTGATTCTCGACGGCGGCAACCTGATGACGGACGGGCAGGGCAACCTGTTTCTGACCAAGCGCATCTACGACTGGAACAGCGGGCTGACCCAGTCTCAGGTCGACGGGCTTCTGCGGGACTACTACGGTGTCGCGAACATCTATGCACTGGACTACGCCAAGGACGGCGGGGGAGATCCCGCCGACGGCACCGGCCACATCGACATGTTCGCAAAGCTATTAGCGCCTTGTAAGGTATTGGTGGCCCAGACCGGCGATGACCCCTTCACGATACCGCTCGATGACGCGGCCGCATTTTTCGCGGCGCTTCAGTGCGCGCCGGGACAATACTACCAGGTCTACAGGCTTCCCGGTTGGTACGACTGGGGCACCTGGTACACCTATACCAACTCGCTGATCGTCAACCAGACCGCCATCATTCCAAGTTACTCGGGCGCCGACAATCTGCAGGCGCAGCAGGTTTATCAGGCGGCCCTGCCGGGATATTCGGTGGTGCCGGTCGACTCCGATGCATCGATAACCGCGGGCGGATCGGTTCATTGTATCACCAAGGAGATCCCCCTTGTGGCGAGCGGCTGCCAGGGACCCGCTGACTGCGATTTGCCCCACGTCAACCAGCATTCCTGTGTCTCGGGTGTTTGCGGGATAGTCACCTGCGACGGCGGTTGGGCGGATTGTGACGGGGCGGCTTCCAACGGCTGCGAGACGGCGCTTGGAAGCGACACGCAGTGTTCCGGTTGCACGGACGACTGCACAGACGACTTCACCCACGCGGCAGGGACATGCCAGTCGGGGACATGCGTCATGGGCGCCTGCCTTGGAGGCTATGCAAATTGTGACGGGGCGTCCGGCAACGGCTGTGAGACTCTGCTTGGAAGCGATACGCAGTGTTCCGGTTGCACGGACGACTGCACAGACGACTTCACCCACGCGGCAGGGACATGCCAGTCGGGGACATGCGTCATGGGCGCCTGCCTTGGAGGCTATGCAAATTGTGACGGGGCGTCCGGCAACGGCTGTGAGACTCTGCTTGGAAGCGATACGCAGTGTTCCGGTTGCACGGACGACTGCACAGACGACTTCACCCACGCTTCGGGAATCTGCCAATCGGGCGCTTGCGTCATGGGCGCTTGCCTTGGGGGCTATGCAAATTGCGACGGGGCGACTTCGAACGGCTGCGAGACG
>CAZXHT010000066.1:32013-35138 GCA_964640665.1 uncultured Myxococcales bacterium
TGCGAGACGGTGCTTGGAAGCGACTCGCACTGCTCGAGTTGCACGGATGATTGCACCGACGACTTCGCCCATGCCGCGGGGAGTTGTTTCAACGGAACATGCGTCAAGGGCGATTGCAATCCGGGCTTTGCCGATTGTGACTTTCAGGTTGCCAACGGATGCGAGGTCGAACTCGGGACGGACGACAACTGCGGCGCCTGCGGAGATTCCTGCACGGCGAAGTTCGCCCACTCGGTCGGAGAATGCAGGGCCGGTAGCTGCCGGATCGCGTATTGCGCGGACTACTACGGCGACTGCAACGCAAACCCGGCGGACGGCTGCGAGACCGCGCTGGGCAGCGAACAGGATTGCTCGGCTTGCGGCGATGCCTGCGCGGACGGCGAAGACTGCACTCTCGCGTCCGGCGCCTACCGCTGTATCTCCAGGGGATGCCCGGACGCCGACCATGACGGCTACAACGATGCCGCCTGCGGCGGGACTGACTGCGACGAGACCGATCTCAACGTCAACCCCGGCGCCCCGGAGACCTGCAATTCTAAAGACGACAACTGCGACGGCAATATCGATGAAGGTGAAGTATGCGCCTCGGAGCCTTCCGCGGGCTGCGCCTGCGGCAGCCGGGCAGGCGAAAGCCCGGGCGGCTCCCTGGTGCTGCTGTTGGTCTTGGGCATGATAAAGAGGAAGCCAAGATGAGACGCCTGGCAATCATGTTCGTCGTGCTGCTGATGTCCCAGACTGCCCGGGCGGAATTTTCCTGGGATCTCCGGGTGGGGGTCAAGGGCGCTTTAACCTGCAACCTGTGGAGCGATCCCGATGACAAGCTGCCCGGTTCTGAGCCGATCTGGGGCGACAGCCAGTTTTTCGTAGGAGGCGGGGGCGGGGCTTTTGTCGAAGTCAGCCTGCTGGGATACTTGGGATTCGAGGCGGACTTATTGTTCGAGGCCAACTCACTCAAGTACAACGAGACCATCAGCGGCTTCGAATATGATTACTACACCCGTTTCAAGCAGATCAGGATCCCGCTGATCGTAAAGGGCATCCTGCCGCTGGGCAACGTCGAGCTGAGCCTGGGACTGGGACCGGAGTTCGTAATAGGCGTGGGTGCCGGAGTTGACATCGACTATCGCACCAAGTTGACGGACGCACAGAAGCAACAAGCGGACGCGTTATTGAAACCGCTCTACCAGGCCGACAAGACCAGCGGGACGTTTTTGGACACCGAGTTGGGAATCAGCATCAAGATCTGGAAGTTGATAATTCCGATTAACCTGAGAGTAGGCTTCAACCTCAGCCAATCCGAAAAATATGACGACCGGGTGGATGTCACAACCAGCGGCGCAACCGTCACCGGCGCCAAGGTCCACGCCATCGAAACCTACAATTTCGCACTATTTGCCGGGGTAGGCTACGTCTTCTGAGGCCGCTTAGTGGGATCGAATCAGCCGGCCTTTTTATTGACCTTCTCGAAATCGAGTACTAGACGCCTGCCGGTAGCCGCCGCAATTTTGGATAGAAGGGGGAGGGATGGCGTTCTGGAATCGTTTCCGGATTCCAGACGGGCAACTACACTTTGTTTTGTCTCTGCCCTATCCGCAAGTTCTGCCTGAGTGAGACCAGCTGCCTTTCTTGCCTTCATTACCGCTCGAGCGATCTCGCTTCTGGCCCGCTCTTCATCGAACAGTACCCTGAATTCAGGATCGGCGAAATCCTTCTTGAAGATCTCTCTGACCTTTGCAGAGGTTTTCTTTCCCTTGGCCATTGTCTTTTTCTCCTTACTCAAGAATCTCATTCATCCTCTTCTCCGCCAACTCGATTTCCTTCTTCGGCTCTTTCTTTTTTTGCCTGGCGTTTGATGTAGTCGATAACCGGCATTCGACCTGATGCCGTCGTGTAGTAACAAATGTTCATGAATATATTATAGCCATCTGGCTATAGCAATGTCAAGAAATACCGGATCGGCTGGCACTTTTTGCTGGGCAGCTAAAGGTGGGCGTGTTCAGGAAGGACTACCCGTATTTCGATTGAAATCAAAGGGGAAAGGTGGAGTCTAGAATTCGGGGACGGAATATCCTGGCACGGGGACGGTGCTTTATTGGGGCTGTGTGATACTTCAACGCGACTCAGCCCGCACATGATTCACTTCCGGATTTTTGGTTGTACGTCTTGCCAGCCGGATACGAACCAGAATCTCGATCAGCAGGATCAGAAACACCGGGCCGGTCACTATGCCGCAGTAACCGGGAAACACCCAGGCCGCCGTCCAGAAGTCCATCCAGCCCTCGGTCAGTCCGAAGCCCATCAGCGGCGCCGGCAACCAGAGTAAAACCAGCGGCGGCAGAAACGCCCAGCCGAAGGCCGTCTTCGGCCCGAGCAGCAACCAGATGCGCCAAACAACAAGCACAAACAGCAGGTAGGTCGTTCCCGCGGCCATCATGGCGAAGGGCACCCACTCCATGACCCCGGACACCCCTAATGGCAAGCCCCGCCCGCTCCCGTCCGACGGGACACCTGCCAGCGAAAGCACGCACAAAAGCGCCGTCGCTCCCAGGGCGAAGCCGGCCGGCTTCCATTCCATGGAGAGTTCGGGTTTCACCTTGCGCCACAGCCACAAGAACAGAAGCATGAAGCCGAGGGTGATCAGTAAAACCGGCAGGCCGGCGAACATCACTGCCCGGCCCGCCTCGATCTCGGAGGGTCCGCAGCTGCCCCCGCCATGGGCGGCGGCCGCCATGACCAAGACGGGTATCAGGGAAGTCTCCTTGCTCATGCGACCATCCTATCACCCCAACCTCTCTTCAGGTAATGGAAACACGAAATACGGGGACGGCAAAATAGGAAAAGCAGCATCCTTCCTGACATGAGAGTAACGCGAACCGGGTACGGGGGAATAGGCCACCTCGGCTTGGCGCCTTGACAGTCGATCCGAATCGCGGTTAGCATCGGGGCCTGACCGAAATCCAAATCGCTTCAAGGAGGATTCCCATGAGATCGAAGATGGTTACCCTGGCCACAATCGCCCTGTCGGTGCTGTTCACGGCCATCCCCGGCTGCAGCAGCGGCGACGGCGAGGACTTCTGCGAGGCGAACTGCCCGGCGGTGGTCGCCGCGGGCTGCAGCAACGGCCC
>CAZXHT010000067.1:0-35113 GCA_964640665.1 uncultured Myxococcales bacterium
CGGAGGCTCGTGTTTTCAGGAGGTTAGATGGGGTATGTCAGGAGGTCTGGATTCCGGGCCCCAGATCGACCTGCATGCCGGGTACGAAGTTGGAGCCGCTCAGCTTGACGTCGGTAAGTCCGGTGTCGGGCACGCCCGTGGCCGGTTCCAAGCCTTCCGGCACGGGCGCCAGGAATCGGCCACTGACTACCAGTGCATAGCCTTGTGAGTCGCTGCCGGCCTCTCCATTTCCTGAAACCCTCGGGGCGCTCAGCTTGACCCGGTAGGGGCCGTCGGCGGGATCGAGCAAGATCGCCTGCTCGAGGTTGTTTGCCGTATCCGTTTCATTGCCAGTTGAAGCCTGCGAATGTCCGGATGCATCGAAGTTCTTGTTGCCGACAAACTTTACATCCTGGGAGGATACAACCTCCAGGTCGAGGTCGTTGATGAGCGTCTCCGAGGCGCCGGGTTCGGCCGGGGGATCTGACCAGGCCAGGGTTACATTTAAAAGCCCGTCAGATGCTACCGGCGGCAATTGCCAGCTTGCCTCGTCTCCCGTCTGCATAGCCGGCCCCCCAAAAGAGAATGGGTGCAGTTCGGCGTCCGTGGCCAGCATTGGATTGTCGGCCAGCGGGTTGGGAACGTCGTCGAGCACCAGAGTTACCCGTTCGTCTCCCTCGAAATAGAGGCTGTCTTCCAGCATCACCCGCCCCCAGCCTTGAGCGAAGGAAGGCGGGGCGCTGAGCGGACTGTCTCCTCCCATGCCGACAATTACGCCGGTCAACGGCATGGCGCCGTTGACAATGACCGCCTTGACCAGGGCGTTGGTGGGGTTGAAACCGTCGGCCGGGCTCGATTTGCCTGCCAGCCAAAAGCCGTCGGTAAAATACTGGCGCACCAGTGCTGCGGCTCCGGCTGTCAGGGGGGACGAGAAACTGGTTCCCATGGTCGGCCAGTCCTGGTCTACGTTGCAGTTGTCGTCCTCGTTGTTGCTGGTGCGTTTGTTGTTTTTTTGGGTGTAGTCGCAGCAGCCCAGGTCGATCACGGTGTTGGCGTTGGTGGTGGCCGAGAAAACCAGGCCGGGCGCACACACATCCGGCTTGATGCGGCCGTCGGCGGTCGGACCCTGGGACGAGAAGAACACCAGGTCGTTCTGCAGATAGTACATGGTTCCAAACAGGTTCATCTCCACCGGGCCCGAGGCTCCGGATACCAGTGTGTTCTTGGAGGTGCTGCCGGTGCCGCCTAAGCTGCTGGGGATGATGTTTCCACTATTGTCGGCGCCGGAATTGCCGGCGGCGAAAACAACCACCAGGTCATTCAGGCGCCAGGTGGCCTCATCTATGGAAGCCGAGTCGCTGTCGTAGCCGACCGAAATGCTGGCGCTGCCGTAGCTGTTGTTGTGGATCCTGGCGCCCGTCCGGTAAGACTGCAGCAGCAGGTCGTACATCGATATACCCAGCAGGCCGCGCAGGGTGCCGTCATTGGCGCCGATGTCCTGAAAGACTATCTGCGCGCCGGGCGCCATGCCGTCATGCGCATCATGGCCGGCCGCGCTTATCGTTGCCGGGTGCTCGTAGTTGTCACCGGCCATGTCGCCCGCCGTGTGGGTTCCGTGGAACCCGCCGGTGCCGTCGTCGTAGGCCTCCGCCGATCCGACGACGAAGTAAGTGATTACCTTGTTGTCGGGCTTGTCCTTTATTGATCCCGGCGGCTGAGGGAAGCCGGTGGACAGTGTGACGGCGCTGCGATCTGCGCCGTAGCGGAACTGGCAGGCATCGGCATCGAGGCCGCTGTCCGCCACGCCGACCACCTGGCCGAAGCCGGTCAGGCCCTTGCGGAAGACGGTGCGTCCTTGCGACTCGGACGCCGATTGCATCAGCCAGGTCGAGTTATCGTTGAGAATTACGGGAAGAACGTAACGCTCCACCCAGATGACATCCGGGTGCGCGGCCAGTTCCAGCGCGGCTGCGGCAGCCTGATTTTCGGAAACACGCAGCCAGACCATGCCCCGGCCGCTGGCATCGTCGGTTGAGTAGAGCGGCGCAAATCGCTCGACCAACGACCTGGCCAAGCGCGCAACAGGAGCCGACCTGCGGCCGCGCGCTGTCGTCGCTCGCAGAATGACGGGACCGCCGGGCTGCGCCCGGCCGGAGACGATCTCGACCAGGTCCCGGGATAGCTTGCCGCCGGCCGGCTCCGCCTTCCCCGAACTGCTGAACATGATCGCCAGGAAGAAAAGGAGAGTCGTGAATATCTTTTTCATTCTTGCTCCTTCATCTATCACCTGTTCATTCGATCGGAGCGCCTGTGAATCATGTCGACGATCATATTGATGGCCTTTTCATTGGGCTGGCTGGCGGGAACGATGATGTCGGCGTGTTTCTTGGTCGGTTCGACGAAAGTCTCGTGCATCGGCCTGACGGTGTCCAGGTACTGGTTGATGCAACTTTCAAACGAGCGCCCGCGCTCGGACACATCGCGCCGCAGGCGTCTGAGCAGGCGCAGGTCGCCGTCGGTGTCGACGAAGATCTTCAAATCGAACATCTCGCGCAGGTCTTCGTCGGCAAAAAGCAGGATGCCCTCGGTGATGATCACCGGTGTGGGGTTGATCGTCTCGGTGTTTTTCACGCGGTTGTGGGTGACGAAGTTGTAGCGCGGGGCCTCGATCGCCTGGCCGGCCCGCAGGGCCTTCAGGTGCCGCCGCAGCATGTCGAACTCGAGCGCGTCCGGATGATCATAGTTGAGCCGCGCACGCTCCTCGGGCGGGATATCGGATTGTTCACGGTAGTACCAGTCCGACCGCAGCACACTGACCGGCTTGTGCTTGAGGGCGGTGATTATTTTCTGTGTTAAAGTCGTCTTGCCCGACCCGGTCCCGCCGGCGACACCAATCAGAAAAGAGTTCAAAGCTTGCTTCATGCAAACAGGCTATGCCAGCCACGGACCGGGGTCAATGGTCCCTTGACGAGGATACTAATGTGCGCATACCATCCGGCCTGCTCATGATGCAGATGAAATTTATCGACGCACACGTTCATGCCAATAACCGATCGAGTGAAGATTTCGCCCGCCTGGCAGCGGTCGGATGCGAGGGCATCGTCGCCGTGGCCGGTGAGGAAGGCGGCTTCAGGGGTCCCGGGTCGGTGCTCGATCACTTCAACAGGCTTGCCCGGGTCGACCGTCCCCGGGTAGAGGCTGCCGGTGTGCGTTGCCACCTGGCATTGGGGATTCACCCCGCGGGTATTCCGGCCCATGGAGTTGATGAATTGCTGGGCGCTTTTGAAGACACACTACGCGACCACCAGGCCGCAGCCCTGGGAGAGATCGGGCTGCAGCACGGCGGGGCCGAGGAGGAGCGGGTGCTGAACGCGCAACTCGAAATTGCTGCTCTGGTAGGCCTGCCGGTTGTCCTGCACACCCCCCGAAAGAACAAAAAGGCTCTGCTTGGCAGGATCCTGGAGATGATCGCAACCAGCCGCCTCGCGCCGGAGCGAGTACTGCTCGATCACTTGAACGAGCAAGTATTACCCGAGGCGCTGGGCTCGGGATGCCTGCTGGGCCTGAGCGTACACCCCGCCAAGCTTTCGCCCGCCGAGGCCTGCGATATTGTTGCCGCCAACGATCCCACGCGCCTGGTTCTTTCGACCGACATGGGTTCCAATCCTTCATACCTTTTTGGAATACCGGCGGCCATCTCGGCCATGCGGGATAGCGGCCTTGCCGAAGAGACGATTCGTATGGTCGTCTACGACAACGCCAAGACCTTTCTGGGTCATCCTTGAGCCGACTCAGCGACGAAAAAGTTAGCGAGATGATCATCGCTCATCTGAAGCGGGCGGGAGACTTCCCTGTCACGATGCGCAAGCTGCTGGCCGGATTGGGTATCGGCAGTGAGCAGAGACGCCGGGTCAGGCGCCTGGTTCGTTCGTTGATGCAGGTCGGCCGCGTGGTTTCTCCGGGCAAAGGGCAATACCGCCTGGCACAGCGGCGCGATACACAGGAAGGGCGTCCGATGGTGGGTGTGCTATTGCACAAGGGCCGCCAGACCGTGATGGTTCCCGATGGCGAGGGCCTGCCCGGGCCGATTACACTGGAACAACGAGTGGCGGGGCGCATCCCGGAAGGTGTGATCGTGGCCGTGCGGGTGGCCGATCCCGCTTCGCGTGCAAGGCCGCGGGGAGAACTGCTACGCGTGCTCGGTGAGCCCGGCCTGCTGTCCACCGAGCTTCCAAGGTTGATCATCGAGCACGGTCTGGATGAGGGCTTTCCCGACGAAGTGGAATCCGAGACGGCGAAAATCGATTTCGACCCGGCCGCGTCCCCGAGGAGAGACCTGCGCCAAATTCCCTTGGTGACGATCGATCCTCCAGACGCCAAGGATTTCGACGACGCTGTTTTTGTAAGCAAAGAGGGAAGCGGTTTCCGGTTGCTGGTCTCGATTGCCGATGTCTCGGCCCTGGTCGCAGAGGGTTCCGCCCTCGATGCCGAGGCTTTCAGGCGCGGCTGCAGCGTCTACCTGCCGGGCCGGGTTTATCCGATGCTGCCGTCCCGCCTGTCCGAGGATCTTTGCAGCCTGGCGCCGGGCCGCGATCGGCCGGCCATGACGGTCGAGATGGAAATCGACCAGGCCGGCACCGTTCGTGCGGCCCGTTTTTTCCGCAGCCTTATGCGCAGCGCCGGCCGCTTCAGCTATGCCCAGGTGCAACAGGCGCTGGACGGCCATGACAGGACGCAGTTTTTCGACATGGCGGCCTGCGCCCGCTCGCTTATTGCCAGGATGTCCGAGCGGGGGGCATTGGATCTCGATTTACCCGAGTCGCGAATCCAGCTCGGGACGGACGGCCGGCCAAGCGAGATCCTGCTCGCTGAGCGCTTCTTCGCGCATCGGATGATCGAAGTCTTCATGGTAGCCGCCAATGAAGCGGTGGCAACCTTCTTCGAGCGCAACGAGATCCCGGCCGTCTATCGGGTTCATCCGCCGCCCGATGCGCAGAAGATCGAAGCCTTCTCCAGGCTTGCCCGGAGCCTGGGTGCCCCGGTCTCGTTCGGCGCCAGTCCGCGGGCGGCGGCGCTCAACGCTTACCTGCGATCTGTTGAAGCAAAGCCCATAAGAAGTGTCCTGAGCCAACTACTGTTACGTAGCATGATGCAGGCCGCCTATTCGCCTGTTTGCGAAGGTCACTACGGGTTGGCCAGCTCCGCCTACCTGCACTTCACCTCGCCGATCCGACGCTATCCGGATCTGGCCGTACACCGGCAACTGGGTGCCTGCATCGACCCGGCCGCCGGGGACGAACTATCCCTGGCTGACAATATCTCCCAGGCCGGGAAAAAATCGGGTCTCATGACCGAAGCGGACGCGCAACGCATCGCCGACGCCTGCTCGCGCACCGAGCGACTGGCCCTGGCGGCCGACCGGGCCGCGGCGGCTCTGTACCAGGCGGCCTTCATGCAGGAAAGGATCGCACAGGTTTTCGAAGGCAGCGTCTCGTTCGTGGCCGGCTTCGGCGTGTTCGTAAGACTCCTGCCGCAAGGCATCGAAGGACTGGTACATATTTCGAAGATGCGCGATGACTACTATGGCTACAACGAGGAGGCCATGACCTTGACCGGCAAGCGCAATGGGCGGACATACCGACTGGGAATGCCGGTCAAGGCACGGGTTGAATCGGTCAGGCTCTATCCACCCCAGGTGGATCTGGTCTTCGAAAACTGAGGGGATGTCCTAAGCAGCCGGGAGGTTTCGATGCACATCAGGAAGATGCTCGAGCAAAAGGAACACCGGGTGCTTCACCCGGCGGCCGCCTTTTCGGATTCGTCCAGGGGCCGTGAGAGGCAAGCCAAGAGTTGCCCGGTGCGGCCGGCCTTTCAACACGACCGGGACAAGATCTTGCACTGCAAGGCCTTCAGGCGCCTGCCGCACAAGACCCAGGTTTTCCTCTCCCCGCGCGGCGACCACTATCGCACTCGCATGACGCACACCCTCGAGGTGAGCCAGATCGCGCGGACACTGGCCAGGGCTCTGCGCCTGAACGAGCAACTGACGGAGGCGATCGCCCTGGGACACGACCTGGGGCACACTCCCTTCGGACACGCGGGCGAGGATGCATTGCGCCGCTTGATGCCCGGGGGTTTCCGGCACGTTGACCAGAGCGTCAGAGTGGTACAGGTTTTGGAAAACGACGGTCGCGGTCTCAACCTGACCTTCGAGGTCATAGACGGCATCGCCAAGCACTCCAAGGGGCGCGGAAAGATAATGCGCGGGGTGGACAAGGATCTGCCGGCCACGCTCGAAGGCCAACTGGTGCGGATTTCCGACATCGTCGCCTACGTCAACCATGACACCGACGATGCGCTGCGCGGAGGCATCATCAAGCAGGGAGACATTCCCTCAAGCTTGCTGGGCGTGCTGGGCCGTACGCATTCAAAACGCATCGCCCGGGCGGTAAAGGACGTGCTGGGTAACACCGACCTCGACCGGGAACCGCTGGTCAAGATCGGCGCCGACATGGAGGCGGCCATCCGCGACATGCGCGACTTTCTCTGGGAGCATGTCTACGACAACCCAACCGTGCACGACGAGTTCATAAAGTGCCACGCCATGCTCGAGCAACTGTTCAACTTGTTCATCGAGCAACCCACGCTCTTCGGGAAGCTGTCCGATCAGCGCGTGCCCGACATGCCCGAACCCAGGAGGCGCATGGTGTGCGATTTCCTGGCCGGAATGACCGACCGCTACGCCATTGATCTTTTCAAGAAGATGTTTATCCCCCGACCGTGGCCGGTGAGCAACGTCGGGCAGGGATGACCTTCAAATATCATCACGGCGGGCAGTCGTTAACAAGTGGTACGGGATCTCCGTTGGTGACGACGGCCATGTGCTGAGCGTGATCGCCGGTGGGACAGAAATAGGTTTCGCGAATTTTTGTTGCATCACCGACGTCGACACAACCCTGGAAGTCGCAGCGGTCGTCAGTGACACTTGCAAACCATCGACAGTAGCCCGAGTCGCATTCCCGATCGTGATCGCAATGGGCTCCGTTATGTCCATCGGATCTTGACCATGAAGCCAGGTCATGCCGGGTGGCGGGATCGTCAGTGTTGGCCGTCCAGGTATAGTCTGTAAGGTAGTCCCAGTACTGGGTAGTGAAGATCTTGCAACTGCCGGCGTCATAGGTAATGCAGGTTGCGTTCTGATCCCGCGAGCAGCAGAAGCTCTCGCAGTCGAAATTGAACTGGCAGGGCTGCCCGTCCTTCATGTGTGTCCGGCAACTGCTGCTAGCGGGGTCGCAGCCGAAGATCGCGCCGCAGTCGTGAGACTTGGCGACATCTTGACCTGGGTTTGGCGCGCAGGTGCCGCCGTCGCAAAGGCCGTCGTAGGGGCAGTAATAACGCAGGTGGTTTTCATCCATACAAGACATCCACGCGCTTACCGGCCCTGGATCTTCCGAGAGCTTGCAATAAAACGGCAAGCCTTGGCTCGTCCATTCATACTTGTCGGGATTGAATTCCGTAATGCGGCAGACCCAGTCGTGGCCGCAGAAGAGGATCTCGCAGGCGCGGGCCGCGTCACAGACGGGTTGGCAGCAGTAATCCCCGGACATGTTCGTGCAGGGAGCGTCGACCGCGCAGCTTGCGCAACTGTCCCCGCAATGCTCATTGTTGTGACACTGCTTGCAGGTGTTGCTGGTTGTGTCGCAGTAGATGCCGCCGGATCCCTGGATGCTGCAAGCGCCTCCGCACGGCTGCTGGTCATCGCCTCCCTCGTCACCGGCGTCGACGACATCGTCGGCGGCGTCCATGTCCTCGTCACCGGTATCGCTGCCCTCGTCTCCGGCGTCGCTGCCCTCGTCTCCGGCGTCGATACTCTCGTCGGCGTAGTCGCCCCCGGCATCGTCGGCATCAGCGTCAACGGCCGGTTCGTCTGCATCGGCCAGGCAGTGTCCGGCTACGCAGGAGTATCCCGTGGGACACTTGTCTCCCTGACCGCAGGCAGCTCCATTGTACGAGGGATCGTAGACGCAGGAGTAGAAAAAGAGCGCCGTAAACGAGATTGCAGCAAGGAACTTCAAAACTTCACCACCGCTCCAACTCCGGCCGGTCCGGGAACGAGCGTCACCCGGCCGAGCCCGGAGTCATCCGTATCGAGGAAGAAAAACAGGATCACCGAGGTCAGGGCGGCCGCCCCCGAGATGCCAAACATCGCGTTGGCCGTCGTTGTGTAGGTTCTTCCGGTCTCGTCACTGTCCGGGTCGAAGCGCACGGATTGATCGTCGGCGATTTTCTGGCCCATTGCCCCCAGGGCGATCCCGGTGCTGAGTGCCGCAACCGAGGCTCCCAGTGCGATGGCCGACCAAAGATGGCGGCGCAGAAAGCCCGGTTTCTGAGGAATTTTTGCAACTATGCTCTCGGCAGGGGCAGGTTTTTGCTCGATTCTTCTTACGGCAACCGGGGTAGGCTTGGTCTTCCGGTGTATGGGTTCTGTCGCCGGCCTGGACACTGGAGGAGCCGGCTCGACCTGCTTGGCAACGACGTTTGAATCGTGCGCGACGGCTTTCTTCTCTGTCGCCGGGGCCTTCAGTTCGAGCGGGGCATACTGGTCGGGATTGTCGAAGATCGCCGCGACTCCGCCCCCGATACCGCCTATCAGAAGTTCGGCCAGACTGCCCTCGACGACCGAATTCAACTGGGTCGGCTTGTCCTTTACGAGATCGAAGCTCTTCAACACCACGCGGTAGTTCTTGGCCTCGCCGCCCATCTGGATGCCGACAATACGCTTGACCTTCAGGGCCTTGCCGATCTTATAGAGACAGTTGTCATCTCCCCGGCAACCCTGCAGATCGTCGCCCACGGCCTTCTGAAGCTCGTCGATCATCTTCTCGCGCGACAGGACCCGGATCTTGCTGCGTTTGAAAAACTCGTCGTAAACCTGACTCTCCAGCGCCGAGGCGTCATCCATGGACACATCGGGATCGGCCACGAACCAGATGGCGACCAGCGGAGCCTTCATGTCCACCAGCGGAACCAGCTCGAGGCCCGTACCCTCGTTTTGCCCACCGTCGGCATCGGTCTGGGCGGCCGCGGGCACGGCCAGCAGCAGGCCAAAGAGCAATATTAAAATACGAGGCATCGGCGGAACCTCCGCGGAGATAAATCTCGGTAGCTTACGAATCATGCTAATCTATCGGCTTGTGATCTGTCAATGATGGAGGTCCAACTTAGCTATTGCCAGCCGTGGCTATGGTTTGGCCGGCCTGGCGGGCGAATATCTGCAGAACCTGGAATTCATCGTCACTGATGGCCGAGAAATTCCGACTGCGGTCGATGCCCAGGATGCCCAGAACCTTGCCGCGAAAGCTCATGGGAGCTAAAGCGAACGGATTGAGGCCGATTTTCTTGGCCAATTCGATATTGATGTCCTGCTGTTTACCGGCGTCGGCGACATTATAAGGCATGTTTTCGATTGCCGACCGGGCCGTCAATCCCTCGGCCGGATCGAGAGGTATGGATACCCGCAAGGCGGCCCTGTCGGATTCGGGCACGCGTTCGTGGTAGGCTACCCGTCTGAGCTTCAACTCATCGCCATGGATGATATACATCAAGGCGCGATCGACGTTCATGTCGATCACCAGTACGTCGCATATCCTGTCCAGCACCTGGTCCATTCCCTCGTGGCGCTGGAGGATCTCGGATACTTTATAGAGCATGGTGAACAGCTTGGCCTTACGCTCCTGGAGCAGGTTTGATTCCTTCAGTTCGCGGGCCTTCTGGCTCACCGTCCTCATCAAGAACCCCGATGCCGCGGCCACTACTAAAAAGGCGAACAGGTTGACTATCGACATCAGCACGATGTAGCTGGTGCGCTGGGCGAAACGATCGAGCCCCACGAAGTAGCTGATATGGGGAATCAGGCCGGTCGATTCGAGCACTATGATCGATATATATGCAAGCGACCCGACGCCGGCCATTGCCATGCCGGCGGCCGGCGAGAGCAGCATGTTGCCGCCGATGATCGGCAGGAAATACAGGAAGGCGAAAGGGCTGGTGACACCGCCGGTGCGCCAGAAGTATGCGCTGAATATGACCACGTCCAGCAGGAGTTGCAAGACGACGAACTTGCGCAGTTCGAAACGGCCGTGCCTGAGCGCGTAGAAGTAGGCCAGGTTGAGCACTATCGAGACGATCGCCACCAGGGCGGTTGATATTAGTGTCTCGCGGCTCAGGGTCGAGGCACCCCTGGTCAGGCCTTGCCAGTTGGAAAAGAACATCAGCAGCACGACAGCGGGATTGATCGCGAAGCGAATGCGGATGATCCAGGCCACTTTCTTCTTGAGCTCTTCCCGCGAGTCGGACAGGTCGAAGTCTATCTCGAAAATTTTGCGGGGAAGGTTGAGTGCCAGGTCGCGCGTGCCTGCCAGCAACACCTCGGGAAGGCTGGTGGCCGGAGGCGTCTGGGACGATTCGTCCACCGGGCGTCTCGGTTTTTCTTCGCTGGACATGCCGCCAGCCTAGCCAGCTGAAAGTTACGTGTCAAATGCGATTCTGGCGCGCTAGGGTGGGATGTCAGCGGTTCACGGTCATGGGCAGCGTTACCGTGCGGCGCTCTCCTGCGTATCGCGGATAGCGAAAAATCTCTAGCGCGCGGCGGAAGCAGGCATTCAGTTCTTGACTGTCAGACGGACGGCACTGGAACCGATCTGTTCGGCCCTGGTTGGTTATCGCCCAGAACAGTTCGAAGTTGTCTCCGGGCTGCACTTCCCTTCGCTTGGCGGCCGTGGACAGGCAGGCCTGTAACAGCGGCAGGTACTCGCGGTGCACTTCGGCTATGGCTGTTTTCGAGAGCATGCCTTTTACGTGCCGCCTGGAAAAGTCTGTGAAGGTGGCGCTGCCGGTGGACTTTTTTTCGAGCTTCAAGCATGCACCGGGACCGTTCTTGCTTCTCAGTGCCCGGCAGGTTCTGACCAGGTCTTTCGATCTGGTGTAACGCTTCTTGTCTACGGGCAGACCGGCGCCGGCCTCGGCGTTGATCACGGCGAACAGACCGAAAGCCTTGTCCGTCTTTCCTTGCTTTTCATACAGTCGGGCGGCGACGCCGAGCACTCGCCGGTGCCTGAGCGGGCATTTGCCCTTGTCGCAAACGCCGGCGGCCTCAGCGTACTTCCTGTGCTCTTCATCCGGTTGCCCCGCGGCACCAAGCAGGCGGCCTTCGACTTCGAGGCTGAATGCCAGAAGCTCAAAATCGCCTGCTTGCCTGGCAAGCTTGGAGATGCCGTTGATCTCCTCCTCCATCTGTAGCAGGGTCAGGTCGAGATCGTCCGCGGGCTCCAGGCGCCTCGGAATCTTGTTGACCCGGCGCTGCAAGACCGTCAGGCGCTTCCATGCCTTCTTGAACTTCCGGGAGGTTTTTGCCGGTTTTGCGGCCTTGCGACCGGCCGGGCGCGCTTGTGCTGACTGCGGCTGGAAAAGCATTGACGTCGACAGAATCAACACAATGGACGCAAAAAGCTTGCGCATGACGAACTCCAAAGTTGTCTGTCAGGGAACAGTGAATTCGATTTCCCGGCTGGCTCCGACGACACCCGAACCCCATGAACATTCGAGCAACGCCCGCCGCGGTAGGCCCTGTGTATCGCTCACTTCGACCTGGAAACCTCCCTGCCCGTCGGGCTCGATAGCGCCGACCGAAAGCAAGCCGGTGGCGTCACAGGCTATGGATGCTTCCAGGTGCACGTTGTTGATCAGCAATCCGCCGCTTATAGCCTGGCCGGAAAACGAGACATGAGAATCGGTCGAGCCGAAGATGTTGCCAAATTGCGCGAGGTCGATGCAAATATCGCGACATACCGGGTTGAACGCGATAGGCGGCGGTACGAATTCGTACACCTGTACGTACCAGACACCTCCCGTACCGCCGCTGAAAGCCACCTTGTACCCTCCGTCGAAGCCGGCGCTGTGATAATGCTTCCAGCACAGCCGACCGGGCGCCCTGACCCCCCGAAGATCGAGATCGTAGGATGCGCTGATAGATGACGTGCTTTGGCCGTTCATGGTGCCGAGCAGCAGGCCGCCGGTCATGTCACAGCCTGCATCCTGGGTGTCGTCGCAGGTCGCCGGCTGGTTGAAGGTCCAGCCTGCGTGTTCTGCGGCATCGATGCCACAGCCGGTGAAGAGCGTATCGATAACCGCTGTTTGCTGCTTGCACTCGGGCGGGAAGCCGTACAGCGCGGCCCTGCCCAGCAGGATCTCGCTGTCCATCTGGGCTACCTGGATCCAGAAGGTGAGCCGCGTCTTCGGCCAGTCGGCCACGGTCAGCGGAAGATCGACGCACGGGTCGGTTGGGATCTGGTCCGACCAGTCGTTAGCCTGGTCACAGGCAATCTCTATCGGGTCGGAACCGTCATCCTTGTCGGCCATGATTTCCAGCGAGCCATCGAGGGAAGGGGAGTTCTCGATGATCCGGTAACACACGCGCAGGCTGTCGAAGGCGTCGGTTCCCGCGAACAGCCTGGAAATGCGCCAGCCGTTGTCCGCGCACTGGCCCGCCTTGAAATCGAGCGACTTGTTGTTGGCATCGCATTCTACCGTCGTGCAGCAAGATTGCCCGTCCCCTCCGGACGTAAAAGGGCACCAGGCCGAGCCGCCCGTTTGGCAACCAGTATCCTCGAACTGCCAGTCGCCCAAACCGCAGCCGTTTGCGGAACTGTAGAATTTGGTGTCGTCCAACACGCTGGGCACCAGCTTGACGGTGCAGTGCGCGCAAGATTCGCTGCCTTCTCCTCCGTGCAACTGGACAGAGCAGATGCCGGGCTGGTCGAACCCAACCCTTTCGGGACAGTCGAGTTGCATCCAGTCGGGCCGAGTTACGCAACCGAACTCATCGGTGGCGCATTCGGGGCGACACTCTTCGCCGGCGGCGCAGTAGTCCTCGATGGGTATCCCCGCGCAATGATCGTTTTCGTCGCAAACGTCGTTTTCGGTGCACAGGAACCCGTCGTCGCATTCGCCCGGCGTGCCGGCGCACAGCCCGTCCATGCATTGGTCGTGCCCGCTGCAGTCGTCGCCGTCATCGCAAGGTGTGCCGTCGGGGCTTGTCGAAGTGTTACAGACACCGGCAGTACAGCTGCCCTCGATGCAATTTCGTTCGTCCGTGCAGTCGGCATCGCTCGAGCAGGCCGTGCAGGCTGCTCCGTCCGTCTGACCGTCACAGTCGTTGTCGAGCCCGTCGCACAGCTCTTGACCGGCGTGGGTAATACGACACTCGCAACCGTCCATCCAATCACCGTCGACGTTGACGTAGCCGTCGATGCAGGCATAGACGCAAGAACCGTGCATGCAGGCGCTGGCCACCGCATTGGGCAACTCGTCGCACAGTTCGGCCGCAGGCAGGTCGTCTGTTTGCCCGTCGCAGTCGTTGTCCAGCCCGTCGCAGGTCTCGACGCCTCCGTTGGTCTCGATACAGGTAGTAACCCAGTCGAGTACAATCGTGACCTTTTGTTGGCCTTGGCTACCGGTAGCCACCCGGCTGCAGCCGTTGAGAATGACTCCCCCGTATGTGTTTTTCGCCTCGGCATAGAAAATAAGTTCGCCGGGGCCGATGTTTTCGAGGTGCTCGATCTGGCCGCTTGGGAGATAGTCGAAGGAAATCTCGCTGAGCAAGGTGTAACCATCGTCGCCGGGGATCGCATTGCGCTGTGTGAGATCGTCGCAACTCGCCTGTTCCGAAGGCTCGATGACCACGACTCGGATGTTTGTCGTCTGGTTGCGGGCATCGTCGTCGGGCAGGACGATCTTGAGAGAAAACGGCCCGCTCGATCCACAGGCCGAAAAGATGACCGCTGCCGCAAGAGGTATTAAGTGTTTCATTCTCATGTCCTCACTCGACGCTTACCTTGTAGTCCACGGGATCGTTTGAAGAGCCGCCGGATACACCGACCCCTACGCCGACCGCCGTGCCGGCGGCCACGACTCCAACGGCCGTCCAGAACCACCAGGTCTGGTACCAGGCCTGGGTCGACTGCTCTTGTTCATGTCCGAGTGGTTGGTCTCCGCTAGTGCCGGTGACTTGCTCGGGCGGTACGACAGCGGCCAGCGGCGCGGCGCCGGCGCCCAGGGGGGATTTCTCGTCTCCCGCGCGGGCCAGTACGCCGCCTTGCGCGGTCAATGCCTCGAAGTAGTATGCAATCTTGCCCTTGGCCGCGGTAGAGGGCAGGGGAAGTGAAAACTCGCCCGGCTCAGGCACCTCGAGCGGCTCTGATTTTTGCCAGTCACCCGAACCGATCTTGAAGCACAGGCGCAAGCCCTTGACCAGACGCAGCGGATCGGCCTCGAGCTTGACCCCGACGCGAGGCAGGCTTTGCCCGTCTCCCTTTCCGGCGAGCGGCGCCAGCGAGATCGGCTTCAGTTCGCGCGAGATGGCCAGCGCCTGGTAGAAGGGGGCCGCCAGCTTGGGAGATGTGTCGGCCGAGACCTTGAAGTCGGGGTCGATTGACAGGAGCTTGCGAAACGCCTGTAGCGAATCGTCGCTGCGACCCATGGCCGATAGGCACAGCCCCTGGATCCTATAGGCCTCGACCAGGTCGGCGGGCGACTCGGTGGCCGTCTGCAACGCCTGCCCGGCCGCGGCCAGGGCGCCGTCGAAGTCGAGCTGCTCGAATTTCTCCTGCGCCTGTTTCAAGGGCTCCTGTCCCGGAGCCGCCGCCGGCGCCAGCAGAACGATAATAACCATTGCGCGGACTATCATGGCAGAGATCCTCCTTCGTTCCCGGCCGGCAGTCTAGCACACGCGTCATACAAGCTCAAAAGCGCTGGGTTGGGCCTCGAAATTGCAGGGGCAGAAAAGTGTATTTGAGTGTATAATTGAAAGCATGATCAGACACAGATTGAATGTTTTCATGGCCGTCGTTTGGTTGCTGCCGCTGGCTGCTTGTAGCGATGAGTTGACGGCGACCGATGCCGGTTATGATTCGGGCTTCGAAGATGCCGATGCCTTTTGCGAAGACGATGACATTGCTGATGCCGGCGATGCGGACGCAGACCATGAAGGGGATCCTCCGATCGACGATGGTGATTCGGGATCAATCGATGCGGGTGACAATCTCGATGCGTTCGACGGCGCCGACGAGCACGGCGATGCGACTGACGGGAACGACGACGGTGGCGGCGATTCCGGTCAGACGGCAACTTTTAAGGTGCTGACCATAAATCTCAAGCATCCGTTGACCGGTATGGCCGAAGCGCTGCAACGCCTGCAAATAGTCGCTGATGTGATTAATCAACGCCAGCCGGATGTCGTTGCCCTGCAAGAAGTCGTTCAGGAGGGCGAAGATCCCAGCCTGGTCGAGCAGTTGGCGGGCATGACCGGTTACGAATGGTTTTGGCAGTACACATATACGGTACCGTTGCTTTTCAACGAAGGGATCGGCATTCTCAGTCGTTGGCCGGTGATCTGGACCGATGCGACCACCTTACCCCATCTCGATTTGGTAATCTTCACCCGACAGGTTCTCGGTGCGCGGGTAGACAGTCCGCACGGAGAGATCCAGCTTTTTTGCACGCACATGACCACCGATTCAGATGAAAGCAAAAAGGCCGACCAGGCCCTGGCTGTATACGAATTCATGCAGGCCAACCCGTCGAGCCTGGCGGGCTTCTTGGCGGGTGACCTCAACGCCGAACCGGACACTTTGGCCATGCGCTTTTTCCGCGGCGAGGCTGAACACGAAGGTGTGACCGGGAACCTGATCGACGCCTGGACGGCGATAAATCCAGGCCAGGATGGGTTTACCATTCCCTCGGACGGGCCCAACCGGCGGATCGACTATATCTATTTGATTCCCGGTACGCAGACTTCGGCCAGCGTGGATTCTTGCGAGATAATGTTCAGCGGGCAGGTAGGCGGCTTATATGCTTCCGACCACCTGGGTGTATTGTGCAGTTTTACATTGGAAAAATAGGGGACGAGATCGGGGTTGAGCTTGGCAGACGGAGCGGTTAGCATGTGACTCCGATGAGCGAGGATACAAGCCAGACAATCGGTCGTTACCAGCTTTTGGCCCGCCTGGCCACAGGCGGCATGGCCGAGATTTTTTTGGCCCGTCAGACCGGCATCGGCGGCTTCGAGAAGCTGGTGGTCGTCAAGCGCATTCTGCCCAACCTGGCGCGCGAAAAGGCATTTGTCGAGATGTTCCTCGACGAGGCCGTTATCGCGGCGCAGCTCAATCATCCCAACGTGGTTCAGATCTACGACCTGGGGCAGGCCGGGGACGACTACTACATCGCCATGGAGTACCTCGAAGGCGAGAGCCTGGGCCACCTGGCAAGAGAGGGCGCCGGTGCCCGGAAGCCGTTGAGCCCGGGGCTTTCGGCCGGGATAATCGCCCAGGTGTGCGACGGGTTGCACTATGCTCATAACTTCGAGGACGACAACGGCAAGCCGCTAAACATCGTGCACCGCGACATCAGCCCGCATAACGTCATCGTGCTTTTCAGCGGCATGGTAAAGGTGGTCGATTTCGGTATTGCCAAGGCAGCCACCAAGATGCACCAGACGCGCGTCGGGACGCTGAAGGGCAAGCTGGCCTACATGAGCCCCGAACAATGCATGGGAAGCGAGGTCGACGCGCGATCGGATATCTTCTCGCTGGGCGTCGTGTTCTGGGAACTTCTCACCAGCAGGCGCTTGTTCAAGCGGGACGTCGAGCCGGCCATGATTCGGGCCATCGTCGACGAGCCGATTCCCAAGGTGCGCGATGCCCGGATAAGTGTGCCGGAGAAGCTGGCGGCCATCGCCGATCGCGCTTTGGAAAAAGATCCCCAAAAGCGGTTTCCAAGCGCCTCCGAGATGGCCGCCGCGCTCAGGCAGTATTTGCGGGATGAATCGATCGAGGCCCAGGCCGAACAGATCTCGGCCTACACCCACGACGTGCTCGGGGAACGCGCGCGGACGAAGAAGAAGCTGCTCGAGGAGATCCGCGAGAAGGGCGCGGACAGTGTGTCGTTGGGAGTGCTGAAACCCAAGAGCGACTCGCTGCCTTCCCAGTCGATGGCGGGCCAGGAGGGCCTGCCGAACGGGTTGGCCGAGGCCGCCACGCGCATCCGCCAAGAGGGCGACAGTGTCGGTACGGGCGCGGGCAGGCCCCGCTCATCGCTACTCGGGCTGCAGGTAGTAATCGCCGTGCTGGTGCTCGGACTGGCCACGGTTGGGTTCCTCTGGTGGCAGGCATCAAAGCCGGTCAAGCAAGTGGCGGTTCCACGGGCGACTCATGAAAAGACGACGCCGGTCGAGGAAACAAGCTCCGGGCAGCAGAAACCCGTTGAACCGGAAGTCCCGGTAACCAAACCCCTAACGCCGGTCAATGTGCCAAAACCCCGCCCGCCGGTAATTAGCCACAAGCCGGCGGTCAAACAGGCCGCACTTACCAAGCGGCCCAAGGCCAAGACCGGGCGGCTGACCTTCGATACCAAGCCCTGGACCGAGGTTTACATGGGCAAGCGCAAGCTGGGTATCACGCCGCTTTTAAAGATCGAGTTGCCTGCCGGGCTGCATGAGCTGACACTGGTCAATCAGGGCCGCGGCATTCACCAGAAGATCAAGGTGACCGTGACGGAGGGTAAATTGGCCACCGTGCGAAAGGTTCTTGGCAAGTAGGAGATGCCCCTTTACAAGAACGGCCACATACATTCACAATAGTTACATGACCGGGATCTACAGGCGTTTTTGGATGAGGAACGTATCTGGCTTCACGGCGGTTTTTCTGCTTGTGCTCTCGACCAGCTCTCTGGCCGCCGACCCTTTGAGCGCCGCTTATTCCAACGACGCCGAGCGGATATTTTGGATCATGCATATCGCGGACACCCACATCGGCACCGAGTGGTACAACGAGGACTCGCGCTTTTTCTGGGCCTTGCAGGAAGCGCTTCCTGTCATCCAGCCCGAGTTGGTGATCAACGGCGGCGACTTGATCGACGCCTCGATTGCCGGTGTGCCGGCCTCGGGCCAGGTGGAGGAAGAGTGGAACCGCTACCGTGAGATAGTGGATATCTCCGGCCTGCCGGCCGATTTCTACATCGACATTCCCGGCAACCACGACCTGTACGGAGATTCGTGGCTCAGCTACTATCTTCAATGGTCATTGAGCGGATCGACCTACAACAAAACGACACGCTCGCTCGAACTCAACTTTCCTTTCGGCAACTACTTCATATACACCTGTGCGACACCGGGCGACGAGGCCGGGCCCTTTGTTGACCCGGCCGCTTTCAGCCAGGCTGAACTCGACGAGATGCAGACCGAGCTTTCGGCACATGACGGCGACGAGTTGATCATGGTTTTCGGCCATCACCGGCCCGACCAGCCCGACAACGCGGATCAGGCCCGGGCCATGTGGAGACAGCACGGGGCGATCTACTTTCACGGCCACAGCCATGTGTACGAAGCCTACATGAACAACGGCGTGCTGACATACGAGGTCGACAGCCTGGGCAAGTCGAAGCAAGAGAACCTGGCCGTGATTGCGGTGGACAACAACTACCTCGCCTACGCCGTCACCGACAGCGACGATCCTTGGCCCTTTATCGTTATCACGGCTCCCGCCGACCGGGTGCTGCATTCGGGAGATGCCAACCCATACGCCTACCAGGTGTGCAATACGGGATCGGACAACCCCGTGCGTGCTTTGGTGTTCGATCGCCTGCTGGTGACGGCGGTCAGCTTCAGCGTCGATGGCGGCGAGAGCCGGCCGATGACGCGCGATGCCGAACTTCCTGTATTGTGGCACGGAAGTTGGGATACGCGCGGGCTCACGGCCGGGGACGTCTCGCTTGTGGTCAGCGCCGAGGGAACCAAGGCCCGCCAACGCACCATTACCGTGAATCTGGCAGACGTGCCCTGTCCAGAGCCTTACCAGCCGCCAGACGGCGGGATGCAGGATGGTGACGGCGGCATTGACGACTCGGGCCCTGACGCCGGCGCAGACGCCGGTGAAGACGCCGGTGAAGACGCCGGTGAAGACGCCGGCAAGCCGGCCGACTCCGAAGAGAAGGACGGCGGCGAGGAAAGCGACGCGGGGCATCAGGCCGCGGAAGGTTGTGGATGTTCGGTCAATCACCCGGCGGGCGGATTGTGGTTGTGGCTGCTTCTGCTGTGCCTGCTTGCGCTCTCGCCGCATGACGATCACCTGTTTCGCTGAAGCACTGGGTGGGATACTGGGCCATTGCCTATGCAATCGAGCGAAGAAGGCGTGAAATTCCGGCACACTCTGTGATCAGGATTCACGCATTGTTGAACCCATTGCACAGAAAAACCCTTATATTTCAATAAAGAGTCCCGTGGCACGGGTCTTGCTAGTCTATACTTACAGTTCTTGACCCCTGATTCACGGGAGGCACGATGAGCACCCAACAAAGCATGAGATTGTCGGCCGGGCAAATCACCTTACGGTTCTTGAGACCGGCGATGATAGTTCTTCTGAGTATGGCCTTGGTCTGGCTGGTCTCGACCAGTTGACATATTGAGTTCGTGCCGTTTCCATTCCCGGATCAAAAAGAAAAACATACAATCTCTTAGCTAATATCCAGTCTAGAAGATTCCGAACTGGTACCCGGCCAGAACGGCCAGCCCGCCGATGTTTCCGGACAGTTCCTCGATATTGGGTGACTCGGTGTAGATGCAGCGGAGTTGCAATGTAGCTCGTCCCGGGCCAAGCAGGACACCGGCGCCTATAGTCGCTTGGGCGCCGCCAATGGTTGTGCTCCGACTCATGGCGGGCTGATCTCCTAGCCTGGTGCTGGTGCCGGCGAAATAGGCTCCACCTCCCGCTGCGGCGAACAAGTAAACAATATCGTGGACGTCAAACCGGTAGGCCAGCGACCCGGTAAACGGGGCAACCCAGAGCGAGGATTTAATACCCTGGCTCGAGGCTTCTTGATTAGAGAAGTAGTAGCCGCCTTCGACCAGCAAGAAAAATCCACGTCCCAGGAAAGACAGGTTCAAGGATGCTTGGCCGGAGAAGTAAGGGGCATTCAGGTTTCCGAAGTTGGTCACAAAACCCACCTGCGGCGAGAGGTTGAGCAAATAGACTTTGCCCAGCAGATCGATCTCCGTGCTTGCGCTTAGGCCTTCCGAAGATACCTGCAGTCTGGCATGTCCAGACAGGTGTTTTTGGGGAGGAGTGAAGGACAGTACATATTGACCGTCACTTTCGGTGACGGCTGACAGCGACCCTTCGGAAGCCGAGGCTTTCAGCTTCAGGCCGGGGACGCTATTGCCGAAGGAGTCAAGCACGGACAGCTTCAAGCGCACCTCGGTATCTCCGTCTGCGACCAGCGTCTCTCGTCGTTTTTCGAACTCGATCCGGGCGGCTCCGGCGGACTTCAACTCGATCACGGCCTCGGCATGGGGTCCGTCCGGGATCGAGGCTTGAATGCGCGCTTTACTTTTTTTGACGAAGGAGTCGGGCAGGGAGAGGCCGGCCTGGTACCGGCCTTCTCCGGCCTGTACTACCTCTGAGATCTTGCCGAGGTCGGATTTCAGCATCACGCCGGCGGAGGTGGGATTTCCGAAGGAATCGAAGACCTGCAAGGCGAGCCGGATTTGCTTTTTCTGTCCGGCGGTGTAACTGGCTGGTTGCGCTTGAAGGACAAGACGGGCCGGGGCTCCCGGGACAATAAGAAACTCTACCTGGTCTGTGGAGGCCCGGTCTCCCTCGAGAAAGACAGAGACCAGCACGTGGCCGTCAGCGACCTTGGTGGGTGGGACATATTCCGCCCGGTAGACTCCTTCGGCCAGCTTTTCGGCCTTGGAGATACTCCCCCGGTTTGCTTTCAGGCCGACAGCCGCCTCTCGGGCCGGCTTGCCCAGTGCGTCAGTTGCGTAGATTCTTAGTTGAGCACTCCGGCCGCCGCCGGCGACCAGCTTCTCCTCGTCAGCAATGGCCGAGACTCGGCACATGTTCGTCACTTTCAGATCAATCTTACGCTTTCGCGCAAGTGCGTGGCCGATGCCGGGGGGCACGATTACCGGGACAGAGGCATGTCCGAGCTTGTCCGCTATTACCGGGCCGAAGACGGCCTTACCGATGGTTACCTTCACCGAAGCTTGCGGGCGCGAGTAGACTTCGGCCCTTCCCGAGCCCCACAGCGGCAACACCGTCCATCCGTGGATTACACCGGCCTTGGTGTGGGCCACGGCGGCGATGACGGCCAGCTGTGGGAAAAACACTTCGGGCGGCAGGTAGCCGGCGCTGATCTCGCCCGGCTTAGGCGCATTGAACTTGGAAAAAGTTCCCACGTTTACATGCAGTCGAATGACGGCGTCTTCGACGGGAGTGCCCGTGGCGCTTCTCACCCGGGCTCGGACGGTGGCGCCGGTGGACTCGCCCAGCACCAACTTCTCGGGTTTCACGGTGATTACCAGTCTAGGCGAGCCCGGGGATCTTGAAGAGAGATCCGACTGTCCTGCCGCCGGGGCTTCAAGGCCGGTTTGTGCAGCCAAGTAAAATAGAGCGGCAAGAGCGACACGAAACACTGACATGATCAACCCGGTTTGCCCTTTTTCCCCCACTGGATATCCATGTGTTCGATGGGGGCGTTTGCGTCGACGATGATCACGCCGAGGTTCCTGGTCTTTAGATTCCCGGCGACGTCCTCGGTCACGACCACAAGCTTGTTTCGTCCATCCCGCAAGGGGACCGTAACCACGAAGCGGCCGTTGAGATCCACCAGCGCCGGGATGTCATTCACGCGCACCCGCGCGCCCACGTCGGTCCGTCCTCTCACCAGGGTGAAGCGCTCACGCTGGATGTGCTTTTGGGGGTTGGCTACCCGAAGCATGACCGCGACGGGAACAGGTTGTGCCTCAAGGGGTGCCTTGCCCGGCAGCACCTTGGACGTCTTGCCGGCCGTCACCGCGACCGTCTTGTCCTCGGCGGTGAGTTTCACTTCTCCGGTTGTGGTTGCGACCGATACGACACCGGCGCTGTTTTGCACAACGAACTTGCCCGCCGCGGCCTCGGCGACCGCGCCGCTCTTTTCGGATTCGATCTTGAGGACGCGCGCTCCAGAGACGTCGTAGTCCACCCCGATCTTGCCTCGCACCAGCTTGAAGCGGTGGACCGAGTCGCTGATCTCGCGAACGGTCAACTCGGAACGGGGAGTGAGGGTAATCTCGGATTTCTCGTCCACACGCAGTTTGGCGCTTGCGTCTTTCGCGGTCTTGACAGACTCGTCTTTATTGAGCCGATCACCGGGCACGATTGCTTGCCATTCCTTTTCTCCGGAGCCGCGGCGCTCGACCAAGCCCTGTACGGAGACGACCTCAACGTTCTTTAGCTTTGCGGGTACCAGGGGCACAAGTTGCGGCTGGTTGTCTGCCTTTGGCTCCTCGGATGTCTTCCAAAGAAACAGTGCGTAACCAATACCGAACACCACCGCAACGATGATGGTGAAAATGAGCAGTTGCCGCTTCATGCCGCCCGCTTTGCCTTGATTTCCAATGTATGAGGTTAGCTTTACCGGCCCGGATGGTCAAGCTACACCAGGTGAAGTTTTTTGGGAGCGCCGGGAAGGACGACGGTAAAGGTGGTACCCTTGCCTTCCTCGCTATCCACGCGAACGACACCCTCGTGTTCCTCGACAATCCGGTAGGCGACTGACAGGCCCAGTCCTTTTCCGGTCGCCTCGTCCTTGGTGGTGAAGAACGGATCGAAAATCCTCGGGAGGTTGGCTTCTGGAATTCCGCGTCCGGTGTCGCCGACGGCCAGCTTGACGGCGCCCCCTTCGAGCTCTTCCGTCTCCAGGGAAAGAGTTCCGCCAGTGGGCATGGCGTTCTTGGCGTTGGTAATCAGGTGAACAAACACCTGTTGCAGAGCAGAAGCATTGCCGTACACCTGAGGGAGATCGGATCGAAGGCTCTTTTCGATCGCGATCCCCTGATCCTTCATCTGTCCCTCAACCATTCGCAAAGCCTTCTCGATCGTGTTATTGAGGTCGATCTTGCCACGGCCGTGGGCCCCCGACCCCTGGGAAAACTGCAGCAGGTCTGCGACGATGGAGCGAATCCTCCCTGCCTCCTTGATGATGGCGCTGAGGCGCTCGTAGGAGGGGTCATCCGGCTTGTGCTTGGCGAGCATCATCTGAGCGAAACCCTGGATACCGGTAAGTGGGTTGTTCACCTCGTGGGCCACTCCGGCACCGAGCTCGCCTATGGCGGCCATCTTCTGCGAGCGATTGATCTGATCCTGGGCCTCCCGGAGTTCGCGAGTGCGTTTCTTGACCCTTTCATTAAGCTCTTCGTTCCAGGTCTGGATCTCCCGGTTCTTCTCCCGGATCTCGACCAGCTGTTCCGAGATTGTGCTGAAGGACTGCTGCAACTCGTGGGCCATGTGGTTGAAGGTCTCGGCCAGGCGCCCGATCTCGTCCTTGGAGCGCACCGGGATCTTCTTATCGAAGTCGCCCTTGGCTATCTCCATCGAGCCCTCGGCCAGTTCGCGCACCGGCCTGCTGACGCCCCTGGCAAAAACGATTCCCCCCAAGACGGCGACCAGCAAGCTGAGACACGCCCAGAAGATCGCGTAGTTGCGAATCCGGTGTACCGCCAGGAAGGCCACCTCCACCGGCTGGGCTATGACCAGGCCCCAACCCAGGGACGCAATCGAGGCAAAGGCCCCGGCATTCTCCCGTCCGTCAGCGGCGAGGTAGCGCCGGCTGAATGTGCTCTTGTCCTTCAAGCCGGCGGAGACGATGGAAATACCCGCCAGCGAGACCCGCTTCTTCATCAAGGCCTTTATTGTGTGGCAGACCACCCGGCCCTCGCCGTCGACGATGAACGCCTGTCCCTCGGCGGGGGCGGCTGCCACGATCTTATCGTGAATGCTTCGCAGCGAGATCTCCACCGCCATCACCCAGCGGCTCTTGCCCTCCTTCACGGGAAAGGCGATGGCCATGGCCACCCGGGGTGTCTGGGTCCGTCGGCAGAAATAGACCGGCCCGAAGGCCACCCCGCTCGAGAGGGCGGTTTTCAGGGGAATGTGGCGTCCGAATTCACCCAGCTCTTCGGCCGTGACGGACTCGTGGTTCTTTAGCGCCTCTGCTTTCTTTGGCTGGATCTCGAAAGCGGGCTCGGCAAGCTGGTTGCCTTCCTGGTCAAGAAGCGCAACGATGTTGACGAAGTCGAATTGGCGGTATGGAATCGTGAGGGCATCGGGCAGATCTTTTGCGGGGAACTGCTCGAAGGGAATCAGCTGTGTCGACAATTTCAGGGAATGGACCGCATCCAGGAAGAAGCTGTCTATTGTCTCCGCCACCAGCGAGGCGCTTTTTTGCTGGAACTCTTTGATCCGCGCGGTCATCTCCTTCTGGCTCGTGTGGATCGACAACAGGCCTGAAAACGCCACCGGAACCACGGCCACAATCAGGAGCAGGAAGATGAGCTTGGAGCGAAAAGACATGGAGCCGGTCTCCCTCGCAATTGCGGCAATGCGGGAGTATAATACTATCTAAAGGCGCACGGAAGGATGTTGTTGACGATATACATGGGGAGGGCAGAAGCACGATCATGCATCGATTAGGGTACACCGTGGTTTTAGCGCTTTTCGCGCTGCTACCGGTTTCGGGTTGCACCTGCAATCCCGCCGGTCTGCAGCCCCCCCGGCCCGAGCAAGTGGATCCTGCCAAGGGCTACAACGAAATATCCAAACCCGTCACCATCGAGGGCAAGAACTTCTTCGTGAAGGTGACCCGGAATCTCGAAGGGAAAGAAGAGTTCGTGATCGACGACCATTTCACCGCCATCCTGGACCTTCAAGGGCAACCGGAGACCTTGGAACCGGTCGTTCTCAAAGATGTAAAGCATGTGGATACCAAGACACTAACGGCCACGGTTCCCCCGGGGATCGCTGTCGGGACATACACACTCACGCTGACAGGTCCCTACGGGCTTTCCGGAACCCTGGAGGATGCCTACGAGGCTACGGCTCCACCCGAGGTACTCACCGCGACGCTAAGCGCGTCTCCGGCAAAAGTGGGGCTGGACGGCAACATCACCCTGACGCTGGAGGTCTCGAATCAGGGTCAAGGAGCGGCCTTGGGTGTTACGCCTTCGGATCCTGTTATTTCCGGCATCGGTTCGGTGCAACTTCTGTCGGGTCCGGCGCCGGAGTCTTTTGACTCGAGTCCCGGAGGCCGGCGAGAATTCGTCTGGACCTACAAGGCGCTTGAAGTAGGCGAGGTGATTTTCGAAAGCGGGGCCGGCGGCACCAATCAGTATTCGGGACTACCGGTTCAGACAGGACCTGCCCAGACCGACCCGGTCAGGATCTTTGAATGCGAAAGTCACTCAGACTGCCTCAATCCAAAGCCGATTTGCAGCCTCGGTGGCCGGTGCATGGCCTGCGAGTCGGACGCCGAGTGCCTTCAAGCCGATCCGGCCCGCCGGCGCTGCGACATCTCGACGGGGTCCTGCCAGCCGTGCCTGGATCACACCGACTGCGATGCACCCCGGCCCTACTGTGAGCCGGGCACCCATGCCTGCGTGGCCTGTTTGGAAACCGGTCACTGCGACGACGGCAACCCGTGCACGGACGACAGCTGCACAGGCTTCGACTGCCTGAACGAAAACAACGCCGCTTCGTGCGACGACGGCCTGTTCTGCAACGGGACGGACGCGTGCTCGGGGGGAGGCTGTTCCCAACACTCGGGCGATCCATGTGCGGGAGGCCCGGAGTGCTCCAATGTCTGCGACGAAACCAACGACACCTGTTTGGCACCCGCCGGAGCGCCGTGCAACGACGACGGCTTTTTCTGCACGGGTCAGGAGCGCTGCGACGGGGCGGGCGCTTGCGTCTCCTCTGGGGATCCCTGTCCCGGGACGGAGTGCAACACGTGCCAGGAGGCGACGAACAGCTGCTTCGATCCACTGGGCACGGCCTGCACGGATGACGGTTTGTTCTGCAACGGCACCGAGAGTTGCAACGGAACGGGATCGTGCGTGGGGGCAGGGGATCCATGTCCCGGGACGGAGTGCAACACCTGCCAGGAGGCGACGGACAGCTGCTTCGATCCGTTGGGTGTGGCGTGTGCGGACGACGGTTTGTTCTGCGACGGCACCGAGCAGTGCAACGGAACGGGATCGTGCGCTGGAAGCGGAGATCCGTGTCCGGGGACACCGTGCAACACGTGCCAGGAGGCGACGGACAGTTGCTTCGATCCATTGGGTGTGGCCTGCACCGACGACGGGTTGTTCTGCAACGGTTCCGAGCAGTGCAACGGAACGGGATCGTGCCTGGGGGCGGGGGATCCATGTCCCGGGACCGAGTGCAACACGTGCCAGGAGGCGACGGACATCTGCTTCGATCCATCGGGAACGGTTTGCACGGACGACGGTTTGTTCTGCGACGGCGCCGAGCAATGCAACGGAACGGGATCGTGCGTGGGAAGCGGAGATCCGTGTCCCGGGACCGAGTGTAACACGTGCCAGGAGGCGACGGACGGCTGCTTCGATCCATTGGGAACGGTTTGCACCGACGACGGTTTGTTCTGCAACGGCGCCGAGCAATGCAACGGAACGGGATCGTGCGTGGGAAGCGGAGATCCGTGTCCCGGGACCGAGTGTAACACGTGCCAGGAGGCGACGGACGGCTGCTTCGATCCATTGGGAACGGTTTGCACCGACGACGGTTTGTTCTGCAACGGCGCCGAGCAATGCAACGGAACGGGATCGTGCGTTGGTGCGGGAGATCCGTGTCCCGGGACCGAGTGCAACACGTGCCAGGAGGCGACGGACGGCTGCTTCGATTCATTGGGTGCGGTTTGCACCGACGACGGTTTGTTCTGCAACGGTCCCGAGCAATGCAACGGGGCCGGGGCGTGCGTGTTTTCCGGGGACCCTTGCGCCGATCAGATATGCGACGAGGCCGGCGACTCTTGTGCCGACTACCTGGTAACAGGTGATCCAGTCGGCGACCTCAGCTCCTTCTCGTTCGTATTCTCGTACCTCGGCAGGATCTGGGTGGGACCCCGTACCGATGGGGCAGGCGCGGTGCACATGCAACCCGACGGGAGCTCTGCCACGCCGGCCTCGTTCTCATTTTTCAAGGACACCTCGGGCAATTCGCACAGGAACAACTCCCCGGACCCCTATCCTTCCATCGGAACGACCGGGTGCGCGAACAATACCCCCGCGTGCGGGCCGGACAACGAGGACGGCCGGGGGATTTTCTGCTCCGGGACCATCGGTGCGGACGAGTGGCTGGTCGTGGCCGGGGGGAGATCGGGAGGGGATCTGGACTACGTGTACATGACCCGCGACAGCGACGACCTCCTGGACTTCTCCTACGTGGACCTGGATGACTCACTGGGTGGAAATACCAAGGGCATCTCGTCCATGCACGTCTTCTCCGACCGCTTGTTTCTCGGGTTCCCGGACACCGGCGGAAGCAGACCCTACCTGGTCTCGGTCAACCGAACGCCCACCGCCCCCGGCCTGGATGCGGTGGATAACGGCGGGGATCCCTGCGACCCGCTTTTCCATGACGCCTGCGATCTCGATGCCAAGGACTTCCCGGATGTGGGTGGATCCGCGGGCATGTCGATGATTGACACAATAACCGACTTCAACGACCGGCTCTATGTGGCCAACAACGGCGGCGTCGTACGCTCGACCACCAACCAGCCCCTGGACTACAACAGCAACCCGGGCCACTGGACGGCCGTGACGCCTTCGGCCGCCGGGTACAGCGCCAGGGTTTCGGTCACTACGAGCAAGACGGCGGATCTGGAGCCCGCGGACAAGGCGGTGCCGGCCATGGCCTCCTTTGGCGGCAGGCTGTTCCTGGCCCGCAACACCGACTCCGGACCGCAGCTCTGGGCCTGCACGCCGGACATCGAGTCGGGTCCCGCGCCGTCGACAGCCAATGATTGCGATCCCGGAGACTGGCAGCCGCTGGCGCTCAATACCGCCGGAGACACGTTCTTGACCCAGTTCAACAACCCCAACAACATGGACATTGCCCTGATCGAGGTGAGCGGGGCCTGGCTCTATGTGGGTTTCGACAACCCGACGGACGGAGTCGTCCTGTTCCGGACCGCAAATCCGTCGGCCTCCAATGCTTCGGACTTCGAGGGAGAGTCCGGATGCCCGGCGGACCAGCACCCGGCGGGCTGCGCCGGCCTGCACGGAAACGGATTCGGAGATGTCAACAACGCCCGCATCTTCTCCTCCACACTGATGAGCGTGGATGGAACGGACTATCTTTATGTCATTGTCGGCAACGGGGCCGACCCGGTGAGACTCTACACCTTCCGCGGCTGATACCAGGCTCGTCCGGCGATGGGACTACAACCTGGTTTGTTTTGACACCCGCTACGATTGTGATACCGTGCTGCTCGGGTCAAATCAAGCGATCGGAGCAGCTTAGGAGTTTTCCGGTCGCGTATATGCCGGATGGTTCGCACGTGCAGGTAAAAAGCGCAATTCACGTCGACGGGCTGGATAGGCCCCCCAATGACTTCTTCAAGATCCTGATTGTGGACGACGAAATGGTCGTCAGGAAACTGCTGCACGCCATGCTCAGCGAAGACGGCTACAAGGAAATCGACGAAGCGGAATCGGGGGAGGAGGCATTAGACGCCCTGAAGAAGAAGGATTATCACCTGATCCTGCTGGACAAGAACCTGCCGGGTATCGACGGAATCGAGGTGCTCAAGCAGATCAAGAAAACCCGGTCCAAAATCGAGGTCATCATCATCACCGGGTATGCGTCGTTGGAGACGGCCGTGACGGCCATGGAACTGGGAGCCTTTGGCTACATCAGTAAACCGTTTTCAGACATCCAAACGGTGATGTCTCGGATAAAGGGAGCCCTGGACAGGGCGACCGTTCGCTATCATATAGGCACCCTTCACTACCGCCTGGAGCGGCTCCAGGATCTGCTGAAGAAGGCGGAAGCCGAGTTGAGCCGCGAGGCCATGGCGGGGAACATCCGGGACGCCTCGGGCCGTCTGCGAATCATCACCAACGCTCTGAAAAACCTGGCGTGACCTGCTGTTCCATCCCCCGAGTTTCACGCTTGCGTGGTCAATCAGCCGGGTTCTTGACAACCAGAATTCTTTGCGTCAACATCTCAGTGAACTGATAACTAGCCGCGGCCAGTTATCAATTAGCTGAAAGGTTCGACATGCCACAGGATCCGCCGAGACGACGATACCTGGAAGCAGCCGTACAGGCGGACGCGCTCGCGGACGGGAAGATGGCATTCATCTCCGGGCCGAGACAGGTGGGAAAGACCACTCTGGGACGTTTCATGCTCCAGTCGCGCGAAAACGAGTTCAGCTGGGACGACCAGCGCTTCCGCAGGGCCTGGGTGCGCGACCCGGTCGGGGCGGCGTCCGCGCGTGGCCCAGGACCGATTCTCCTAGACGAGATCCATAAGGACAGCCGCTGGAAGAGCCGGCTGAAGGGCCTCTATGACCTGCGCGGCGGCGAGATCCAGATAGTGGTCACTGGAAGCGCGCGCCTGGACTACTTCCGCCGGGGAGGCGACAGCCTCATGGGAAGATACCTCCCATATCGGCTCCACCCGTTCAGCGTGGGTGAGAGGCAGCACCCTCCCGCGCCGGATCAGATTCTTGGCAGTGCAGACTCCGTTTTCCCGGCCGAGGATATCATGAACCTGGGTGTCTTCCCGGAGCCGTTGCTGGGCGGCAGCTCACGCAAGGCCGCACGCTGGAGCCGGCTACGGTTGGAACGGCTCATCAACGAAGACCTGCGGGACTTTCGCAACATCCGGGATGTGCAGGCGCTGCGGGTGCTTACCGATCTCCTGCCCGAGCGGGTGGGTTCGCTGCTATCCATCAACGGCCTGCGTGAAGACGTCGGAGTAGCCTACGCCACGATTCGCGACTGGGTGGAGATCTTGAAGGCGCTCTACCATTGTTTTCTGATCCGTCCGTTTTCACGCCGCCTGCGCCGTACAATCACGGCGGCTCCCAAGCTCTACCTTTTTGACCTGCTCCAGGTTGAGTCTCCGGCCGCCCGGCGCGAAAACATGGTGGCGCTGCATTTACTGAAGGCCTGCCACTACTGGACAGATGTCGCTTGCGGCGTGTTCGATCTGATGTTTTTACGAACCAAGGATGGCAAGGAGGTTGATTTCTTGGTGATCCGCGATCGTAAGCCCTGGATGCTGGTCGAGTGCAAGACAGGTAATGCATCGCCCGCGTCTGCTCTGATCCACTTCGCGCACGAGCTGGGCACGAGCCACAACTATCAACTCGTGGCCCGGCCCGGCCATGACCGCTCTTTCCCCGAGCACGGTATCCGGGTCATGGATACGGAGCGCTTCCTGGCCGGGCTTGTTTGAGCCGAAGAAGGAAAGAACCCCTCCGGCGTGAAAGCGCTCAAGGCAGCCCTGGTGGGTTTCGCCGGCGCTTGTAGTTGTTGATCAACCCGTTCGTGGAAACATCGTGAGAGTCGATTGCCTCGTCTCCGTCGAGTTCGGGCTGGATCGCCTTGGCTAGTTGCTTGCCCAACTCTACGCCCCACTGGTCGAAGGAGTTGATGTTCCAGATCACGCCCTGGCAGAAAATCTTGTGTTCGTAAAGGGCGATCAGGCGGCCTAAGCTGTAGGGGGTTACTTTCTTCATCAGAAACGAGTTTGTCGGCCGGTTGCCGCTGAAGAGCCTGTGAGGCGCTAACCTGGCGATGCTTTCGGCGTCCAGGCCCCGCGACTCCAACTCGGCGCGTACCTCGGCCCCGGTCTTGCCCTTCATCAGCGCTTCGGTCTGGGCGAAGAAATTTGCCAGCAGGATCTTGTGGTGCTCGCCGAGCGGGTTGTGGCTCTCGATGGGAGCGATGAAGTCGGCCGGGATCAGACGGGTGCCCTGGTGGATGAGCTGATAGAAGGCGTGCTGACCGTTGGTGCCCGGCTCGCCCCAGATTACCGGGCCGGTGGCGTAGTCTTCGATGCGTTGGCCGTCGCGCGTCGTGCTCTTGCCGTTGCTCTCCATGTCGCCCTGCTGAAAGTAGGCCGCGAAACGGTGCAGGTACTGGTCGTATGGAAGAATGGCGTGAGTCTCGGCTCCGAAGAAGTCGTTGTACCAGATACCCAGAAGAGCCATGATGACCGGAATGTTCTTCGAAAAGAGCGCCGAGCGGAAGTGCTCGTCCGCCTCGCGGGCGCCTGCAAGAAGTTCTTCGAAGTTGTCTGGGCCGATGACGATGGCGATCGGCAGGCCGATGGCCGACCATAGCGAGTAGCGCCCGCCGACCCAGTCCCAGAACTCGAACATGTTTTCCGTGTCGATGCCGAAGGCGGCGACTTCCTTGGCGTTGGTGGACATGGCAACGAAGTGGCGGGACACCGCCGCCCGGTCCGAGAGCTTGTCCAGCAACCAGGCGCGGGCCGAGCGCGCGTTGGTCATGGTTTCCTGGGTGGTAAAGGTCTTGGAGGCTACGGTAAAGAGAGTGGTCTCGGGATCGAGCAGCCTAAGCGTCTCAGTCAGGTGCGTGCCGTCGATGTTGGAGACGAAGTGGACACATAGCCCATCTTGCCAGTAAGGCCTGAGCGCCTCGGTGACCATGACCGGGCCCAGGTCCGAGCCGCCGATGCCTATGTTGACCACGTCGCTGATTCGCTTGCCTGTCTGCCCCTTCCAGGCGCCGCTACGCACCGATTCGCTGAAAACGCGCATCTTGTCCCGCACTTCTTGGACCGCGGGCATGACGTCACTGCCGTCGACGGATATGGGCCGCTGGGGGGAATTGCGCAAAGCGACGTGCAGCACGGCGCGATCCTCGCTGACGTTGATCTTGTCGCCCGAGAACATACGCTCAATCCACTCGCCCAGGCGCGCCTGCTCGGCCAGCGCGAACAGCAGATCGAGGGTCTTTTCGGTGATGCGGTTCTTTGAATAGTCGAACAGGAGATTGCCGAGTTCGATGGAGAATTTCTCGAATCTGCGCGGATCCTTTTCGAACAGCTCCCGCATGTGAATCGCGCGCATCTCGTCGCGGTTTTTGGCCAGCGCCTTCCAGGCGGGAGATTCGGTAAGCTTGGACATGATTGTGATCCTCCAGCGGCCATGTTAGATGACAAGCGATGTGCCGTCCACTTCGCAGGCGGTTTTTAATTTCGAGTCTAACTGCCCGGATGAGTTCGTGAGAGCTATTCTTTTCGTTGTCTTCGTTGTGCTGGTGACCGGCCTGGTGGTGGGAGCCCACCTGTATGTTTACCGGCGGCTGGTGAAGGGGCCCGGGTTTGCAAGGTTGCCGCGTCTTGCGCTCAGCACCGTGCTGGCCGTGCTGGGCATCTTGATACCAGCGGCCTTCTTGTTGCCCCGCTTGCTGCCGGCGTCCTCCGTCCGGCCTTTCGTTTTCGCGGCCTTTGTGTGGATCGGCCTGCTGTTTTACTTGATGTTGGTGCTGGGCGCCCGGGATGTGTATCGCCTGTTTGCCGGCCTGGTTAGCAGGATCCGGACTGTTGTGCGCCACAAGGCCGGGGAGGCGAGCGGCCCCGGCGATCCGTCGCGCAGGTTGTTTTTGGCGCGTCTGGCCGCGGGCGGGGCGCTGGCGGTATCGGGATCGGTCACGGGCCTTGGCCTCGGGGCGGCCCTTGGTGACTTGCGTGTACCGCTGGTGAAGGTCAGACTGGCCCGACTGCCGAGTGCGTTATCCGGATTTCGCATAGCGGTGCTTGCCGATCTGCATCTCGGTCCGGTACTTGGAAAAGAATTTCTCGAGACGGTGGTGGCCCGGACCAACGCGCTCAAACCCGATCTGATAGCCATTGTCGGGGATCTCGTCGATCTGCCGGTCGAGCGTTTGAAAGACGAGATCGGCGCCATCGGGCGCCTGCGCGCCCGGCAGGGGGTCTTCTTCGTCACCGGCAACCACGAGTTCTACAGCGGGCCGGATGCCTGGATGAATCATCTGCGTTCGCTGGGGATTGTCGTGCTGGCCAACCAGCGCGTGTCCATTTCTGCCGGCGGAAGTGAGGGTTTTGACTTGGCCGGTGTCCACGATTACTCCGCGGGTGTTTTCAGCGCAGACCACAGGCCCGACCTCGATGCCGCGCTGGCAGGCCGTGATCCCGCGCGCGAGCTAGTGCTTCTGGCTCATCAGCCACGCCAGGTGTTCGCGGCCGCGCGGGCCGGGGTGGGTCTGCAGATCTCCGGCCATACCCACGGCGGCCAGATCTGGCCCTTCGGAGTTCTGACCCGGCTATCCCAGCCGTACCTGTCCGGTCTCCATCGCCACGCTAAAAATACACAGATTTACGTAACCCGGGGAACGGGTTTCTGGGGTCCGCCGTTGCGCATCCTGGCGCCCCCGGAGATCTCGCAAATCCAATTATTGAGCTGATTCCAGAATCTTTCTGAATCGTACGCCTTGACAAGCCTCGGGAAATAGCTAAACTCTAATATGCGAAATATAGCATATATTAATAACGCAGCGGGAAAGGAGCGAGGACAATGCTTGAGACAAACCTGAAACACATAGAATCTGACAGCGATTTCGAGGCGCTAATCGCCGAGAACGAGAACGTGATGCTGTGCTGTGGGCGCATGGGACCAATGTGTCTGCCGGTCTATGACATAATGGATGAACTGCAGACCGATTACCCCGACATTCAGTTTCGTGACATGGATTTCGATGGGCCGGCAGCCCACAACATCCTCAGTTTGCCCGAGGTGAGAAACTTCATGGGCTTGCCTTTCACGATCTATTTCAAGAGCGGCCAGGTTATCGAGGCGACCTCCAGCATCCAGAACAAGGAGCAGATCGTAAGTATTCTCGACCGGCGTTTCGCCAAGGCGGCCTGATGCGCCGCTGGGGCTTTGTGCGACCCCGGGAAGGGCACCGTGGACAAGGACTACGACGTTATCGTGCTGGGTGGCGGTCCGGCAGGCTTGACGGCCGCGATATACCTGGGGCGAGCCAGGGTGAATACTCTCGTCCTGGACAGCGGGACGGTCGGTGGACAGACGGTCTTGTCATACTCCGTTGCCAACTACCCCGGGGTGGAGGAAACCTCCGGGCGGAATATTTCTCAGACGATGTTGCGCCAGGCCCGCGAGTTCGGCAGCCGGGTGGATGCCTACGTAAAGATAAAGTCTGTCGATCTGGCCGGCGAGCGCAAGGTCGTCGAGCTGAAAGATGGCCGCCGCTTTGCGGCACGGGCGGTGATAGTTGCAACCGGTGGTGTTCCTCGCAAGCTGGGCATGGATTCGGAGGAAGAGTTCGTCGGCCGCGGAATCTCATACTGTGCCACCTGTGACGGCGACTTTTTCACAGGTAAGCCGATTGCGGTGATCGGCGGCGGCAACTCTGCGCTGGAAGAGTCGCTGACGCTCGCCAAATACGCATCGAGCATAACCATTATCCACGAGTTCGATCACTTCCAGGCCCAGCCGTGGATTGTGGCCGAGGTGCGTGAGAATCCGAAGATGTCTTTCTTGATGGAGCAGGACATCTTGAATTTCGAGGGCACTGAAAAACTCGAGAAGGTCTTGGTGGCTCACAAGAAGACCGAAGAGAAAACCGTAGTGCCGGTTGACGGCTGCTTCGTGTTCATCGGTTATGTCCCGAATTCGGCCATGTTCAACGGATTGCTCGCAACCAACGAACGCGGCGAGATTCTGGCCGATCAGAACATGGTTACGAATGTGACTGGAGTTTTCGCAGCGGGCGATGTGCGCGCCAAGCGCTACCGGCAGATAACCACAGCGGTTTCTGACGGCACGGTGGCCGCCCTGAGCGCGACCGAGTTTCTCGGTATGTGATCTGCATGACGGAGCGACGAACATTGCCTCACGGAAAGGCACACGGCCTGGCCAAGATCTGCAATGCGATGGGCAACCCGATTCGTTTCAAGATCATGACGCTGCTGGGCGAAGGAATCTGCAATGTGAACGACCTGGTGCGAAAGCTGAGCCTGGAGCAATCAAAAGTGTCCAAGCACCTGGCCGTATTGCTGGCTGCCGGGCTGGTGAAGTTCAGCGTGGATGGGCGCCGGCGCTGTTATGAACTGGATCGCCAGAAGACGGTTCGCCGCATCCTGGCCTTGTTCCAGAAGCTGAGAGAAGAATAACGCAAGAATTACGGGTGAACTATCAGGAGGAGAGTTGTGCAACAAGCCAA
>CAZXHT010000068.1:0-34960 GCA_964640665.1 uncultured Myxococcales bacterium
AAAAACCAACTTCCTGCCGACAGATCCAGGCGACAACTATCCTGACACAGGGGGGAAATACCCACCACGGATTCGCTGATCTTCTCGATAATCCATTTTATCTTTTGAGCACAACTAGCGGAGTAGTAAACGAAGCGGTAGCATCAATACTACCTTTCATTTGCTTCGCAATGCTCGACGATCCTGACGCAGCTTTAAACGGACAGTGGTAACACTCCTGAAATAGCTTGTACTATTCCAATGTGATTATCCAGCAGCAAAGCAAACAAATCTCGCAAAGGTATACTCTTGACCGTTGATCGTCTTCTTCAACTCGACGGTTGGACCAAGACCAGTACTTTTACCCGCATCCTGCAGTACCAAATCCTCGACGTACAAACAGTTTTTCTCAAAACCACCATTCTCTCCTTTTCCGTCAGCCATGTATGCCTTCATAACTGCCGTGCTCGTGGGAACAATCACAGGACTACCTTCTGGCTGATAGACTCCCAGATTCAAATCAACGCCACTTATCCTCTCTCCTCTTGCCACGAATCCTCGAAGACCTGAAGGACCTCCATCCCAGTCTTCAACGACCTCAAGACCCTTCAGTATTTCAAATGTATGCTCAGCAGCCATTAAGAAGAAACCCGCGTTTGAGGTTTCTACGATTGCTTCAATGTACAGAGTGTCACTGAATCCACCGACATGGAATAACCGACCCCACTCAGAACCTTCGAATAATGTCAAGGAATAGAAATTGTGGAGACGCTTAGCCTGTGAAGCCAATCCATCCTTGATTATTGCACTACCAACTCCCAACAAATCAAAGTATGCAACGTACACATTCTCAATAGAAATCAACACGAGCCTCTTCTTTCCTGCCCCGACGACCAACGGCAAGCACGAAGTAGCTATCTGGATTCTTCACATTCCCCTGCCATTTAATTAAATCCAGAAAAATTTTAATTCTTTGCTTGATCGTTGAAAATCCACTCAGGGACCTGATCGGAGTGTCGCAGAATAGACGAATAGAATCAAGAGAATAGAAAGTGGAGACGGCGGGAATCGAACACGCGTCCTGAGAAATCCAAATATATCGGCAGCAACTTGCAGGAAGAAGATCTTCGGTCGGTGATCGATGTTGTTATTCACGGACTCGGGAATTGCCGTCTCAGTGGGGCGTTGCGGCGGCCCAGCGATCCTGCCAGAGTTCCTTAAAGAATTTCCACCAAGGCGTGATGCGAATCCCGTCGACCTGGCGTTCTCTTTGTTCGAGGCAGACCACGATGAAATGATCCAGCAGTCCTTCTTCCCTTAGCGCCCTTAGCCCGCGTAGATCCCGGGGGCCGATCGTTGCCTTGGCTTTGGCCTCGATGGCGATGCGCTCATCCAGTATGAAATCCACCTCGAAGCCCGACTTTGATCGCCAGTAGTGGAGTCGTCTTCCGCCACGATAGTTACACCAGGATCGCAGCTCGTGATGCAAGAAGGTCTCGAAGGCCTCGCCTGTGCCGCGGGCCCCGAGAGTGAGTTTGCCCAAACCTTGCAGGCTGCGGACCACGCCGATATCGAAGAAATACAACTTCGAGGTGGACAGCGGTTTGCGCTTGACGGTTTGCTTGAAGGCAGGCAACTCCCAACCGATTAGCGTGTCCCGTAGCACAGAGAAATATTCGCGTACGGTCGATGCGGCCACCTGGGCATCGTTGCTGATGCCGGCGTAGTTGATCAACCGGCTGTTGCACAGCGCGGCCACCGTCAGAAAACGGCTGAAGGCCGGGATGTTTCTGGTCAAGGCCTCTGCCGCGATTTCTTCGCTGATGTACAGGCCCACATAGGCGGCCAGATCCTCGGCCGGTGAGTCGGAGAAGTAGATCGACGGAAGCAAGCCCCAGGAAAGCGCGCGTTCGAGATCGAAACGCTCGCCAAGCTCGGCACTGGTGAGAGGATGCAAGTAGCGAACCCGAGCCCTGCCGCCCAGAAGGTTTACTCCGGCCCGGCGCAGCTTGCGGGCACTCGAACCCGTAAGTAGAAAATGTATTCCCCGCTCCTCGATCAGCAAATGCACCTCGTTCAACAGCATGGGCAAGCGCTGGATCTCGTCGATGACCACGATCCTGTCTTTTTCACTCACCTCCTGCCTGATTCGCTGGGGTTCCCGGCTGAGTTGGACAAAAGTTTCGGATTTCAGCAGGTTGTAGGTGCGGCAGTCGGGCAGGGTTTGGCGGATCAAAAACGTCTTGCCCGTCTGGCGAGGTCCAAACAGGAAATGCGACTTGCCCTTGACCAGCTCACGGAGTTGCAAGGTGCGAGGAATTGCAAGATCATCAAGCCGAATCATGATTACAATCCACAACTCATTCACTGATTATCATGACATATGACAAGATAGGTGTCAATTGTTTTCATCCTAGTCTATCACGTATTCCCCTTGGCGCATAAGCGGCAACTGTGAGCCGTCGGACATGAGCAGATCGGCGCGTTCTACTATTACCCGGGGTTGCAGGCTGGGGATGTAGACGCGGTCTATGTGTACCACCGCCTCGGGACGAGTGAACTGCGCAGCGCCTACCTGGCCGCCGAAGTGGTCGCTGCGGCCGAAGGCTATGTGCAGGCCTAACTTCTCGTCCAGTAAAATCGAGCCGCAAGGCTGGATGCCGAACTGCGTGAGCACACCCAGCCCCAACTCGGCCAGGTTGCCGTAGGCCGGCTCGCGGGCCAGCAACTCGGCCTGCTCTTTCGTGGCCGCTCCCGGGCCGCTTGCGCTTCGGGCAACGTTTTCCTCGATGGTGTAAACCACGATCTCGTCGCCGAACTGAACCGGAAGCTCGCCTGCGGATTGCGAGGGATCCTGCTCCAGCTCGCCCTCGTAGGGGACGATGTAGGCCTCGCCCGAGGGCAGGTTGCCCGCCGTGCCCGGATTTGGAAACAGGCCGCCCGAGGCGTGCGCCGTGCGGTGACGCAGGTCGAGACGTAAATTGCGTCGCTCGTGAGCGTCTATCAGGAATTCGATCTCGGCACAGGATGCCCGATCGAGCAGTTTCTTCATGTGTGACACGCGCCGGTTGATCTCGGTGTAGTCCAGGCGCAGGGACGGGATCATCTCGGCTGCGAACCCGGGCATGGTCGCGGCCCTGAAGCCCGAAGCGGGAGCCGCCAGCTTCAAAGGCGCCGTGGCCGAGAACTCGGTCGGGGCCAGCAAGATCGAGTGCGATGACAATATCGAATCCATGGGAACGGAGTCCGCCGGATCCAGCGAGTCGGCCGATTCGGGCAAGTCGCCCGAGGCGATCCAGGCGCGCTCGGGCAGGTCGGCGTTGTTCATGCGTGTGTTGCGATACAGTACCAGGTGGCAGTCGAGCCCGAGATCGTCTTTCGCCCCGGCCAGAAGCCCGGCCCAGTCGGCGGCAAGCAGGCGGCGCTCGCGCCAGTGGGGATTGTCGGGGACCTCTGAGTCGGGTAGATCTATGAGCACGGCAATTGCCGTGTCGCTTTCGTTCGGCTCGAAAACGCGGCGCACGAGGGCTGTGAGTTCTTCGGCACTGAGATTGTTCGGCATGGCTACCTCCTTTATTTTTCCAGATAAGAGTTTACTTTCTTGCGAAGCCCGACGCCAGCCTGTTATCTTCGGGTTTCTGGATTGCGAAAAGGAGGCCGAAATGAGCGATACTCTGGATACCGTGTTGTTGCTGGCGCTGCCCGCCTCAGGCAAGTCGGAAGTGCGCAAGTATCTCGACTGGCTGCCGGCCGAGGAATGCCGGCGCGACTTCCACATGGGGCCAACGGTGCAACTCGACGATTTTCCCTACGTGCACATGATGCGCCGCATCGACGACGAACTCGAGGCCCAGGGGCAAAAGCGCCTTTTCTTCCAGTCGCCTGAGAAGCCGTTTAGCGACACGCGTGACTGGCTCACCTTGATCGAGCTGATCAATGAAGACTACGAAGATCTGTTGGTAAAAAAAGCATGCGCACCTCGCTCGGCTGCCGCCTGGATCATCGAGCGCATCGACGCAGCCGCGAAGCTCGCAGGCGTACCTGCGCGCCTTGGCGCACTCTCGGACGATGCGCGCACGAAGCTGTGCGACAAGATCGAGCGCGAGGCCGCCGAATTGCTGGCCGACAAGCTGCGCGGCTATCCCGACACGCTCGATGGCAAGACTCTGGTGATCGAGTTCGCCCGGGGCGGGCCGCAGGGCTCGGCCATGCCGTTGCCCGAGTTCTATGGCTATCGCCACTCGCTTGGCCGCCTGTCTGAAAAGATTCTCGAAAAGTCGGTCGTGCTTTACATCTGGGTCAGCCCGGAAGAATCGCGCCGCAAGAACGAAGCCCGGGCCGATCCCGACGATCCCGGTTCGATATTGCACCACGGCGTGCCGATCGACGTCATGCTGGGCGATTACGGCTGTGACGATCTCGACTGGCTCGAACAGGAGGCGGACAAGAAAGGCACGTTGACCGTCGAGGCGCACGGCCGCAAGTTCCATTTGCCAATCGCCCGCTTCGACAACCGTGTCGATAAGACATCTTTCATCCGCAAGGACTCAGGTGAGTGGGAGAAAGAAGAAATAGCCGCGCTTCACGACGGCCTGAAGGCGGCCCTCGATAGCCTGGCAGCAAAATACATCAAGACCTGACAGAGACCAGGACGAACAGATCCACACCCGTAAGACCAATGTCGCCCAGCGAGATGCGGGCCTCGGTGCCGTCCGTGACGCCGGGGGGAACCGAGACCTCGATATCGTGATAGGAAACCGTTCGTCCCCGTCCGTGACATGCAGCGCAGCTCAATCCGCCCGCAGAGCCGCGGCCTGAGCAGACTGAGCAGGTTTGCTCTGTCGGGACGTGCAGCGGAAAGAGTCCTCCCGCAGCGGCCTCATTTGGTTCCAGGATCAGTTCGACAAAAAGGTTCTTGCGGTGGGTGGCCTTGAGCCCGGTGCGGGAAAACAGACCCGGAACCCAGCCGTCGAAGAACTCGTCTACCCGGCAGAAGAGGCCGTCTGTTTCTTCTTCAAGTGTACGCCCAACGACGCGCGAACGGGCCACCGCCCGCGGCCGGCGGGAGTTGCGCGAAATAACGATCTGCCTGCCCGGCGGCGGGTGATGGGGTTTCTCCGATTGCCGGTCGCGGACTTTCTGCTCAGGTTTGTCGGCGACGTCGGGGCGGTAGAGTTTCACCAGGCTGCGGTAGGCGCGCCTGATCTGCCGGGGCTCCGCATCCGAAGATACCCCCAAAACGACGTAGAAGTTTTCCGCCATTCACAAATCTCCCAGGTTGACTTCGACCTCGTAGCCTGAATGGCGACGCACGTTGAAGGCTGCCTCACCGATGATCAGGTACTGGCCACGCATGCCCATCAGGGGTCCTTCGATCTCTGACAGCTTATCGAAGTTAATTGAGCGCGCCTTTTCGAGAAAGCGCACGACGGGATAGGCAAAGCGCACGACGGGCTCATCGGCCACCAGATATTGCCTGTACTTCTTGGCCACAAGATCGGCGACCCGTTGCCCGTATGCAGGCAAATCTTCCAGGTCGCCCAGGCCGGTCACCAGTTTGCGCCAGTTGGTGCGATCGGACATGTGGTTGGCCAGGGCGTGCTCTATCTTCCCGGCCGTCAGGCGATCGGGAGTCCTGGCCAACACCATGGCTTGCAGTGCCCCCTGGTCACCCCAGCGCTCGAGAATTCTGTCGGCGCCGGTAACGCCGACTTTAACCTGGCCGGTCTGGGCCAGGTAGACCACGTGGGGCACCAGGCAGTGAATTTGACCCCATTCCGGCTCGCGGCAGGTGCCTTGCTGGTAATGGCAGGTGTGCGGCTTGATTATGCACGAGTCACAGCGGGCCAGAGTCGAGAAGCATCCGTAGCAGTAGCCGTCTCCATAGGTCTTGCGAATCCCGGCCCCGCAGTTGACGCAGGCGATGTGGCCGGTGTGCCGAAGACGAATCTCTTTTCCCAATAGCGCGTTCAGTTCCAGATCGCCGAGGAAGTAGAGCTGCACCTCCCCGTGCCGCTGGGCCATCTTTCGCAGCTTGAACTTCAGGGGCCCCACAGGTAGCTCAATGAGACCGAACCCACCAGCGTCCAGCCGCCGAAGTCGTATCCGGGAAATCCGGGGTTGTTGGTTTGCAGCCCCTCGGCCTCGGACATGGGTTGGCCGCCTATCAAAGTCGTTGCGCGATCGGCGAACTCGTCGCGGATCATGCTCGGGTCCTTATAGACGGTGGTGTCCAGCATGTAGGCAAACTGCAGGCCGATGTCGACGCGCAATTTGCGATCCCAAACTGTGAAATCGATACGCTGCCCCACGGCCGCCCCGATCACGTCGCTGTCTACGTAGCTCGTGCGGCCCGTTTGCGGGGGAACCGGGGTGGGTCGGTATGACAGCCCCATGGTGGCGGTGAAGCCATCGAGGTACTCCCAGGATCCCGATGCGCACAGAGACCAGGTGTCCGAAAAGGCGAACTTGTCACCATTGACTGGCGGGTCATCGGGGTTGGTGGGTTCGAACACGGCGGTTTCCTGCCCGCGCTGGTAGTGGTTATCGAGATAGTCGGACCAGCGGTTCCAGGTCAGGCCGGCTTCGGCGGTGATGGCCCCCAGTCTGACACCGGCCGCTAAAGTCACCTCCATGGGTTCGAAATCCAATGCCAACATGTGATGCTGAACGACGCGCTTGGGTTCCGTGCTGTCGCCCGTCTCGTGGTAGTTCCAGAGTTTCAAAAGCGCCTCTGCGTCCACCTTGGAGTAGCGCCGGTCGCGCCAGACAAGAGAGAAACTCAGCCAGGGCAGGGGTCGACCGGTGATGCCGATGATGCCGCGCAGCGACGGCTTGACATCCATTTCCATGTTGGCTAAGGCGTAGTCCTGCACGGTCGCCTCGGGCACGAAGGCGTCGAGCACGGCTCCCGTGCTCAAGGCGCCCTCGACCGAGACGCCCAGGCTGAGGAACTCGGCCGGCCGGTAAGCCGCACCAACCAAGAACGAAAACACCTTGCTCCATTCTCCGAAGCGCACGAAGTGCACGGTGTTCGAGAAATACTGCTCGCGCTCGTCCGGGTAGTTGGTCTTGATAGAAAGCAGGCCGGAGGTCGGGACGAGCAGGGCAAGGCCCATGCGGAAATTGTCGATGCCGAGCGAGTGCACCAATCCCACGCCGACGTAGCCTGAGAAACCTTGCTGCCGGTTCTCACCGCGCGGGTTGGGCAACTCGACGGTTGGCAGCGGGCGATCCAGGTTGGAACCCTCGATTCCCACGTCCGAGTCGTAAAAGGTGATGGGAATATCGGCATTCTGCGGACGTTCCATAAGGCGGGCCGAAACCCGCGGTTGCAGGGCCATGAAGTTCACGCTGAACTGGTTGTCGAGATCCAAAAGCAGGGCCGGGTTGTTGTACAGAACCCCGATACCTGCCCCGAACACGTTCTGTGCGTTGGCCGTGCCAACAGACCAGCTATCATAGCCGAACAGCCGCTGTGGTCCGCCACGGGCCGGGCCGGCCGGCACACCGGACAAGACGAACACCAGCACCAGCAAGGAGAATCTGCGCATGCATGCCTCCGATTATTTCGGAAGTATACTATGGATCAAGCGTTCGCCTGTCAATCTCGTCGGGAAGAAACTGCCCGCCCAGGACCTTGCGCAGGCTGCAAAGCGCGTAGCGCATGCGGCTCTTGGTCGTGTTCAGGGGAGAACCGACTATTCGTGCTATATCCGCAAAAGACAACCCACCCACCTCGCGCAGCAGGAAGACGACACGTTGCTCATCCGGGATAGCCTTGATGGCATGCAACAATTTCAGGCGTGTAGAGCCGCGCCCGGCCTCTTGCTCGGGAGAGTCATGCGGGCTGCGAATCTCCTCGACCAGGGGAGTCCCCGGTCGCCCGGAGTCCCTGGTTTGCCTGGGCTGATCGAGCGATACCGCCCGGCGGTATTTCTGCTTGCGCAGCATGTCGATGCACAGGTTGCGGGCCACCGTGTGCAGCCAGGTAGAAAAGCGCGAACGGGCCTGGAAACGGCTGGGGTCGCGGATCACACGCAGAAAGAGGTCCTGCACCGCGTCCTCGGATGCGGTCTTGTCCCTGAGGAAGCGCAGCACGAAGAAAAAGATGCGTCGGCGGTAGCGGCGAAAAATCTCCTCGAAGGCCGCCTGGTCTCCCCCACGGTAGCGTTCCAGCAACTCCTCGTCGGACGGCTTGCACTCGGCTGTTTGACCGCGCTTCGGTTTTTCCTGTGTTGCTGGTATTTGTCGGCTCATTCGAACCATCCGGCGATCTCCCTGCTCCCAGTATACTAAAGACGGCATATTCGTAGGAAAGTTCTCCAGGAGGATGGAAAATCGGCTATTGCCGTTCAGATTTGACACATGGGCCGGCCAATGCTAGTGATTCAACTCCCTTTTGGGAATTTACCGGCGAATGATAGAGGCACTCAGAAAACCAGAGATTTTACCATCCTCGCCTGTCTCCCGGGCCCATGCCCTGGTTGCCGGGGCGTTGCGTCGAGTCGAGCAGGAGATCCAGACGGCGGTTGCTTCGACGGTCGAATTCGTTCCCGAAGTCGCAAAGCACCTGATTGATTCGGGTGGCAAGCGCATTCGTCCCACCTTGCTTTTGCTGATGACGCATACGGCCGGGGCCGAGGCAAGAGACGGGATCGATTTGTCGGTCGCCACCGAGTTGTTCCACAACGCGTCGCTGTTGCATGACGATGTGGTCGACCGGGGCAACTTCAGGCGCGGCGTGCCGGCCGCCCCGCGCGTGTACGGCAATGCCGCCAGCGTTTTAGTCGGCGACTTCATGATGGCGCGCGCCTTCGGTATCGTGGTCAAGCACGGAGATGTCGATTTGCTGGATGAATTGAGCCGGGTGATAAGCTCGATGGCCGAGGGAGAGGTCTTGCAACTCGTCCGCTCCGGGCGGGCGACGCTGTCCTTGCCCGGCTACGAGCAGATAATCTCGGGCAAGACGGCCGGCCTGTTCGCCTGGTGTTGCCGGGCGGGGGCCAGCCTGGCGGGGGTCGGACGCAACGATATCGAGGCGGCGACGGAACTGGGCCGGGCTTTCGGCATGGCCTTTCAGATCACCGATGACGTCCTCGACTACATTGCGTCTCCCGAGCAGAGCGGCAAAGACCTGGCCAACGATCTGCTTCAGGGCAAGACCACACTGCCGCTGCTTTTGGCCTGCGAGGAGGACGCCGGGTTGCTTTCGCTGATCGAGGATATGTCCGCCCGCAAGCCGGGTGAGCATGAGTACCTGATGGTTGTCGAGCGCATACTGGCCACAAACAGCCTGAAACGGGCGCTGGACAAGGCGCTTATCTACACTCAAAGGGCTGCTGACCAATTGAGGTGCTTCGCGGCCTCGCGCTACGCCGAAAGCATAGGCGAATTGCTCGGCTTTGTGACTGAAAGAGTTGTACTTCCAATGCGTTAAGCCGCCGACAGGTATTTTTTTACCCTCCTGGTAACTCCTGTTTCCAGACTGCGCAAGAAAGACCATCCATCGGTCAACTGACCGATACACAAGCTTTTTGCCGCAAGGGGCATGCTCCTGGAGTTGCAGCTTGTGTGACAATGTGACGCGGTTGTGGCATCGTGTAGATTGGCGGTTGTCTCCCGGCGTTTTTGTATAGCAATATCAAGCTAGTTGTGATCGGCGATGCCTGTGGCATGTTGGCACACAAAATGCACAATAGCCGTCGTATCGATTCAACTTTTGCGTTTGGAGGAAAATATGTCTCGTAAGATCATCTTCGCACTGCTAAGCATGGCGCTTACACTGGTATTTGGTGCTTGCTCCGACGGCACAATCTTTCCCGATCAGCCGCAGCAGCCCGTGGTCAACAGGCAATCCAGCGATATCATCGGCGGATATACGTTCGACGGCTTACCGGCAGCCGGGGTTCTGGTCTATGACGGCAATGCCCATTGTTCCGGGACGCTGGTCGGCCCGCACACGGTGGTCACGGCGGGACACTGCGTCTCGGGATTCTCGGCCAGCCGCATGCAGTTCATTATCGGCCCCAGTATCAGTCAGGCCCAGGAAGTGATCAATGCCCAGAGCATCCTGGCACACCCCGGCTACAACGCCCAGTCCATCACCAACGATATCGGCCTGGTCACGCTCGCCAGGGACTCTGCGATCGAGCCGATGGGCATACTGCGGCACATGGATTCTTCGTGGGTGGGGCAGGATCTGTTCTTTGTGGGGTATGGTGTGGACAACGGCTACCAGCAGACAGGCGCCGGGGTCAAGCGGGCGGTGTGGATGTCGATCTCTAACGTAATGGACAGCCAGTTTCGTTACGAGGACAAGAACAAGAACACCTGCAACGGCGACTCGGGCGGGCCGGCGTTTTTCAAGGACGCCGACGGCAACTACCTCTTGGCCGGTGTAACCTCGTACGGGGATTATTACTGCGCTTCCTATGGAGTGGACACGCGCGTGGATGCCTACCTGGATTTCATCGGCATCGATGACCAGCCGCCGGTCGACAGCGATCCTTGCAATGGTGAGAGCTTCGAGGGGCGCTGTGACGGCAACACGGTCATCTGGTGCGAGAACGACCAGGTGCACAACGAAGACTGCGTCTCCGAGGGCAAGGTATGCGTCTTCGACGACAGCAAGCAGTACTTCGCCTGCCGCGAGCAGCCGGCAGACCAGCCCCCGGTCAACGACGATCCCTGCAACGGTGAAACCTTCAATGGGCGCTGCGATGGCAACACCGTCATCTGGTGCGAGAATGAGAAGGTGAACTCGATCAACTGCTCATCCCACGGTTCGCAATGCGGCCTCAACTCGCAGCAGACCTACTACGACTGCATCTGAATAGAGGACTTTAATTGAAGTTCTGCAACACCGCGCTCAATGGCCCGTAGTTCTTTAGCATTTCGTTGTAGACAGAACGCCCCAAGAGGAATCGATATACATCATTTGCCTTGACCGTTAGGTCCACGTCGGAAAATTCGGCTGGATATAGGATTTTTCCGGTTGCATATGAATCACAAATCACCGTGCCGATGTTTGTCGAATACCAGTTGAAAGGATAGAGCGCATATACACGCCGATTTCTAAACGCCTGCAGCCCATTATAAAAGGATTTGTTTTTCAAGTAGTCTTGTCTGAACAAATCCAGCCCGGCCACATCGATGAATATAACATCCGGATCCCATTCCAGAATCTCTTCTTTCCCGGCTACCATGTGATTGACAGGGGCCTTTCGATGGGCCACGTTTTTCGCTGCGGTCCAGACAAAGGGAGTATAGTCGTTTTGGGTGCTTTCCATGCCGTGGGTTCCCCTGTAGCCTATGCAACCGGCATATACCCGCGGCTTCTTGTCCTCGGGAATTTTACACACCCGCACGGCCAGGTCGTGTTTGGACTCTTTGATATATGATATTACGGCTTCGGCTCGTTGGAACTTGTCCAGGATCCTTCCGGCAATTTTTATCGATTCATAGACCGTTTCATCGAAAGTGCCCAGGGCGCCGTAAGTGAGTACGACGACCGGGATGCCCAGCTTTTGTTGCAGAAGGTCGGCATTTTTCTTTTCCATGTAACTGATAAAGATGATTTCGGGATGGGCCGCAAGAACGGCTTCGAGATCGGGCATCTTGTTGATGGCGGCGGCTCCGCCCGAGCCCACCGATGGAAGCTCGTGCAACTCGGGGTGTGCCATCCAGTAGGGTCTGGAAGAGGGGAACCTCTTTTCGAGGTCTTCGACGCCCACAACAATATTCGTGGCTTGCAGATAGACGATCAATCTAAGCGAACCCGGACCCAAACATACTATTCTTCCAGGCGTATGATGGATCGTAACCTGCCGCCCGGACATGTCTTTGATCTGCAGATTGTGATAAGGCTTCCCGCGGGCTGTTCCCGACGCGGCCGCGAAAAATGTTGCCGTAATAACGACCAGTATCGCCATCTTGGGCAAAGGGGTAGTCACCTTGTGATCCACGTTATGCCATGCATTATCAGTATTCATCAAGAGTTCCTACCGGAATGACGATTTTATAATCTTGTACTTTTTCCAGTATCACATCGACACCGTATACGTCTCTGATCATTTCGGGAGTAATATCCTGTTTTGAGGACAGGGTGTAAACAGTGCCGTTTTTTAGCATCAGAAAATAGTCGGCATATCGAAATGCCAGGTTGATGTCATGGACAGAAACTACGGCCGAAATACCCTGCTTGGCAACTGCATGCTTCATGAGATCCATCACCTGCAACTGGTTGCGCAGATCCAAATTGCTGGTGGGTTCATCCAGCAACAGCACCTTCGGTTCTTGAACCAGGGCGCGCGCCATGATCACTTTCTGGATCTCTCCCCCGCTGAGACGATTGGTTTGTCTCATGGCCAGGTTTCTGAGGCCCATCAGATCCAGGATTTGTTCCACGCGCTTGAGATCTTGTTCGCTTGGCCCCCATGTCATGTGTGGTTTTCGCCCCAGAAGCACCATGTCGAATACACTCAGGGGCGCATCGGTGTGGTTTTGGGGCACATAGGCGAAATGTTTGGCCACTTCGTTGCTACCCATCGAAAGGGCGTCTTTGCCGTCGATGATGACCGAACCTGTCTTGACCTTGAGAATTCCATTTAGACAACGCAGCAATGTGGATTTGCCCGCCCCGTTTACGCCCAACAAGGCGAGTGTCTTGCCCCTGGGCAATTCGAAACTGATATCTTTCAGAACAGGCCGGGAATTGTATTTGAAATGGACACCCGCCACGGAAAGAATCATTTAGTCATTCCCTTGATGAGCAGGTAAAGAAACAGCGGCGCTCCCATGAACGAAGTCAGAACGCCGACCGGAAGCGTTCCCGAGCCCAGGATGAGACGTCCGGCCGTGTCAGCGGCCAGCAAGAGCACGGATCCGATCAAACAAGAAAAAGGTATCAAAAAGCGATAGTCAGGGCCTACCAACCGTCGTCCGATGTGGGGAGCCAGTAAACCCAAAAATGCGATCACCCCATTGAATGCCGTGGCCAAGGCCGCGACCAGTGCCGCGAGAAACATGCCCCAAAGACGCATTCTCTTGACATGAACGCCCAGGGATTGGGAAACTTCTTCTCCCGCTGACAGCGCATTAAAATTCCATCGAGAAAAGAAATAATAGACGACCACAAGAAACGTGACAGCGCTGAGGATGGCGATTTCGGTCCAGCCGGAGCGGGTAACGTCTCCGAAAGTCCAAAAGACCGCTCTGGCTATCTCCTCTTCCGTGGCGGAATATTGAACCAGAATTGTTCCCGAGGTGAAGAGCGAGGACAGGGCCACACCCGCCAAGATTATGGCCTCTGGGGTCATTCTTCTAAGGCGGGCCAACAACAGGATGACAATCGTCGCCCCGATGGCACCCAAGAATGCACAAGTCGTTGTAGTGTATAGGCCGGAAAGCGAAGACGGTTCCATCCCCGCCGATTGGAAGGCAACGGGCCCGATAGCGCCGGCGCCGAGAACAACGATGGAAAATGCCGCCCCGAATGCCGCCCCCTGGCTGATACCAAGTGTAAACGGCGATCCCAGCGGATTTCGCAGCAGGCTTTGTATGGCCATGCCGGAAATGCCGAGGGCGCATCCGGTCACGATGGCCGTGACAATGCGAGGCATGCGGATATCCCAAACGACTATTTTCGATGGGCCCTCTTCGAGCCCGACAAGCGATCGAATGATTTGCCAAAGATCAAGCCGATAGGATCCAAAAGAAATGGAGAACAAGACAAGAAGCAGCAGAAAGAAAAACAAGGCAAAAAACAGCCAGATTTTTCCGCGCAGATCCGCCTTGTAGCTGTCCAGTAGATCTTTCGGATCTGAAGTCGCGACGGTTTCGTTAGAAGATGTCATTGCGGTTTGTTTACATTGTTGTTCGCATTCCTGCCATAAATACAATCCCGGGCATGGGAAAGCCATATTCTTCTACATAGTTCCGGTTGAGGAGGTTTTGAACCGACACCTCGACCCTTACTTCCTGGTCGTTGCCGTGATGCAATATTGGATAACTGGCGTAAATATCGAGATCAATAAAAGGTTCCAGATTTTCCAGGTGGCTCGAATCCGGGGTCGTCAGATTTCCAACCACTGCTTTTCTGAGATCGACATAGCGTACGCTGAAGCGTGCCTGGAGACCATTTTTATCATTGAATGCAAGGCCCATGTTCAGTTTGTTTCTCGGCAACTCGCTGAGTTCGTCCGTCAGGGCGGTGCTGTAATCGAGGATATCGCCTGATTTTTTAGCAAGCTGCCAGGTGTAGTTCGCCCAAATTTGCAGATGGTAAGGAAGCTGATAAGAGCCCTCTATCTCGAATCCAGATAAGCTTACGCTGTCTATATTGTAAATCAAACGACTGGGACGATAGCCGAATATCCAACGGATATAATCATTTACGATATAGTGGTAACCCCTGAGAGTAACGAAAAACTTGTTGCCGAGTTTGTGCCCCGCTTCCAACTCGAACATGTGGGCATTTTCCGGGCGCAGGGATTTTCGATCATCCGGTTGGTATCCGGAATACCACCAGAAATACTCGGGCAAGTTGGGAAATCGGTGGGACCAGCGGTAGCGAGCGGTCACATGGCCACCTTCCCATGGGTGAACTGTAAGTTCAGCACGTGGGCTCCATGTTGAATTGTTCATGTTCGGCGCGTTGTCCTCGGGGCCGTCGGCGATGAAATTGTCAAATCGCAGACCCAGACCCAGGTAGATCCAATGATTGAATTGCCACTGGTCTTGAAGGTACATTCCATGGAGCATGGAGATCTGAGATTTGGGGTCCGGGATGGTTTGTTGGGATGAAGGGGGGAAATAAGTATTATCCACATGTTGTATGGTGATACCTCCATACCCGAGATAGTTACCCTCCGCGCCGGCTTCCAGGGTATGAGTTCCCAGGCCGTCGAAAACATGTTTCAAGTCGGCCCGCCATCCCCAGTTGTGCTTTTCGGGTTCGAGCTCACGTTGGAGTACCAGGTGGCGCGGATCGTCGATCGCATTGAAGTATTCAACTCTTTTTTGCTCTATGAGATATGCCCGTGCCGAGAAATCGAGTTGACCAGTCTTTCGAGACACAGAAATGTCGAACTGGGCCCGCCCGTCGTCCCAATGGCTGCCATCCCCCCAGTCGAGGCTTCCCCAGTTTCCGTAGCCATGATTGAGAAAGGGAGCATAGGGACCACCCAGGGAACTCTCCAGGGATTCCGGCCGGCCAGCATCGTAATATGGGCTGTCTGGACGATTGTAGACAACCATTCCGCAGCTGTTGGCGTTGTAACGCGCGGAGGTGCTCAATTTCAGTTTGAAAGGAAGAAGCAACGTCAACTTGCCTGCGATAGTGTTGCGTTTGAGATAGGCGTTGCGCAGGTAGCCATTCGTTTCGTAATGCCCCGCGGCAAGGTTGTAACGGAGCGGGCCGAAGCCCCATGAGTGGGAAAGTTGCGCATCCCAGCTGTGCAAGCTGCCCCCGCCGGCCCGCAAGATCGTCCGTGGTTCTTTCGATCCTTCCTTGGTTATGATGTTTACTACACCCCCGAGGGTGTTGCCGTATTTGACCGGAGCGGCGCCTCTGAAAATCTCTATTCGTTCTACATCTTCCAGCGAGAGGGATGACCAGTCTACAAAGTACCCGCCATAGACCCCGGCCCCGTTGAGATTGTGACCATCGAACATGATCAGCGATCGGCTTTCATCAAGGCCCCGGAGAAGGACTTTTCCACGATCGCCGCCCGAGACTGATTTTCGGGTCAGATCGACGCCGGCCAGGTGTCGCAAAAGTCCATCCACGGTTTTGGAAAACTGTTCGCGGGTCAAGTCGTCTGCGGATATGTCCGTCTGTACATCGTCGGATTCCCTCTTGGCGGTGATGATAATTTCGTTTGTATCGTCTTTAGCTCCTTTTGGTTTTTCCATCGTTTTTTTTTCGGGTTGCCGGGCGAGTGCCCCCGCCGGACAGGCCAAGATGTATATTGAGGTATAAAAAACCACTTTCGAGACCAGGCCCATATTGATTCTCCATGCGATGGGTTTAGTCATCAGCCAAATCCACTCTCAACATGCATCCCGCGTCCTTCCAGGATGAAATAGCCGTCTTTGGAACAAGGGAGGCAAACGAGTTTTCCGTCCAACAAGCGCGCGCGAGATTCCATGACGGCTTCTCCGCACGTACTGCATCTGGCCGATGGCAAGATGGGCGCCGGGTCGGGAAGGGAAAGAGATAGCTGCTCAATATTAAATTGCTCTTCCGCGGGCACATCTAGTTGATTGAAAGACAGAGTTTCCCAGACTTCCTTGAAGTTTTCCATTTCTTCCGGGGTGCCCGTTTCTCTCCTTTGAATGAATCGTTCAAACAACCCTGCTGCGCCCGGAACGCCTTGGGACATTTTTTGAGGATATTCCGGCAAAACTGCTATTCGAATGGCTTGTCCGCTACGTTTTGCCAGGGTGACTGCGTTTTTGCCGTAGTCCTTGTAGACCAGTGAATTGTTCCCGAGGGTGCACCCGCTGATCATCTGGACTCCGTCGACGAAGCAGTTGTTGACCTCGACGATCGCTATGATTTCCTCGTCAATTCCTTCCGTGTCAACATCCAGTTGATCGAGGGCGATCACCGCTGCCTTGACCCCCAGGGCGACAAAAGGGCAAAAATGACCGTGCAGCTCTCCCGCTTTTTTAAGTAACCAGCGCAAATCGCCTTCTTTTCTCTTTTGGTGGATTTCCCGGCGTGGATTTGAATACACCTTGAACCTCCTCTGGGCTGTCGTGAAAAGATCATGCAGCCCATTACCAGATAAATAACACGTATTCGTATTACGTATTACTCACCTTGTCAAATACTTTTCCCCGCGCTGTGATTCGGAGTAGCCAGAACTTGGTGAGGTAAGGGGGAAAAGTGGTCGGACCCCGACACTTGACACAAATTACCAGAAATCCTTCACACAGAAGTGGAAGACCAGGCAGCAGTGGTAGCCCTGTTCGGGGTAGTCGCAGCAGTCGTCGAACTCCTTGCAGTCTTCGTCGGGCTCTATACAGCCCTCGATGCACTCGCCGTCTTGGCAGATTTCGTCCGATCCGCATTCGGTGACCGCCGACCACTCCTGGCAGGCGTCGTCATCGTGGTTGCCGCAGGTGCGGAATCCATTCTTCCCTTCGTCGCACTTCGACCGTCCTTCGGGACAGTCTCCGTCCGTATCGCCGCAACCCGCGACTGCAAGGATCAAGGCCGCTATAAAATACCCAGTGCTTTCCCATTGACTATAGGATCACCTCTGGGCCTAAAATAATCAAGCCACGAAACGCGGCAAGGACGAGGAGGACCGGATCATGACGCGTAGCCTGCCTGTAGCAGTATCTGTAAGCTGCCTGCTTTTTGTGTGCGCGCCCGCCGGGGCCGAGACGGTGCTGATCGACGATCCCTTGAACCAGTCGACGGTCGGCGTCGTGGACGGCAGCGGGGTGTTTCATGCCGACGGGGGGTGGCATTCCAGCGGCGGCAAGATCATCCTCGATGCCGGGCAGGTTATCGGCAACGGTTACTTCGAGTGCCGGATGCGCGGCTGGACCGCGCCGGCCCAGGGGATTGACAAATCGCACCCGCTCTCGGGCTGGGAGAACGTGGATCAGTACGGGCACTACCAGCAGACCGGGTCTTTCTGGAACTGGCGGATTGGCACCGGCTACAACCCGTTCAAGGTCCTGGCGGCGCCCCAATCGATCGACACACGGGTGGAGGCCCGGGTTGGATCCAACGCCGCCGTCAACGGGGCCGACAGTCACACATACCGGGTGGAGTGGAACAACGGTAATATCAAATTCATCTTTGACGGCAACGAGATCAAGCAGTGGACCTTCAGCCGGTTCACCATGCGCTATTTCTGTCTCGGCCGCGACGACCAGTACGGTATCACCAATCCGGCACCGATCATCTCGGACGTGATCGTGGTCGACATGAGTTCGGGCGACAGCCTGCCCACCATCGTCACCAGCGCTCTGGGCCAGGCCACCGAGGGTGTGCCTTACAACGCCAACCTGCAGGCCGTCGGCGGCGATGCACCGCTGAGCTGGAGCCTGGCGAGCGGATCGCTGCCGCCGGGCCTCGATCTGAGCGGCGACACCATCGGCGGCACGCCGACCAGTGCGGGCGACTATAATTTTAGGGTGCGGGTCAGCGACACCGACGGGGATCGGGACGAACGGGATCTGACCATCGTGGTCAACGAGGCCGGCGGTCAGTTCACGGCGGCCTTCGGGGCCGAGGCCGACGTGCATATCGATGCCCGCAGCCCGGACGTCAACTTCGGTGCGGCCACCGACCTGGGCGTCGGCGGCGGGGCGGCCGAGCGGGTGATCTTCATCCGTTTCGATGTGAGCGGCCTGCCGGGAAACGCCGTGGTGAGCGACGCGCGGTTGATCGTCAACACGTCGAACGCGGGGTACGGCGGGGTGATCCGCAAGTTTGCTCCCGTGACCGATACCTGGGACCAGATGCAGCCGACCTGGAACAGTCAGTTGGCCGGCAACGACGCCTCGGGCGATCTGTTCGACATCGGCCAGGTTCCGGCCAGCGGCAGCCACGTCTTTACCGGCCTGGCCTCGGTCATCTCGGGCAACGGGCGGGTAACCTTCGTCATCCGTTCCGATCAGGACAACGGGGCGGCATACATGAGTTCGGAGAACGCGAATCAGTCGCTAAGGCCGGTGATCCAGGTGACCTACGAAGCGGGAAACGAAGACGGCGGGGTCGACGCCGGCTTTGATGCAGGAACCGACGCGGGCACCGACGCCGGTTCGGATCCCGGTTCGGATCCCGGCACCGACGCCGGTTCGGATCCGGGACCGCAGCCGGACGGTTCGGCCGATGCCGGCTCAGATCCCGGTCCCGACCTGACCGGCGACGGGTGCGGTTGCGCGACCTCGCCTGAAAAAACAGCGTTTACCTTCTGCCTGCTGATTCTGATGCTCGTGGTAGCACGATCCAGGAAGCCAGGGGGTCTGAGTGTGCCGTAGACGCACACCATTCCCGCCTACGTGCGGGTGACCGACCTCATGTCACTGGCCGGCTACGCTCCCGAAGGGCTAAACGCCATCGTGGGAATCGGCGCCATCGGCGGCAACTTCGCCGCCCTGCCGGGCATGTACGTACTTCCTACCGTTCGGCCAAGTGTATGATCCACTACCGCACGCCTCGCCATTCTCGAAGTCCATGGCACCCTTCCCCAGGTAAATTCGCTTCCGATAAAGAAGTGCAGGCCGTGATCGCCAAGTGGAGCGGGAATGCGTCATAAGTGGACCCGAACTGCCTTGGCCAACACTCGCGAGTTGGTTGTCCCGGAAACACCCTTTATCGTCCCATATCGTATAAAGGGAAACCGCATAGAGATACTCCGCATAATCCATGCAGCCAGGCGTGTGTCCTGATCAGAGGTAAAGCGAATGAGATCGATGATCCGGGACCTTACTAAAAACCAAGGCCTGTGCTAACATCCCACTTTGGAATTCAGCGGCAAGGGTGGTGCAGTGGAAAATGTGCTTTGTTTTTCCTACAAGTAAGGCGCGGCGGTTTGAGGTTACACCGTGACTCCTAATCCTCCGTCACGACCGTACCGCGGACCCGGGAGACAACGGGTCCTCGATCTCCTCGAAGAGTCCGAAGAGACCGCGTTCACATCCACGTCCATCAACCGAGAGCTCGGCGGCGTGCCACTCGGACGTGGTGCACCTACCGCTGTCTTGGGACGAGAGCCCGACGGGTGGGTCATCCGACAGCTCGTCGGACAACCCGACGCGCCCTCACCTCGCGCGCCGTGCTCCTGGTGGGTCGAGACGGGTACCGTCCTGGTGCGCGCCGAGACCAAGGCCGAGCTCGCTGAGATCATCCGCGAGATGGATTGGCCGTGGGGTGATCCCTGATCCATGACCGTCCCTGAGCGGCTAAACAGGGAATAATATAAATAATTTCCAGGCGCCGGAAACAAGCAGATTTTAGGGTTTGGTTTTGCCGCTTTTGGCCAGGGCTTTATGGGTTTTATCAAGTTCGTTCCTGGCGGCCTCGATAAGCGGGCCTTTATCACCGAGTTTTTTCTCCAAGATCGGCATGGCCTTCTGGAGATGTTCGAGAGCTTTTTCAGGTTTTCCCTCCAGACGCGCGACTCCTGCCAGGCTGATCAGCACCTCGGCAAAGCCGGCATGCTTATCGCCGAAGGTATCTTTGACGATTTCCAGTGCGCGTTCGATCCGGGAACGCGCAAGTTTGAGTTTGCCCGTCTCTAAGTAGACACGCCCGAGGTTGTTCAAGGGTTCTGCCAGAGAGATATGCTTCGGGCCGTTTGCTTTTTCGTAGACGGCCAGGGCTCGCTGATAGGCAGCGATGGCTTTGTCGTATTCTTTGCGTCTGAGAAGGCAGTTGGCTACCCGGTTCGAGGTAAACGCCACTCCGGGGTGTTCTCTGCCTAACACTTCTTCGTTCAATGCCAGGATCTTGCGGAATTCTTCGAAAGCCTGATCGAAATTTCCCATGGACTCGTGGGTCATGGCGATATTCTCGCGCACCCGCAGAGTGTACTGGTGTTTCTCACCCAGCAGCCGGATGCGGATCTCGAGAGACTGCTGAAAGTAGTCGAGTGCATCTTTGTATTGGGCGTGGTCGTTGAAATAGCTGCCTATATTGTTGGTAGCCATGGCCACGCGTGGGTTGTCGGTGCCAAGTGCCTTGGTCCAAATCTCAAGCGCCTGGCGATAGTAGGCGATGGCTTTTTTGTCGTCACCCTTTTCGTCGAACACTACGCCCAGGTTGTTGATAGAGTTGCCGATGTCCGGGTGGCGCTTGTCGAGAATCTTCTCCCGGATGGCGTGGGCTTTAAGGTAGTATTCGATGGCCTCGTCGTAGTTGCCCTGTTCCTTGAGTGCCACGCCGAGGTTGTCGTATGCGGTGGCTATGCGGAGGTGTTGCTCCCCTAGCGCCTTTTTGAACAACACCAGTGACTTGCGGTGGTGCTCGACTGATTCGGCATAGCGGCCGTCGGCATCGTGGACTACGCCGATGGCGTTTGTTAAATTGGCGTCCAACAGATCGTCTCCGCCAGCCCGGGTGATGGCCATCCTGGCCGCCGGCGCGAGGGCCAGGGCCGCCTGGCGGCGGTCTTTGAGGTTGCCGATTACGTAGATTAGCCGGGTCAGGATGCGGGCCTGCAGACGATCATCTCGGGCGCGGGCGGCCGCTTGGCCGGCATCGTACAAAGTCTTTTCCGCAGATTCGATCTCGTTAGTCTTCGATTGCAGATCACCGAGCAGCCATAGCGCCTCGGACAGGATGGCCGGGTAATCCAGTTTTTCCGCTGCGGAAGCGATGCTCTTGACCTCTTCGAAAATTTCCTTGTGCCTGCCAATCCGCTTGAGCGCCTCGGCCTGATCAATGCGCTTACGAAGTGCCTCTACCTTTTTCCTCTTGCCCGGATTCTCCGGCAGTGGAATGCGGGCCTTAAGAAATTTCACATCCGAGCAGATCGCCAGCGGTGTAAGTTCGTAGGTTGCCTTGACGGCCATATCGAGTACCTTGGGGTCGCTCTTAGCGCCGAACAGGCCGACCAGGGCGTTTAGCTCGGAGAGTCGCCGATCCAGGCATTGTTTGCGCAGTTCGAAGATTGTATCCGACTGGCCTCCCCGGACGTGGGTTGCTTCGCACGAATCCTTGCGAGTGGCTACCCATCTGTCAGTGTATTCGTCCAGCCTGGATTTTACTTTCTCGTATGTTTCCTTTGCATAAGGTCGCTTTGAATCGGTGAAGGCGGACAAGACTTCTTGTTTGCGATCGGCATCCCAGATGCCCGCCAGGTGACGTGCGCTGTCCCGGCAGGCCGTCGGCTTGTCAGAAGTTAAACCGGTAAACACGCCCCAGCCGCCCGCGGCCAGCGCGATGACGATTGCGGTCCAGGCTGTCACCAGGCGTCGCTTGCGAGCGGGGTTCTGGACGCTATGGTGGACCGGCTCGAGGTGTCCAAGAAAGCGCTGAAACTGCGCTTGAAGGAACTGCAATTGGATTGAGCGGCGGGCCTTTTTATCACTTACGGCAATGCGATGGTTGTGCATCGACAATATTGAGTAGCTGCGTCATAGGACGATCCTTTGAACGAGTTCGTCCACACCAGCCATACCTCAGTTGACGTTCAAGCCGATGGACTGCATTCGCGAGCCGACTCGGCCACCCAGAAGTAAAGGTCGTCCCCCGGTTCGCTGCGGGAGCGAGGTGGAGCTAGTGGGCCAGACACGGCTCACGAGCAAGGCACCTGTCGGCATAAACACAATAGTGTTTCTTGTCAACAAGATCATAAACACCATCGTTTTTATGATAATACATCATGCTCCGAGACAACCTGATGCAGTTACTCTAACGTTTTCACATTGCTACCACACTCGAAACCGATTGGCTGCGACGTGAAAGTGATCAACCGGATTGTCAAAGGGCACACATCGGTCACCGCAGAGATGGCCATCAAGCTGTCCGCTGCCTTTGGCACAACTCCGGAATTCTGGCTCAATGCGCAGCAAGCTGTGAAATTGTACGAAGCATCCTTAAAAATCAAGAAGAAACCCAAGGCGTTGTTGAAGGTTGGCTAAACCCCTTGAAATATTGACGTCTGCATGAAAATGCGTGTTTCATAAGGGCATGCGCATTCTGGACTTATGCATCGTTATTGGGTTGGCGTTTCCCGCGCAGTCCGTGGCCGATGATCACCGGGACAAAGAACTCGCAGATCGCAGCCCTTACGAGGTGGATCTGGCGCTGGATCTGGCGGCCACGACCGGCGTCCTGCGCGTCGAGGCCGGTAAGCACTTCTGGGCCCCGCCTTCTTCGAACACGGGCTCGGCCTTGGCATAACGATTCACTGATGGCCGTCCCCGATCGTCCCCAATTTTGTCGATGCCCAGCCGGGCGAGGAACGGGGCGCCTGCGCATCTGCCCCGGCATCGGTGCCGGGATCGCCGCCTGAATCGGCGCCGGGGTCACCTCCGGCATCCGTTTCTTCATAGCCGTCGGCATCCAGCCCGGCGGCGTCTTCCACATTGTCGGCGGGTGAGGAGGAACATGCGGAGAAAAAAGGAAAAGAACTGCGGCAAGGAGTAACGAGCACTCTCGGACCAGGAACATGTGTTTTATGTCGTGATTTACGCCGTAGAACCTAACATGGATGCGGGAACACGTCACTGGGCAAAACTTTATTCAGCGTATATTATCTTCCTATTGCAACGGCTCGGCCCGTGACGCAGGGAAGGATGGATGAAAACATGGAATGCGAAGTGCGCCTACGCTTGCTAGACAGTCGTGGACAGCCCTTCATGGGCATCGGCCTGGTTTGGCTGCTCGAAAGGATCGGTCGCCTGCGGTCGGTAAGCGCAGCGGCGCGCGACATGAAGCTGTCTTATCCAAAGGCGATGCGCATGATTCGCGATCTCGAAAACGGGATGGGCCGCAAGATGGTTATGAGAAGCAAGGGCGGAGCCCGGCGCGGCGGGGCAGAACTGACCGACGAGGCCGCGGATTTCATCGCTCGCTATGAGGTTTTCCAGGCGCGCATCAAGGATCACGCGCAAAAGGAGTTTCGAAAAGCGTTTTTCACAAAGCGCGGCCGGCGCGCATAGCAAACAGCACGAGTCGGAACATTATTGGTTGTAGTTTCTGCATCGTTTGCATGTTAGCTTGACAGGTTCTGCAGCAAGCAGTAATTTTCACGTTGAAGCCGGGGTTAGACGGCGGGAAAATAATGACTTACAGCAAATCAGATATAGATCGAACGACCCCAGGCAGGCACTCGTCACGCATGTTCAGGTAAGGCCGGATGAGCTGGTTTGTGCTGATCGTGCTTGCCTTCTGCTGCCTAGATCTACACACTGACATTTTTTGAACGCCGTAGCCGATCCATGGTTGTGGCAATTGGACCTCATCGGCGGGAGAAGGCAATGAAGAGCACCACAAGCATGGCGCTGACAATTATCTTGAGCTTTTTTGTGATTACTCCCACGGCTCTGGCAGCGCCGGCGGACGACAACGACGAGATCGAGCGCTTGCGCCGGGAAGCCGGCACTGAGATCGAACAGGCCGGCAAGGAGTCCGCAGGGGAATTGCCCAAGTTGCAGACCGATACCGTATTCAGCAGCGGCAACCGCGCCTTGCAGGCCATCAACCCGGAGATGAGCGTGGTGATCGACGCCGGGGCGCGGGCCAGCATGACAGATTTCGACGGTGATACCCTGGGGGACGGCTCGCAATTTTTTTTCCGCGTGCTGGGCCTGCACTTCCAGGCCAACCTCGATCCCTTCTCCTTTTTCAAGTCCGCCGTAGAGTTTCACGTCGACGGGGTCGAGTTGGGCGAGGCCTATGCCATCTGGGTCAACGTGTTGCCCGGGATCAACCTGACGCTGGGTAAGTTCAGGCAGCAGTTCGGAGTGATCCAGCGCTGGCACGTCCCTTCGCTTGACCAGTTCGACTTTCCGCTGGCGATCACAACATTATTGGGAGGGGACGGCCTCAACCAGATTGGTTTTTCGCTGGAATGGATCGCGCCCACCTTGTGGACCGATGACCAGCGCGTCGTGCTGCAGGTGACCAACTCGTCCAACGAGCAACTTTTCAACGGACAGCAGTTCGGCGTGCCGGCCGGCCTGCTGCACTGGAGCCAGTACTACGACCTGAGCGAGTCGACCTACCTCGAACTGGGTCTTACGGGCATGCTGGGTACGAACAACAAACGCAACCTGCTTGACGACAACGGCGACCGCAGCGACGAGCCTTGGCGGATGACCACCCTGGCCGGGGCCGATCTGACCGTTTCATGGTCGCCGCTGCACAACGAGCGTTACCGGCACTTGACCTGGCGCAGCGAGTTCTACTGGGTGGGCCAGGAGACGCCCGACGGGTATCTGGCCGCCGGGGGGGGATACAGCTACCTGGATGCGGGCCTGAGCGAGGCTCTGGCCATCGGTGTGCGCGGAGATCTGACCCAGCCGTTCTTGGTGGACAACGACGGCCGCTGGATCTGGCAGGCGGTGGCCTACCTGACCTGGTGGGAGAGTCCCTGGGTCAGGACCCGGCTGCAACTCGCACACAAAGACGGTGACGGACAGCCGGCGGAGGATCTGCTCTTGGTCCAGATAGTCTTCGCCGCCGGGCCGCACAAGCACGACCGTTACTAAGTGCATAGGTTCAGGAGGATATTCACCATGCGAAATTCGATCGTTGTTCTCTTATCGCTGTTGTTTTCGATCTTGGCTCCAGTGTCCCGGGCGGAGGATGGGGACAAGAAGATAAAGATCGTTGCCTCGTTGTCCAGCTATGCCGCCATTGCCAAGGAGATAGGCGGCGACCTGGTCTCCGTCGACTGGATAGTCAACGGCGGCCAGGATCCCCACTTCATTCGCCCGCGGCCGAGCCTGGCCAGGAAACTTGCCAACGCCGACCTATTCGTCAGCACCGGCCTAGACCTGGAGCTGTGGGCTCCCTCGTTGATCGATCTCTCAGGAAACGACGAGATCCGCAGTGGCCAGCGCCGCTACGTCTCGGCCAGCCATGGTGTGCGCCTGCTCGAAGTGCCCAAGGTGAAGAGCCGCTCCGAGGGCGGAGTACACATCTACGGCAACCCGCACTTCATCATTGACCCGCTGGCCGGAGAGGCGGTCGCCAAAAATATCGCCACCGGCCTGAGCCGCATCGATCCGGATCACCTGCAGGTGTACGCCGCGAACCTCAAGCGCTTCGATGACGAGATCGACAGGCGCCTCTTCGGCGACGAGCTGTTACACATCCTGGGACCCAAGATCCTTCACCGCTTGGCCGAGAACTCGAACTCGATGATCGCTTTCCTCAAGAAGAAAAGTTACAAGGGCAAGCCGCTAATAGACCGATTGGGCGGGTGGATGGAAAAAAGCCTCAAGTTCAGGGGCAAGAAGGTGGTGGCCTACCACAAGAATTGGGTTTGCTTCGATCACCTGTTCGGACTCGAGGTGGTCAACCATGTCGAGTTGCGACCGTCCATTCCGCCTACACCGCGGCACGTCGATCAACTGATCAAACAGATGCGCAAGGAGAAGATCCACGTCATCCTGGCGGCCAGCTACTACGACCTGACCAAGGTGCGCCTGATAGCCGACCAGGTCGGCGCCAAGGCAATCATTATTGCCATGGGGGTCGGGGTATCGCCGGGTGTCAATACCTACTTTGATCTGATCGATCACATGGTCGATCAGATAGCCACTGCCTGCGACTGAACGCGGAGAGTGTGCCATATCGGCGTGGTCTTTGCAATCACCGCGCTTTCGAAGCTGGCCGGCAAGAAGTTCACAGGCGTCGACACCGAGAAAGATTACTCCCAGAACACAGCAGACCTGCGAGAAATAGAAGACTGGGTTGGTTCCATACAAAGGGGACAGCCCGATATAAACGCCCATTGATATCGGGCGCCCGGACATATAAACTTGGAACATGCATCTGAGGCATCAGTTGGCTTTCGTTCTCTCGAATGGGAAAATCGCGCTTGCGCTGCTGGGTTGCCTGGCCTGCACGGCGGCAATGGCCGCGGGCAAAGAAACAAAATCGGCCGAAGAATGCGAGTCTTGCGACGCGGCGCAAGAGATCGTCATCAGCGCCCCGCGGGAGCAGGAGCAAGGCATCTCCGTGACGCGCATCGAGCGCGATCGCATCGAACGCTTCAATGCGAGCAGCGCGGCCGAGGTGATCGAGATGCTGCCCTCTGCCTTCGCTACCAGTGGCCAGCGCGGCGAGCGTATCTTTTCGCTCAGGGGGTTCGATCAGCGCCAACTCGCGGTGCTGCTGGACGGTGTCCCTTTTTCCATTCCCTATGACGGGCAGATCGATCTGGGCATGTTGCCGGCCGCGCTGATCGAGCGCGTAAGCGTGATAAAGGGACCGGGATCGGTGCTCTACGGTCCCAACGGCCTGGGCGGCGCGGTGAATATCGTTACCCGGCGGCCGGGAGACGTGCCACTGCTCGGCGTCGCCTTCATGGGCGATCCCCGGGGAGCGGTGCGCTTCAACGCATACGGCTCCGCGCGCCGGGGAAGCCTCGGCTACACACTGGTCGGCGGTGTCAACCGGCTGGACGGATTTCCTCTTTCGTCGAGATTCAAGTCCGAACCGCGCCAAGATGGCGATATCAGGAACAATAGTGACAAAGAGTCGCTATTTCTTTTGGCTGGCGGTGAATGGCGCCCGGCGAAAGATCAACGTCTGTTCGTCTCATCATTGATAATCGAAGGAAAACGAGGTGTGCCTTGTGGACTCGGAGATGTGCGTCCACGCTTCTGGCGCTTTTCAAACTGGCGAACCGTGGGACTCACCCTGGGGCATGCCGGAAAACTCGGCTCCCTTTTCGAAACCGACGAAACGCTCCACGCACGCCTGTACAACAACCAGATCGATTCATACGACGATGCATCCTACACGACTCAGTCGGCGAAGTGGGCCTTTACCTCGATCTACCGGGATCAGACCTTCGGCGGGCGCGTTCGCGCCCGCAGCGTTCCCTTGGATTCTCCCTGGGGCCCAACCCTGCTGCGTCTTTGGGCAGGAGCGCAGCACGACCGTCACGTCGCCGGACAGCCCGGGCGACCCGACGAGCCTACTGTCTCCAGAACGCTCGTCACCCTGGCACCCGAGGCCGAGGCCCTCATTGCGCCGCGCTTGACGCTGACAGCATCGTTGCAAACCGACATAGAGTTACCCACAGACGATGCCTCCGTTCATCCCAACGAGCGATTCGGTTTTGGACCACTAGTATCTCTGGGCTATGAGCCACTGGACGGGCTTTTCCTGCGCGCCACCGTCGCGCGGCGAACCCGCTTCGCTTCGCTCAAGGAGCGCTTCAGTTCTGCCATCGGCCTGCGCCTGCCAAACCCCGATCTCGGGCCGGAGCGGGCCTGGCATTTTGGCCTGGAAGCGACTTACGCTCCCTGCCGGCGCCTGCACGCCTCGCTCGCAATATTCGACGCCGAGGTGCAAGGACTGATAAACGCTGTAGCGCTGCAGACGGAAAGCGGCCCGCAAGAACAACTTCAAAACGCCGGCAGCTCAAGGCTTTCGGGGCTCGAGGCTGAACTGGTGTTGCAGCCAATAGGCCGGCTGGAAATCGAGGTCGGTGTCCAGTACCTGCGCGCCAGGCAACTTGAGGCTCGGGCGGGGGAGGATCGCATCGCCTACCGGCCCCAGCACAAGGCATACATCGAGGCGCGCCTGAGACCCTGTGCCTGGTTGGGAATTGATCTCGGACTCAGCGTCATAGGTTCACGCGACTACCAGAACCCGGGCAGCTTTGCCTGGGAGCAGCTAAGCGGTTATATGGCCTGGGATATGGGGTTGTCGCTGCGGCCGAGCGATAGTGTCACCCTGCGTATCACTGCCCGCAATCTTGCTGACGACTATCATCAAAGCGAGTACGGCTTTCCCGATCCCGGGCTCTGGGCGTGGGCCGGTGCGGAGATGAGGAACTGAGACCTTGGCCCTTGTCAGGACAGCCATGGACGCGGATCGTTTCTGGGCGCATGTTGCGGCCTTCGGGGCGCTCTGGGGCTCGATCGAGATTACCCTGGGTGCCTTCGTGCATACTCTGCGGCTGCCGCTGGCCGGTGTGCTTTTAGCGGCGCTCGGCGCGGCCGTACTGACGGCCGAGCGGCAGATCATACCGGCCCGCGGAACAACGCTGGCCACGGGCATCGTCGCCGCGCTGTGCAAGACAATCTCCCCGGGCGGGATAGTGCTCGGTCCGATGATCGGAATCCTCGCAGAAAGCCTGCTGGTTGAAATAGCTCTACTGGCGGCCCCTCGCTCGCGCCTGGCGGTGGCCTTGGCAGGGGCGCTGTGCGTGTCGTGGTCGCTGATGCAGGCCGTCGGCACACAATACGTGGTGTACGGAAAAGGGGTGCTCGATCTCTTCCTGGCCGCGCTGTCAAGAGCCGGGAATTGGCTCGGACTTTCATCCGCCGCGGGACTCGGAGCGCTTGCCGCTTGCGCGGGTTTGCTGTGTCTGATCGGGGCCGCGGGCGGGCTTGCCGGCCGGGCGCTAGGGATTCGAGCACGCACCGGTTTGAGGTTGGACGGGGATGCGCAAGATGAGTGAGGTTAAGGCGACAGCGCCCGATAACACTCCGCATGGAATCATGGCGCGCAGGGTTCCGGCTATTATTGCTCTGGGGTGTATCTTCCTGCAGATTCCGGGCCGTCTGCTTCCTGCGCTTGCGGCGCTTGCGATCTGGCTCGTCTGTCTTGCGGTCTGTGATCGCCAGGGGCTTTTACGGATGGCCCGGCCGCGCTTCTGGATAGTCAGCCTCGTTTTAGCAGTCGCCTGCGGACTGCTACTTGGGCGGCGAGATACGAAGTTTCTGGGGATGTTGATCTCCAGCTCTGGCATGCAAAGTGGGCTGCTTATGGTGGTCCGCGGAGCTTTCATCTTCGGACTGTCGATTTGGGCCAGTAGGGCGCTGAGCGGAATCACGCGTGCGCGCCTGGGTAGAAGATCCGGCCGCCTGACCGGCGCTGTCGGCGCCGCCTTTCGGTTGCTGCCCGAGTTGGGAGAACGTCTGCGCTGCGAATGGCGGGCGGCGCCTCCGAAGAAAGGCAGCCTGCGGCGCATCGGTGTCCTGGCGGCCGATATGCTGTTACACACCGCACGCATTGCCGAACAAGCCGCGCAGCGTGTTGCGGCATCCCGGGGCCGCCTGATCGTCGCCGTGCTAGGCCCGCCCGACAGCGGTAAGACGACGACCATACGCGAGATAGCCGACCGCCTGCGCGGGCGCAGACTTGCAGTCGCAGGCGTAAGTCAACCGAAGGATTTCAGGAACGGCAGTTCTTGGGGATATCATTTACAAGATGAGGCCAGTGGCGAAAATCGCTCATTCGCCGTGCCCGATCCATCCAGTGGCAGACAGGATCTTACGGGATACAAGTTTGATCCCGGAGGCTGGCTGTGGGCACGCGAGCTGATCTCGTCCGCCTGCGGCAGCGCCGATGTGGTGATCGTGGACGAGTTGGGAAGCCTGGAGGCGGCGGGCAAGGGACACATGCCGGCCTTGATAGCATCCATTCGAAAAGGGCGCTGCGTATGGATTGTGGGGGTACGGAAGGAATTCAAGCGCGCCATCCAGCAGCGCACAGGCCCCTTCAGCCGCATAATTTGCGCTGGAACCCGCGGCGCCGATCTCGACGCATTCATTGCTTGGTTGCTCGCTAGCCTGCCCCGTTTCCCTCAGGTAGCGCAGAGCCATGACATTCGGATACGCGGCCGAGGAAGTCTGCTCGAATCACCCACCGGGGAGTCGCAAAAGCGACTCCATTCCTTCCATGACCTGGCTGAACACCCCCGGGTAAACAGACCCTATGGAAAATCGGATTAACATTTAGAACGTCAGAGCACCAAAGTCATCCAATGAGGCTAGCAGGCCGGGAACGGCAGTTGCTCGAGCGGCGGACGGGAAATATTCAACGGTGCCAACATGGACACAATCTGGATCATTCCCCGGGGGTTCGTCAACTTGATCCGTATCCTTAATGAAAATAGGATTCTGACCCATGGCCTACTGTCCCAACCCCGAGTGCAAGCACCGCATCAAGAGCGGCAAACCCGCCGAGTTCCGGGAAGGGATTCCGACTTGCACCGACTGCGGGACGGAGCTGGTATCCGACAACCCGGTGGCCGCGCCCGAGCGGGCGGCTTGTCCCCGGCCCTTGAAAATCCGTCTATGGATCACGTTCGGGATAGTCATAGCAGTTTGGCTGGGACATTTGATCCCACCACTCTTTGTAAACGTCGAGGCCTTGGATAACCTGGTCGGCCGCGCCAACTTCTCTGAAAGTTACTTTGGACCCTTATCGATAGGAGTACGGCCCTGGCTGGGTGGTTTCGTGCTTGTGGAGATGCTTGCCTTGCTGGTCCCGGCCTGGCGTCGCAGGCGTCTGGGCGACCCAGGATTCCGGCGGAGACTCACCCAGGCTTCCCTCTGCACTGGTCTGGCCTTCGTGCTGCTCAATGGTCTGTCCATATCAATCTACCTTGAAAGCCTGCCATGGCAGCCGTGGAACGGAGCCGACAAGTGGGTGGTGGAGAATCCTGGTTGGCTATTCCGAATCCAGATGACCTTGATTCTTGCTGCCGGAAGCAGCCTGTTCGTTTTGGCGGCCCACTTGATCAACCGGTTCGGAGTGGGCAGCGGGTATGCGGTGGTGATCCTTGCCGACATCTTGGTGCTAGTGCCCGAATTCGTCGTAGACCACCATTTTGCGCTGGCCAACGAATTGATCGAACCGGTCTACTGGATGCTGCTTATGGCCGTGATGCTAGGGTTGTTCGCTGGGGTACGCTGGTTCCTTTTGCGCCAGGATCCGGTCACCAGGGCGTTGCCGTTACGCATGCCCACCTGCGGCACCTTTCCGATCGAGTTGGCGGTCGGGCTTACCATGTCGGTGTCCACCGCGGCCATGTGGATCAACTGGCAGTTCCTAAACGATCTTTACATGAAGCTGGCGCCGGGCACCCGCTTCTACCTGCACACCGAGTTGATCCTGGTGGCCGTGTTCGTGCCCCTGGCATCGGCCATGTTCTACTGGCGTCACCGGAAGCGTTTCGCACAAGAAGCCACCCGGGCGGCCTGGCGCCGGGCTCGTTTCCTGAGCGGGCTTTTCCTGTTCTGCGTGGTGGGCGCCTGGTACGGATTGTACCGCACGGTGCCCGAATCGTCCTGGCTGGTACCTTCTTCGTTGCTGGTGCTGGGTGCCACTGCAATAAGTATCGACCTGTGGCAGGAAATCCGTGCGCGCTGGCACACCCCAGGAGGCGCCGACCTGGTCGTGGTCGAATCGTACCAGGACGTCACCGACGCACTTGAAGCCGCCGCCTCACATGGAAAGGGCGCCTTCCTGCAAGGGGAGCACCTTAGAACCCTGGCCTACTTCTTCGGCCCGTTCGTGCCGCTTGCGATTCTCGAGGTACCGAAGGAAGGGAAACAATCATGACGCGAAGAATGGGATGTGTAGTCGCGTTTGTAATGGTGCTGTTGATGGTGCCCGGGCCTGGTCGCCCTTGCACCTCGTTTGTTTTCAAAGACAAGGGGACGATCCTGTTCGGCTCCAACTACGACAATTCCATCTGGCCGGGGTTCCTTTTCGTCAACCGGAAGGGCGTCCAGAAAACCGGCTGGGAGCCGGCGACCGACGGCAGCGTCGCCAGGTGGACCGCCAAGTACGGCAGCGTGACCTTCAGCGTCGCCGGATTGCAGCTGGCCTGGGCGGGAATGAACGAAGCCGGCCTGGTCATGAGCACCATGCTGGCGGAAACAAAGAACCCGCCGCCGGACGAGCGCCCCCCGCTCCGGTCGTCGATGTGGATGCAGTACATGCTGGACACCTGCGCCACGGTTGACGACCTCGTGGCCGCGGACAAGAACGTGCGGATATCCCAGACCGAGGATCATTACCTTGTCGCCGACGCCACCGGCGAAGTCGCCGCGGTCGAGTTTCCCGACGGCCGGATGGTGGTCCACCGCGGGAAGAACCTGCCGTACAAAGCCCTGGCCAACCAGTCCTATGCGGAAGCGGCCGGGGCCATCAAGAAGGGCAAGACGGACGGTCTTCGGCCCTACGATTCCATCGCCCGGATGTCCCGCATCGCCGGGCGGCAAAAGAAATTCGGCTCACCGGGAAAACACCCGACCGTGGACATGGCGTTCGAGACGCTGGCCGACGTCGGGATCAAGGCGACCCAGTGGAGCATCGTCTTCGATGTCACCAGCCGGGTGGTCCACTTTCGCTCCAGCCGGAACAAGAAGCGGCGGTCGGTCGACCTTGGCAAGCTCGACTTCGACTGCGGCCAGCCGACCGGGATGCTCGACGTTCACGCGCCCCTGAAAGGCGAGATCTCCGCTGCCTTCAAACCCTATGACCCCGAAGCCGGCATTGCCTTCACGCTGCGTTTCTTAAAGGAGTCTGGAATCGACATGCCCGAAGAGCAGGTCCGGAACCTGCTCAAGATGTTCACGGGTTTCCCTTGTTCAACAAAGTCTCCCCCGAAGCACTGAAGAAACGACTCAGGCACTTTCTTTCACTTCTTCAACATGTGCTCCCGGATCGCCTCGCCAGGTCTTTGTTCCCTTGATCCTTGATCACTTTTTCCATTGAACTGTTGTCTATACTACCAATCACGAGAATTTTCGTGGGGCGCGAAGATTCTCGAGGTTAGTAGTACAGGTGTCCAAATTCCTACCAGGCACAGCGGAAGCCGATATCGTAGTAGAGATCCGACGGACCGCCGTAGTGGCGATTGGCGGCGCGCAGGTAGCCGGCATCGTAGGCGAAACTGCCGCCACGGCTGACCCGGGATGTGGGGCCGGAGCTGCTGTCCAACCAGGCACTGCCATCCGTTGGTGCACCCGTATAATCACTGTGACACCAATCCTGCACCCACTCATATACGTTTCCAGCCATGTCGCAAAGCCCCTGAGCCGTGTTGCCGGCGGTCTTGCCGCATGAAGCCCAGGTGCCGCCCTGACCGCAGCCATACCCGCCCTCATCCATCACCGCATACTGGCACGTCGCCGTATCGTCGCCCCAGGGGTAGGTAATGTCTTGCCCGCCGGAGCGGTCCGCGTACTCCCACTCCGCCTCCGACGGCAGGCGTCCTCCGGCCCATGCGCAAAACGTAACCGCCTGGTCCCAGTGGACGCAGTTCACCGGATGCGCACCACGACCGGAAGCTCCCCAGTTGCAAAGGGATCCGGGAAAATTCGAGGCATTTTCTTCCGGCAAGGTACATGTACCGGCATCGACGCAGGCCTGGTACTGGTCCACCGTCACCTCGGTCTTGCTCATCTCGAACGACGACACCGTCACTTGATGAACAGGTAGCTCGTCTGCATCTCCCGTCGTGCTCCCCATCTGGAACGTCCCGCCGGGAATCTGAATCCACACAATGTTCGTATTACCGACTTCACAGGTGCCATTGTTGCACCACTCTCCGGCCCCACATCCCGGCGCACATGTCCCCCCGCAGCCGTCAGGACCACATTCCCGCCCGGCGCAACTAGGTGTGCAAATGGACACACACTGACCTTGCGCATCGCAGGTTTCGCCACCTGTACAGGTTCCACAGCTTTCTCCGCAGACCGGATCAGGGCCGCACACCTTGCCTGTGCAGTCAGGTGTGCAGTTGTTGCTGCTTCCACAACCCGAAAATACCAGGAGCAGAAACGCTAGGGAATTTATCACCATTCTCATGTTAGACCTCCTGACCTTAAAGGATGTGTAGTTTCTCCGATCCGCCGTCCGAGTGCCGAAGCACTCGCAGGGTGTCGTTCCGGGTAACAAGTCACATCCAAGTCGCGTGACGGGCGACAATTTTCAAATTCTAGCTGAGGATAACGCAAAGCCGTCCGGTTAGGGGAAATTTTCCGTTCAAACGTCAGGATCCGGACGATCCGGGGTCAGGAACTACCAGGCCGGCGTGGACAAGCGCTTGAGCGCCTTGGACAAGCGTTCGGGCAAGAAGGCCGAGAAGATCGCGATAGTTGTGTTGATAGCACTTGCCTGCCTGGCCCTGGGTTTTGCGGACGGTTTTGTCTTAAACTCGCATTGGGTTCGGCAACAAGAGGAAAGCACGCTACAGAATCAGTCCAGTTTTGAGCACCAGGTCGGAAAGTTTGGTCTACTCGTAGTGGACAGCCATCCCCTCTGACCCTAACTTCTCTAGCCTCCTTCCGCTTCTACACAAGTCCCATTGCCACACCGCATCGGATCCAGCGTGCACTCCAAGATGTCGAGACACACCGGAAACTGCGACGTATAGGAATTTCAAAGGCCCTTTTTCCTGATACGACTATGGTCACTGACCTCCAGGGTGCAAGCAAAACACAAGCCCAGGTTTCTGGCAAGGCACAGGATCGCCAATTTGGCTGGTTTTACGTTAAGTTGAGGCGCACCACGACTGTT
>CAZXHT010000069.1:0-34756 GCA_964640665.1 uncultured Myxococcales bacterium
TGCAATACATTGATTGTTCTATAAAATGGAGTCTTGTCAAAAATTCCTATGTTGCTCACACAGGCCTTCGCCAGGTACTTGTATCTGGAAGGCCTACGGATCCCCCGCCTGTCACTGCGTCTGGATCCTGCTTGCGTCGAAGAAAGTTCCGGGCCTTAGAGACACTTGACGTACATCTTTTTTATATCTTCCAGGGACCACTCTCCCGGGCAGCTCTTGAAGTGCTTTTTTCCGTGCGCCAGACGCGAGAACTTCTCGATGTCCTTCTCTTGCACGCCGTACGCGCCCAGGCTCGGCGCCACCCCGAGCGACTCAATGAAAACGCGCAGCGCTTCAGCCGCGTCATCACCGCCAAGCAGGCTGCCGACATAGGTCGCGCGCTCGGGTTCCAACTCTCGCATGCGCTCCAGAAAGGCGGGCAGCAGCAAGGCTGTCACCCGGCCGTGGGCCACGCCGCAGCCGACCGTGACCGGGTAGCCCAGGGCATGGGGCGCCAAGGTGCCGGTGTTGGCTATGGCCATCCCGGCCATGGCCGCGGCAAGTTGCATTTCCTCGCGGGCGGCGATGTTGCCGGGTTGTTCTTTTACCAGCGGCAGGTTGTCCCGCACACGGCGGATGGCGTAGCCCACCATGACATCGGTCCAGGACGAGCGCCTGAGCGAAAAGACCGCTTCGATCGCGTGACTGAGGGCGTCGAGGCCGGTGTCCAGCGTGACGTTCTCCGGCATGGAAAGCGTCAAGGCCGGGTCCAGGAAAGCCAGGCGCGGAAACAGATCGGTAAGCCCGATACCGAACTTGTCGCCGGCCTGCACGTCCGTAACCACTGCGTACTGAGTCACCTCGGAACCGGTCCCCGAGGTTGTCGGGATCGCCACTACCGGCAGGGGTGGGTTCTCGGGACGCAGTTGGCTGAAGAAGTGCCGCGTGTCTCCCTGGTTGACCGTCATCAGGGCAATGGCCTTGGCGGCGTCCAGCGAGCTGCCGCCCCCAACCCCGAGAACCCAGCGCGCCCGTCGCGCCCGGGCCAATTCGGCGCCGTCCTGAATGGTCTCGATTGTCGGGTTGGGCTCCACCTGGTCGAAGAGGGTGTTCTCGATCCTGGCGTCCTGCAGCAGCTGGCTTACTCGATCGAGCAGGCCGGACAGGCGCGCCGAGCGTCGTCCCGCTACTACCAGGCAGTTACGAGGCAATCCGGACACCTCGTCGGCCAGGCGATCGACACAACCCTGACCTCCAAGAACACGAGTCGGCACATGATACGAGAACAAATTCAAACCGGCAGTCTTCCGCCCCCCAGCGTGATGTCCCCAGGATATTTCGAACACCACCAAATATCAAGGTTGCTTTTTCTCTTGTCCTTCCTGCGCGGCGCCGGCTTCCGGAGCCGACTCTTGCTCCGGCTCCGGTTCCGGCTCGCAAACTTTCTTGAACTGATCGAGCACCACCTGGGCACTCTTGACACCCAGTTCGTGCGAACGATCCAGGTGAACCTTGGCCTCGCCGCACACCCCCAGGGTAATCAGGATCACGGCCAGATTATGATGGGCCTGGGGAAATTTCTCGCGCAGTCGCACTGAGTTGTCATAGGCCCGGGCCGCTTCTTCGTAAGCCTCCGCCTTGGTGTAGGCCAAGCCGAGATTGTACCAGGCCGTGGCATTAGCCGGTTCCAGGATGGTGGCCTGCCGTAGTTGCTCGACAGCCTCTTCGGTTCTGCCGGCATTGGCCAGAAACAGGCCCACGTTGCTGCGCGCGTTGGCATCTTCCGGGCATAGCTTGACGGCCTCGAGGCCGGCCGCTATGGCGTCGTCCTGTCGCCCCAGCCGCGCCAGGGTCAACGAAAGCTGGGCATGGGCCTGGGCCGACTTGGGATCCGCCCGGATGGCGTCACGCAGGATCTTCTCGGCCTTTTCCTTCTGGCCGAGTTTCCTGAGCACAACACCCAGGGCGATCATCGTCTCTGACCGGCCCGGCAACAGTTGCAACGAACTGCGATAGGCCCCGGCGGCCCCGTTCTTGTCCTGCCTCTTTTCAAGCGCCTGGCCGAGGTGAAAAAACACCAACCCGTCTTTGGGGTTGAGCTGGCAGGACTTGCGCAGGTGAGCGCTGCCCTCCGGCAACTTGCCCTCAATACACAAAAGCCAGCCGAGCTGGCCCTCCAACTCCGGGTCTCCGGGATGCATGCGCAAACTCTTGCGACAGGCGGCAATGCGCGCCTGGCCGGAATCCGCCAGGCAGGCCTTGCGTATCGCGGCGGCGCCCTCGCTTGGACCTTGGGGTTCCTCTTTGCGGGTCTCTATGCCCCCGCAATCCGCCAAGCAAACCGCGGCCATGGCCAACAGGGGCAGCAGCTGTCTGTGCATGAAGTCCTCCGTCTCTTCGTACCCGTAAATAAATAGGTTATGCGAAACAAGAAGTCAATGGTGGTCAATGGCCGCTTCCTTGACCTATCGGCGGGCACGTTTTATCCTGTTATCGATATGCGCCGGCGTTCAGCCGCTGTAAAAACCGGGTAGATGATTTGCATATGAGACTCGACGCCTTCTCCTTTCTCTTCGCCATGGTCGTGGCCGGGCTGCCGGTGACCGGGCTGGCAGGTGAAGCCGCCCCCGCGCCGGTCGAAGTGCGTCTCGATCCATCCCGGGCGCTGCTCGTGCCGGACGGTAAGGTTAACGTTACAATCCGGGTGACTGATAACAAGGGGCAGGCCGTGGAGGGAGTGCTTCCCGTGCTGGCGGCCTCCTCCGGCAAGCTTGGAAAAATCGAGAAACTCGGCGGCGGCAGATACCGGGCAGTTTATTTCATGCCCCGGCGGCGGCATCCGCAGGTGGTAATCATTGCCGCCAAGACGCCCGGCGCGCCTCCCGGCTTCGCCATTCTGCGCCTGCGGGCCAAGACCGTCCTCCCGGTCAATACCAACAAGCCGAAAGTCATGGTCACGCTGACTCTAGGCGGCCACTCCTACGGTCCGGTGCGAACCGACAACAGCGGTCGAATCAGCATCCCGGTCGAGGTTGCCCCGGGGCAATCCACGGCCCAGGCCGTGGCGCTCGACGAGTTCGGCAACAGCACCCGGCGCACCGTCTCCATCCCCGTACCTGCCTACCGCCGCCTGCTGGCCTTCTCCGACAGAAGTTGGTTGGCCGCCGACGGGCGGGACGGCTGCTTCGTATTCGTCATCCTGGTAAACACGGACGGCTCGCCTGTTCGCGATCCGGCCTTCATGGCAAAAAAAACCGGAGGCAGGCTCTCGGCTGCCAAGAGACTGAGTCCCGGCCTGTATCGCTTCAGATACACTGCGCCGGTCGGCCTGACTGCGAAGCGCGCTCGGCTGACGATTGCCGACAAGCGCGACCCGAAAATCAATCGCCGGCTCTTCGTTTTCGAGCTGAGTGCCGGAAAACCAGAGCAGATCGCGCTCAGGGCCGTACCGGACACGCTGACAGCCGATGGCCACAGCACGAGCACCATCACCGCCCGCGTCGCCGATCACGCCGGCAACCCCCTCAGCGGCACACCCCCGCGCATCTCGTGTGAAACGGGCAAGGTCACAGGTTTCGAAGACGCAGGTGAGGGCATCTATCGGGCGCTCTACACCGCGCCGACCTACACCGCGGGTCCCACCGCTTGCACGGCGGTGACAGACAGGGGCCCGGAAAAACCTCTCAGTAAAAAGATAACCCTGCGGCTGCTGCCGCCACGACCCGCCGTCATAGAGGTCGAGACCGGCAATTTCGAGATGCTTGCCGACGGTAAGAGCCAAACGACTGTTCGCCTGCTGGCAAAGGACAAAGTCGGAAACCCGCTGACCGGGGTGAGCATCGAGGCTCACGCGAGCATCGGCAGCATAAGCCGGGTTCTCGACGACGGGCAAGGTCGCTACCATGCGATCTTCACGGCGCCGCGCGGTAAGAAGAGCAAGAAAGTGCGCATCGACTTCCGCGCCGGCACCCGGCAGGGTGCGCCCACGGCCCGCGTGGTAATCACCCTGCGGCCACCGCCCGAACCGGTCTTGCCGCTGCCGGTCGTCACGGTCGGCATCCTTGGCGGCCTGACAACCAACTTCGGCCGTTACACAAGCGCACTGCTGACCCTGGATGGTACGTACAGGCTGCCCTTCGCGGCGGGCATGTTGTATCTGGCTATCGAGGGCGGCTTTCGTTTCGGCTCACAGGAAAAACCGTCAGCGGACGGTATAGCGGTCGAGACCGGGGTCGATCTGGCCAGCCTGCACCTGGCTCTGATCTTCAAACCGTTTCCCAGGGCCCGCTTCTCTCCCCTGGCGGGTATCGGCGGCGGAGCCGAGTTCGTCCAATGGTTCGTAAAACCCGCGGGCATGTCCCGCGAACAAGGGCATGCGTTGCTGCCCGGCTCGCTGGTTTTCATGGGCTGCGAGTTGCGTCTCGGCGGCGGGGCCTTGTTTATACTATTACGTTACGGTTACGCTTTTCTGGACGAGGAGGCCAAAGCCTCCCAGTCCGGTGCGAGCGGAGGCTCGCGCCTGAGAGGCAATGTGGCCGGTTTGGATGCCGGCATCGGCTACCGGTTGTTTTTCTGAGGAACGAATGGAGATCCGATGAGCACCTGGTCGCGATTATTTGCCGGATACACCTTGCTGGCTCTCGTACTTGGCGGTTGCGCCCTGCAGGATGTGCCCGAGCCTTTCTTGCGCCGGGTCTGCCTGGCCGAGAATGCCGACCTGTGCCTCGATACAGCCTGGGCCGGAAGCGAGCCCGAGCTTGTTCTACTTGGCGAGGGATTCCAGCCGGCCTTCGACGTCGATCTCGGCCAGACCACCGAGGTACCCTCTCGGGGTAGTTTCAGCGCATCGATCGACGGCGTGGAGATGGGTGAGCTGAAACTTGAAGATGCCGAGATCATGGGCTGGCAGGCACTTTCCGGAAACCTGCCAGGGACAATCCCGGTCGGGCGCCACGCCGTCGAGCTACGCACACCGGCCGGGCAACACACAGTTTTGGCAAACGCCTTCGGCATCGAGGATCCGCTGCAGCTGACGGCGACTCTGAGCGAGCCGCGTGTTCCGTCAGGCGCAGGCACGCGCCTGATCGTCGATCTTATGAACCTCTCGCCTGCCGTCGTCTCCGATATAAGACTGGAGATATCTCAGCAGGGCAACGGTAGTTGCAGCTTGCCCGGGGCGCTGACCCCGTTCGGCCTGGCGGGCGGCCAAGAGACGAGTGTGACTTTTAATCTCGTCACCCAGGCCGTTGGCCGGGTCGATATCTTCCTTTCCGCTAGTGCTTTAGCCAACCGGGTGGTGCAGATCGGCACGAGCGAGCCGCTGGTGGCCAGGTTTCTTGTGCTCTCTCAGGCCGCGCTGGAGGCCGAAGCCTCAATAACCCCCAGCGCTGCCGGCTTGGGCGAATCGGTCGACCTCGCGGTGCTGGTTACAAACAGCGGGCAAACGCCCGCGCTGGCCGTCGAGCTTCTGGATCCCCTGGTCGAGGGCACTGGGGAAGTTTCCTGGAGCGAGGATCGACCCGCGCTCCTGGACATCCCGGCCGGGGCCGGCAGATATTTTCACAGGCTGGGACGAGCCACGCGGGCGGGCCCGGTTGGCATCCGCGCCAATGTCAAGGGTAGAGAGGCCATCTCCAACCGACCCATGGGCTCTGTCACCAGCGAGATTGTCTGGCTAGACATCATCTAAGTTTGATCAACGCCCCGGCTTGTGGTTTCATCTTGCGAGCCCAAGTGGAGACGTCAAGGCATGTACCCCGACAACACGAGTAAAAACCGCGAACAGGCTATCCTGGTAATTGACGACGAGGAGGTGGTCAGGTTTCTTTTCGAGAGCCTGTTGCAAGAGGAGGGCTTCATCCCCTTGCTTGCCGAGGACGGCCGACAGGGAATCGAGCAGCTCGATCGGCACTCGCCCGCGGTTGCCCTGGTCGATAAGAACTTGCCCGACATTTCGGGCCTCGATCTGATAGGTGAGCAAAAGCAGCGCCATCCGGACACGGAGTTCATAATGATCACCGGCTACGCCTCGCTCGATTCGGCGGTCAAGGCCATGGAGATCGGCGCCTTCTCCTACCTGACCAAGCCCTTCGACAATATGGATGTCGTCATGGACCGCATCCGGGCCGCGCTGGAGGTCAACAACCTGCGAGTCGAAACCTCGCAGCTGCGCGAGCGGCTCAACGATATCGACGGCAAGGAGAAAAGCGACGCGGCCGTCGGGCAGTTGGAAAGCGCTTCCCCCCAACTGCTCGACCGGGTGCTGTATACCATCTCTTTCCTCGAATCGTTTCTGGACAAGCGCAACCAGGTTCCGACGGCGGCCATTTGGGCACGGACAGTGGACATGATCGAGGACACGATCCGCATGTTGCGTGAAGCCATAGAGGGCAAGAGATCCGGCGGGGAGAAATAGTAATGAGCGAGATGATCCTGGCGATCGACCAGGGAACCACCGGGACCACAGTCGCTCTCTTCGACGGCGCGGGCCGTATGCAGGCCAAGGTCAACCGGGAGTTTCGGCAGATTTTTCCGCAACCCGGCTGGGTTGAGCACGACCTCGAAGACATCTGGGCCTCGGTCGAAAAAAGCGTCCGTGCGGCCCTTGAAAGCTGCGGCGCCGCGGGCTCTGACATTCGGGCGATCGGCATAACCAACCAGCGCGAAACCACCGCCGTCTGGGAGCGCCGCGGGGGCCGGCCGACACACAACGCAATCGTCTGGCAGTGCAGGCGCACGACGCCTATCTGTCAGGATCTCAAAAAAGCCGGATACGAGCCCTTGTTTCGCGAGCGAACAGGTTTGGTTCTCGATCCTTATTTCTCGGGCACCAAGCTGCGCTGGCTGCTTGATAACGTAGACGGCCTGAGATCCCGCGCCGGCAAGGGCGAGCTGTGTTTCGGCACCATCGACAGCTTCCTGGTCTACCGCCTGACGGGCAACCAGGTACATGTCACCGACGTCTCCAACGCCTCACGCACGTTGATGATGAACATCGAAAACCTGGCCTGGGACGACGAGCTTCTTCAGATCCTGGATGTGCCGCGTGCCATGTTGCCCGAGATCGGGACATCGTCGGAGATTTACGGCACGACTTGCGGACTTGCCGAATTGCCGGACGGCATCCCGGTCAGCGGCATGGCCGGGGACCAGCAGGCCGCGCTGTTCGGCCAGGCATGTTTCGATACGGGCCAGGTGAAGTGCACCTACGGCACGGGCGCCTTTGTGCTGATGAACACCGGCCGGCGAGCCGTGCACAGCAAACGCGGATTGCTGACCACCGTGGGTTGGAAGATCGGAGACCAGGTTACTTACGCGCTCGAGGGCAGCGTCTTCATCGCCGGGGCTGCCGTGCAGTGGCTGCGTGACGGCTTGGGCATCATCAGCGAGTCTTCCCAGGTGGAGCGGCTGTCCGGCGAGGTCGACTCGAGCGAGGGAGTCGTCTTCGTTCCGGCGCTGGTCGGGCTGGGCGCACCGCGCTGGAACCCCGAGGCGCGGGGCACAATAAGCGGCATAACCCGCGGCACCGGCGCCGCCCACATCTGCAGGGCCACGCTCGAGGGCATCGCCTTCCAGGTACGGGACGTGATCGAGGCGATGCGCGCCGACACGGCCGACAAGGTGGCACTGATCAGGGTGGATGGAGGAGCGGCGGCCAACGAGTTCTTGCTGCAATTCGAAGCGGACATACTAGGCGTCGAGATCGACAGGCCCCAGATTCTCGAGACCACGGCCATGGGCGCAGCTTTTCTTGCGGGCCTGGCGGTCGGAGTATGGAAGGACCTGGACGAAATCCGAGGCCAGTGGCAAAGTGAGCGCACTTTCACACCGCAAATGAGCGACGAACACAAAGCGGCTCACCTCTCACGCTGGGAGGCCGCGGTTGCGAAGCTCTGAGCAGACGTTTGTGTGACAATGCAGCCGGGTAAATACAAGCCAGAGCCATTCGGCAAGTACTTGCTGACCGAACGTATCGGTGCGGGCGGGATGGCCGAGATCTTCCGCGCCACAGCCTTCGGAGTCGAGGGGTTCACCAAGGAGATTTGCATCAAGCGTATCCTGCCCACCCTGACTGTGGACGAAACCTTCGTCAAGATGTTCATCTCCGAGGCCAAGCTGGCGGTCAACCTGCATCACGCCAACGTCGTGCAGGTGTTCGACCTGGGCAGGATAGGCGAGCATTACTTCATTGCCATGGAGTTGGTGCGCGGGCGGGATCTTTTGGAGATCATCAATCGCTGCCGGGCACACCGGCGGCACCTGCCGGTTCCCATAGCCCTGTACATTCTGGCGCAGGTCTGCAAAGGCCTCGACTACGCCCATCGGGTAAAGGTCGAGGGCCGCCCGGCCGGCATAATCCACCGCGACGTCAGCCCTTCGAACATTCTGGTCTCCTGGGAAGGCGAGGTGAAGGTAGCCGACTTCGGCATAGCCAAGGCGTCCCACAAGGACGAGAATACGGCCACCGGCACACTCAAGGGCAAGTACGGCTACATGTCCCCCGAGCAGGTGCAGGGCCTGCCCATTGACCAGCGCTCGGACATCTTCGCCACCGGGGTGCTGCTCTACGAGTCGCTGGTGGCCAAGCGTCTCTTCAAGGGCGCCACCGATCTCGAAACCCTGGAGAGGGTCCGTGCCGCCGCCGTGCCGGTGCCGCCGTCGTCCGTGAACAAGAAAGTTTCTACAAACATCGACGCCATCGCCATGAAGGCGCTGGCCCTTTCCGCAGACGACCGTTTCCAGACCGCCGGCGAATTCCACGACGCCTTGGCCGACCAGCTTTTCCAAAGCGGGGAGCGGGTCGATTCGAAGACCTTGGCAATTTTCATGCAAAAGCTGTTTGCCGAGGAGATCAAGGTAGAGGAGGAACTCGAGCGCGAGCGCAGCCGGCCTGACCTTTCCTTGCCGGAATTCGCGGCCATGGTTGAAGAGCAGGCCCGCGCAACTCCCACTCCCACGCCGGCCGGGCCCCAAACGCGGATGGATCTGCCCTTCGGCGCGACTCCGCACCCGGCCCGGCGGCCTCTCTCGTCCCTTGCCCTCGGCGCCATAGGGACGGGGGCCATCCTGCTGGTCGGCGCTCTGGTGGTGTTGTTTTTCTGGCTATTCAACCGGACGGAGACCGTCTCGCGGCAACCCGACGCTGGTGGCGCCAAAGGTCCCACGATTGCAGTGCCCGCCGGCGGCAGCCTGACGATCGACTCACGACCCAAGGGAGCAACAATCGAGATCGACGGCAAGCTCACAGGAAAGCGAACGCCCGCGACCATCGATGACCTGAATCGCAACGAGACCCACCAGGTAAGACTGTCGCTTACAGGCTACGAGCCATGGCTCAAGCAAGTTCGTTTCGGCAAGCTGCAACTGATTGCCCTGGAGCCGCATCTAACTCAAAAAATAGAAAAGCCCCCCCCTCCCCCGACGCCCCGCAAGCCGAAGTTCGGCACGCTGAACATCAACGCCGTTCCTGTCTGGGCCTACGTGTATGTTGACGGAAAGAAGCAATCCCGTCCGACCCCTATCTACAACCTGAAGCTAAAGCCAGGCCCGCACGAGATCCGTCTCGAAAATCCAAAGCTGAAACTGGTGCAGAAAAGGCGGGTGATTATCAGGAAGGGCAAGTCGGTAGACTTAGTGGTCAAGATGAAATAGACAGGATCGCAAGCGCCCGTTCGAGTACCGAGAAAACCCTGGCGTGTCCGATTTTCGGACACACGGCTTGGCGGTTCGGCTGGCACCCACCCTGGTTGCACCCTGTTTCGGGCACCCTGTTTCGGCTCGCGCCAGGTTGTGAGATCGGCGGTTTCCCGGCAGTCGTCAGTCTGCGAGCACAGTCGACGAGTTCAAGAACCGCTCGATCACTACTGCGCTGCAGGTCTCGCTCAACGCTTCCGCCATCACATCTCCGAGAAGCTCGACGTAGGCATCGAAGGAGACGTCCCCCTGGTGCCGTTGCTCGGCGAGAACCTTGCCGTCGATGGATGCGTCGTCCTGCACCAGTCTCTTCGCCCGCACCTCGGGAGCGATGGTGATCGTGTGGTTGTACTGCAGGAACATCAATCCTTCGACATCGATGCCGTCGAGCGCGAGCGTCAGCGCCTCATTCGCGTAGTAGTTCCTGCAACGCAGGCGACCACCGACGTAGAGGCAAGGGTATTCGGGGAGCGCGACGTAGTTGCCGTCGATGGTGACGTCGCCCAATGCCACGATCACCGAGTCGTTCTGTAGTGTGCCGTCGAAGCTAAGGTCACCCGGGTGGGCGATCGGCTCGGTGACCCTGCGCCCTTTCATGCTTCTCGCTTTTCCCGGCGCGCAAAGCTTCCGGAGGAGGAGCAACAATGCGTGTCCAACGAACGGGGACAGGCCCTGCACGCTGTCGCTGAAGGCCTTGGCGAGGCGTCTCTTGTCCTTTTCGAGGCCGGGCTTCGTGTTCCCGAGCGCCTCCTTCAACCACGCGAGCTCGTCTTGCGAAAAGTACGGGAGCTGCCGGATCTCCGTCTCGAGCGTGTCGAGGGCGTCCCGGTACCTCGCCTGTTGCTCGGCTGCTGGTTTCCTCGTGCTCTTCTTCCCCGCCTTCTTGCTGGCCTTCTTTTTCTTCGCCACGTTCGCCTCCATGGATAGATGGGCAGGAATTGGGAAAAACGGGGACGTTTCACACGTTTCACGTTTCACATGTTGTATTGCATCAACTGAGGTCATTCGGTAGCGGGAGCATGTGCCAATTGTCGTCACAGTACCGGTGCAGGCTGTGCTTGCAGCCCACGTAGAGCCCGTCTAATATCGCCTGGAGCATGTAAATGCCCTCTCTTTCCGTGTGCCCGGGGATGTCGATTTTGCGAAAGGCGTTTCCTTCGACCTTAAATAAGGCGTAGTTGTCAGTAACGTAGACTTGGCCTTGATAGACCGCGAGCACAGCCAGCCCAAAGATCCCATCGTGTCCACTGACTTTCAGCAATGTGGGCGGCGTGCTTGGTTGGATCGAGACAACGCCAGAGGGCCCTGCAAGGAACAACGTGTTCTGTTGCGGATCCAAGGAGATCGAGCTGTAAAACTGCTGCCCCTCGGGCAGCGCTTCGTCGACAGGTAAGGTAACCCCCTCGCTCCAACTCGTGCCATCGCATTTCCAAAGCTGCCGAGAGACGACAAACACATTTGTGCCCTCAAAGCCAATCCCTGCCCATACGTCCAACTCCCGCTGCTTCTCCCGGGAAAGGTTCACAAATGGATCGATCGACTCGCAACAACTTCCGGTCCAGCGGTAGATCTGACCCCCAGAGCCCAGCAAGTAGGCAGTGCCCTCGATGGTCGTCCAGCCATTGAGGTATCCTCGCTTTCCAGGACCCGTGCCCGCTGTCTCAACGTTGAACCGCCCTCCCTTTTTTGCCTTTTGTGTCGGCTTCCAGACGTAGCCGCTCCCACGTTGGCTGACAAGCAACACAGCGCTGTTTTCATCCCTAAAGTCAGTTCCGATCGCCCCCATAAACCACATCCCCGAAGGAACCGAATGGATCCCGACAGGTTTTCCGTTTTCAAATTTGATAAGCCGGTATTTTTTCGACTTGGTCACCAGGACGTAGCCCTCGTTCCCCCTAAATAGCATGCTCTGAACATTTGTAGCGACCATTTAGTTTGTCACGTTTTCGGCGCTTAGATTGGTTGTCACGTCCGCAATTTCTTCGAACAACCCGTGACTCGATAGTACCGCTTCGACTGCTTGTCGTCTAGCCGCTACGACCTCCTTTCTGGATCTGGCTGCTTTTTTCATCGCAGCCTCGGTTTTCACGACTTCCTGGTAGAAGATCCATCTGGTTGGCAAAGCGCGCGTCGAGTCTTCGAACACCTCTCTCGCCGTGCGTCCGCCAAGCACCGGGCTTGGCCGGATCTCGTTCAGATCGTGCATGGCCTTGCCGATGCTTATAGAAAGACTTCTATTGGATCTTCCCCATATGGAAATCCCACTCTTCAACGAATGATTCTCCCGCCTGTGAACAGCATCGATCCTATCATCGTTGCCCTCAAAAAGAGAACACTGCAGGCTGATTCTGCCAACTCCATAGGAATTTTTAACAAGACTCCATTTTATAGGACAATCAATGTATTGCGACTGACCGAGACAACGTTCTGACAGACTCGTAGCACCTTCTGATAAATCTGGGCCAAGGGCACAAGAGTAGCGCAAAACCGCTGGTATGCAGCATGAAACCTCACGACGTCTTGTTTTCCTCGTCCTCCAACAACTCCGAGGCCCCGCGACCCCAAAAGGGGTCACCCAAAACATGGAGCGGTACTTTAGTGCAGCAAAGCTTCTTACCGGGTTCGCAATGGCGCCGCGGTTTCCGCGTTTCTCAGCGGCCCCCGTAGTGTGGGGGTTGCGGCACCTAAGGAAGGGCAAGTCGGTAGACTTGGTGGTCAAGATGAAATAGACAGGATCGCAAGCGCCCGTTCAAGTCCGTTTTCACGCCCGATAGCGCGCGAAAGCGCCCGGCAGCGCGAGTGCAATTCAGAGTCCGAGCGGAAACGCTCGAAAACCCCGGCCATCGAGCGGGCGGTCAGGCGGCCGGCCGAAAGCGGTCGCGGGCCAATGCCCATCTCGTACGCCCGTCTGCCCCAGTAATACTGGTCGACAATGTGAGGCACGATCTGCTGGGGAATTCCCGCCCTGGCAGCGGTGTGGACCGTTCCCGAACCGCCGTGGTGCACCACCCCGCATACCTTCTTGAAAAGTTCTGCGTGTGGCGCGGATCCCGCTTGGCGGGCAAAGGTAGGCAGGTTGTCGGCATCGAGCCCCGTCCAACCCTTTCCCAGCACGACCCGGCAGCCGGCCATCTCGGCTGCTCGCATAGTGATTTCGACCAACCGCGCCGCCCGCTTGACCTGCACGCTGCCGAACCCGACATAGACCGGCGCCGGGCCTGCGTCCAGGAATTCGGCCAGATCATCGTCCAGCGCTTCGCCGACCCGGGGCCGAATGTTGCCGGTGTAACGAAAGGGAACAGACCAAGCCGGCGAGGGCGGCGCCAGCCAGGGGCTTATCGCCAGGAGCGTGGTTCCCGATCCGGCCAGGTGTCGAGTTATGTCGTCAATCGGCGGCAAGCCGAGCCTGCGCCGTTCGGCTTCCAGCGGCTTTTTGACCACCCAGGCGGCGCTCGTGTTAATACCCCACCACAGCAGCCGATTGGCCATGCGGGGAGCGCCTTGCCAGGGTTGAACCGGCGGGGGTTGATCGCCGGGCAGAATCGGTGCGTATGCCAGGCGCAGGTAACGGATGTCCCGATAGGCGGCCAGCGACGGTCCGGCCAACTCGGTTGCGGTGGCGAGCAGGACATCGGCATCTCGCGTGGCCATCTCGAGTAACTCGAACTGCTCGCGCAAAACACTTTCCATCCAATCGATGACCGAGCGCCAGGAAAACCAGCCGGTCTGCAGCGAGCGCATCAACTTACGGCTGTCTTCGGTGAAAAAAAGGCAGTCTTCGATGTCGCGCGAGGCGGCCTGAGCCTCGAAGCCGCGCGGCAGGCATAACGTTACGGAGTCACCCCTCCTCTTGATTTCTTGAGCCAAATCAAGTACCGGCCAGACGTCGCCGCGCGAGCCGCGGCAGGCCAATGCCACCTTCATGCTTGCCGGACGTCCAACTCGGTGGCGGCCGCCTCGATCTGTCCGGGCGACAAGCCCCGGCCGTTTTTCCAAATGTGCGCCAGGTAGTGTATTGGAACGCGCAGCAGTAAAGTCGAGGGGCTGAATTGCATGGAAGACAGCATCCAGCAGGCATGGGTGCACCAGCAGTTGGCCCGCCGGCCTCCGCCGATGGCTTCGATTTCTTTTTGCATGCGCTCGGAATTCAGGGCGGCGGTCAGGTTGAAATCGAATTCCTGCAAGCGGCCCACCGGCTCCCTCATCTCGCAGGAGCGGAAAAAACCGTTATGATCTATGACTATGGTTGTCTTTCCGGCCGTGCAGTCCATCGGCCAGGGACTGGGGCCCTCCACGTTGCTCTCCTGCAGGCCGTAGAGAAAACGAATCACGCCGATGAAATACAACTTGCCCAGAAAACGGGCCGGCGCCGGGAATTTGGCGAAGAGTCTTTCGGCGTACGGATCGAGCAAGGGATACAAGCGATCATGCAGCAACTTCAGATCGTCCTTACCGAGACCCTTGGTGGCCGGATCGCGCGGATCTCCCCTGACCGTTTCGAAGAAGTGGGTGGCCAGCGAGAACTTGTTGAGCAGCAGTACCCCCAGGTCGTACATCTCTGTGTAGGCATCGGGAGTGACCACGCTGGCCACATTGCGGTGCAGGCGGGGGTGATCGGCGAAGCGATCCTCCAGCCGCTGCAGGGTGGTCATGACCTTGCGAAAACCGCCCTCCACCCCGCGCACCCCGTCGTGGGTGGCGGCCAGGCCATCGACCGAAAGGTTCAGGTGGATGTTCAGCTTCGGGCAGCGATCGAGAAGATCTTCTGTCAGGCGAAGCAGTCGGGTGGTCAGCAAGCCGTTGCTGGGCAGGTTGATGGTGCGCACGCCGTTGTTCGAATAGAACATCTCGATGATCTCGACCAGGTCTTTTCTCAACGTCGGCTCGCCGCCGGACAGCCAGAGCTTATCAAAGCGCGGCGCAGTCTCGGAAATTTTGCGTATTTGGGCAAAAGTCAGATCGCGTCCGCGGGCCTTGTCTCCGACGTAGAAACAAGTGCGACACTTGGAGTTGCAGCGCGCGGTGACAAACAAGAAGACGGATTCCAGGCGCTTCTTTCTCATCAACTTGTGCAAGAAGCCCGCTTCGCCCAGATGAATGTCCCTGTCGCTCGATCCGGATTGTCGCCGATCGCGAGACTTCTTGTCGCCGACCAAACCATTGAGTTTCGATAATAAATTCGTCAAAAGAATATCCTCCCGGTCATGTTACAGGTTTTCCAGAAACCCGCAAGCTTGTCTGATTTCCACGCCCTCCTTTTGGCTCTCGCGCTTGAGATGGCGTACAAGCTGAACGGCCCTGATGGCGTACTTCTTCTGGAAGCCGAGCAAGGAGGTGGACAGGTGAGCATCGGCGAACTTGGCCTCGATCATTAGCGTAGGTGTGTTCTCCTCGATGAGGCAGAAATCGACTTCCAGTCCGTCCTTGGTGCGTAAATAGTGCAGCTCATGCGATTTGCCCAGAACATCCGTGAGACCCATGATATGTTTTTGCAGGCTCACCGCGACCAGGTTTTCAAATCTTGCCCCGGGATCCTCTTTGACCAGGCCGGTGTCATAGAAATAGATCTTGGGCGCCTTCAACAACGAGCGGGCCATATTTCGCGAAAAAGGAACAACGCGGAAGACAATAAACAGGGCCTCCAGGATCTGGATGTACTTTTTAACCGTGTTCGGCGCGACGCCGACGTCGCGGGCGATTGATGCGTAGGATAGCGGGGAGCCGACTCCGTTGCGGAGCAGTTCCATTACCAGCCGCATGGCACGCAGATCATGGATGCGTTCGAAATCCAGAATGTCTTCACGGATGAGACCGTCATGGTACTGCATGCGCCAGCGGTCGGCATCGACGGAATCTTCAGCCAGGAAAGGTTCCGGAAAACCCCCGCGCTCGATCAGCCGATCTATTTCCTTGGCATGATCGGTTCCTGTCAACTCGGACAGGGACAAGGGCAAGAGGCGGTGTGCGAAGAAGCGACCGGCCAGCGAGTCGCCGCCCTTCCTGAAAGTGTCAAGCCGGGCGCTGCCGGTGACCAGGATGCGCATCGAGGCCGGACGTGTATCGTAGACGCCTTTGATGAAGCGTTTCCATCCCGGCATCTTGTGAATTTCGTCGAGGATGAGCAACTCGGTGTCTGGCAGCCAAGCTTCCTCCCGGATGATGCGCCGATCCTCCATGCTGTCATAGTTGAGATAGACCGTATTTGCGAATGTCCGGCCGATATGAAGCGCAAGCCAGGTTTTTCCAACCTGGCGCGGGCCGACGATGAATACAATCTTCTTTTCCAGATCCTTGCGGATTCGATCTTCCTGGAGCCTGCGCATGCGACTATTTTACACAACTTTGCATTTTGGTCAAGACTATTCTGCATATACGTTCGTTTTAGTCGAAAGACCCTGTCCGATCTAACCTCGCGCTTATCGAGACCGCCGGGCTTCAGGCGCCGCAGCACGCCGAACCAGGTCTTGTAGCCGGAAAGCGCGATCGAGAAATAGTGCTCACCCCGGTAGACGCCCGGGATGGTGACCGGCGTGTAACTTTCAAAACAACATCCTGGCTACTTCGGAGCGAATGGATCTGAGCAGGCCTTGGTTACAACCGTTATTTCTGATGTTGGCATGTATATTCCAGTATTACTCCAACTGTATCCGTGACGTTCCAGGTATCGAAGGACGCGCCTGCGCAGCCTGGACTGGACCGACTGGATGACATCGGGTGTCAGCTCGGTGGCTTCGAAGAACTGGGCCTGTCCGTCGGAGGAAGGCGCGAAGACGCCGTCAGTGACTGCCGAGTGGAAATGGGTGTGCTCGTTCAGGGAAGAACCCGAACGGTGCAGAAAAGGCGGGTGATCATCAGGAAGGGCAAGTCGGTAGACTTAGTGGTCAAGATGAAGTAGCAAGCTGTGCCGAAAAACCATGCTTCGGCGCGATGCCTTTCCGGCGCAACCATCAGCCAACTATGGCAACTTCACGAACTTGTTCCATTTGTCGAACAGTTTCTCAAGCAGCCCGTGCAATGAGGTCCTGGCATCCTTGATGATGGCCTTCCTAACAGCAGGCGTCAGGCAGCCCGGGCAAGGCGGGGTATTATCAAGATCTTTTCTTGCCAGTTCGACGAGCAACTTGATCACTTTGTCACGCTCTCTTCTGCGAAGTTTCGGATAGTTCCGAAGGAGTACTCTCAAAGACTTGACCAGTCGACCGTTGTCGTTTACGTAGTTTTCGATTATGGGAAAGATCAAATCAGGAAAGTAGCGTCCTTGCCTGGCCGCGGCTTTATAGATGATCAACACGCATTTTACCGCTAATAAAATATTGACATTGTCCCGGGTTGTAAGTCGGATACTGAAATGTTTCTCGTCGCCATCCCAACCGCTCGGGCGGATGCTGCCATCTAACAATCCCGGGAGAAATCGCCCGGAGATTCTATCGGGTAGCCTGCAATCCTCTTCCGATATGACCTTAAACGTGGTGGACGAGAGTGCCCCTTGGACTTTGTCCAACTCTCTCTTCCGATTGACGTCCTTCGGGTCGGAACGTCGTCTGATACACGTCAGCACGCCCTGAATTACTCCTGCATCCCGCGCCCCATGTTTTTCGAGGGCCTTCGGAACTTGTTCACAGAAGAGTCGGGGGTCCGCAACCAGGCCGACCCACGCCAATTTTTTCTCAAATTCATCGCCGCTATTTAACAAATCTTTTCGCAGTTCTGCATCGTGTGCCAACATCCTTCCGATCTGGAAACCTGCCTTGTATGGAAGATTCCACAAGCTAACGCGGCCATGAAAAACGACCGGGCCAATAAATCCCCCCTTGCAGCCCGCTCCTTGCAGCGCCCTGCTGAGCACCTCGTTTTGCTCTCCGGCCCGTGCGGTTCGGATCAGCAGATCGAGGCCCGCCCTGCCCGCGTTCTGTATGGTCTGGGCGGCCTGCTCGGACTTTCCAGGAGCATCGAGATTGGCTACGGCTTCTTGTAAACAATCAAGTTCTGTAACGGCCGACAGGCTGTCCGGTAATATGTTGCGCGCAAACGACAATACCCAGAGGTAGGGACACTCTACGCAAAGCGATGGCAGAGAGAATCGATCGGCGATCTGTCCGGTTTTTTCAGGCTCATTCCGCAGCAGGCTGGATATTTCCGGCATCTCTCCTTTCCGCGCGGCCAATACAACTGCGGCAACCTGATGTGCGTGTCCCTTGAAGTGGCGAAGATCCCTCGCCAGCAGTCGCATGGCGGTTTTCCCGTCTTTCGCGCTCACTTCCCCGGCATCGAGAAGCCAAAGGAGCAACTCGGGGAAGTAGCGCCGCCTGGCCGCGGCTGCCTTGTACAGGGAGCAGGCACAGGCTGGTGAAAACATGTAGCGGATCCCGTCGTCGCCGACGGCGTAAATCCATTGCACGCCGTTGATGCTGCCTCGTCCGTCTGGAACAATTCGATCTTCGAGCAGCCCCGCAAGAACGGGAGAATTCCGGCCGCACTGGTCTTTGGAAATCTTTCTTTCAAGCACGTTTTCGGCTTTGCGGGCAATGTCGGCCAGGTGATTCCTAAGCTTGATGCTCCTCATACTGGTTGGCATCCGCCCCAGCCTGTATCGTGCGCAGCCTGCTGCGGCCGCAACAACCGCCACCACGCCGGGATCACCTTTCGCGATCATCTCCTGTGCACGAATGACAAAGCGCACCGGGTGCGCCGAAAGTGCAACCAGCGCCAATTTTCGCTCGAACGCGGGGCCCCTGGAGATCATTTCCTCACACATGCCGGGATACAGTGAAAGCATCTTTCCAAGCAGGGCGCTGAACTCGAAAGACTCCCGTTGTGACAACAACTCGTCGAGGTCGTATGGTTTCCCAATAGACTCTATGTTGCAACCCAATCCATATAAAGCCACCGAGAGCACATCGTTTTCCACTCCGGTTCGTGCGGCATCGATCATGGCCGCAATGACAGTCTTGATGTCCGTCGCGGCTGTTTCTGCACCGGACGATCGTGCCGGAGTCGGCAGAGCAACAAGAAGAAGGGTTACTAAATTAATTGGTAGCCGCAGGTTCATGCATTCATCCTTCCCTGTTCTTATTTATTCTCATTTCGAAATTTATCGAATACCAAAAAAAACACAATGATTTCATAGTTTCCATCTGGAAAATCCAAAGCTGAAACTGGTGCAGAAAAGGCGGGTGATCATCAGGAAGGGCAAGTCGGTAGACTTAGTGGTTAAAATGAAGTAAAGCTCCACGCCGCAAGCTGCGGGGCATCCAGGTAAAGGCGAGTGAACGCCGCCCATGCCTCAGCGGTAAACCTGTACGTCGATCCCGCTCTGGCCGCGCATCAGAAGCAGCGTGGTTGTGGTCGCGGCCCCGGCGACCACGGCTCCTACCGCGGTCCAGAACCACCAACTGGTGTACCACTTGCCCTGCTCCACGGGCGGTGGAGGGGGCAGGGGGTTGTGCGTGTCTCCAATGATCGCGTCTTTCCTGCGCTTTACAAAGGTCTTGGGCTCGGGAAGGTTGTGATCGCCTTCGATCCAGCGCCGCGCCCTTGCGGCCGCCGCCGGGATGCCGTCGCCTTCCGCCGCGAAGATCCCCAGCGTGCCGACCTCCCTGCCGCCCGATTCGAAAATTCCCAGATCCAGCGTGGCCGCACCGCCCATGTGCGCAATCGAGACGAACAGCAGCCAGTCGGCCCTGAGAGCCGACGCCATCTCTTGCGCATCCTTGACGCGCATCTTGCCCATGCCGGCACGCGCCATTTGGTTGCGCAGGCGCACCCAGCCGATGCTTTGGCCTTCCTGCAAGAAGACCTCGCGCTTCTCGAGCCCGCCGGGTTTCAGGCGCAGCACCCCGAACCAGGTCTTGTAACCTCCTGCTGCTATCGAGAAATAGTGTTCTCCCGGGTAGACGCCCGGGATGGTGACCGGCGTGTAACCCAGCGCGCGGCCGTCCATGTAGACCCGCGCGCCCGGCGGCTTGGAGATCAACGAAATCGAACCCTTCATGGAGGTGATCAGCCGCTGCCTGACCTTCTCGAATTTTTCAACAACCACCGGGTTGACGGTTGTCTCGTCAAGCTTACGGGACGGATTCAGAAGCAGCACCATGCGATATTCATGCTCGGCTTGGCGGCCCTTGCCCAGCGCCTGGTAGGTCATACCCAGCATCAAGTGCGCGCGCTCCAGGCTGGAAAGATTCTTAAGGCCGGGAAATATCGCCCTCAGAATACGCAGCGCCCCTGACAACTGTTTGATCGCCTTGCGGGGTTTCAGGCTTGCCATGAACTTTTCGCCGCGCGCAAGTTGTTCGAGGGCGCGTTTGGCCAAGGGTAACCAGGCTTCTTCCTCAGGCTCCGCGAAGGGCGCTTTTTCCTCGTCCGCGGACATGACCTCGATACCCGGGCGGGACGACAATTCTTTGCGTATTTGCTCGATGACATCCAGATCCTGCTCGCGCCATTCAGCGTCAGTGCGCGGCACCAACTCGAGGACGGCAATTCTGGCGCCGGACCGGGCGACGCCTGTCCAGGCGATCGTTAAAAGCACAAGCCATGTAAATACACGTCTCAGTGTTCGCCTCACTTCAGGTCGAAGAGTCTCAACTCCGGCCACAGATTCGGGTCGAGATCCTCTTCGTTCGACCAGGCCGTCGTCGTAACCTTGCCGTCGTCTTCATCAACCACGCGGATCTCGATCCCCAGAAACCAACCTTTTTGCGCGGAGATCGACTCGAGTTGAAGGTCGCTCCAGGGGATCTCGAACTCCACCACGTATTCGCCCGTCGCCGCCGTGCCGGACACGCTACCCGTGAACCCGAAAAGATCAGTACGCATGTCCGCCGGATCCTGTCCGCCGGCATGGACTTCGCTGGCGCCGGCCGATCCGGTCACCCGTAGAAAACGAACCGGCTCGGAAATCGGTGGGTAGGCATTGGCCAGGTCGAGCCACATCTCGACCCGATCGGCGCCCTGTAGATCCTGGCCGCTTGCCTGGGTGCGAACATCATCGTCCGGCACCCGCACCGAGACGACAAGATCCGTATCATTCCAGCCGGCGCCGACCTCGATCATCCCGTCCGGCCCTGAAAAACCGGAAAGCGGTCCGCTCTCAGGCAGCGCCTGCAGCAAGGGTGTCTCGAGAACGATCTTCCCGTAGTCCTCGGGCAAGGGTTCTTCTCCCTGGCGGCGTGGATCGAAGCGCCAGGTGGCCAAGGCCAGCGCCTCACCGTCATCGCTGTCGTACAAACGCAGATCGAAAGGAACCAGGCGGTTCTTTCCGGGGTCGCCGAGCGGCAGTGTCATCTCGACCCGCCAACCGCCGCTGATCTGCTCGGCTGTGCAAGCGGACACCTCCTGCGGCGCTTCGCAGCGCCCGTCGGCCCCCGCCGTGATCACCAAGCCGTCGTAATAGATGCGTAGCGCATCGCCGGTGTTGATATCGTCCCCGGCCCCGGCCGGGCTGATCCAATTGTCACGCACGCCGACCCTGAGCAGCAGGTCGCCACCCTGCCATAGCGCCGTGACCAGCGCGGTCAGATCGGAGGGACCGTCGATGGCGCCGCTTTCCAGGTTGCGCTGATCGACGAAAAGAGACGGCGGGCGTTCGGCGAAAGGGTCGGCCGAGGTGCGATCCTGCAGTGTTATTCTCGACGCCGCCGCCAGGCCGGTCTGCGAGAAGGGCAGCGAGATCGTTTCGTCGATGCCCTTGTGCAGCATGACCGGTGAGGCGAATCCCCACGACACCGGCCGACCGCGGTCGTTCAATCCCAACACGTAGGGCGCGCCTTGCTTGTCCCCGTCGACCAGCCCGGGCCCGAAGCGCGCCGTCGGGTGGGCCTGGCCAAAAGTGCTGAAGGCTCCATTGCCGTCAATGACGCCTATTTCGACCAGTTCGACTAACTGGAAAGGATCCTGGGTCGGGTTGCGCCCCTGGTGTGGAGGGACCAAAAGCAGGCGCACGGATCCCTGGATGTCATCGCCACAGCCGGCGGCGAGCAGAACAAGAAGCGCCGCCGTCATCCATTGCAGAAACCTCATTTTCGCCGCCGCCAAAAGCACAGCGCCAGTGCCAACAGGCAGGTGAGCATCCAGCCGGACGAGCCGCCCCCTTGTGAACAGCCACACCCCCCGGAAGAACTGACGACGCTTACCCGGGTGAAGTCGGGAGCGCTGTCCTGCTGCCCGTCATTGACCACCAACCTGAAGACGTAGACGCCCTCTGCGTTCGGAGTGAATCCCGGCTGGGAGGTGGTCGCCCCGGACAGGGCTACCTGCGATGGACCGGAGCTTTGCTCCCAGACGAATGCCAGCGAATCCCCGTCCGGATCGCGGCTGTGGCTGCCGTCCAGCGAAACCTTCGTGCCCGGCCTGACCGCCTGGTCGGGACCGGCCTCGGCCAGCGGCCTGGTTTCGCCGCCGTCGCCTCCATCGGACGGGCCGCCGTCACCGTCCCAGCCGTCTGCCGTCTCAGGCGCGCAGTGATCTTCCTGGCAGGCGCCCGAGATACAGTCGTGGCTTACGCCCGGCACGCAGGCGCCCTGACCGTCGCAACTCGAGGCCGCCGTGTAAACACCATCCGTGCATGCCGGCGGTGCGCATTCGACTCCGGACGGCGCGAGAGCGCAAGCGCCCAGCCCGCCGCAGCTCCCCGTCGTGTCGCAGGGATCCTGGCTGACATCGCAATCGTCCTCGGGGTCGGTGCCCTGGACGGTGAAAAGACACACTCCCAGGGTGGCCGGCTCGTTGCAAATGCGACAGGGACCTTCGCAAAGCGAGTTGCAACAGACCCCATCCACGCACTCGAAGCCCTGACATTCTCCGGAGTTGCTGCAGGCGTCGCCCAGGCCGGGTTTGGGAGTGCACACTCCGGTCGCGCAGACATAACCAGACCAACAATCGACATCCTCGACGCAGGCTGTGGCGCAGACTCCGGGCTGGTCAGCCCGGTAGGGGAAGCAGGAGACACAAGCCGTGGCGCAGCCGCCCTGAATGCCAGAGGTGCAGCTCTCGGCGGGCAGAACACCGCTGTCGGGGCCCCCGCCGGCGTCGCAAATGTCGGCCGCCTTGCAGGTCGTCTCGGGGCCCCATCCCTGCGCGCCTCCGCGGCAAACCCGGAACCAGTCGTCACCCTGACACAAGCGATAGCCGGGCGAATAGACATCTCCCGCGGCAACGCAAACTGTCTCGTCGGCCGCGCAGTAGGCCCCCTCCTCGGACCACGAGTCATCCAGGCAAAACCAGCCCCGACAGGCAGGATCGCGTTCGAGTCCCGAAAGCACGACGTCCAGGCAGGACGCTCCATCTTCGAGGTCCAGCTTACAAGTGCCGTCCGCGGCGCAGTATCCGGAAGCATCGCAATCATCGTGCGTGAGGCAGGCCTGCGTGCAGTTCGCATCCCGGCACAGGCCGGGACGGCAATCGATGTCCGCGTCTTGCAGGCAGTTGCCCACGCCGTTGCAGGTCGATCCGCCCTTGAGCAGGTAACTTTCGCAGTGCGCGTCCCCGCAGGAAGTGCCGGCCGGCCAGCGCAGGCATTCGCCGCTCCCATTGCAGTCGCCGCTGGTCGAGCAGGTGTTCGCCGGTAGAGCCGTACAGTCGCCGTCGGGATCGCTGTCGCGCTCCGTCATTGTACAAAAGCCCGCGTGTCCAGGCAGGTTGCAAGACCTGCAGGGGCCCGCGCAAGAGTCGTTGCAGCAGACTCCGTCGGTACAGGTGCCCACCGGGCAGTCGGCCTGGGTCTGGCAGGCATCCCCGATGCCCTCGGGAATCTTGCACACGCCTCCCTGGCAAGAGTACCCGGGCCAGCAGTGCTCGGCCAGGCTGCACGTCGAGCGGCAGGCCGAGGCCGACTCGGCCATGTAGGGCTCGCATGACTGGCAGCCCGAGACGCACCCGCCTCCCGGGCCGCTCGAACAGTTGCCGGCAGGGCGAAAGCCCGAGCCGGCGCCGCCGCCCGCATCGCACAGGCCGGCCAAGCAACTGGTCTGCTCTCCCCAGCCCTGGGCGCCGCCGGTGCAGGCGCGGAACCAGTCGTTGCCCTCGCAGAGGACATAGCCCGAACCGAACGTCATCCCGTCGTGGACGCAGGCGGCCGGGTCGGAGGTACAGAAGGCCCCCTGTCCGTCGAAATTGTCGTCGAAGCAGTAGCCGCCCATGCAGGCGGCATCGTCGATCTGTCCCGGGTAGACGACGCCCGCGCAGCTTGCGCCCTCGCCCAGGTCGGGCGCGCACTCGCCCGAGGTGTTGCAGTAGGCCGGCTGGGTGCAGCTTGCGTGAGTTGTGCACGAGTCGGCGCAGCGGCTGGCGTCGGCGCAGCGGTAGAAGCCGCAGCTTCCGCTTCCGCCGTCCGCGCACTGGCCCACACCGTCGCAGCTGTCCGGAAAAACAGCCTGCCCGTTGGCACACGATCCAAGTCCGCACTCCGTGCCCAGAGGGTACAATCGGCAGGCCCCGTTGCCGTCGCAGGTGCCGTCTGTTCCACAACTAGCCGCCGCCTGTTGCCCGCACTCGCCGAGAGGATCTTCGCCGGCGCCGACCGGCACGCAGCCGGGGCCGCTGCCGCTGCACACCTTACACAGCGGACACTCGTCGTTCGGATCGCTTCCGGCCTGCACCCAGAGGTTGCAAATTCCCGTTCCGTTGCAGCGGGCGCAGGTGTCACAGACGACCGTGCTCTGCGGATAGTTGCATGCGCCGCTGCCGTTACAGGCCCCGTCGCAGACGCCGTTTCCGGGGCACTCGCCATCCGGATCCTGTCCTGTGGAAATCGGCGAACAGGTTCCTTTGGAACCCTGAATATCGCAGCGGTAGCAGGGCAGCGTGCAAACGTCGGCGCAGCAAACCCCGTCGATGCAGTGGTTGCTGCCGCACTGCGTATCGAGGGTACAGGTCGAGCCGTTGGGCAAATCGCCTACGCACTCGCTGCCGACACACAGGATGCCCGGCTTGCAGTCGCCGTCCCCGCTACAGGTCGTTGCACAGGTAGCGCAGGCACCAGCAGCGCACGAGTCGACATCGAGGTAGAAGCCGCAGTTGGTGTAGCAGTCGGAGCTTGTCCAGCCGCCGCCGGACTGGCAAGTCCATAGATCGTTGTTGAGACATACGCTCGAGCCGGCCGTCACCGGGCTGCCGTCATCGGCGGCGCAGGGCGTGCCGGACGGCTCGCAGAACTTTGAGCCGCTCGGAGAGCCGACGCAGTTATTCGACTGGCACTGGTCATTCGAATCGCAGGAATCGCCATTGTCACCCCTGTAGAAACAATGCGGAAAGGGAAAGGGCGCGAAGGCGCAGTAAGCGTCGGCGTCGCAGCCGGACCCAAAGAAGGGATCGCAGAAGCTCTCGCAGCCGACGCACTGCCCGACTTCGCACTCGTGCACGTCGCTGTAAGGTCCGCAGTCGTCGTAGCAGGTCTGCACGCTCCAGGAATCGGCTGCCGTACAGCTGGCCAGGTCGGGCCCGTAACAGGTAACCGTCCCGGCCGCAACCGCCACCCGGTTGCCGTCGATGCAGTCGTGCCCGGCCGCTGAATCGCGACAGCGGCCGTTGTCGCCGGGATCGACCCCGCAAATTCCCGAGTTGCAGTCGCCGACCACGGAGCAGGCCTTGCCCTCGGCGCCGGCCGGGAGTGTGCCCTTGGTGATCCTGAGATCGTCTATGAAGATGTTGTTGCCGTTGGAGCTGCGTCCCCTGACGGCGATCTTCAGAGCCGACTGGTTGGTGTAGTAGCCAAGCGGGGCAACTTCTTCGCGCCAGCCGCTCGTGCCGTCGTAACGGTGAAAGACGTACTTGCTGAAGTAGGTCGAACCGCCGTCGGTGCTGACCTGCAGGTAGATGCGATCATCGCTGCCCGAGTGGCCGGTGTCGTGAAACATCCACATACGGCATTCGGCCACCTCGGCCGCGGTCATGTTCAGCGCGGGAGAGGCCAAGCGGGCCTCGGCCCCGCTGTCGGCCGTGTAGGAATTCAACTCGGCCATCTTGGCGCCTTCTTGGGGCACACAAGTCGGGTTGGAACCGGACGAGGTGACCGACCAGTCGGCGTCGTAGGTGTTGTCTCCGTAATGTGTCTCGTCCCAGCCAAGCGAACTGTTGAAGGTCTGCTCGTTGACCGTAACCTGGGCGGCGGCCGGCAGCGCCGCTACAAATGAAAGGCAAAGGCCGCACAAGATAAGGTTTTTACACATCATGAATCGAACTTCGAACTACGCTCACACAGACACACATTTCCACACACCTGCTTGATTTTTATAGAGTTTATCCCGCCCCCGGCTTAGGTGTCAAGAGCGTCTTCGCTTGGCGTAGCCTTTGATGTTTTTCTGGCGCACGCGTGAGACGGCCAGCGCGTCGTCGGGGACGTCGATCGTCACGGTGGTTCCGGCGCCCACGACCGCGCGCTTGCCGACTTTTACCGGGGCCACTAGTTGGGTGTCCGAGCCGATGAAGGCGCCTTCACCGATCTCGGTACGGTACTTGTGCAGGCCGTCGTAGTTGCAGGTGATGGTTCCCGCCCCGACATTAACATCCGCGCCTATCTCGGCGTCGCCGAGGTATGATAAATGACCGGCCTTGGCGCCCTTGCCGAGCGTGCTTTTCTTGATCTCGACGAAGTTGCCCACCCGGGCGCCATCCTTAAGGTGCGCGCCGGGGCGCAGGCGGGCGAAAGGCCCCACGCGCGCGCCGCGGTCTACCCGGCAATCGGCAAGCACAGAGTAGGCAAGCACGCTGACGTCCGCGCCGATGGCGGCGTCCGTGATAACCGCGCCCGGTCCGATCTGACAGCCCGACCCGATCTTGACGCGACCGCGCAGAAAGCAGCCGGGTTCGAGCACTGTGTCGGAGCCGATCTCGACTTCGGGCCCCAGCCAGGTGTGCTCGGGGGCGATGATCGTCACGCCTTTCTTCATCAGGCGCTGGCAAAACCGCAGGTTCATTTGCCGTTCTGCCGCCGCGAGTTGCATGCGATCGTTGACTCCCAGAAGCGCCCTCGCTCCCGGTCGCACCACTGCGCGCACCGGTAAGCCGCGGCGCCGGGCCTCGGCCACCAGGTCGGTCAGATAATACTCGCCCTGGTTGTTTGTGTTCTTGATTCGCGAGAGCGCCTCGAAGACGAGGGGCATATCGACAAGGTAGCTCCCGGCGTTGATCTCGTCGATGCGCCGCTGGCCGGCGCTCGCGTCGCGGTGCTCGACGATACATTCCACCTCTCCACGGGCGTCGCGGATCACGCGACCGTAGCCGGTCGGATCATCCAGGCGGCAGGACAGGAAAGTCACGGCGGCCCGTTTGCCGGCCCGCGACAAGGCCGAAAGATCCGAAGAGGATAACAGCGGCACGTCGCCGTAGATGATTGCCAGCTTGCCCTTGTGGGATGAGAGCGCCCGGCGGGCCGAGAGCAGCGCGTGTCCGGTGCCAAGCTGCTTTTTTTGGGTGGCGAACACGAGCTTGTTTCCGAAACGCTTGTACAGGAAGTCGGTCGTCTCCGAATCCCGTCCAGAGACAACGACCACCACCGGCCCGAAGCCGCGACGTAAGACTTGCTCAACCGGGTAGTAGATCATCGGCTGGCCGCAGACAGGATGCATCACCTTGGGCAAGGCCGAGCGCATCCGCTTGCCGTCACCCGCCGCCAAAATCACGCATGCAGTCTTCATCGTTGGCAGTCTATTGCAAAAGGACAGATCTGCCAAGTTGAAAAGGGACCGCCGGCTGTGTTCTCATGGAAAACGTGCGACGAGCATTGCCACTCTTGTTTTTTATTTTGCTGCCGGCAGCGGCGTCGGCCCAGTCGGGATTCGCGGCAGACAACTTCGACCTCGCGCCTGGCTCTGAAGATCTCTTCTCCTGCCGCTCCGGGCTGATTGTGGCCGGGAGAGTGGAGGGCGTCCTGGGAACGGGTTGGGCCTGGCACCTGCTTGGAATCGATCGCGGGGACGCAACTGAGTGGGTCGTCGAGCAGCGGATGTCCGGCTTTGCAAGCCTTGCCTATGCGCCGCTTTCTTCTTTGAGACTGGGTTTGTCATTCGGCGGGGCCGCCTTCCAGCGCGGCCGGCGCACGGACGAGGCCGGCGCCGCGGCATCACTGGAAGCCGCGGATGGCGATGTCTGGTTGTCAGCCTTGTGGGCTCCGGTCGGCGGGGGGGAAAGTATTTTTTCCTCTGCCATCGAGACCAGCCTGCGCCTGGGAACGGCCCCGCCGTCCGGGCTCACGGGAGACAGCGGCGCCGGTGTGAAACTGGGTGGGATTCTGGCAATGCACATCGGCTGGCTGCGCGTGATTCTCAACATGGGCCTTGTCACTAGGCAACGCACGGTTTTTCGTGATTTGGAAATAGACGACGGCCTCTACTACCGGCTGGGGGCGGAAATATCCGACCTTGGAATACCTTTGAGATTTTTTTCAGAACTTACAGGAGAAACCCGGCTGAATTCTCCCTTCTCGTCCCGGCCTACTGAGATAATGGAGACATTACTTGGGGTTAGGCTAGATATTGGCGAGTTTGGGATCGTCCTCGGTGCCGGCGCCGGTCTGCTTGGCGCCAAGTCGCCGACGACACGCGTGCTGCTGCTGGTCAAATGGGCCGCGGGAGCGGAAAAAAGGGATGCCCGGGGAGAATAGGAGTGCTATAGTCTCCGTCCAAGCCTTTACGAAACAAGTAAATTAGGGAGGAGCTTCCATGAAGAGATACAAATTTCTCGCCTGCGTTGCCGCCTGCATGACGGTATTGTCGTTCGCCTCGCTCGCCACGGCCCGCATGAGCCCGCGGCAGATCTACAAGACCAAGGCCGATGGAGTGGTGTTGATCGTCGCCTCCGAGGAGGGCGCATCTTCCGCCTCGGCCGGAACGGGCTCGATCATCGAGGCCGACGGCACGATCATCACCAACTGTCACGTGGTCTACGACCAAGAGGCCAAGAAGCCTTACCCGGCCATCAACGTCTTTCTAAAGCCTGCGCGGGTGACGGGCGACATGAACAAGGATCTGGCGCGGCACTTCAGCGCCAAGCTGGTCGCCTTCGACAAGGATCTCGATCTGGCGCTGCTCAAGCTCACTAATCCTCCGCGCAACCTGACGGTGCTCAGCCTGGGCGACCCCGACCAACTCGGTCCCGGCGACGAGACCATCGCCATCGGCCATCCGGAGCAAGGCGGCTTATGGACCATCACCACCGGCGTGATCGGCACCGAGTTCGAGAACTTCAAGGGCGTCAGCGGCAAGAACGTCTTCCAGATGGAAACCAGCCTCAACCGCGGCAACTCCGGCGGGCCGCTGTTCGACGTGCGCGGCTACCAGATCGGGGTCAACACGGCCATTGCCCGCCAGGGACAAGGCGGCGTTGCCATCACCGGCGTCAACTTCGCGCTCAAGGCCAGCGTGGTCAAGAAGTTCGCGGCCGGCCACAGTGTCGCCTTGGCCTACGGTTCAGAGAGCCTCGATTCACAAGACACCCGCGTGGCGGTGGCTTCGGCTCCCGCTGCTCCCGAAGCCAGGCACACCGAGCCGATCGCTCCGCCTCCCGATAAAGTCGAGAAGTCATCGGGCGAGAAAGTCTACGGCAGCAAGGAAACGACCGGCGGCACGATCACTGTCGACGATCAACAGGGCGAGGAGGTCACACCGCGCCGCACCCATGAAGAGAACTCGACCGAGGTGAGAAGAGCTTACGAGAAAAAGCCCCATCGCAAGCCGCTGCGCTTCAAGAAGCACTACCGCATCCGCCCGCGCCCCTACACCTTCAAGCGCCTGCTGACCGCCGTGGACAAGGTCCGCGGCCGCGCCGATAAGGCCTTCGACGACCTTGATAACGAAGTCGAGCGCTGGAAGCGCCGCCACTAGGCGGCTACATCGTCTCGTCGTCCATCTCAAGGGACCACGAGTTCGATATCATCGTCGATGAGTGTCTCGAAGTGGCGGCGGTTGAACGTGAGAAGGCGATTCGCGGCAGCCTTCCGGGCACAAGCAAGAATGTGGGCGTCGTATGTTCTTCCTCCCCCGATGTCGTCAGCGGACAAGGATTGCAACAGGGGCCAGGATTCATCTCCACTCAGAGCCGTCAGCTCGGCCCGCTTTCGAAACGAATCCACGAGGATCGAAAAAGCATCGGCCGGGCGCAGTCGATGCGGAGCCGGTAACCGGGTCATCACAGAGTAGGATTCGATCAGCACCGGCAACGGAAGGACGATCTCGTTGTCGGCGCTGCCGGCCGCCTTGAGTGCGGCGAGCGCGGCCTGGTGACGCTCGTGCCAGGCCAGCAGGCCGGCGATTATCACGCTGGTGTCAAGGGCAATCCGCGCCACTTGCAGTCCTAATCACGCCCGGTGCGAAAGTCATGAACGACCTCTTGCACGGCGGACTCCCGGAGCGGCTCGGATTCCTTGTCCGGAAATGCGATGAACAGACCGCAGTCCTCGACAATACGCACCTTCCTCGGCTCGGGAGCGATTTCGATGACTCCCTGGCGATAGGTAATCTCGAGCGACATTCCAGGTCTAAGACCAGCCCGCTCCCGGATGATCTTCGGGATAACCAAGCGTCCAGACGTATCAATGGAAATTTCAATGGCACTTCCCATGCCACTAATATGGCATTATTTCTCATCACTGTCAATAGTGCAGCAGAAAATGACAGGAACGTGCCTCTCTGGCCCTTACGGTTTCTTACGGTTTCTATGGCACTTGATTGGGCACTTGATTGGCACTTGGGCCGGAAGCTACAGCCTGGCGACCCCGTTCGACGGCAAGAGCGCGAGCCTGTCATTCGAACGCCGGGACGAGGACACCATCAAGGTGACAATCACCAGCGGCAGGATAAGCTACTCATTCTATGTCAGCAAGAGCGGCGCGATCACGGACGGCTAGTGCACATCTTCGCAAAATGGGCTCTTGGAACGGGCACTAGACTTGAAAAATAAGCCATGATAATGGGTTGAAGAATGAAGCGGCTACGAATATATGCCGACACATCCGTCTTCTGTGGTTGTTTCGACGATGAATTCAGTGAAGTGAGCCGACGATTGTTCGACGAGGTCCGGCAGGGCCACTTCAGTTTGGTTCTTTCCGATACGACGCTTCGCGAGTTGACCCGGGCACCCGAAGACGTGCGCAGCCATGTCCATCTCCTTGATGTCGCGCCTCAGCGCCGTCTCCAGCTCCTTGATGTCGCGTTTGGTTGCCATCTTCTCATTGACGATCTCCGCAATGGCAACCGCCTGCACCTCGGCCTGCTTCTCCGGCACGCCGGCTTTCTTGAGCTTGTTGGCATACGACAGGGTGTCGAATGCAATGGCCCCCTCCATTCAGCTATCCTCGAATCTATTATATTATACACTGGGAAGCACGGAGAAGGGCACTTAGTAGTAGCGAAGGCGGGGTGTCATGGCGTCAATGATGAGAACGGTGTCGCGGGCAACTCTGGTGCTGCTGTGCAGCGCCCTGGTTCCCGGCGCGGTGGTCGCCGGGGATCTGCGCAGCGACACCTGGGTCGCCACCGACGGAGTGGGAAGGACACTTCCCGGTTACGCCGAGTGCGGGCCGCCTCGTCCCGGTAAGTACGTCGGGGTCTTCTACTTCCTCTGGCTGGGCCAGCACGGCACCGGGGGCCCTTACGACATCACCCGGCTCCTGGAGGAGAACCCGGCCGATCCGCAGTGGGGGCCGCTGCACAGCTTTCACCACTGGGGCGAGCCGGAGTTGGGATACTACCTGTCCGACGACTCGTACGTCCTGCGCCGCCACGCCCACATGTTTGCCGATGCCGGTGTGGACGTGGTCATCTTTGACGTTACCAACGGATATCCCTACCAGACCGTGTACACGCAGTTGTGCAACGTATTTTCGCAGATCCGAACCGAGGGCGGCACCACCCCGCGGATCGCCTTCCTCGCGCCGTTCTGGGACCCCGATCCGATGGTACGACAGCTCTACGACAATCTATACGGCCCCGGGCTGTTTGCCGACCTGTGGTTCACCTGGAAGGGCAAGCCGCTTATTTTGGCGGACATCGACCTGGTCACCGATCCGGCCCACAAGGATTTCTTCACCTTCCGAAAACCGGTGCCTTCCTATTTCCCGGGCCCCGACGGCCCCGACCAGTGGGGATGGCTGGAGATTTACCCGCAGCACGGCTTCTATGACGAGACGGGCGCCATCGAAGAGGTCACCGTGTCTGTGGCCCAGAACGCCGTGGATCACGCGCTGACCGCCATGAGCGATCCACGGGGCGCCATGGGGCGCAGCTGGCACGGCGGCCACAAGGAACCCGGAGCGAACGCGGTCAACCACGGGTACAACTTCGCCGAGCAGTGGCAGCGGGCGCTGGAACTCGATCCGGCGTTCGTATTCGTCACCGGCTGGAACGAGTGGGTGGCCCAGCGACTCGACTCCTTCGGACCCGTAAGCGGCGACGCGGTCTTCGTCGATGCCTACACCCAGGAGTACAGCCGGGACGCCGAGCCCATGAAGGGCGGCCACACGGACAACTACTACTACCAGATGGTGGCCAATATCCGCGGGTTCAAGGGAGTGAGAGCGCCCCAGGCCGCGGGGCCGGCGAGGACGATCACCATCGACGGCACGTTCGAAGACTGGACGGCCGTGGACCCCGAGTTTCGGGACACGGCCTTCGACACCGTCCACCGCAACCACGACGGCTGGGGAAGCGCCGGCCCCTACGTCGACACCACGGGCCGCAACGACATCGTTCGGATCATGGTGGCCTACGATGACGAGTTCGTGTACTTCTACGCGAAGACCCAAGAAGACCTGACCGCCAGCTCGGATCCCAACTGGATGCTGCTGTTCATCGACGCGGATAGCAACCACGAAACAGGCTGGGAAGGCTACGACTACCTGGTCAACCAGGAGGTGGTGGACGCGAACACCACCACGCTCAAGCGCAGCCAAGGCGGGTGGAACTGGTCGCCGGTCGAGCAGGTGCCCTACCGGGCGACCGGCAACCGGCTGGAGCTTCGACTGCCCAGAACAGCCGTGGGAATGGCTCAAGTTCCCGACGTCACGTTCGACTTTCACTGGGCGGACAACCTGCAACAGCCGGGCGAGATCGCCGACTTCGCACTCAGCGGGGACAGCGCCCCCAACCGCCGGTTCAACTACCACTTCTACACGGCGCCCGCCACCGAGGAGCCGGACGGCGGTGACGATGGGGGCGTGTACGACGGCACCGACGGAGACGAGGGCCCCGAGGAAGCACGGGACGAAGCACAGGACGGAGGAGACGAAGCCGACGACGGGGTGGACGGTACCGGCGAGAACGACATGGACGGAGAGGATCATCAAGAGGACGACGACACCGTTCGGGGTGGATGCGGCTGTGGTGGTCTTCACCGTCCCGGCAGTTCACGGGACGTCCCACACGCTCGGCGGTATTTTTGGGGATGCCTGCCGAGCCTGCTGTTCGCCTTGGCGCTGCTGATCCAAAGGCGGCGCCATCGGGAGGTAGACCGGGTAGGATAATCTTGTACTACTAACCGTGGCATCTGGTTTCAGGGGCAGTCCCAGTTGCCACACCTGCAGCTCACGTCGAGGCAAGCACCGGCCCCGCGATCTGCGCACTCTTTAGTCCCCGTCTTTGCTGAAGGGCAGCCGCCTCTGAGATTGTAAAGACCATCATCCGCACAGTGTGCCATTCCCCGCACGCAATAGTCATAGTTATCATTGTCACAGTATGTCTGGCAAGGCTCCGTCGAGTCGCACGGCCGGACACCATCAAGCCACTTGTCGGCACCTGGCTGATCACATAGCCCGCTTACGCAACACCAATGAGCACCGCCGCAAGATGTGTAGTCCGGCTCGAACCCGTAATCGATGCAGCCGCCCGCCCCGTCGCAGGCGTCGTCTCTGAGGCAGTCGATCCCTTGATCCCCGCAGGGTGCGCCGGCCGGAGCATGATTCGGCCGGCATATCCCCCCCTGGCAACTGTCGGGGTTGGTGCAGGCGGTGTTTGAGGGATTCCCGCACGGCGTGCCATCGGGCAGATCACAGTCTACTTCTCGCGTGAGTCCGCAGCCGTCTTGCTGCTGTTTAATCCCGGCGCATCCCTCGCATCCGCCGGGCGGGCACTGGCAGTCGGTGACGTCCTGCCAATTCGGGCTGCAGCCCTGGCAACTGCCCTGGCCGCAGCCGTTGTCGCAGGCAACCTCCAGGTAGGAGTACTGGCACTTACCCGCCACACAAGTGCCTGGGCTCTGGTAGTCCCACAGGGTCTGATTGTCGAAGCAGACGTCGGCAGGAGGATTATCGCATACCACCCCCATGCAGGGATCTCCCTGGCAGGAGCCGCCCTGGCAGCCATGGGGACAGAAAGTGTCCTCGAAGGGATAGCTGCACACGCCGTCTTTGCAAGTGCCGGGGGAGGAGTAGACCCGCAACATGTTGGCGCTGACGCACCATGCTTGGGGCGGCTGGTCGCAGACCACCTCCTGACAGGGATCGCCCTGACAGGACCCGTCCAGACAACCCTGCGGGCAGTTCACCTCCTCTGCCGGGTATAGACACTTTCCATCCTGGCACTGGCCCGGCGAGGAATACGCCCGTAGAGTCTGGCTGTCCTTACACTCCGCTTGCGGCGGATCCTCGCAGCGCAGTGGCACACCCGAGCACAATCCCCCCTGCCGGCAGGTGTCTTGGCCGGTGCACTCATCACCGTCGTCGCACTCGCGATCCAGCACCGGCTGGTATTGGCATACCCCGTCCCGGCACGGCGCCGGCAGATCGTAGCATGCCGTATCGCCGGGCGGCTCGGTACAGGATGTGGACGAGCAGGTCCGCGGCACGCAGTAACCAAATACGCATTGTTCGTCAGGTTGGCATTCAATACCGGCACAGGGATCGTAAGCGGAGCAAGCGCCGGCAAGGCAAATCTGGGTGCCCGGGCAGTCGATATCTACCACGCACTCGGAAACACGTTCCTGTGAGCATCCCGCCCCGGCCACAGCCAGGAAAAGGCACAACATCACCTCTGGAAAAGGAATTACTTTCTCGTTTCCAGGCCGCATTGTTTCCTCCTGCATTTATATCAAGATTAACGCAGATATTACTAAAGGGCAAGCGGCAAAGAGCGGCACTGGAGCAGCTTCGTTCGGTTGC
>CAZXHT010000070.1:0-33270 GCA_964640665.1 uncultured Myxococcales bacterium
GAGGTCAGGGAACATGTTCGTATCAAAAAAAGGGCCTTTGAAATTCCTATACGTACGCACGCACGCACGCAAGGTCTTGGTGGGCGCCTACTATGATGATGGCATCCAGCCCTATTCGGGCTCCGCATACCTGTTCACCCTTCAACCTTGAGGAGATGAGTCATGGCCCGGTTGCCCGTACCCGGAGCAGACGCAGATGATTGGGGAACAATTCTCAACGAGTATTTGCTGGAACAGCACCAAGGGGACGGCGCTCATGGCTCAATAGCTTCCGCTGATCTAATCACCCAGAGTCCCTGGCTAGATGTTAGAGTTTTCGGCGCTGTGGGTGATGGGGTTGCGGATGACACGACAGCCTTTCAACAGGCGATTGAGCAGCAGAGCAATCAGGGTGGAGGCGTGTTGTTCGTTCCCCCGGGCACATGGAAGCTCACCGGACCGGTGGATGCATGCAGCAATCTGGAAATCGTGGGCATGGGCCAGGTCTCCAAAATCCATGTGGCTCATGCCGAGATGGGAATCCGGATCCAGAGTTGCGTTGATACGTCAATCCGCAATTTGCATTTCGTTGGACACGGCTCAGGCAGCAACAACGTCGGCTTGGTGGTTATCTTTGGTCAACGGGTCTACGTGAGTCATTGCCTCTTCGAAGGATTCGGCGGTGTGGCCATCAAAACAGCAAAGGACGCCAGCGACAACCGATCCGTTTTTGTCCATGTTCTAGACAACCATTGCACCAACAATATGATCGATCCGCCTGAGGGGGATTGGGGACAGATCATGTTGAACGCGACTGACTATTCGGTAGTTCGCGGTAACATGATCGTCGATGCGAATGGAGAACAGAGTGGGATCAGCCTGCAAGGGTCTCATGCAAACAGTGTGGCCAACAATGTGATGGACCTAGGCCACGGCCACAACAGCATGGGGATTTGGCTACTCGGTGGCAGTGAGCGCAACGCCATCATGGGCAACGTGGTTTCGGGGACGTTTGCCGAGGCCATCACCCTGCGCGACAGCCACAAGAACACAGTGGCCGGCAACGTCTGTTTTGATTATGAGTTCGTGGGCGTCCAGTTCCATGGGGGAGACCGCAACGTTGCTGTGGGAAACGTGCTCGACGCCACCCCGACAGGAACGACCGACAACGGCGCTCACGGCGTGCGAATCTATCGGGGCAAGCATTCAATCGTTCAAGGCAACAACATCCTCAATCCGGCTATAAACGGTATCCAGGTATGGGATGATGGGGTGCGTTTGGCGGAGTGTGCCATCTTGGCGAACAATATCATCGATGGTTGCGCCACGGACGGTATCTTCGTTGGAGCCAACGCGAGTCAGGTGCGAGCCATGGGCAATGTGGTCAAGAACAGTGGTTCTTCCAACATCCGCAACAACAATCCGGACACTGTTTTTTTGGCCAACGATCTGGACGACTCCATCACGATCCCTGTCGAGACAGACGGGTCCTTGGTCCTTCCCCCTTCCGGTGATTTCTTTCTGATTGGTGAGAGCACGGACATCCGCTCGATCTCGAATTCCTGGGTTGGGAGAAAGATTACGTTGAAATTCTTTAATTCCTTGGTCCTTCTCGACACCGGCAATCTCAGCCTGGGTGGCGGAGTTGCCGTGACTGCCGGAGACACGGTCACTCTGGTGTTTGAAGGAGGGCAATGGCACGGTGTGGCGAGATGCTCGAACTGAACAATATTCCTTTTCGGGATGTGGATGTTGTTCGCCATCCAACGCCTGTTTCGCCGGAAAAACGCACGATCATACGATGCTGTCATCTGTCAAAACCTAATCGGCTCGAATAACATTGAGCTTTATGGCCTGACGTGGCAAGCGGCCAGGCCATGCTCAGAGTCATCACGTGTCTACTGATACCAAATTGCAGCTATTAGGTTCTCAGCGCTCGAAATGTCGGATAACGAATCTTCTGTAAGCTTGTACGGACGTTCAACTACACTCGAGGGGGCGTTTGAAATCACTAAGCGCCCACGCAACACTCGGTTCCGGCTCTGGCCAGGTTTACCGGGAGGGGTTGGATACCCTCTGGGACGCGATATGCGGTTTCACTACTGTCCGGTTAACTCATGAACAATTCCAACTGGTTGGCGATCTGACCCTCTTCGATCTGGGAGTTCGCCTCTTCTAAAGCCTGTAAAATGGGCTTTTTCTCGAAAAGGCCGCTCCAACCCGCACGCGCCCCGCCGCAACAGGATTTCGAGTTCGAGTTCATAGATACAGAGCCGATCTGGCCGTGACCAGAATACTCGTCGGCTGACCGTATCCCGTCTCCGTGTCGTTCCCGCATGCGGCGTCTTTTGCCGTGCCCTTTAGGGTACGGGAACGACACGGAGAACAGTCGTGGTGCGCCTCAACTTAACGTAAAACCAGCCAAATTGGCGATCCTGTACCTTGACAGAAACCTGGGCTTGTGTTTCGCTAGGCTCTGGAGGTCAGTGACCATGGTCGTATCAGGAAAAAGGGCCTTTGAAATTCCTATACGTGAAATGCTGGGTGGTGAGCATCTTTCAGCGCATTGAGAGGTTCACGATGAAAAAGACAACATCAAGGTTGAGCATGGTGGCATTCAGCTTGTCATGGGTCGTGGCGGCCTGCGGTGACACGAATCCGAGTGACACGTACCCGGGCAACGCGTCCACCATAGCCGCCGCGGCCGAGCCGCGCAGTGGCATCGCACCTCTGGAGGTACACTTTTCTAACTCGGTAGTCGGGGGTGATGGCCCTGTGACCTACGAGTGGGACTTCGGTGACGGCTCCACGGTTTCGATCGAAAGCGACCCTGTCCATATATTCACCAATCCCGGTGTCTACCTGGTTGCCCTCACTGTCACGGACGTAGATGGCCATTGTGCCGCGGACATCATTGAGGTGGATGTGGGGCTCGATGCCCAGCCATCAATCATCGCCGCGGCCATGCCCACTGGAGGCGTGGCGCCCCTTGATGTGAGTTTCTTGGCAGAAACCGGCGGAGGCAATCCCGTGCTCTCATTTCTCTGGGATTTTGGTCACGACGGTTCGACCAGCGTCATACAAAACCCCGTCCACACTTTCCAGGCGGCGGGTTTGTACGAGGTCACCGTTACGGTGGTGGATGTGGATGGAGATGCAGCATTTGCCAACCTGATCGTCGACGTGGCAGAAGACCATGTCCCCGCCGGCGTGAATGCCTCCGTGATTCCAGAAGCCGGTGATGCGCCGTTGCAGGTTGTTTTCGAATGCGTCATGGAGGGCGGAAACCCACCTGTGACATATCATTGGGAGTTTGGCGATGGCGGGATATCGAATTTTTCGGACCCCATCCACACGTATACGGCTCCGGGTGTGTTTACCGCCACCTGCACGGCGGTCGATACGGACGGCGATGTCGCCCAAGGAACCGTGGCTGTCACAGTGGTCTCGCACAACGACCCACCGGAGGCCCTCGCATCCGTCGTCTCCGGGGCGTGCGGTTTTCCAAACGAAACAATAGTTCAGCTCGACGCCTCGCAGAGTATTGATTCGGACAGCGACGCTCTAAGCTTTCAGTGGACTTTCGTTCGCGTGCCCATCGGCAGCGAGGTGGAGTTCAACAACTCCTCTGTGGTCAACCCGGTGTTCGTCCCCGACAGCAATGGCGTGTATGAAATACGGGTATTCGTGAGCGACGGTGTGCACCGCAGGGGGTCGGAGATCCTGATCGTCGAGGCGTCGAATCAGGCTGGTGAGATCACGATCATCAGTGGTAACGAGCAGGCTGGCACGGCGGGCGAACTGATGGAGGAGACCCTTGACGTCGCCGTGAGCAACACATGTGGTGAACCGCTTCCCTTGACCATGGTGCGCTGGTCGGGACATAACGCTATCCCCGCAGAGTACGAGACCTGGACCGACGGGGGCGGATACGACTTCAACTTCGCCTGGTTTGGGACCAGGGCTGGCGCTGGCACCATCACGGTGGCTTCCGGGGCGGCGTCGACTGACTACACCTTTGAATCCGGGCCATCCGAGCCAGCCTTTTTGGTCATGGAGATAGCCGAGACGACATTTGCGGACGGAGATGTCGATGTTAACCTGCAACTCACCGACGCCTACCTCAACCCCCTGACGGCCCCAGAGATTACGTTTGATTTAGGACTCGAAAGAACAGGGGGTAGTGGAGTTGGCCCGGACGCGAAGTTCGTATGGACTGACACAACGGATTTACATCAACTGGTGACCGTGTCAGGGCAATTCAGTACCCCGGCGTACTACGAGGTCGACGACCCCGAACCCGTTCTGGTGTGGATCAATCCAGAACCTCTGGGCGATGGGACTATCATCACCGGAGTTGGCCAAGTTCTCGTGTTCGCCGATGACATGGAGGGCGCGGACGGCTGGACACGTGAAAACCCAAGCCAATGGGAGGTGGGAGTTCCAACGTTTGGACCGGAAGCCGCCCATTCGGGCGAGAACGTGATGGGCACCGTCCTTGGTGATACCTTTGATATCACGTTCGACGATTATACCCACCGCGTGGCCGATGCTTTGCCGTCGGGCCTTGCTCTCTCCAGCGCGACCCTTGAGTACTGGCAGTGGTACGATTTCGGCGGAGATGACCGACCGTGTTCGCCGGGTGCAGGCTTCGTGTCCATGAACGGGGGCGAGTTCATTGAACCCGAGGGCTATCCCGGCCCCGCGACTTGTGGCGATGAGAATCTGTGGGGGTTCGGCGGCTGTAACGCTGGGTGGGAGAAGGCAGAGTTCGACATCCCCGAGTTTTCGGGCAATTCTTTCGACCTAGGCTTCCACTTGGTGGCACCGGATTACCCGAATGACATCACCGGACCAGGTTGGTACATTGATGACATCACCATCATCGGTTTGGCCGATGCTGGAATAATTCGCTAAGCTGCTTCTGAATGGCATCACGCTCTTGTGGAGCGACTCCCGCCAGCTCGGCGTGCTCTGGCCATGTTTACCGGGAGGGGTTGGATACCCTCCGACCAAAACGACGTGCCACACGATTCGTTGACGAATCTCCCCTGACCGTACCTGGTGACGTCCGCAGATTGGAAAACAGACCTATTTTCTTCGTCATTACAGAAATTTGTCAACGATTTGACCGGCTCGGCTGTTCGAGTTTTTTGCGCATATTGCGCCATGCGCAAAAAGGGTTTATTTGAATATAATTTCTAATCAAGAAAAAGGGGGAGAAAAAGGGGTCAGACCCCGACACTTGACACTATTTTGTTTTCAAGAAAAAGAGCTGCAGACTTTTGAAATAGCAAAGATATTATATGTCATATGTCGGGGTCTGACCCCTTTATTCCCGGGGCCTAACGACTCGCTGAACCACCGCACGGATCTTCGGCTCTTGACTTCTGCCGACGATACTCGTAGTACCGATTACTCCATAGCGTTGTCTTGTACGCGCGTCGTTATTCAGGAGCTGAGAACATGAAAATCCTCTTTCGTGGCTTTCCGGTGATGGGCATTCTCCTTGCCCTCGTGCTTGTACAGGGATGCAGCGGGACGTTGCATGGAGTCCCCAACGAAGACGGGGGAGATACTCTGGACGGAGGGGACGCCGCCACCACCCAGAGTGACGGCGACCTGGACGGAGGGGACGCCGCCATCACCCAGAGTGACGGCGACCTGGACGGAGGGGACGCCGAGGACAACGCCGCGTTTGTATCCCAGGACGTGTCCAGCAGCCTGGCTCCGGGCGCCTCTTTCTTGGCCCAGTTCACCATGAGAAACACCGGCACCACCACCTGGAGCGAGGCGAATCGGTTCCGATTGGGTTCGGACAATCCGCAGGACAACGTGACCTGGTCCACGGGCCGCATCCAGATCGAAGGCGGTGTCACAGTGGCACCCAATGATTCCTATACCTTCACGGCCAATCTTACTGCGCCGGCCACGCCGGGATCGTACACCATGCAGTGGCGGATGGTGCACGAACAGGTGACCTGGTTCGGTGAAAGCACCGGGCTTCTGACCATCCAGGTGGTGGATGTATGCGCAAACCATTGCAGCAACGGACAGATAGACTGCGGTGAGATCTACATAGACTGCGGCGGGAGCGATTGCGCCCCCTGTGAACCGATCGAGTTGGCCGACGCCACAGCCCGCGGAGGGTACGTGAAGGTGGTGCCGGCCTCTCCCGGCAAGGTCATGGTGGTGTGGCACAAGAGCGCGTCGGGCAATGACAATCACATCCGATGGACCTGCTTCGACGGTCAGGCGTGGTCCCCGACACAGCCGGTCACCGCAGGCACCGGAGGGCAGGAGTATCCCTGGATGGTTTCGGACAGCCTGGGACGGTTCCACTTAGTGCACAACGACGGCGGGGCCGATGGGAGAAGAGTCCACTATAATGTTTACGACGCATCGGATTGCAGCGGACAGTGGCACAACAACGCCGAAGTGCTGCCTCGTACCAGTCCGTACAGCGCCTCGTATCCGTCGGTGAGCGTGGATGAGAACGACGACCCCTATGTGACCTGGAGCCAGTCCCAGGCACAGCGTATCTCTCCATTTCCGGACTGCGGCAGCGGATGTGCTGCGAACAATCATTGCTACCTGGCGGGCAACATCTGTATTCCGGACTATGAGCAACATTTTTCCCGCCGGACAGGCGGTGCGTGGGGATCGGGGAGTTGGACCTCGCCAGTGAACATTGCAGCCGGGGCCCCTGGCACGCGCTTTTCCCATCACGGAACCATTTCTGTGGTGAACAGCACCACGGTGCATGCGGTATGGATGCACGGGGACCCTAGTCGACAGATATACTATTCTCAGTTCAACGGCACAACCTGGAGCCAGCCTGAGTTCACCGGGATCAACGCCCATATGGCGGATGTTCAGGCGGACGCGCAGGATGCCTTTGTCTTTGCGGACAACGCCGAATCTGTCTCACGGCCCGCACTACCCTTCAGCGGGGCTCAGTGGTCCTCTGTCACCGATGTTTCCGGGGGCACGCTCTTCAACTTCGTGAAACTGAAGCTGGATCAGAACGGTCGCCTCCACGCCGTCTGGAATGAAAACTACCGTATCGCTTACTCCATGACGAATGCGTCCGGCAACTGGAGGCCGGTCAAGTACGTGTCACCGGCGATCATCACGGATACGCTGTACAGCAACGAACCTTCGGTGGAGGTGGACAGCGACGGGAACGTTCACATCGTCTGGTCGCAGTCGGATTGTCCATTCGAAGGCCCTCCACGGGATTCGTCGTGTGAGTTCGGCGCTATCTGGTATCTCAAGACCCACTATAACGAAATCCCCTAAGAGCTTCCCTGGTCTAACAGCCGTACAAAACGGGGCTCAATGCACATGACGGTTGATGACCCCTTATTCGGAACCCACGTCGGAACCCATCGGCCTGTCCATAACTGGAACAGTGGTCGGGCAGCGGCGGCTGGACCGGAAGGAACGCCCTTTGGTAGGATGACCACTGGAGGTGGTCATGAATCCACGCTTGCTTCTCCCGTTTTTCATCGTGACCTTCATGGTCGCGGGCGGTTGCAGCTCTGGTTCGGTGAGCACCTACCCGGACGGAGGGGACGGACGCGATGGACTCTCCGATGACGCCGGGGACCCCGGGGTGGGCGATCCTGGAGCTGATCCGGGCGCTGATCAGGGCGCCGATTCAGGAGGGGACACGGGAGAGTGTCCCGCCCTGCCGGCGGAAACGATCGGCAACACAAGCGTGATTTCCCCGCCCGCGGGTCCGATGCCCGAAGCGGGCGTGCCGTTCTTCATCCAGCAAACAGGAGTCAGGGTCACTCGTATCACTGACGCGGCCGATCAAGGAGGCTTCGCCTCCTTTTATACCAACGGCTACTCACGCTGGAGCCCGCAGAATCTGACCGGCGAGTACCTGACCGCCTTTGCCGGCAACGGCGGTGCGGCCGTCTACCGGCTTTCGGACCGGAGCGTGGTGCGAACCCTGAACGTGGGCGAGCCCAACGAACTGCACTGGGATTCTTCCGGAGCGCCGGGCACCGGCACGCGGTTGTACTATCGCACCGGCGCAAAGTTGCGCGCTCTCGATGTCTTGTCCGGCCAGGACGGATTGGTGCATGACTTCACAAGTGAATATCCACAGGCCGGCCAGGTGATCAACGGAGTCGAGGGAGCGCCTTCTTTCGACATGCGCTACTGGGCTTTCCAGATCTGCCAGGGTATGACCGGGGGCGGCCAGTGCACCGGCCTGCTGGACGTGGTTGTCTACGATAAACAATTAGACCAGATAACCGGGCGACTCAGCGACGCGCAGGCTGCCTTTCCAACCCCCAACTTCGTGGACATGTCTCCTTCCGGAGAACGAATCGTGGTTGGCACTTGTGCCGGCGATCCCGTTCCTTTCAACGGGCCCTATGCCTGGAAGCGGGATTTCAGCGATCCTGTCCGGCTTTCGACCAATTGCACCCACTCGGGTTGGGCATGGGGGACCGACGGGGCAGAACTGTACGTCAACTCCGACTCCTGCGGGGAAAACAACGACGAGATCACGTTCTCCTGTGACTACATCATGGCGGTAAATGTCAATGACTCCCAGGGTTGGGAGAACCGCATACCCATCCTATACCAGGGAGATCTGGGCTGGGGCGGATCCACTCACATGGGCCGATTTTACGATCCGGCCGTTAGTGGCTGGTTCTTCATTTCGACCTACGGCGGCGGTGCGGATTGGTCGCGGGGTCAGCTGATGATGGTCGAGATCAAACAAGCGTCCGAAGGGCCCAGGTTGCTGCGAGTCAGTCCCACTCTCAACGCCTACCAGGATTACTGGAGCGAGGCTTTCGCATCACTGGATTTCACAGGCACCCGCATCTACTGGGGCGCGAACTGGATGGGCCAAGCCGAACTGGAGGTCTACCAGGCCGAACTGTGCCCCGACTGGTGGCAGTGATCAGAGGAGGAATCTTGGTTTTTCGATTTACACTGGTATTACTCGTTCTTCTGTCGCTCTTCCTACCGGGCTGCGGCGATTCGGAAAAGAGCGATGTCCTTGTGCTCGCGGCCCCGGGCGTACGGGTCGAGGTCAGCCGGGATCCATACGGCTATACCGTCTACGACCAGTCGGGCCGGGCGGTGCTGACTACTTTGGGCCGGGGCAATCGCGATGGTTACGGCTCTTTGTCATGGGCGCCGGGAAGCGTCGAGTGGGAGAATATCGTTTCGCCGGGATATTTCAAGATCACTCCGAAACTGCTGGCCTGGCGCGCCGACTTCGTGGTCGTAGAAGCAAGCCAGAGCGACGGCGAACTCGACCTCGTGCTTCAAAAGCGCAACGCTTCGGCGGACGGCCCCAAGCTTCATGCGAAGCATATAGTCAGGCCGTCGACATTGCGCATTGAGGCCTCGATCGAAGGAGATCCGCCGCGCGCATGGGCGGCCGCCTTCGAATCTCCTGCCGGAGAGGGTTTTTTGGGTTTCGGCGAACGCTTCAATCGTACCAACCAGCGCGGGGTGAACGTATACTCCTGGCTCGAGGAGGGCGGCATCGGAGGGGGGGAGGATGTGCCCCCGGGGCCCGATAATCCGTATCCCAACGGCGAGGCCATGAGCTACTACCCGGTGCCCTTCTTCGTCTCGACCGCGGGCTACGGCTTCTGGCTCGACTCGACCTGGTACAACGAGTTCCGCTTGGCCTCAGATCGCGACGACGCTTGGGAGGTGTGGCACATTGGGCAGGATCTGGCCTTTGAGATCTATCTTCCCATTCCGGACGATACTCGTCCCTGGCCTTTCCATCTGATCGATCTGTTCACCGCGGCCACCGGGCGGCCGATGATCCCGCCCGCCTGGACGTTCGGTCCGCGCCGCAGGATAAACCGCGGCGACACCCAGGGCGGGGTGTCCGAGATTCAGGCCATGCGCGATCTCGACCTGGCTATCACCGGCCTCGACGACGCGGTGCACTTCCTGCCGCGCGGCAGCCAGCTGGGTCACGAGCAGGAGATCCGCGACTGGATAGCTCGGGCCACGGCGCTCGGCTACCGGGCCAACTGCTACTACAACGCCTATCTCAGTTCCGACCCGGACAGCCCGCTCAAAGACGAGCTTGCAAAGGGCCTGGTCGAACGCTGGTTCTTAGAAGACTCAGACGGCAACCCGTCGGAAGTCTGGATGGTCTCGGGCTCGATGATGAGGATGTACATGGTCGACTTCAGCATTCCCGAGGCCGTTGCCTGGTACCAGTCGCTGCTGCAGTGGGCGGTCGATCTCGGTTATTCGGGCTGGATGTACGACTTCGGCGAATACGTCCAGCCTGATACGCTGGCCCGCAACGGCATGAGCGGCGAGCAATTCCACAACCTCTACAGCGTGCTCTACCAGCAGGCGGCCCATGATTATCTCGAAGCAGGCCCGCGCGCGGGCGACTGGCTGACCTTCGCCCGCTCAGGTTACACCGGGGCGTCGGCTTTCTCGCCGTTCGTTTGGTTGGGCGATCCGGCCGCCTCGTTCGAGGAGGCCGACGGGTTGCCCAGCATGGTGCGCGCCGGTGTCAACCTGGGTGTTTCGGGAGTGCCCCACACGGGCGGAGACATCAACGGTTTTCACGGCGTGGCCGATGGTTACGAGGCGGCCGACGAGGAGCTCCTGGTACGCTGGATCCAGCAGGGTTCGATGGGCTCGAACATGCAAGACCAGGACGCCATGACCGGGGTGCTCAGCGGCTCGGGCCGCAAGGCGAACATCTTCGACGACCCGCTGGCGCAGCAGGCCTGGAAGACCTACGCCCGGCTGCACACGCGGCTGTTTCCATACCTTTACAGCCTGGCGGCGACGGCGCACGCGAGCGGCGCGCCGGTCATGCGCCAGATGTTCCTCGAACATCCCGACATGCCCGAACTGGCCGACGTCGACGACGCCTACTACCTGGGCCCGTCGCTGCTGGTCGCCCCGGTCGTCAAGCGCGGTGCCGTGACCAAGACGATCGACCTGCCAGGTGGGCTGTATCTCGATTGGCACGATGCCAAATTGATCGAGGGCGGACAGAGCGTCACACTGGATGCGCCGCTCGAAAAACTTCCGCTGTTGCTGCGCGACGGCTACCTGGTGCCGCTTCTGGATCCCTCCATCGATACCCTGGCAGCCGAAGACAACCCAGAGGTCGTCGGCCCGGCCGACGTAGCCGGCGTATACGACGTGGTAGGCCTGATCTCCGCGGCCGCGGGCAAGGCTGATTTCACACTCCATGACGGCGGTGTTCTCGAAGCCGAGCTAACGGGTGAACTCGGCCCGCCGGAATTTCCCGAGGCCGCGAGCGAGGCGGATCTGTCCAGTTGCTCCGCCTGTTATCTGTTCGAACAACTAGGCCCGGGCCTGACCCGCGCGCGTATCACCTCGCCGGGCGGCGCGGTAAACGCCGGCGGCCTGCATCTGAGCGCCAGGGTGGATCGCACACTGCGCTGGGATCTGTATGTTGCTCAGTAGTTTGGGGCTTGACTCAGTCGTTCTTTCTCTTCCACCGGGCGCGCGGCGGCCAGCAGCCGGCTCTTGTGCACGACCTGTTTGGCCAACTTGGCGGCGGCCTCGGCCAGAATCTTTTGCTTCATCAGCCTTCTCTTGCGATCGTTGTGGAAGAGGTTTTCGTCAGCTTCGTTGTGAACCCGCTCGAAGACGGTGAACAAGAGCGTGCCGGTCTTGACGTCGAAGAGAGTGGCTTCGAGCACCCCGTCGGTCTCCAGTGTTTGGCTGGGGGCGATGAAGACGCCCAGCACGGTCAGGTAGAACCAGCCCCACGAGTTGGTATAGGAGCGATCGACGAAGCGGTGCCGGTAAAGCAGCAAGTACTCAGAGCGGTATCTGGCGGCCAGTTCCCGCAAGCCCGAGATGCCGCTGTCTGCCGGCCAGTCGGTGGAAACCTCGGTGGTCACCGTGAAAAGGCCAGAATCTTCCATTGCCGCAGATAACTTCTGGGGCACCATCGCCAGCGGCAGATCGGGATCGGGTTGGTAACAGGTGGCTACCGGCACCACTCCCAGTCTGGCATCGGCCTCCAGGAAGACCGGCGAGGCCAGCACGGCCTTCAGATCCCGCTCGGAGATCGAACCCGAACGGTCTCTTTTGAAATGGTCATTTTTCAGCACCTTGGGGGCTGCGGCCGTTTCGGTCAGTGCCAGCGGCCGCATCTCTGCCCGCAGAATGCCCTTGGAAGCGGAACACCCGCAAAGACCTGCCAAGACAGACAATGCGGCCGTGACTGCAATGGTTTTCCAGGTTACGGTTCTCATCTGACTACCTCCTTGGGTTTACTTGGTTTGTCCATATAACGTCTCGGGTCCGAATGGCTTACACCTGCGGGGAAAAAAGGTGTAAGCCCGGGGCCACTCCGGGCGTTTGACAAACAGAAGGGACATTGCATGGCGATCCGATCCGAAATAGGCTTGCGGCGTGGAGCCGGATCCCAAGAGCCCCAAGTGGCTGAAACAAGAGCGCCGCCTGATCAAGCGTGCCGGGCGCGGAGACCGGGAAGCTTTCGCTGCCCTCTACCGCGCCTATGCCCGGCCGCTCTATGCGCGGGTGTTGATGCCCAACCTGGGCGATCCCGGCGCGGCACAGGATGCTCTGGCCGATACTTTCCGTTCGGCGCTGGAGCGCCTTACCCAATTCGAGATCAAGGATGTCAGCATCTGGCACTGGTTGGCCCGCATTGCCAAGAACAAGGCCATGGACGTACACCGCGCCCGCGCCCGAACGACGCGGGCACTCTGCAACTTCCAGAACCTTACCGAGCCGCTGACTCGCAACCCGGCAGAGCCCGACAGGCTTATCTTTGCAAAAGACGAAGCCGAACGGTTGCGAAGATTGGTACAGGCCACCCTGGAAACACTCAACCCCCGCTACCGGGAAGTGATCCGGCTGCGTTTTCTCGAGGACAAACCCCGGAAGGAGTGCGCCGAACTGCTGGAGGTGAAGATCGGCACGCTGGATGTATTGGTATTGCGTGCCTTGCGGGCGTTTCGAAAGAAATGGACGGCGATGGTCGAAGCAGGAGGGACGAAGCATGAATGACGGCGAAGCGACAGCGAAAGAAAAGAGGGAAGCCGAGGCGTTAGCCCGTGTCCTGGAAGGGGACGAAAGCGCTGAGAACATTCCGGCGGATGCCCTGGAAGTTGCGGGATTGCTCAGGGTGAGCGGGGAAGACGCAGGTTTATCGGACGAGCGCCGGGACGCGATCTTGAAAAAAGTGTTCATCTTTGCAGAGCCCGAAAAAAGGCAAGTTCCCTGGCTGCTCTGGCTTGTGCCGGCGGGGGGACTGGCCGCGGCCGTTGCGATCTTCGCGCTGACACTAACGGCAAGGATTGGCCCGGCGCCGCTTCCGCTCCCCGACAAAGAACTGATCGAGGCACAAGCCTCCGTAGCCGCCGGCAACAGACAAGCGGTTGCCGTACTGCGTGACAGAATGCGACAATACCGCCGGGAGATATACAAGACCCTGGCCGAGCACTACAGGGGATAGCCATGAAGTCACTGGCCTGCATATCGACACTGCTGGTTGCGACAATGCTGGCATCCTGCGCCCGAAGGGCCGATACCGGCCGCTGGGTGGACGACATCCACCAGGCAAATATCAGAGCCGATCGAGCTTTGTCGGACGGCGACTTGGTCGCGGCCCGCACTATTCTCAAGCAAGTGGCCGAAAAGCCTTTGCCTAAAGGGTTGGCGCAACAGGACGGCCTGGTTGTCAGAAAGGACGCCTGTTTCAGGCTGGCCATGTTGGAACTGCGGGCTGAGCGGCCAAAGATCGCGCTCGAGTGGGCGGATCGCGGACTCGGCCTGGACAAACGGGGGGATCTCTTCACGGCCAACCTGCTGGTGGCACGCGGATCTGCCCTTGAGGCGCTTGGAAAAGACAGCTTGGCGGCCAAGTCTTACAATCGGGCTCTGGGAATAAACGAGAAACTGCTCGAAGTGGAACTGAAGGGAACAGACGGGAGGATCAAGTCGTGAAATCTCGCTATTTACTTGTGTGCCTGTCGTTCATCTCGGGTTGCGCCATGGGTGGCCGGGAATCCCGCCCGGTGGAAGCACCGGCGATTGATTACCAGGAAGTAGAGAGCAGCCGGCGGGCAATGCAAATGGTGGAAAAAGAACTATTCGATTCCTTGCAGGCCGGGCAAATGATCGATTGCGCCCGCATTTGCTCTCTGGCTGACAACCTGTGCAAGCTTGCGGGAAAGATATGTATAATTTCCAGCCGTCATCCGGAATCTTCCGAGCTGACCTCAAGCTGCCGAGACGGAACCCGCAGGTGCGACAGGGCACGGACCCGGGTCAAGTCCCGATGCCAGTGTACCGAGATGGATATTCCCCTTAAGCCGGAGTAGGCTGATAAAGACCTTTGGAGTTGCTGGATTTCATTCTACCGACGGAGTCTTCGAGTTCGGCCCGGCCGGCACACGTTCTTGGCAATAAATGTTAGTGGCTAGATGTGCTTTTTCCTTTTGGCTCACCGGGAAGTTGGGCTCCGTGCCACACGGCGACGATCCAGACCACTTGGCCGACGGCTCGATAGAAGAATCTGAAGGGGGTAATTATTACCTCACGGTGGGGCAGATCGGGAAACTCAGGAATGCGTCTGCCCGATTCGGGAAACTTCTCCAGGCGCCGCAGGATCAGTTCGGCCCGTTGACGGAATCGCTTTGCAGCGGGCGGATTCTTGCCGCGGATGTAGACAAGCGCGGAAAAGAACTGTTCCCGTGCAGAAGGAGTGAAGCGAACCTTCACCGCTCTTCCGCCGCCAGGAGTGCATCGGCTTCGGCAAGCACACTTGCCAAATCGTAGCCTTCACCCGCGGCCATTTCCTTCTCGCCCCCGGCCAAGAGCCGCAGGAGCTCACGTTCGTGCTCGACACGCTTGTAGCTTTCGACACTGAGCATGACCGCAGATGCTCTGCCGCGCTGCGTGATGACAATGGGCTCCGTGGCCTCGCGCAACCTTTTCAAGACACCGCTTGCATCCTGCCGGAGTTCCGTAACCGGTATTATATTCGGTATTTTGGCCAATGGCATCACCTTTGGTAGTGTTGTTGCTACTGTTAATGATACTTCCGGATGGTAGGATTGGCAACTGAAAACTTTGGATGAGAGGAACCACTTCCGTGAAGCGGTCGTTTGGGACTTCACAGGATGGCGTACAGCAAGAGCATGACGCCGGTCACCGGCAGCAGCACGGCCAAGCAGGCCTGCTAGAATCCGGTTACGACGCCCAGGGTGGCGCGGTGTTCTTTCTTCTCTTCGCCGTTAACCACGCGGGCGAAGGTGTACTCGGCCAAGAGCTTGATGTTGGTGTGCAGCAGCCAGGTCAGGTTGGCCGTGTAGGCCTCCTGGCCGGATTCCCATGAATCGCTGTCGACCCAGTTGAAAAGCAGCACCGCGAACAGCTTGGCCGGATCGCCGAGCAGGTCGACGATCGCCTCGGCGATGAACCCATGCGTCAGGATCGGGCTCTGGGCCCGGGTGGTGTCCAGGCTGGGCTTGTTGTCCCGGCGCTGGAGGTACTGCACGTTCAGTTCCGCGCGGCCCAGTGAAAGAGTGATGTCCGGACCCCACATGTTCAGCTCGTTGGTCCAGAAGCTATCGTCGGCCTCACTGTAGAGATCTTCCTTGCCGTAGTAACCAAAAACGCCGAAACGCACCGGGCCCAGGCTCTGGGAAATCCGCAGCATGAAGTGCTTGTACTTGTCCATGTCGAAATCGCGTGAGATGTCGGCATCGCCCTTGCCGTTGCCATTGACGATGATTCCGAACAGGTCCATTCCAAAATCGAAACCGGCCGTAATCATCACGCCGCGGTCGTAAGTCAGGTCGGTCTGACTGGCTCCGAGCTTGGCTTTGTAAATCAAGTAGTCCTGAAAAGTCAGGCGCAGTTCGCGCTTGAACAAGGGGTCCGAGACCTGGAACTGGCCGACCATGATATCCAGTGGCAAGCCGAAGAGGTCGTTGAAATGAATGTAGGCATCCTCGACCCCGGCCACCTCGCCCCTTTCGCTCATGTAGAAGTAAAAGTAGTAGCCGATGTCTTTGGCTATGCGCCCGCCGGACAGCAGCTTGAGCCCCCAGGGAACCTTGAAGTCGCTGAAGCCGTCCCCTTTCTGAACATCGTTGCGGATGTCGAAATACAAGTCCGCGCGCACGGCCAGGGGAATGTATTTAAGAAGAGACAGGTCGTCGTCTCCGACGTCGCGGAAATAGCGCGGCGGCATTTCCTGATCGCCGGGTGCGAATGCGTTTCCGGCAAACTCCTCGCCGTAGGCCTTCAATCGCGGAAACGGGTTGTGGCAGGTGTTACAGGAAAACTCGTGGCGGCGGGCGAAAGCCGGGACGGCCTCCGACGGCCTGTCCGTCACCCACATGACGGCACAAAGAAGCAGCAGGCCAATGACAAGCAAGCGGGGTTTCATGGATCCTCCTAATCGTCAATCACTTCGAAGGAAGTGGAGATTTCGTTCATCAGGCGATCGGCCAGTTCCTCGTCGGGTACATTCAAGAACTCACCGATCGGTTTGACCAGAAGCCTGTAATTCAAAGTCGCCTTGACCGTCATCTTACCGATCGGGGCCCTGGACGGCACCTTGAACGTGTAGGTTTCAACCTTGGTCTCCAGGGGACCGATGCGATAGTCGGTGCCGAGTTTGGCCGTATACCACTGCATGATCGTGATTTGGTTTTTCGGGTTGAAGTAGGCCATGCGGAAGATGCGGTCTCCTTCGGGAATCCCGTCGCGGGGCAGGCCCTTGAAGTCTTTGATGCCCCTTGCCTCGCCCAGATCGAACCAGGCCGGCTCGTTGCTGGCGATGGTTGTCTGCTCATCGGGGAATCCCTTCTTGTCCACCGGGAGATGATAGACTTGGCCCTTGCTGTCGGTGGCTTCCAGGTGCACCCACAACTGGCGATCTTCGACCGAGCCGGTCGGAATTTTGTGACCGGCCTTGGCATTGAAAAGATAGAGCTTGATCTTGACGGTTTCCCCGGGTTCGACGTCCTGCCGGTCGGCGTGCATGCGCAACTCGATCGCCCCGCGAATCTTGGACATCACGTGGGCACCGAAGAAGATGTGCTGGTGCATGGGAAGATCTTCTTTAGACATGGTGGCAATTCTGCCGATGGCCTTGGGCATATGGCAGTCGTGGCACTTGAGCCCCATCTTGGGATAGGGTCCTTCGGTATACTCGATATGGGTGGACTTGACCCAGATCCCCCAGGGGCTCTTTTCGTTGTGGCAGGTGCCGCAGAACTCTGGAGTCCGGATGAAGTCGAGTTTCTCGGTGTTATGGTGTGGCGATTGAAGTCCCGCGCGCGGTCCGTACTTGGTCTTGCCCGGAGAAGAGATGTAGCTGAAGTTGAACGGAGTACCGTCGGGCCCCTTGCCCTTGATGGTATGGCAGACGTCGCAGGTGACCGACTCGTTAGCCCGGCTATTCTTTTCGACCCGCGGCGACGGGGTGTCTCCGGCCAAAAAGGCCATCGGAGAATGACAACCGTTGCAGGAGGCCTTGACCCCGGCCACTTTCGGATTGCGATCGGCGTGGGGAATCGCCAACTCGAAGTACTCTATTTCGTCCCAGTGGTGAGTATACGCCTGGCTCATCATGGCCTGCCGGTATTGCTGGTAGAAGTCCTTGTGACAAGAGGCGCAGGCCCTCGATCGCTCGAAGTCGTCGTAGCTCCTGGTCCCTTCGGCTTCTTCTCCATACTTGTCGGCGGCCTGGGCGATCGAACCCGCACCAAAAAGGATCAGCAACAGACCGCCGACCGAAACGCATTGCAACATCCCCACTTTTCGCATGTTCTCCCCTCCGTTTGATAACCAATTAGACTTCACAAGATGGCATACAGCAATAGCATGACGCCGGTCACCGGCAGCAGCACGGCCACGGTGGCCCGGGACATTGTGACACGGTGAACGTGGGCTAAAGCGACAATCTGCAGCAGCAGCGACCACAGCCCTCCCACCAGGTGTCCGATGAAGGGTATGGCCGCGAGAAGCAGCGGTGCGAAGCCGTAGGCCGTGGCCCTGAAGGTGGCAGCCAGGCCGGCGTTGCGCTCGGTGGCCAGGCGGATTCCTAGATGGTAGAGACCGGCCGACAGGAGCACGTTGATCAGGCCGAATATGGGTGATCCATAGAGTGCGAACAGCAGCGAAGTGCGCAACGATTCGATGACCTGCTGCGGGGTTTCCCCGGGGGGCAGCGAGATCGAGTTCATCAGCGTCGCGGCGTTGCGGTTTAGTTGCCACAAGCCGTAGATAGCGAAGAACAAGACGGCCAGGCTGCAAACTATCCAGGCGAACAATAGCGGGCGCCAGACACCCTCGATGGCCAGCTCATGAAAGAAGCGATTTGGGTTTGAGAAGATCTGCTTGATTGTCTTTATCAGGCGGCCTGCCGGATTGCCGTCGCCGGCCTCCCATGCAGGGCGGAAGGTCCTGGGCTCGGCTGCATGCATGGTGTTGCGCAGTTGCAACAGGCGTTGGATATCGTCAATGCTCGGCTGTTGCTGCTCCTCTTCTTCTGTCACGGGTTCTGTCACGGGCTCGGCGGGTGCGGCAGGCACGGCCGTGGACACGGGCGAACTTGCAGCCTCTGGCTCGGCGGGCGGGTCGTCTTCGAATTCAGCGCCCGCGGGCGCTTCTAGGAATATCTCTGTGTGGCAGGCCGGGCACGCGATCTGGCCTGTCGCGCGCGTCTCGAAGTTTCGTCCGCAGCTTACACAGCGGACCAAGACAGGCTTTTGAAGCCGAGGGCTCACCGCATCTCGATTTCGTCGGCCAGATCATCGGCGTCGTATAGCTTGCGCAGCGCCTCGATCACATATGCAGCATGCACGGAGACGGTACGGTTGGCGGTCGAGTCGAAGAAGAAACGCCCGGCCAGGCTCTCGATGTTACCGTCGAAGACGATGCCCATGAACTCGCCCTTTTTGTTGATCACCGGCGAGCCGGAGTTGCCTCCGATGATATCGCAGTCGCAGACGAAATTGACCGGCGTGGACAGGTCGAGGAGTTTCTGGAGCTTCCAGAAACGCTCGGGCAATTTCCACTCGCCCTTGTTGTCGAAGCCCAGAGCCCGGTCGTAGAGGCCGTAAAGAGTCGTCTTGTATGGTGCCTGGGTACCGTTCATCGGATAACCGCGCATACTGCCGAAGGACATGCGCAGGCTGAAGGTGGCGTCGGGATAGGCGTTTTTTCCGAAGACGGCGAAGCGCGCCCGGGCGAGTCGCTCGCTGGCCGGCGTGGTGACGCTCTCGACGTTCTTCTTCGACCACTTTTCGTTTTCGACGATGATCGGCGTCAACTTGCGGGCCATGACGATCAGCGGATCGTCAGACTTCTCTACCGCCGCGATGCCGCCTTCGACCAGCTGCTTGCGGAAGGCGGGATCCGTGAGCTTGGTCTTGGCGGTCAGCTCTGCAGCGGCCTTACCCGGATCGCCGAGCCCCAAGATGATCTTGGCGAAGGCGTCGTTCTTGTCGAGGTGCTCACGGGCGAAATTGAAGGCCAGCTCGAGCGTTACGGCCTCCATGTCGCGGTAGACCGGCGCGGGGGAGAAAAGCTGGAACTTGAGCCGTGTCAGCTCCGAGTCGTGGTAGCCGTCGAGCCTGTCGGCGTCGGGCTTCTTGACTTCAGAAACCAGCTTGACAATTGTTACGGCCTTGCCGGCCAGGTTCGAGCCCCACAAGCGCTCGTAGGATCGGCGCTTGATCTCGGGCAGGTACTTGCGCATTACCCCTTCGATCTTATCCCAGGCCCCGTAATACTGCTTTTTCCATTCCGGCTTGGAGGCCACCTTGGCGCGGAAAGACTGCTCGGCCTTCTGCCGGCGCTTCATGAAGTCCTCGCTGGAGAGGCTTTTGAACATGCCGGTGTAAGCTTTCTGGGCGTTGGTGAAGCCGAAGATGCGCACCAGCGCGCGCCGCTGCTGCTCGGGGCCGAGCTTTGCGTACTTCCTGAGCGCGGCGATGGTGCGATCGATGTACTCGATCAACATCGGAAAGTATACGTCGCGCTGGAAGCCGAGTTGGGCCACGGTGTACAACCTGTCGGTCTTGCCGGGGTGTCCGACGACGAACACCAGTTCGCCCTGTGCCGCGCCGCTCGCGTTGAACTTCAGGGAATTTTTATTGGCCAGAGGTTTGCCGTCTTCGTAGACCCTGAAGAAGGCCATGTCCAGGTCGTAGCGCGGGTAGGTGAAGTTGTCCGAGTCGCCGCCGTAGAATGCCGCCTGGCGCTCGGGCGCCATCACCAGCCGCACGTCGGTGTACTTCTTGTAGCGATACAGCCAGTACTCGCCGCCGTGGTAGAGGCTGACTACCTCGCAGTGCAAGCCCGTTTTCTTCTTGGCCTGCTTCTCGATCCGCGCCCTTTCGGCCTTGCGCGCCTTGAGCGCCTCGGCCTCGCTCATGCCCTTCTTGACCGCAGCCATGACAGGCGCGGTTACGTTCTCGATCGAGTCGAGCACGTTCAGCTCGAGATCGGGGCACTTGATCTCCTCGGCCGGCGTCTTGGCGTAGAAGCCGTCCTTGACGTAGTCCTTTTTCTCGGAGGACATCTTCTGAAGCTGGCCGACCGCTACGTGGTGGTTGGTGATCACCAGCCCGTGCGGGCTTATGAACGAGCCCGATCCGCCGTCCATGAAGCGCACCGCCGATTTGCGAACGTGCTCTAGCCAGGCGGCAGTCGGCTCGAAGCCGTATTTTTCCTTGAGGGCCGTAACAGGCGGGTTGTCGAAGGTCCACATGCCCTCCTCGGCAGCAACCGGCGGCGCTGACATGAATAGCGCCGTTGAAAGCAACCCGAGTGTCAGCCAGCGAATCATTGATTGTCTCTCGTTCATCCCGTACCTCCCGGAAGGTTGGTTACGTGGCCTCAGGTTGCGTAGCATAGTTGACCGGCGCGGGGCATGCAAGCGCGAGCAAGCGACTATAATAAATGGTTGTCTATTACAAACGACAGGAATGACGTTTTCTTGAAGTTCGACTCACAAACAACGTTACTAAAACCAGTAGCACCAGGGCCAGCGGAGTCCAGCCGGCGCCGTCGTCGGCAGAGAAGTAGATGACCACGTCCTGGATATCGACGGTGGTCCACTCGATGGTTTTGGTATCTCCCACTGTCCAGACGTCGCCGTCGAGATCGCAGGCGAATACCTTACCGTCCTCGTCGACGTAGCCGAGCCGGTTGCCGTCCGGAGAAAACCGGCCGTTCGCGACGTTCGCGCCAAAGGCAGGGGAAGTGAAAATGATCACGTCATCCTGTAGGTCGATCCTGTGTGCCACCTTGTCGGTCTGGTCGACGACCAGCCCCATCCCGGTCTCGGCTCGTACATCGGCACCCACACACAGGAAGGAAAGCAACCCTGCAATGATCCACTTTCCGCGGTCCATCTGCATTGATGCCTTCAGTATTTTCATTCTGGATAGAATGATAACATGCGCCGCACACTTTATCGGGAAAAATGTGCCTTGTTTTTCCGTCTCCTGTAGACAACAATGACATGGCTGCAAATTTACAAAAGAGGGTATGGAAAATGCGCGAGAAAAGTGTCGCCGTGCTTGTCTTGGGGCTTTTTGTGTACGCCTGCGGGGGAGGTTCGTCGGGAAATGACGGCGGGTTGCCCGACGGGGGCGAGTGCCTGGCACCCGAGGTGAACTGCGGCGGGATGTGCGCCGATCTGATGAGCGATCACGAGCACTGCGGCGAGTGTTTCCACGCCTGCGGGACCGACCAGGTGTGCGGCGCGGGAAAATGTTCGAGCACTTGTCCCGACGGATTGAGCGCCTGTTCCGGTTCGTGCGTGGATCTCGAAAGCTCGGCGCAACACTGCGGCTCATGCGATCACCGCTGCGAGCAACCCGGGGCTGCGGGCGACTGTGTGCAGGGTGCATGTAGCAACTGGGCCTGCCTGCCCGGCCGCGTCGATACCGACGGGGATGTCTCCAACGGTTGCGAGGGAAGCTGTTCGGGCAGGCAGATCAGTACATCGGGCGCGCTGGATTACGATCTGGACGTCGTGCGTATTACCGGAAAGGTAACTGTCGACGGGCACGATCCCGGGCCCGTGGTCAACGGGATTGTGCGCGGGACACTGTCTTTTCTTTTGGCCGGAAGCAAAAAACGAATATCGCTCGATCTGGGTTCGAATGGGCCTGCCACCTACCAGACAAGTCTCTTCGCCGGCAACTACGCCATCGAGCTTGCCAACACGACTGATTGCCCTGACGGCCCGTTCCCTTGCGGAAGCACAATTCTCCGAAAGGGTGTTTCGCTATTGAGCGATGGCAACCTCGATCTCGATGTTTCAAGTTCCGTAATTACAAGCTTCGAAGTCAGCGGACAAGTGACCGTCAACGGTGCCGTGATGAGCCCGAGTGGAGGCGGGGGTGAGCGGGGCCGGATCGTTTTTCGCTCCGAGACGGGCACAGTTTCCGAGGCCGGCTTGGGCACGGCTGGTCCTGCCACCTACCAGGTCGAGTTGACGCCCGGCAGCTACGAAGTCTCGGTCACCAACGACACTGATTGCCTGGATGGGGCTATGCCTTGCCAGCGCAAGGTGCTGCGCACAGGCTTGGTTTTGAACGGGCCGGGTGTTCTCGATCTCGATCTGAAGGTGATCGACGTGTCCGGGGCGCTGACCGTAAACGGTGCCGAAATGCTGCCCGGCGCCAGCGGCGGCGAGCGTGGACAGATATCCTTCTCCGACGGGACGGGAAGCGTTGGCGCTGGATTAGGCCGCAGCGGGCCTGCGACCTACCTGTTAAAACTTTACAGCGGCAGCTACACGGTGGCGATAAGCAACTCGACCGACTGCCCGGCTTCAGGTCTTTCGCCCGTGCCCTGCCAGACTCGAACGCTGGCTACTGGGCTCGCGCTGGAAAGCCCCGGGGCGCTGGATTACGACCTTCCGGTTGTGGCCGTCTCGGGCGCCGTGACGCTGAATGGAGCAGGGATGGGAGAAAGCGTGACTGGAGGCGAGCGCGGGCGGCTGATCTTCTCGGACACGGACGGAGAGCTTCGGGCCGGTTTGGGACAATCGGGTCCGGCTACCTACCAGCGCTCGATTTTCAAGGGGGTCTACCGGGTGAACTTCGAAAACGACGGCGACTGCCCCGAGGATCGTCCGGGAGTCACGCCTTGTCAGTCTGAGGTGCTCGCAGAGACGCTCTCGCTTACGTCGGACGGCGTGGCCGACTATGATCTGCACGTGATTCAGGCCAGTGGGCAGCTGACAGTCAACGGTGCAGTCATGCCTTCGTCCGGAAACGGCCAGAACCGGGGCATGCTGGTTTTTTCGAGGACGCAGAACGCCTCTGACGTCCAGTTCCAGATGGGTGCCAGCGGGCCCGCGACATACCAGGTCGTATTGTTTCCCGGACATTACGAAGTCAGGGCAGACAACCTGGCTTGCCGCGACGACCAGGCGCTGCCTTGCCAGCGTGAACTGCTCCGGACAGTAGATTTAACTGGTGACGGCGTGCTCGATCTCGACCTTGATGTCGTTTCCGTCTCCGGAAGTGTGACGGTCAACGGCTCGCAGATGGATGCCAGCCCCAACGGCCGGGTGCGCGGGCTGGTAGTGCTTACCGATGGTGAAGGGGTGTCTGTCGGCGCTCCAGTTGGAGTCGCCGGGCCCGCCCAATACCTGATGAAAGTCTTTGCGGGAACCTATCGTGTCGATTTTACAAACGACGACGACTGTCCCCTGGGCGTCGTGCCCTGCACGGGAGTTACTGTCAGGGACAGTGTGCAGCTTACGGGCAACGGCGCGCTCGATCTCGATCTATCGGTGCTTGCAATCTCCGGGCAGATCACCGTCAACGCGGCCCAGATGCCGGACAGCGTCGCCGGCGGCGAGCGCGGCAGGCTGTTCTTCGTCTCGGAGGACTCGGGCGACAGCCTGCAGGTGCCCGTGGAAAACCAGGGCCCGGCCGTCTATCAACTCGATCTCTACCCGGGCAGCTACGGCGTGGTCTTCGAGGGAACCGACTGCCCGGTCTCAGCGGACGGCGCGACACCCTGCCAGGATATCCTGCTTGAAGGCTGCGGTTGGTAGGCGTTGGATGCGGGCGTCGCGACGCTTGTGTACCTGCCGGGGTTTGAACCCCGGCAGGGTCAGGCTGCCATTAAGTGAATATGGTCTTCTATTCCGCTGGTTGCCAAGGGAACCACGTTCATGCCTTGTAATGTGTCACGCGCCAACTCCGGCACATTTTCCCAGAACGTTTCCGTCAATACCGGCATTCGTGCCTTTGTCGTCCGAACAAGATGCACGAACAACCCGGCTTTGGAATGCCGCATGGATTTCATGTATGTGCCTCCAGATCGACAACAAACTACTCGCGACTAAATATATAAATGAGATGGAATTGACGAACAATATCTGTTCTTGGCAAGTTGCTGTAGATGAAGTCAACTAGCTATTGGTAAGTGTATCCAACACCTCGCCATCGGAACTTACGATCTCAATCTTGACCGGTATCGATCCGTCCATCTTATGCGTGGCGCATGATAGACAGGGGTCATAGGCCCGAATCGCCATCTCGACCTGGTTGAGGATTCCCTGGTCATAGTTGCCGTCTTTAATTAACGCCTTAGCAGCACTCTTTACCGACATGTTTATCGGGGCGTTGTTGTGGGTGGTACCCACGATGATGTTAGCCTTTGTGATAAGGCCCTTTTCGTCAGTGGTGTAGTCATGAATCAAGGTCCCGCGTGGAGCCTCAATCACACCTATACCGTGGCCGGCCTTGGGCTCGAGTTTGAGGCGGATATTCTCGCTGGTAATCTCGGAATCATCGACCAGTTCCATCGCCCGTTCTGCGGCGTACACGATCTCAATCAGCCGAGCCCAGTGATAGAGAAAAGTCGGCATTGCCGGTTTGCCGAATTTTTCACGGAACTCTTCCAACTCGGCCTGGGCCTTGGGCGTGGGAATCTTATCGCAGACATTCAAACGCGCCAGGGCATTGGTGCGATAGATGCCCCGCGGGTTGTCGATGTCCATATTGAATCCACCGGCCTTCTTCATGTATGGGAATTTCAAATAAGTCCAGGGTTCAATGTGCTCGGAGATGTAGTCGGTGTACTTATCGCAATCGAAGTCCTCGAACGAGCCGTCGGCCTGCATCATGCGCAACTTGCCGTCGTAAAGCTCTAAATTACCGTCCTTGACTAGCCCCAGGAATCCTGTATTGATCACGGCGGTGTTTGCTATAAAGTCAAGGTACGCGGGGAAGACGTTCTTCTTGACGAAATCGATCCCGAACAAAGCGAAGTCATAGACCTCTTGAAACATCTCTTTGACTTCCTTGCGCTCCTCCTCGGTGATCGGCTTGGCCCAGCCGCCCGGTACGGCAACGTCAGGGTGAATGGCCTTTCCGCCCAGTTTCTGGGTCGCCATCTGTGCGAGCCAGCGATTGCGCACCACCTTCTTGGCCACGTCCGGGGCTTTTTCGATTACGCCGATCACATTGCGTTTGGCATAGTCGGATGTCGGGCCCATAAGAAAGTCCGGACCGGCCATAATGTAGAAGTGTAGAATGTGGCTGTGAAGCATGTGACCCATATAGGCCAGCTCTCTTATCTTTTTGGCAGCAGGGGGGATGTCCGCACCAAAAACCGCGTCAGCAGCTTTGGCGGACGCCAAGTGGTGTGCCCAGGGACAAACGCCGCATATACGCGGTACGATGCGTATGATCTCTTCTATCGGACGACCGATGGCAAAGCGCTCGAACCCACGCAACTCGACCACTTTCACCTGGGTGTCCTCGACATTGCCGCTGTCGTCTAGCGTTATTTTAATCTTGCAATGTCCTTCAATTCTTGTGCCTGGTTCGACTATAATTGTTTTACCCATGATTATTACCTCCTCTGTGGCAATGGACGGAGCCGTCCTTGCGCGCCGACGAAACGGTTGAACATTGCTCTGCGGTCCTCAATTTGCCTCGGGTTGAGGCCAATCGATGAAAGGGCGGTCATCATATCGATCTGGGGATTGGCGCTTTCACGAATCAGGCCGAAGCATCCGCGACAAGGCATGTGGGCTTTGATGCAGCGAGGAACCTTCTCTTCACCGCCACAGCCCGAATGGGTGACCGGCCCCAGGCAGAGGTAGCCCTGCTCCATCAGGCAGCGCACCTCTTCAATAGGTTTGTCTGCTGGCCAATCGGGTTTCTCCAGCGGGCGCTTGATGTCGGTGACCGCTTTCTTTTCGCGTTTCATGGGGCAGTCGTCGCACACGCTGCGCTCCGGCAGCTCGAAAACCTCTCCCTTGAGAAGGGCTGTGATGGCCTGAACATAAAGCTCCGGTGTGGTCGGGCAGCCCGGCAGGGCCACGTCGACCTTGACCACTTCGCTGACGGCAAATACGCGCTCTTCCAGCTTTGGAAGGTCGTCGTCCGGCACCGGGTGTGCATCAGTGGTCTCGGTCTCGTCATAGGCCATCTTGATGATTTCCTCGACGGTGTACATGTTGGCCAACGCGGGGATACCGCCGAAGTTGGCGCAGGCACCCACAGCGACAAGCGTGTTGACCTTCTTGCGCATCTCCTCGGCAACGCGGCGGTTTTCCTCGTGCCGAATTCCGCCGGAGATAAAACCCACATCGGCTTCCGGAATCACAAGGGTGCCCGGGTTTTCTCCCGCCTGTCCGGAGTATTTATGGTCCATGAGGACCGGCATATGGACGAACTCCAGTTCCGGCAGGATCTCCAAGAGAGGCTCTCCCACGTCGAGCAGGGTGATCTCGCAACCACCACAGGTGGTTAACCACTCCTCTGCAACTTTAACTGGCATGTTATTTCTCCTTTTTGTTAGCTTTCCATTTTAGCCGCTGGCCACTCGTTACCCTGCTTACATCGGGGCGCCTTCCACCGCCACCTCGGTTACCAGCCGACGGGTATAGACCAAATGCTTGCCGTTGACAGGTACCACCTGGACCTCGAAGTCTTTCCCGCGGTACTCCTTTTCTTTTTGCCTGGCGTCATCCTCGCTGGCATACTCCTCACCGTCCCACATGAATTTCTTTCTATCGAAGTACCGTACCATCCGTTTATCCATAACCGTGTTTCCTTTATGCGAATGGGTTGGGACCGAGCTCTTTAATATCCTTAACGAAGTTATTGACTACCTCGACGAAGCGCTGCGCCTCGGATGCCGAGACCCACTCAAGGCGGAACCGTTCCGGCTCAATGCCGAAGTCCTCTAAAAGCATCTCTATGGTGGCCGCGCGCGATTCCATGCGCTCATTGCCGTCGATGTAATGGCAGTCGCCGATGTGGCATCCACAGACAAGCACGCCGTCAGTGCCCTTGGTGAGGGCGTCGATCACCATGTTAGGGTGGATCATCCCGGTGCACATAACCCGCACGACGCGGGTGTTCGTGGGATACTGCAGTCGGCAAGAGCCGGCCAGGTCCGCGCCGGTGTATGAGCACCAATTGCAGCAGAATTGGACTATCTTGGGTTCGAAATCTCCGTTGTCGCTCATCTCATCCTTCCAGTAGCAGAGCGTCGACCATCGCACCGATTTGGTCGAGCTTGAAGTGGTTGACCTTTATACCCTGCTTGGGACAAGTTGCTTGACAAACGCCACAGCCCTTGCAGGCCGATGGATCAGTCTCGACAGTCTTTTTGATGTCGCCTTTATGCATGAATTCTATTAGTGTAATGGCGTTGTAGGGGCAGGGATCTATGCAGTAGGCGCAGCCGTCACAGTTTTCTTCGATGACCTCTGAGATTGCGGCTGGCAGGGTTACGCTATCCTTGGACAGGTAGGTGCTGGCTCGACCGGCTGCCCCCAATGCCTGGATGATGCTCTCGTCCACTGCCTTTGGCGAGTGGGCTAGGCCGGCCAAAAAGACGCCATCGGTGGCGAAATCCACCGGGCGTAACTTCATGTGCGCCTCGAGGAAAAACTTGTCGCTATTTACGGGGACCTTGAGCAATTGAGCGACGTCCTCGACATCATCGTTGGCGATTATAGCCGCCGAGAGCACCAGGCTGTCGGCAGTAAGCTTGAGGTCGGTGTGGAGTATGGGATCGTGGATTGTTATTTCGAATCCGTCTTTGCCCGTGGCCACCTCGGGTTTTTTGTCTTGTTCGTAGCGCAGGAAGATCACGCCCTTTTCTCGGGCGTGGCGGTACCACGCCTCGCGAAATCCATAGGTGCGCACATCGCGATAGAGGATATAGACGTTGGTTTCGGGCGATTTTTCTTTTATCTGGAGCGCGTTTTTGATGGCGTGCGTGCAGCAAACCCGGCTACAGTAGGGATGCTCTTCGTTGCGCGAGCCCACGCACTGGATCATGACCACGTTCTTGGCGGAAAAGTCATCGGACGCCAGCTTCTCTTCAAGCTCCAATTGGGTGAGAACACGTTTATCCCGGCCGTAGAGGTATTCATCGGGTTTGAGCTCTTGAGCTCCGGTGGCCACGACCACGACGCCGTGCTTGATGGTCTCGCCTTCGGAGCCGTTGTGGGGCCTGAGCGTGGTCTCGAAGTTACCAAGCGATCCGGACAGTGATTCAATTCGGCGGCCGAGGTAGACTTTGATCTTATCGTGGATAAGTACTTTTTCTACGGTTTCTTTGAGCTTCTTTTGTGGATCGTCACCGTCGATCAGGTAGTGGAGCCGGCGCATATTGCCACCCAACTCCTTATCGCGCTCGATCAGGTGTACCGGAAATCCCTGGGAGGCCAATTCCAGGGCCGCGGTCATACCGCTTATGCCACCGCCGATCACCAGCGCGTTTTTATTGATCTCTAATTCGCCATCGTAGAGCGGCTCGAGCAGCCGCGCTCTCCCAACAGACATGCGCACCAGGTCCTTGGTCTTTTCGAAGGCTTTTTGCGGTTCGTTTTGATGAACCCATGTGTTCTGGTCGCGTATATTGGCAAACTCAAACAGGTAGGGGTTGAGTCCGGCCTCGTGGATGGAGTCGCGGAAAAGAGGCTCGTGCGTCCTCGGTGTACAAGCCGCCACGATGACACGGTTTAGGTTTTGCTCCTTGACGGTTTCGGTGATCGAGGTGATCGAGTCCTGGGAACAGGTGTAAAGCTTATCAGTTGCGTATACCACGTTGTTGAGGTCCCCGGCGTACTTGGCCACAGCCTTGCAATCGATCACCCCGCCAATGTTCTTACCGCAGTGACAGACGAACACGCCGATGCGCGGGTCCTCACCGGTGACATCGCGCTCGGGCGGGTATTCCTTTTTGGCCGTGCGGGTCCACTTTGCCTCGCTGAGTAAAGACATGGCCCGGGCTGCTGCAGCGCTGGCCTGCATGACGGTCTCCGGGATGTCTTTGGGTTCGCTGAAGGGTCCGCAAGTATAAATGCCCTCGCGAGTCGTATCGACCGGAGCTATGCGGCTGGTCTTACAAAAGCCCAAATCATTGAGTTCGATGCCCAACTTATGGGCGAGTTCATGCACACCTTTAGGAGGATTTAGACCGCAGGAGAGCACCGTCATGTTGAAACGCTCCTCCCGCTGTTTTCCCCGTTCGTCTACGTAGCGGATGATCACATCTTTAGTCTGCTGATCCTGCAGGATTGCCGATGGACGACAGCGCAAATAACGCACGCCGTTTTCTTTTGCCCGCTCGTAGTACTCGTCGAAGCCCTTGCCGTAGGCTCGAATATCGATATAGAAAATCGAGCATTCCAGGTCAGACTGGTGCTCCTTGGCGATTACCGCCTCCTTGGTTGCATACATACAGCAAACCGACGAACAGTAGTTGTTCTCCACTGTACGGGAACCCACACACTGGATGAAGGCGATGTTTTTTGGGTGCTCACCGTCGGATGGCCGTTGGATCTCGCCCATTGTTGGTCCGCTGGCGGAGAGCAACCGCTCAAACTCCAGGCTGGTAATCACATTGGGAAAGCGGTCGTAGCCAAGTTCTTTGGTGTTGTCGGCATTGAACAGCTCGTAACCAGGGGCTACGATTATTGCACCGGCATCGATGGTGACGATTTCTTCGCGCTTCATGTTGTGATCGATAGCCGTTGCCTCACAGGCCTCGAGACACATGAAGCACTCGCAGCAGGAAGCACAGTCAAGGCAGCGTTTTGCCTCGGCGACGGCGGTTTCTTCATCCCAGCCGATCTCGACTTCGTCGAAGTTACCGGCACGTTCTTCAACTGAAATCTCAGGGATCTTGTGGCGCGGAATGATCGGCTCACCATCGATGTTTCGCTCGGCGCGTATCAACTCGGCATCTTCGCGGCCGGTATACATGTCTTTCTTCTTCAGGTAACGGTCAATCGACTCTGCGGCGCGCAGGCCGGCGTCGATACCCTCAATAACCGTAGCCGGGCTGGTGACCACATCGCCGCCGGCGAAGACTCCCGGTATGGTGGTCTCAAGCGTGACCGGGTCGACTACCAGCGTTTTCAAGAGTGTAGTCTTGGGCCGAAGCTTATCTCCGAAGAATGTCAGGTCCGGTTCCTGGCTGATAGCGGGTATCAGCACATCGGCTTCGATGATGAACTCGGAACCTTCGATCGGAACCGGGCGCCGGCGGCCACTCTCGTCCGGCTCACCCAGCTCCATCCTGATGCACTCGACCCCGGTGAGCTTGTTGTTCTCATCGGCTATTAGCCGCACCGGGTTGGTCAGAAACTTGATCTCGATACCCTCTTCGATCGTGGCACGGACTTCGGTCGGGTGGGCAGGCATCTCGCGCCGTGAACGGCGGTAGACGATGGTGACATTCTCGGTATCAAGGCGCCGTGCGGTACGGGCCGCATCGATGGCGGCGTTGCCACCCCCGACCACGATGACCTTCTTGCCAATGCTCTTGCGACCCTCAAGGTTTACTTCACTGAGGAACTGTATACAGTCGTACAGCCCGCTGATCGTATCCTCGCCTTCGAGCTTCATCGAGCGCCCGCGGGGAGTGCCGGTAGCGACGAATACAGCGTTATAATCATTTTTTATCTGGTCGAAGCTAATATCCTTGCCGATGCGGGTATTGGCCTTTAGCTCGACGCCCAGGTCGAAAATCTCTTGGATCTCCCACTCGATTACGTCTCGTGGCAACCGGTAGGGAGGAATTCCCGATATAAGCACGCCGCCCGCCTTTTGATTGGCTTCAAAGATGGTCACATTATAGCCCTTGAGCTTAAGCTCCCTGGCGAGGGTGAGTCCTGCCGGTCCGGCACCGATCACGGCCACCTTTTCGGATTTTTTATCTTCGGTCGGCTCAAGGGGCTTGCGGCCGTTCTTGCGCTCCCAGTCGCCTAAAAAACGTTTGAGCTGGCGGATGGCGACCGGTTGGTCCAGATCGCCGCGGCGGCATTCGGCCTCGCAGGGGGCGGGGCAGATCCGCCCGCAGATGCTGGGGAAGGGGTTGCGACGCTTTTCGACTTCGAGCGCTTCTTCGAAACGCCCGTCAGCGATGAGCGCCACGTACCCGTGGGCGTTGACTCCCAGGGGACAGCCGAACCTGCACGGCGAGGTACCTTCCTTGTCGATGGTAAATCCGCTGGGAACGGCTTGCGGGTAACGACGGAAGATGGCTTTGCGCTGTGCTATCCCCATATCGAATTCACTCTTCTTGGTGATGGGGCATTTCTCAATGCAGAGGCCGCAGCCAGTGCACCTTTCGAGATCGATATAACGAGTCTTTTGTTTAAAGGTAACCTTGAAATCGCCGGCTTGGCCCTCGACCTTTTGGAGGTCGGCGTCGCATATGATCTCTATGTTCAGGTGCCGACCCACGTCGACCAAGCGCGGTGAAACTATGCACATGGAACAATCGTTGGTCGGGAAGGTTTTATCCAACTGGCTCATTACCCCGCCGATGGCCGACTCCTTGTCGACGAGATAGACTTTGATACCCGCCTCAGCCAAGTCGAGCGCCGCCTGCATTCCGCCAACACCCCCACCGAGGACTACCGCACTGCCAACTTTGGTTGTCTTTTGATCACTGGTAGCGGATTCCTGAAGTACATTCCCATGTATCATGCTATGCCCACCTCGCTTAGCAGGGGCATAGGGTCGATAAGATGTTTTTTTAGCCCGAGTGCTTTAATAGATTCACCAAATGCCAGCCCCATGAGTTGGGTAAAATAGAAGATTGGAAACCCATACTTTTCATTGTAGATCGTTTCGGCCTCTTGCTGCCGGGTGTCGAGATTTGAATGGCATAGCGGGCAGGCAACTGCGATTGCGTTTGCGCCTACTGCTTTTGCCTCCTGGAAAATATCGCGGATCAGCTTACAGACATGATCGCTCTTGGTGAGCGATAGAGAGGCACCGCAGCAGGAAGTTTTGGCATTCCAGTCCAGCGTCTCAGCACCCAAACCGGAGATTATGGTATCCATGCTCATCGGGTACTCGCACTCATCAAAGTTCATTACCTTTGGCGGGCGAGCGAGTAGACACCCGTAGTAACAACAGACCTTGAGTCCTTCGAGTCTTTTCCTTACGGCTTCCGTAATCCGGTTCGACAGATCCTCACGGCTGAAGAGTTCGAGAGGGTGGACAACCTCAGCCTTATTTTCCAGCTTGCGATCCAGCACCTGCTCAAGTGTTTCGTGTAACCCGGAATAGTTTCTAACCTCGTACTGGGCGGTCTTCAGGCGCTGAAAGCATGATGCACACGGAACGAGAATCTTTTGGAACTTTGCTTCTTCGGCCTGTGAGATTACCCGGCCAGAGAGTGCCAGGGCCATGAGATGCGAGGTCGAATGCGCCGGCGTAGAACCGCAGCATGCCCACTTGGGGATTTCCTCAATCGCCACATGGAGCGTCCGGCACACGCTGCGAAACGAGATATCATACTCAGAGGCTGTTGAGTGCAGGGAGCAGCCCGGGTAGTATGCATATTTCATTTTCTCTGACCTTCCAGCTTCTCTACCCGTTTTCGCATTTTTCTGATCTCAGAGACGTCAGAAGAGAAGGGAAGGAGTTTTGCGGGAAAGAGCTTCAATTTGCCCTTACCGAACATTTTTATCCCCAGACCGATATCCTTAAATAGATGACCAGTACGCAGTTTGAGCATCGCTATCAATCCCAGCTCGTACACCCGGCCGTAGCCGAAGATGGAACCCATCATAGTTTTATAGAAGGCTAATATATCCGGTTCAGACGCCTTGATACCCTTGCGCTGGGCAATGATCTTGACAGCATCGAGAGCCTTGGCGATGTCCAAACCCTGCGGGCAGCGGGTGGTGCAGGTCTGACAGGTGGAACACAGCCACGTCGTCTTACTGCTCATCACCATTTCATCCAGTCCCAGACGGATGGCGTGCATCAA
>CAZXHT010000071.1:0-32803 GCA_964640665.1 uncultured Myxococcales bacterium
CAAGCACATAGCGAGGTGAAGTATTATGAAGCCCAATTGTAATGATCGATGAACAATCCAACTCGCCGGCGCGCATCCTCCAGATCCACAAACACCGCCCGCTCAACGCACTCCCGCCACAACGTGCCCCAAAATCGCTCGATTTTTCCAAGAGTCTGCGGCCGCTTGGGCGTGGCCACCAGGTGCTTGATACCGCTCTTCTCCAGTTCTTTCGTAAACTGGCTCTTGCCACGCCAGGCCGCGTACTGAGGGCCGTTGTCCGTCAAGATCTCTTCCGGCGCCCCATATGACGCTATGGCCGCGCGCACCACCTCGATCACCAGCGCCGCCGTGGAACTCCCGTATAACCCGAAGCCCACCAGGTATCGGCTGTGATCGTCCATGAATCCTATCAGGTACACCCGCCGGTTCTGGCGCTTGAGCACGAATGAAAACAGATCCGTCTGCCACATCTGATTCGCCCGAGCCCGCTCGAACCGCCGCTTATGATCCCGGTGCGCCCGGGTCTTGACCTCCTCGAACTCGTAGCCCGCCTCCTTCAATACCCGGGCCACCGCTCCCGGGCCGGCTCCAAGCCCGGGCCCCCGGACCAGCATGTCGCTGATTCGCTGGCAGCCGTATTCCGGGTTACCCTCCTTGATCATTATGATCGACCGCCTGGTCACCTCGGGCAGACGGCTCCCCTTCGGCGCTCCCTTGGGCCGGTTCATCAATCCCTCGGGACCGAACTCCTCGAACTTGTGCTTCCAGGTATGCAGCGTCTGATTGCTTATCCCCAGCAACGAGGCAAACACACCGCTGGACAATCCACTCCGCTGCCATGCGTCTAATATCAGCAGTCGCTGCTCCGGCGTGAACTTCGCCGAACCCTTCTTCTCTTTCTTGACCAGCCGACGACCCTTGCGCTTCTTGCCTGCTCCCATCAGACACAACGGCCGGCCCAACTCGTTCAGACCCTCCGCCCCACAACCCGGCTCATCTGTAGACTCTCCTTCGACCGCCTGTTCAGCTTCCCCGTCGAGGGTGTTCAGATCATCTCCGCCCAGCTCACCCCCGAATGCATCCCGCCCGTCGGGCGGAACTCCGCTCCGGCTACGCCTCCACTCCGTTCCGCCCTCGTCTCTCTTCCGATCATCACTCATCTCCTCTCCTCCTCTCCGACGACTACCGTCGCCTCAAAGAAGGAGGGAATTAGTCCACCTATTTCTACACCCTAACTGTCAAGGATTTCGGGAAGGGGCACAAACATGCCAAACCATGTGAACGGTTACGTCATAGCTAAATCGCGGGACCAGTACCAATTTCCAACCATACTGAGTATAACATGAAATCCATTCGAAGATGGATTTTTTTAAAATCGTTTTTTAGGTTGTGTTGGCATCTTCGATGAGCGTGATTGCCTCTCCCGGCATTTCTTGCGGAGTCGATGTTGGGGTTTTTTACAAGAGGATCAAATCTGGTATAAGGTTCATGTTTTTCGAGTAGCCGGCCGAAGATGGAGAACGAGCCTATGAGCCGTGAGCTTTTCACACTTTGCGCGGGACACGTCACTCACGACCGGGTCGGGATGGATATCGTGCCGGGCGGTTGCGCCTTCTATGCCGCCGGGACTTTCCACGCCCTGGGGGCTCGCTCGCGGCTGGTCTCTACCGTCGGCCGGGATTTCGCCTGCGATGCGGCCCTTACGCAAATCGAATGCCGCCTCGAGCGACGGGGACGAACCACTGTTTTCGAAAACAGCTACCCCGACGGAGCCATGCGCGTGCAGACCGTTACTGCCTTGGCCCCGGACGTCGTGCCGGCGCAGATGCCTCACGAATGGGCCCGTCCCGACGTGCTCTTCGTCGGACCGGTCATGGGTGAGGTCGATCTTGGCGCCTGGAAAGATGCCGTGCAGGCCCGGATCCTGGCCATCGGTGTACAGGGCTTCATACGTAAAAGATCCGCAACCCGCGTTGTCCCTTCCCGCTGGATCCCCGACCCCGAGGAACTTGCCGGGGTCGACGTGGCCATTCTCAGCGAGGGAGACCTGACAGGGCAGGGGGATCTCTTGGAACGCCTGTGCGCCTCGATCCCCATCGTGGCCCTGACTCGCGAGCGTAAGGGCTGTGACATCATCACCGCCAATAGCTCCTGCTGGGTCGGGATACACCCGGCCGGCGTCGTCGATCCAACCGGAGCGGGCGACACCTTCGCGGCGGGGTTCCTGTATGCTTTAGCAACCGGCCAACCCCCCGAGGCAGCCGCCCGGCTGGGTGCCTCGGCGGCCTCGATAATCATCGAAAGTCGGGCGGGGGAGGGATTTGCACGAATGGGCGAGGCCTTCGTCCGCGCCGCATCCCTGTAACACTCACCCTGCGGCGCCGTCCCCTATTTTCTATTGACCGCTTGATTGTATATGGCTATACTTGGGCTATACAAGAGGAGGCGCTCAGATGAACACGAAGATTCAAAAATGGGGCAATAGTCAGGGACTGCGGCTCGCCAAAACCGTGCTGGAAGATGCCCGGCTTGGCGTTGGGGACAAGGTAGAAATTTCGGTACGAGACGGCATTATCGTCATCGCGCCAATCAGGAAAGACCGCGGAAAATATCGGCTGGAGGACCTCGTGGCGAAAATTCCCGAAGACTACCAGGCCGACGAAATCGATTGGGGTAAACCCGTCGGCAAAGAGGCATGGTAGATGGCTATCTATGTCCCAAAACAAGGCGACATTATCGCCGTCAGTTTCGATCCCCAGTCCGGTCACGAACAGAAGGGGCGCCGGCCTGCTCTTGTTGTAAGCAAGGACCTGTTTAACAGCAGCACTGGTTTGGCCATAGTGTGTCCCCTGACGAGCACGGACAGAGGTTTTCCTTTCCACGTGGCTGTTCCGGAAAACAGTGACGTGACTGGATTCATCATGGTTGAGCAGATCAAATCTGTCGATTTCCGGACTCGTCGAGCGAAACGAATCGAACGTGCCTCCGATGAACTGCTGACGGCAGTGCTATCGATATTAGATGCTTGCATCTACTAACCCTCCCCAGTTCGGGCTACAGAAAGAAGTAGCGAAAGAAGGCATCGAACAGGGGTAGCGAGGCACGGGAGGTTTGTTACCACAGTCGCACTTACGTCCGCATTCCACGCGGCGGCGCTGGCGGCCGCCTCCGAATTTGAGGCGGTGGTACTGGTTTCAAGCCCTCAACTTTTTCGGTCTTGCGAAAGACGCAAACAACCAGTCCTTGCGTCCTCGCTGCAGAAGGCGCCAACAAGGCGGGCCAGCCGTCTTCGATTAGTGCTTCGCCTATTAGCTGGTAAGGATTCCAACTGCTTCGACTTGGGACAAGAGGTGCAAGGCCGATACGCGCGAGTTTTTCGTCCGTGGACAAGTCCGCGACATTTGGCAAGGATATTTTCCAGCGCCACAAGTCTCTCGGCAACGACTTTTCCGGGCGCAGGGAGAACTCGGAAAGAAATCTGTACCACTCTGCCCAGGCGGTTTCCGGCGAGTCTGCGAAATACAACGCCTCCACGACGCTGCCGCGTTGCCAGCGACCATCGGCGGGATGCTCCGGCCTGTACCAGACCTGCCTCCGGTGCGGTATGTGACGCCACCAAATGCGGGAAACTTTGGTCCTGTCTACATCCATGGGAATGAATCTATGATGCGGGCGGGGATTCCATGGCTGAAACTATCCTAGACACTTCCAGGTATCCGCCTTCCCTGATTACGTCTATGGGTTTGCGGAAATCAAGAGCGGGGACCGGCTTTATCAGCCAGACTTGAATGTAGTCGGGGTCCATTACGCTCATGAGCCGTTCAACGATAGAGGACAACTCCGCCACGCGCTCGCCCGATTTACTGGAGGGAGATCTCGATCCGTTCAGCCAAGACCGAACCGTGCTATGCTGCGCGCCGACGGCGCGAGCGATTGCGGGTCCGCTCAACCCGGCTTTCTCGTTCATGAAAATGACTTCATCCGCGAATGCAGTCGACATTTACTCCCACCTCCTGTACATAATGTAGCGTATATGCGACTCATATGCAACCCTTTTGTGCAGGCCCAAATTTTCCCACCTCCCTTGAATGATGCCGGGGGCTAGAGAAAGAAGTATCGAAAGAAAGCGTCGAACAGGGGTAGCGAGACGCGGGAGCGGATACGATCCAACGGGCCTGGCTTTATGGGCCGGCATTCTTCCAGGTCGGCGGCGATGTGTCCCCTTACGGCCTCGCCGAAACTTCTGTCTTGCACGAAGAACTGCATCTCGAGGTCGGCCCGGGCGGAGCGCAGGTTTAGGTTGTAGGAGCCGGTCGAGACGTAGAAGCCGTCCGCGACGGCTATCTTGGAGTGCATGATCGCGCGCTCGAAACCGTATAACCCCGCGCCCGCGGCCAGCATCTCGGGGTAAAAACGGTCGCACTCTAGTCCCAGCAGCCTGGTGTCGTAGTGCAAAGGCACTACCATGGTGAAATCTGGCAGCTTAACGGCATGCTCGGTCCAGTGCGCGAGCAACTCCGCGTCCGAGGGATAGCAGTGCTCGACGTAGAAATCGTTTTTAGCCAATTCGGGAAGCTGTTGCACCCGCCTGCGGATGGGATTGTTACCGGCGGTCTGCGGTCGCAGGTCGGCTCCCAGCATCGACAGGACGAATCTGCCCAGGTTTTTTTTCATCGGCAGGCTGACCATCCCTGGAATCGATTTTACGATCGTCACCGCGGCATGTCCGACTCGCTCTGGAGGCGGGGTGTAGAATGAATTTTTGTGATCGAAAAAATCACCCCCGGAAAGCGCCCAGCGCTCCGCGAACTGCTGGTTGAGATCGGCTATGCAGCCGCCCTCGAGGATCGCGGCGTTGTCGTGCCATTGCCAGCGACGGACGTTGACCCGCGGATCCGCTGACAACTCGTTCCGGTACAGATAGGAATCGGCGAGGTTCATGCTGCCGATGAAAGCCCGCTTGCCGTCGACGACGATCATCTTGCGGTGGTCGACGTTGGAAAAGCCGAGGGCGCATTGCTTGTCGATGCGCTGCTGTTGTTCGAGCCAGGCGTCGGGCAGATCGCGTTCGCGCGCCCACTTCGTGTAAGCATCCCTGTTTTTTACGCCCTGGGCACGCAGCGCCGATCTCCTCCAATGCCTGCCGATCGGTGCGCTGTCGACCAGCGGCACTCCCGATTCGACAAGTTCACGAACTATCAACTTGCGAACATACCTGTCGTTGTACAGGTAGGAACGCAGCCTGGAGAGACGGTTTACAAACCCGGTGCCCGAGGGACTGCCCGAGATGACGAAACCGCTGGCGGTAAAGAGTACCCTGACTTTGACTCCTTGCCGCTTCTTGCGGACCAGCAGGCGGGCCATTCGCAGCCCGACCTCTCCGCCGATTATGTACATCTGGATGTGAATGTATTTCTCGGCGCTTTCGAGCAGACTAAAGAATTCGGCCTCCGCCTCCGGTCCGCCCCAGACCGGGCGCAGGCGTTGCCCGTAGCGCCGCAGGTCTCCCAGGTGCTCTGTAAGTGAATCCAGATCCGTCTTGCCGAAGCCCGGGATGCCGATAAGATCCGCTGGCGAGGCAAAACCTCCCAGCGACTCCCGGCGGGAAAGTAAAGCGTGGCGGGCGGGCGCGGGGATCTCGAAGGCCCGCTCGCTTCCCAGCGCCGGGGGCCCTTCCCGGTCGGCATAGCAACCTACGGGGGGCAGATTCAGATAGGCCAGCACGGCCTCGGACATTTCGTCCGAAAGCTTATCGAAATGCCCGGGGAGGAGAGTCGGCGCGTCTTCTGCCATCTGGATGAAAACCCTTCTCAGGCGGCCTTTACCGACTTGCCGCCCGCCGTCATCCTGGAGACCCGGATATCATTGACCAGAACGCCGAGAAACGTGGGATAGGTGCCGCCGGCGAAGATGAAGAATGCCACCAGCGGCAACTGCGCTACGGTAAACGCGGCGGCGATGAAGACGAAGACATCACGTTTCGACAGCACACGCATGAAGCCCATGAACTTGCCGAAAAAAGTTTCGTTGCTCGTCGTAACCGTGTCCGGAATTGCCAGCAAATCGCCTGTTCCCATGACGATCATCCGGCGATAGTTGATGCCCGATGCCGCCCACTGGAAAACGAAAGTTAACCCGGCAAACACGTACAACCAGATTGCCCCGCTCACCCGCGCCTGACCCAGGCCCAGGCCGAGACAGAAAATATAGTTGGTCGCATCGTCTCCAATGGAATCGAGCCACTGACCAATGTGCGAAAAGCGAAATGTCAGGCGGGCCATCTCGCCGTCGCAGCCGTCGAGCACCGATTGGGCCTGGAACAGCAGGCCGGCCGCAACCAGTGCCCACCAGTGTTCGGCAAACACCGCCATCACCCCGGAGGCCGCGCCGATCACGGCAAAGATCGCGGTGAAGGTGTTCGGCCGCCAACCTGTGCGGATCAGCAGGGGCGTGAGCGCCAGAGACAGATGCCGGTTGAGGTGGCGCGAGACGAAACCGTCGATCGGTTTGCGCAGGGAGTCGAGTAAAGATCTTCGGGCCGCGCGGGCCGAGTTCCTGTCGACGACCCTGATGGCAAAGCCGGGACCGCTCCCCGCACTGCCCGGGCTTCTTCTTGTAAGCCACAAGTCGGGATCGGCGAGCCGGGGCCCGAGGCCCCGGCCCTCGAGATCCGCGCCGGGCATCCAGCAAATCGGCGAGGATTCGTCCGACCTGGATGCGTCCGCCCAGGCACCTTTGTCGAAAACGACATCCGCGGCCAGAACTAACACGCGCTCTTGCTGATCGACGTCATCCAACTCGACGACTTCAATTGCGGCCCGCTCTGATTCAGGCCGCGGGCCTTCGCCTACGTAGGCCACTTTGTCGATACCGCTTGCGGCCAGCGAAAGCAGCAGGCGTTCACCAATCGTCAATCCCAGCAGGCGATGCTCGACCCAGCTGTCGGCCGGGCAGAGAATAACTGCTTGCGACCCGCGCTTGTTGTCAGCCATCTTCTTGCCCTCGCGTTTTTCCTGAGCGAACCGTCAGACGCACGGAATGCTGTAGTTCTCTACGCGCCTGCAGACTGTGAAGTTGCTCCTGCGCCTGTAGAGCGGCTCGACCTTCCAGCCGCTGTCTTCGATGAACTTCAAAGTCAGCCTCTCTTTTTTTCTCCTGGCATCGTGCATCAAAATTGTGTTGCTCGCTCGCATGGCGAAGATGCTGCTGTTCAGGCGTGAGAAATAGCGGTAGTAGCGGCCGTAGGGCGAGTCTACCAGACAGATGTCGAAGGTCTGGCCCTCGATCTCGGGCACAACCAGATCGTGTTTCAGCTCCACCTTGATAAGCTTCACGTTGTCATGTTCTCTGAATGCCTCGGTTGCCTTGGCCAGGTACTCCTCACCAAATTCCAAGCTCCAGACGTCGCAACCGGCCTCAAGGAAAGCCCAGGTGGTGGCTCCCGGCCCGAACTCCAGTACTTTCTTGGCGCCCTCTTGTCTTATAAACTCGACCAGTTCGAGATAGTCGCGCCTGTCGATCGCGAACCCTCCCAAATTGGCCCGCTCGAGATATTTCATCTTTTGCATCGATTCAACTCCTTGGGGACTAATTTAGCGTTATTATAATCATTCATCCGTCTCGCTCGGCGCGCCGCCGCGGGGCCAGAACCCGATGGCCAGTCCGATGCCGATGCACAGCAAGCGCCTAATACGCCGGACGAGTTCCATGGCGAAGCCTCGAATCGGATCCAGGCCCAGCAGCTTGAAAAGCAGCGCGCTGAAACCCTCGGCCACACCGATCTGTCCGGGCACGAATGTCGCAGCCCAGCATAATAGCTGCGTTGCCGTCTGCGCCAGCAACGACAGCAGCAGTAAAAAGGCGACACCCTGACCGGGGATTAAAGCGATCAGCAGGACGAACAGCTCTAGCACCTGCGTCAGTTTGACACCGATCAGGCTGAAGATGAAGATCCAGAAATCACCCGGGCGGCGGCTACGTAGCTCTCGTATTCCCTTGTCCACCGATCTGGCCTTGGCGAGCAGGGCGTCCGGGTCGCGCACCTTGACGAAAGGGATCTTGGCCAGCAGGCTCACGACCCGGCTGGCGATCCCCCAGCGAAGCAGCAGGTAGAGTAAGCCGATCGGAATAAACATGATCAGCGCCAAGCCGAACAGAACCAGGATCACGTCTGTGGGCAAATCCAGCGCAACCAGGCAGAGGGCCGCACCGAAGAGGGTGAAGATTTGGCTGACGAAGGTGCTCAGGAAGTTGAAGGAAATCAGCGAGGCGATCAGGCTGTCGCTGTCGATGCGACCCTTGAGAATGGTGCCCTTGAGCACCTCTCCCAGGCTGGCGCCGGGCGTCACCTGGTTGATTGCATAACCGACCCAGAAGGCGGCCAAAAAATCCCGATAGCGCGCCCTCGACGATCGCGGATCGACGATCTTCTTCCATCCGTAAGCGTTGAGCATCAGTCCGACTATGAAAATGAAAAACGCCAGCGCGAAGTACCAGCCCACCTGGATCAGATGTCGTTTGACCTCGTCGAAATCCAGCTTGACTAGCAGGCCGGTAAGCAAAGCGGCGCCCAGCAGCAAGAAGAAGATGTTGACAATCTTTGCAACCCTGGACTTCAACTTTTGGACACTCCCGTTTGACGGTTAGACATCCTGTGTTGCAAGAAATCGAGGATGCGCTTGCCGCGCTCGGACCAGGTGTTGAACCTCTTGTCGTGCAAGGCGGTCCGAGAGACTCTGCCTGCCAAGGCGCCGTCCTCGACCAACCCGCGCAGCCGAGTCGCGGCTTGATCCGCGGAGTTTACGGGGAATAGCACGGCGTTGTCACCATCTTGCAGGATCTCCCTCAGGTACGGCAGATCCGGCGCAAAGATTGGTATGCCCGTTGCTGCGTACAACATGATCTTCATCGGCAGTCCCGGCAGCACCTTGTAGAGACTCAACGAAAACCCCGAGCCCTGTGTGACCAGGTCGGCATTGCGCGGCACGACTGCCAGCACGTCCGCGGCATAAACATATTGGCGCACCTCGGCGGGGGGTCTGTTGGCAACGAAGATGACGTTGTCGAGACTCATCCGTTGGACTACTTTTTTCCAGTAGGCCTGCTGCTTTTCATAACCGCCGACGAACAGGAATGTGATCTCGGGAATTCTCTTGGCCATGTGTAGCAGGAGATCGATGCGTATATAGGGATCAACGTTGCCCAGATGCAGCACCACCGGTCTTTGGACATCGAGGCCGCACAGTTCCCGCGCGGCCTTTTTTTCTAGCCGCGGAGACACCTCTTGCGGAAGGTAGCCGCTGTATACCGTCAAGATGGCTTCCCGGCTGAATCCCATCAGGCGCAGGCTTTGCGCCGAGAGTTCGGAGTGCGTGACGGCGGCCAGCGCATGCTGAAGCGGCAGGTTGCGGGTAAGATTGGGCAGCCAGGGCGTCTCCTCGGCGAATCGCCGGTAGGTCTCGAACACCCAGGGCTTGCCCACGAGCTGGGCGAAAAACAGAGGGGCCAGATTGCGCGAATAGATCAGATCGCAGCCCAGCGCGAGCGCCACCCATGGGGCCAGCAGGGCATGTGTCAACTTCTCGGGACGCAGCACCCTGGTAATCGGCGCGGGCGAGGGTAGGCGAACCAACTCGAAAGTCGGCGGTACTCCGTAGTAGGCGCACAACTCGTCACGGGGCAGACCGTCTTTGTACATCCAGGGAACCAGCAACTCGACCCGCGCCCCGGCTTCCCCCAGCGAAGAGGCCGTCCTGACGACGTTGATCGTGTCGGCCGCCTTGTAGGGAAACTGCTCGTCGTTGATCATGCAGATGTGCAGGCTCAAGCGTCACTCCTTCAACCCGGCAGAGAACATCTGGGACATGCTGACGGGCGTAAGCCGCATCTCGGCGCAGGCGTCGAGCACCGCCGGCAATGCCCGGACAGTCTCGGTGCGGCTTTTGGCATGGGCCGAGTGGCCTCCCACGCCGTCGTGGAGCAGAACGATGGCGCCCGGGAACAGAAAACGCCTAACCCTGCGCACGATGCCGGCAGCGTCCCTGCGCGAGTCCATCGACGAGAAGCTCCAGTGGACGGTACGCAGGCCGAACTCGGCAAGAATTCGCTCGGGCTTCTGACATCCCAGGTAGGCGAAGGGAAACCGCAAAAAACGCGGTCTGGCACCGGTGGCCTTCTCGATCTGCTCGATGGATTCCACCACTTGCCGGCGAAAGATTTCGTCGTTATCGGCCACGGCCCGCTCGTGGGTGAAAAGGTGTACGCCGGGCTCGTGTCCCCGGACGACGACTTCGCGGGCCATGTCGGGAAAACGAGCAACATGCTCACCGATCATGAAAAATGTTGCCCGCGCCCCGTGCTTTTCCAGGATCCCGAGGATCTCGGGCGTCCAGTTTTCGCTTGGCCCGTCGTCGAACGTCAAGGCCATCTGCTTCCCCGCAGGCCCGCAGGTATACGCCCCCCCGAGCAGCCGGGAATGGGCCCCAAGGTAGACTCTACGAACCAGAGACACGGGTTTTTGGAAGAGTTTCAACACGATCGCAGCAGGGCTCGCGGGCATCTTTTCATGCCCACATAAAAAGTGACGGCCCTGCGAATGTCAAGTGAAGAGACGCTCGGTCACTTTTGATCTTGCCATGTATGTCGGCACCGTGCGAATCTGGGCGGCATGAAGGCTACTCGAGAAATGGAAACACCGCGGCTGGTGGCCATCGAGACTACCAATCGGTGCAACGCCAGGTGCAGCTTTTGTCCAAATAACGCGCTGCAGCGCAACCGCTCGACGATGGACGGCGATCTATTCGAGAAGATAGTCACAGACTGCACCGAGTTCGAGCTTCCGGCGATCGAGCCTTTTCTTCAGGGTGAGCCGTTTGTCGACAAACACATCTTCGACAGGCTCGAGCTGCTTCGTTCACGGCTACCGCGCACGAAACTGCGGCTCTACTCAAACGGCGCGGCCCTGGTGCCTTCCAAGATCGACCGCCTGCGCGGGTTCGGCGTGGATCACCTGTATATATCTTTAAACACGATCGTACCGGAACGTTACAGTCGTATCGTCGGCCTGCCATTCGAGCGCACCATGGAAAACCTGCGTTACCTGGCGGACAGGAAGGCCGGGAAAGTCGCCCGCAGTGTCAGCGTGCGCCTGACGATGACCGAGGAAACCACCTGGATGGAGAAGCTGCGCTTTCTCGATCTATGCCGCAGGCTAAGGGTGCGGCCCATGCTGGTGGGCCTTTTCAACTACAAGGGCGACATTCACAGCGATCTTCCCGTGCCGGGCTTCCCCTGCGAGCACATCACCAGGCTGGACATAATGGTCGACGGCCGCACGACCCTGTGCTGCATGGATCAGGAGGGTGAGTTTGGCTGGGGCTCGGTGCGAGACAAGTCGGTGCTCGAGGTATTTAACAGCGAGCAGGCACGCCGTGTGCGCGCGCTGCATCGTCAGGGAAGACGCGCGGAGTATGACCCCTGTAACAGGTGCAACCTGTTCTGGTCGGATCTAAACGGCGTGCCCTGGCCTCGGCGGGCGCTTTTTTGGGGACAGATAGTCGGCTACCACCTGCGCCACCACCCGTTGATCTAATTACTGATAAATGAAGATCGTATCGGCCTTGAACGTCAAGAGAAGAGAGTGAAACTAATGACAACCAAAGCGATCCCGGTCAAATTGTTGCTCGGCATACTGATTTGCAGCCTTCCCATGACGACCGAGGCCGGCTCGATGACCTCGTTCGGAACCCGCAACCGACCGGTTTTACTTACAGACTTCGGGCCGCATCTTTTCTCCAACGAGAGCTACTCCGAGTTCTGGACCATCGACAGTTGGCTTCCCGACAAGAGTTACATAGGCATTGACATCGCGATCACCAACATCGGTGTCGGCGACCACAAGGGAGGCTTCAAGGCCCGCTTCGTCGACCCCGGCGGAGGCAAGTCAGAGTGCAAAGCGGAGTACGACGATGACGAGTGGTCATACGCCAAGCAAGGTTTCTCGATGAAGTTCGGTAAGAACTCGATCGGCGGCGACCTGCAGAAGATCAGCGTCAAGGTAAGGTGCAAGAAGCTCGAGATGGACCTGGTCTTTACAAACCAGGCCCCGCCGGTTTGCCCGGGCTCGGGGATCTTGAAGTTCGGCCAGGGCGACGGCGTCTACAGCATGGTGTTTCCCAGCCCCCGGGCGCATGTCACAGGGGCTGTGAGGCGCGGCGGCAAGACCATCGAGGTCGACGGGGTAAGCTTCGGCGAGCACTCCTACTCGGACATGGCGCCATACAACCAGGCCAGGCGCTGGTTCCGTTTCAAACACATCACCGCAGACATCTCGGTCATCATGACCGAGGTCGAAAGCACGCGCGAATACGGCAGCGCACACAACGGCTGGGTGCTGGTATCCGACAACAACGGCAAGATCGTCGCAACCACCAGGGCGCGCTTCGATTTCGAGGGTTTCATCAAGGACAAACATTCGGATGAGGGCTATACCATCCCGCGCCGTGTTCGCATCGTGGCGGTCGACGGTGACACCAGCGTAATTGGCACGCTGACCATGACCAGCCTGCGCAAGATAGAAGATCCCACCGCCAGCCTGGGTTTTCTCAAGCGCTCCATCATCCGGCGCTTCACCAAACCGCGCGACTACTACATCAACTGCAAGATGCAGATGAAGATCAAAAAGGGCGACCAGGAAAAAACGATCGACGCAACCGGATTCTACAGATACCTGCACGTCAATCCCTGACACACTGTGAATCGACGGCACGCCATCGTGCGCGCCTTTTGGCCGTAGTCCTACCAAATCACACACTCTTGGAACCTGGCACGGTTGTTGCTCGGTAACTGTTTCAAGCGAGCATTTCGACGCGCATGTCGAGATCGAAGGAGCGTGCCATGTTCGAAACATTCATCTTGGTAGAGGCAGGCCGCAATGGGTATGCCAGAAAAATTCTAGGGGTCACGCGGCTAGGGCGAATCCTGGGCGAGTTTGCCGGGCTTGGCATTACGCGTGTCAACGTCGTTTGCGAGATCGATGCCTATCGGGTCGAGCGGGTTGTCGCGGATGAGATCCCATCATCGATCGAGGTTGCCTATATCACCTGCCGCGCGGGCGGGGCATTCGAGACGGCACTTTCCAAAGCCGCCTATTCCGGACACGGCCTGATCTGTATTGCGGCCGATCTGGTGGTCTCGCGCGATTTTCTCGAGGGCGTGCTGACTGCACCCGTGGGCGATAGGCCGCTCGCTTTCGGTTGGCCAGACCGGGCCTTGAAAATATCAGCTGCTGCAATCGGCAAGATCGCCTCGCAGGCTCCGCTGAAATCGCGCATTAATCTGCCCGGTGTCGAGATCGTACCAGGCGGCGGCTTATGCTCGCGGGTTTCCAATCGGCATGAACTCAAGCGGGCCAAGCTTGTCTTGCTCGACGGACTCAGGAAACCTGTGGAGATCGACGGCCTGGTCGGCTACCACGTCATGCGACCGGTGACATTGAAGATCGTCGGGCTGCTCGCAAGGACGCGTCTGCTGCCCAATCACCTGACCATCATCTCCATGCTGATCGGGCTCGCTGGAGCCGCGATGGTCGCACTGGGAGACGTGGCGCTGGCCGTGGCCGGGGCCGGGTTCTACTTCGCCGCCTGCTTCTTCGACTGCCTGGACGGCGAACTAGCCAGACTCAAGTATAAGCACAGTTACTTGGGCGCCTGGCTGGACACGCTCTCCGACGACATTCAGACCTTCTTTTTCACCGGAGCCATGGGAGTCTACCTGGTGCGTCAGGGAGGCGGCGATGTCTACCTGGCGCTGGCGCTGGTGTCCATGCTGATCTTCGCCCTGTCTCAGGCCTACATCTATTATCAGCTTCACACGGTTGCCCACTCGGGCGATCTGATGGACTTCCAGTTCGCCTGGGATCGAAAGGCGGGCGGGTCCTTCGGCGCGGGCGCCTTCGCCTTGCTGAAGTACGCGGTCAAGAGGGATTTCTTTACCACCTTGTTCTTCGCGTTGTTCCTGGCAGGCGCCATCTGGCTGGCACTCGCGCTCGTTTTCGCCTCTTGTATCGGCTTTGCACTAGCGATTCTCTACCACATCTACCTGAAGAACCGCGAGCGATGGGCTTCCGGCGAGGCAATGGCTGAAGTCCTACCCAAGAAAAAACTGGCGGACGGATCCCGGGCATGATCAAGAAATCTCTCAACGTCATTTTCCTGCTTGTGGGCATCGGCTTCTTTATGAAGCTGTTGCTGCAGTACGATCCCGACGCCATCTTGACCGGCCTGACCGTAGTCCGCTACGGGTTCGTGTGGATCTTGGCTCTTTGGCTGCTTGTCAGCCTGCTCGACACTCTCACTTGGAAGCATACATTCGGCGTGCTCAAGAACGACGTGCCCTTCATGAAACTATGGCTGATCATGTGCGCCGGACAGTCGATCAACGGGGTCGCGCCCTCCGGAAACCTGGGCGAACTTGTCAAGGGCAAGTACTTGGCCGAGCACATCGGCGGCCCGGACACCATCTCATCCCTGATTATCTTCAACCTGATGTACACCGCGGCCTGCATCGCCATGATCGTTCTGGGGGCGGTCCTGGCGCTTTTTTTGCCGCAGGTGCCGGGCTACCTGGATGCGCTGTTGTTGATCGCGTCGGCGATTCTCGTCGGCGCGGGTGTCTTAGTCATGTTTGTCCTCAAGCGCGGTATGGCCTCGAAGTTCGTAGCCCTCGTAAGGCGAGTTGGGGTTCCGCTGAAGCAACCGGAAAAATGGATCGCAAGCGCAAGACAGGCAGATAAAAACGTCCGTGAGTTCGGAGCCAGGTTTCCCCGGGATTTCTGGATAGCGCTGGCGGCACAGTTAATAAGCCGCATGGCGGCGGTGGCGGAAGTCTATCTGATCTGCAGCCTCCTGCAAGAGCCGATCTCGCTGCCAATGGCTTTCTTCGTCATGAGCAGCAGCCAGTTGGTCGCCTGGATCTTCTCGATGATTCCGGGCCAAATCGGGGTCATGGAGCAGGGCAGCGATTTGGTCTTCGGCGCCAGTGGTTTTCAACCCGGCTACGGCCTGCTGTTCGAACTGGTGCGCCGGGCCCGACGCATCTTCCAGACGGCTTTCGGAATCGTAGTGCTCGCCTTCCTGGGCCTGTTGAGCCCCGCGCGCAAGGTAAAACCCTTACCCCTCACTCAAACGGTGAAGACATGAAAGCGCTGATCTTGGCGGCCGGAGTCGGTTCCCGACTGCGACCCAGAACGAACCAGCTACCCAAGACCCTGGTTACCGTCAATGGAAAACCAATCATGGGACATATCCTCGACGCGCTGCAAGCCGTCCCGCTCGGAGAGATCGTCATCGTCACCGGATACCTCTCCGAAAAGATCGTGGATTTTACACGCTCGCGGAAAGAGAACTTTCGTTTCGTGAAAAACAGCCTCTTCGACAGAAGCGGCAACGGATATTCACTTCTGAAGGCGAAGGAACAACTAGCCGAGAGCGATTTCTTCAAGATCGACGCTGACCTCGTTTTCGATGCCGAAATCGCCACGGGACTGCTTGCGGCCCCCGGCGACGTGCGCCTGGCCGTGGAAGTGAAAGACAACATGAGCGCCGAAGAAATGAAGATAGAGGTCGATCGGCAAGGCAACATCCTGGACATCTCGAAGGAAATACCGCCTGCGCGAGCTTGGGGAGAATCCATCGGAATAGAGTTCTGCACGGCCGCGGGAGGTCGCCTGCTGTTTGCGGAGCTGGAATCGATGATGGCCGCGAGACTCCGGCAAGCTTATTACGAAGAGGCTTACGCCCGACTGGCGCGCAAGGGCACACATGTCACCGCCACGCGTATCATGCCCGGGCAACACTGGATCGAAATAGACGATGAACGAGACCTGCAACGCGCGGAAGAGATTTTTCCTCAGCGACGTGGAGTGCGCATCTCGTATCCGAAAAACAGAGACAGCATGACCGGAGCTTCGATGTCCGATGTATAGGCCCTGACAAAAGGTATACGCATCATAAGACCCGTCGCGAAGTCGCCGAAGGTCAGGCGCACGCTTACGGCTCCCCAGATCGGATCGTGGTCGCGGAACATCTTGTTCTGCAGATCGTGCAGCCCGCCGATTTCGAACATCATCGAGAACCAGTCGAGCGGTTGTGTACCCAGCGTCAGCCCCCAGCCGAGCAAGACGTCCACGCTGCCGCGCCGGATGCCTCTGATGCCGACCAGCAGGCCCGGAACGTCCAACTCGAACTCGGCGAAAAAAAGCGGCTCTCCGAGGGCCAGCATGGCCTTGGGCTTGATGCCGAAATCGGGCATCCAGGCGCCATAGTCCTGGAGGTACATTGGATAGTTATAGCCAAGCCCAACGTTTCCGCCCCAGATCGCCGCCAGGGGAATACCGACATCGGCGCCGACAGACCAGGCGGCGGGCACGTTGGCGTCGGCGCTGAACGGGATAGTGAACTTCCAGCTGCCCAGGAAACCCAGCCTGGGGTTCCCCGCGTAGAACTTTGCCTGGCCTCCTTCGGGAGCGCCGACTCCCAGCGGCCAGACGAAGTCGATGGCAAACTGGCGATTGGCGGCGGTCATGGTGCTCTGCAGCGGAAAGGCGAAGCCCATCCCGGAACCGGCGAAGTTCATAGCCAATTCCATGCCTCCGAATCGGGAAGGAAACATGGGGCTGGACATGGTGAAGGGTCTGGGAAAGTACCAGTGCTCCATGCCGTCGCCCGCCCGGGATACGGCCGGCAGCGCCCCCCATAGCACCAGCACGATAAGAGCCTGGAAACCCGTCCTCATAAGCCGCTCTCGGTCAGAAGTCGTAGTACTCGCTTCCCAGGTGGGTGATTAGATCCTCGCCCATCAGGTAGCGCAGGGTGTTCTTCAGCTTCTTCTGCTGGATGAACAGGTCGTGCTCGGGATACAGGCCGGGGGCGGTGACGGGGCTCTTGAAGTAGAAACTCAGCCATTCCTGGATGCCCTTGAGCCCGGCCCGCTTGGCGAAGTCGGAGAACAATGCCAGGTCGAGGACGATCGGCGCCGCCAGGATGCTGTCGCGACACAGGAAATCGATCTTGATCTGCATCGGGTAGCCCAGCCAGCCGAAGATATCCAGGTTGTCCCAGCCTTCTTTCGCGTCTCCCCGCGGCGGGTAGTAGTTGATGCGCACCTTATGGTAGTAGTCGCCGTAGAGTTCGGGGTACTTGTCGGGCTGCAGAATGTAATCCAGCACGCCCAGTTTGCTGGTCTCCTTGGTCTTGAAAGACCCGGGATCGTCGAGCACTTCGCCGTCGCGGTTGCCGAGAATGTTGGTGGAGAACCATCCCCTCAGGCCCAACATACGTGCCTTCAGTCCCGGTGCGAGGATCGTCTTCATCAGCGTCTGACCCGTCTTGAAGTCCTTGCCGGTCAGAGGTGCCCCGGTCTTGTCAGCCAGTTCGAGCATGGCCGGGATCTCGACCGTCAGGTTGGGCGCGCCGTTGTTGAAGGGAATGCCCTTCTTGATTGCCGCATAGGCGTAAACCATGCTGGGTGCGATGTCGGGGTCGTTCTCTTTTAACCCCTTTTCAAACGAGGCCAGATCCTTGTGAACCGGCTTCTCCTCCAGGAAGGTCTCTGTGCTGCCGCACCAGACGACTACCAGGCGATCGACCTTCTGGCGATCGGCGAAGGTATCCATGTCCTTCATCAGCGCCTCGGCCTTGTCCATCAGGTTGCCGTCCTGCTTGACGTTCGAAGTGTCACCGCGCAGTTTCTTGACGTAACGCTGATCGAAGACGGCCGGCATGGGCTGGATGGCCTCGAGAAACGGTTTGATCTCCTCGATCAATTTTCGATCGAGCACCTGGCAGTTGAGCGCCGCCTCGAAGCAATTGTCGTGGAAAACGTCCCAGCCTCCGAAACGCAGGTCGTCAAGGGCGGCCAGTTGCACGAACTCCTTGATCTTGGGAACGCGATCCTCGGTGCGCTTACCCAGCCTGATCGTACCCATTTGGGTTAAAGACCCGATTGGCTTGGCAATGCCGCGGCGCACGGCCTCGACACCGGAGATGAAAGTGGTAGCCACGGCACCCAGGCCGGGACACAGGACCCCGAGTTTCCCGGACGGGCTTTTGATCTCTCTCTTATTTGCGTTTGTCATCCTATGCTCCTTTGCTCCTTTCAAAAGCAGGCGGCATGATGCTCGCCGGCAGCCTGTTTGTCAACACAGCAATGGTCCCGTTGGCGTAAAATTTTAGGCTTGCCACTTGGAGCCGTGTTTTGTTATACCTTTCGTACCATGAGTGGAGATGCCGTCGCCAACACTTCAACGTTGAAAGTTTGTCCGTTGTTTCGAGGTTTTTCCGATTCGGGCATCCTGATGATGTCGAAGATCTCACGCGAGCGCGGCATCTCCCGGGACACGCCCATTTTCGTGCAGAACATGGTTGCCGAATCCATGTTCATCGTAAAACTGGGAGTGGTTCACTTGAGTTTCAAGACCCAGGACGGCCGTGACAAGGTGCTTGAAAAGCTGGCTCCGGGAGATGTCTTTGGAGAACTCAGCCTGCTTATCGGCGGCCAGCGCATGGTGACTGCCTCGGCCGGTACCGATTGCGAGCTTCTGGAAATCACGCGCCGCGATTTCGCCAAGCTGCAGAAGCAGAAACCCCAGGCATGCCTGAAATTGATGATGAACATCGTAAACCAGTTCGGCGCCAAGTTGGCCGCATGCCGCGACCATCTCGAGCCGTTGTTGATGTCCCAGATAAGAGAGTGAATTCTCTTGGAGGTATTGTCATGTTCAGGAAACTCACAACCATGACCCTGTCTCTTGCCTTCGCGCTGACTGCTGTGTGCGCGCAAGCCCAAGAAGCCACTGTCCATCACGGCTTTCTTTTCTTCGCCGGCGAGAAATTCACCGTCGACGAGAAGACCTACGGCATCTATGACGACGGTCACGAGTTCGAAGAGTTGATCAAGGAAAACCCCGAGGCGCTTTCCGCCTTCGGCAGCTACGAGGCTTGGCACATCACCGCCGATGTTTTTACCGGACTTTCGTTCGCCGCCATCGTTTTCGGCGCCGTCGCCTACATGCCCGGCGTCCAGAAGAACCTGCCGGAGAGCACGGGAATCATCAGCTTCGCCAGCGGCGGCGGCCTGCTGGTTGCCGGGATCGTCTTCGAACTGTTCGCCTACGGCAGCATTTCGTCGGCCGCCGAGATCTACAACCGCGAGTTGATCGACGAGGGGCCCGCACTCGAATTGAATAAGGTTCCCGTGCCTACCCTGGCCCTCACCCCCGGAGGGGCACAGCTGGCTTTCAGCTGGCGCTTCTAGGGAGGGGTCCCCCCCTCTCTCACCGCCGAGGGAAGGCATTCGGCAAAAGAGGGGGGTTGCGGCGCTAGTCTCGAAGAATAGCTGCGGAAATCTCGGTCTTGAAAACAGCCGGGCAGTACCAAACGTATCTGCCCATACATGAAAGATGGTTTCTATTCGGGGCATGTCAAGGCTCCGATCAGCCGGCGTGGCAGATTATTTCCACTAACTCTTGACGACTCCGGCGCCTTGCGATAGATTGCGGAATTTAATAAGAATGTCACCGGGTTGTGAACAACGGGCTGGAGGCAATACCATGGAAGAACAGCTCATCAAAGAGGCGCTTACATTCGACGACGTGCTCCTGCTGCCACAAGCTAGCGACGTCCTACCTAATCAGACCGACGTCTCGACCAGGCTGACCAAGCGTCGCGGGCTGAAGATTCCCATCGTCTCCGCCGCAATGGACACCGTCACCGAGGCCCGCACGGCCATCACCATGGCCCAGGAAGGCGGCATCGGCATCCTGCACAAGAACATGTCTCTGAAAAAACAGGTAGCCGAGGTCACCAAGGTCAAGAAGTTCGAAAGCGGCATCATTCGCGATCCGATCACCATTCAACCCGAGCAACTCCTGTCAGATGCCGTCGCCGTGATGAACGAGCGCTCGATCTCCGGCATCCCCGTGGTTCGCGGCGGCGTGCTGGTGGGCATTTTGACCAATCGCGACCTGCGATTCGAGCGCAACCTGGGACAGAAAGTTTCCGAGGTGATGACCTCAAAGTTGATCACCGCCAGAGAAGGCATATCCCGCGATGAGGCCAGGGACATCCTGCATAAGCACAAGATCGAAAAATTGCTGGTGGTGGACGACGACTTCCGCCTGTGCGGGCTGATCACCATCAAAGACCTGCAAAAGGCCAAGAGATTCCCCGACTCGTCGAAAGACGATCGCGGCAGCCTGCTGGTGGGATCCGCCGTGGGCGTCGGCGAGACGGCCATCGAGCGGGCGCATCATCTGGTCGCGGCCGGCTGCGATATACTGGTGATCGATACGGCCCACGGCCATTCGAAGGGCGTCATCGAAACCTTGAAGAACCTGAAAAAGGAGATGCCGGAGGCCGACGTGATCGCAGGCAACATCGCCACCCCCGAGGGTTGCGAGGCCTTGATCAACGCCGGCGCGGACGGCGTCAAGGTCGGTATCGGTCCGGGGTCCATCTGCACTACCAGGGTCGTGGCCGGCATCGGCGTGCCGCAGATCACCGCCATCATGGAGTGCTCCAGGGCCGCCGACAAGCACGGCGTGCCAATCATTGCCGACGGCGGCGTGAAGTACTCGGGCGACGTAACAAAGGCGGTGGCCGCCGGCGCCTCGGTGGTGATGATCGGCTCGCTATTCGCCGGCACCGAGGAGAGCCCGGGCGACGTCATCTTCTACCAGGGGCGCTCGTACAAGGTCTACCGCGGTATGGGCAGCCTGGGAGCGATGAAGGCCGGCAGTCGCGATCGTTATTTTCAGGAGGACGTCCAGCAGGACGAAAAGCTTGTGCCCGAGGGAATCGAGGGCAGGGTGCCTTACCGTGGAAAATTGACTCAGGTGCTGTACCAACTCGTCGGAGGGCTTCGCTCGGGTATGGGCTACTCGGGCTGCCGGACAATCGATGAGCTGCGCCGAAAGGGAAAATTCATTCGCATCACCCCTGCCGGGTTGCAGGAAAGCCACGTGCACAACGTGATAATCACCCAGGAAGCGCCAAACTACCCGCTTTCACAATAGACGGGAGTTTAGAAAATGGAACCGGGGATCGGCACTGGGAAACTCGACAAGATCTTGGTTTTGGATTTTGGCTCCCAGTACACCCAGCTCATCGCGCGCAGGGTCCGCGAGCAAAAGGTCTACTGCGAGATCCTGCCGTGTGACACAAGCGGCGACAAGATCCGCGAGTTTGCCCCGCGGGGTATCATTCTCTCGGGTGGGCCGACCGGGGTCTACGCAGACGGTGCGCCGATGTGCCCCCCGGAAACGTTCGAGATGAACGTGCCCATCCTGGGCATTTGCTACGGCTTGCAGCTTCTGGCCAAGGTATCGGGCGGCAAGGTCTCGGCCTCCTCGCGCAGGGAATACGGCCGGGCGAAATTGACAATCGCTGACAACGACGATCTCTTCAGGGGCTTCGATCCCAGCCAGGCCGCCGAAGTTTGGATGAGCCACGGAGACCGGGTCGACGAGTTACCGGAAGGCTTTACCGTGCTGGCCCACAGCGACAACTCGCCCTTGGCCGCGGTGGCCGACAAACGGCGAAGGCTGTATGGAGTGCAGTTTCACCCCGAGGTCGTCCACACGCCCCGCGGAACGGATATCCTGGCCAATTTCCTGTTCGGTATCTGCGGCTGTCGTCCCGGATGGACGATGGCCTCGTTCGTGGAACGCTCAGTGGATGAGATCCGCAGCCGGGTAGGCAGCGCGGAGGTTATCTGCGGCCTGTCGGGCGGCGTCGACTCGTCCGTGGTAGCAGCCTTGCTGCACAAGGCCATTGGCAAACAGTTACACTGCATCTTCGTCGACAACGGCTTGCTGCGCAAGGGCGAGAAGATCTCGGTCAGCGAGGTCTTCGGGCGCCATTTCGGTATGGAGCTTACGGTGGTAGACGCGGCCGATCGTTTCCTGGGCGCTCTATCGGGCATCAGCGAACCTGAACGCAAGCGTAAGACAATCGGCGAGATGTTCATCCGCGTATTCGAGGAACAGGCGGCCCGTTTTTCACAAGCGCGCTTCCTGGCCCAGGGAACCCTGTATCCGGATGTGATCGAGTCGCATTCGGTAAGGGGTCCATCAGCCACAATCAAGAGTCATCACAACGTCGGCGGGTTGCCCAAACGCATGAAACTCGGGCTGGTCGAGCCTCTGCGTGAACTCTTCAAAGACGAGGTCAGGCGGGTAGGAGAAACCCTCGGCTTGCCGCAGCCGGTGATCGGGCGCCAACCTTTTCCCGGGCCGGGGCTGGCCATCAGGGTCATCGGAGAACTTAGCCGGGAGCGCCTTGACACCTTGCGCGAGGCGGACGCCATCTTGCAAGAAGAGATGCTCTCATCGGGAGTTCTTGTAAAAACCTGGCAGACCTTCGCGGTCTTGCTCCCGGTACGCTCGGTCGGAGTGATGGGAGATGAGCGAACCTACGAAGAAACCGTGGTAATCAGGTCGGTTACAAGCCTGGACGGCATGACGGCCGACTGGGCCAGACTGCCGCAAGACGTGCTGGCCACGGTATCCAACCGCATTATCAACGAGGTCTCCGGGGTCAATCGGGTTCTTTACGATATATCGAGCAAACCGCCTGCCACTATCGAGTGGGAGTAGCCGCTCATTTTCTTGAATAATCCCGGCTGGAAATCGTCTTTACCTGTTGGATTTCGGCCCGTTCCGGGCACGGCTTGACAATGTTCGGAAGTGCATGATAGTAAGGCAAAACATATCACAATAGCGGTGATCGAAACAGGAGGATCTGATGAGGAAGAATTTTTGCAGGTTTTGGTTGCTGTTGCTCGCCGTCCTGGTGTTGCCGCGGATCGCACTGGCCCAGGCGTCCGGCGACGTAACCGAGGGTGAACTCAAGGTCGATCATGGTCAGGTCAACTGGAGCGATCATACAATCACGGCCACCGGGAGCGGGGCCCCCGATCTGAAGGCGCCCAACGTGGCAGTTGCCAGGCTGGGAGCCGAGAGGGTGGCCAAGCTGGATGCCTTGAGAAACATCATGGAGGTGCTGAAGGGCGTGCGCATCGACTCGGAAATCACCGTCGAGAGCGAGATGGTCACCAGTTCCAAGATGCGCTCCAAGATCCAGGGAGTCATACGTAATTTCAAGGTTCTAAAAACAAAGTACTATTCAGACGGCGGGGTCGATCTGGTGGTACAAGTGTCGCTGGACGGCCAGCTTGCGAGCACTTTTATAAAGCCGGGGACAAAGGCGGCGGATTTGCCTGCCCAGGGACAGGCGAAGAACACCGGCCTGGTCATTGACGCGCGCGGGCTCAAGGCGGTTCCCTCACTCTCGCCGAAAATCCTGGACGAGGACGGCAAGATCGTCTATAGCGCCGAATATCTCAGCCAGGAGGCGCTAGAAAGCAGCGGCGTAGTGTCATATTTTCGCAACATCAAGGCGGCCAAGAAGGACGATCGTGTGGCCCCCAATGCGCTGGTGATAAAGGCCTTGAAGCTGGGAGAGGGAAGCAAGACGAATATCGTCTTGTCGAACGCCGATGCCGCCAAATTCAGGGATCCCGCGGCAAACCTGAAATACCTCGCCTCGGGCAAAGTCGTACTGGTCATCGACTGAGCGGCGGGAAGGAGAAGATGATGAAAACCCGCGCATGTATGATTACTATTTTTTACCTGTTGATACTCCTGCCCGGCACACGGGCATTCGCCGCCGACGATGTCGAAGTGACCGGACAGGCTGCCATCTTCGATGGCGACAAGGCCCAGGCCCGCGACAAGGCAATCGACGACGCTTTACGCAAGGCGGTCGAGTCGGCTGTCGGAACGATGATCTCCTCGGAAACCATCACCGAAAACTATCAGTTGCTTTCGGATCGCATCTATTCCCAGGCCGAAGGCTATGTGAAGAAGTACAAGATCACCGACGAACGGGCGGAGGATAATGTCTATATCGTGAAGATCAGCGCCCAGGTCGCGACGGGCGCCATTTCCACGGACATTGACAGCCTGAAGAACGTCCTCAAGCGCAAGGAGATGCCGCGCGTGATCATCATGGTGGCAGAGCAAAACGTCGGTTCGAACAAACCGGTCTACTGGTGGGGCCCCGGCGGAGCGGTCGTCACTCAGGACATGCGCGTGGTCGAGAACACCGTCATGCAGAAAATGAAGGCCAAGGGATTCACCTTCGTGGACACGGACGTCCTGGAGGGCAAGAAGAGCATCAGCGTACCGGTGGCCTACCTTTCCGACAAACAAGCCAGGCGCATCGCCAAGACCTCGGACGCCGAACTGCTCATCGTCGGCAAGGCGGTCGCCCGAGACATCGGGAAAACATGGGAAGGAACGCGTCTCAGGAGCGCCAACGCCGAGTTGGCTGTCAGGGCGATAAACTGTGACAACGGCGAGATAATCGCGGTGGCGACCGAAACGGCGACAGTGCCCCACATGACACCGACGACCGCCGGCAGCCAGGCACTGAAGAGAGCCGCCGAGAAGCTTTCCGACAAAATAATCGACATGATCGCCAAGAAATGGGTGTCCGAAACGAGCGGCACCGCCAGCGTCCGCATGACGGTAAAGGGAATCAAGAATCACCGCATGCTCAGCGAGTTCATCAAGGTTCTCTCCAACCAGGTTCGCTCGGTCAAGGACGTCCACCAGAAGAGCCTGCGCTCAGGCACGGCTATTTTGCAGGTCATGCTGGCCGGCAAGACCCGGAACATGGCCACCGAGTTGGAAGCCAAGGATTTCAAGGGCGCCTTCAAGATCGAGGTCGAATCCGTAAAGGCCGGTGCCATTACCGTGCGCCTGATAAAATAGGCACTCCGAGGAGAAACCCATGCCGAAGCGACGAACCCTTCAGGCGCTGTTTGCCCTGGTGATCTGCGCTGTCTTCATTATCGGTGCATCCCGGGCACTTTCCGCAGGCAACCAGGCCGGCAAGATTACCTACATGAAGGGAAGCGTAACGGCATACCGGGCTGGAAGTTGGGTAAAACTCAACAAGGGCAGCCCGATTTTCAAGGGTGACGTGATCCGGACGGGCGAGAAAAAGTCCCGGGTGGAAATCGTCCTCAGCGATTCCAGCGTGATTCGCCTGAGCAGGCGCTCCAAGGTAAAAATCAGCCAGGCGCTTTTTTCCGGCGACGGCAAGAATTTCTCCGCCAAGCTGATGCGCGGCAAGGCCTACGCCCTGGTTTCGAAGTTGACTGGTTCCGGTTCCAAGTTCGAGGTTAAAACATCCAACGCCGTAGCCGGTGTGCGCGGCACTACTTTCAGGATAGATTCCAAGACCGACAAGAGCACCGTCGTGCGCGTATACACCGGCGCCGTGGCCGTGTCGAACGCTCCGATCTACGCGAAATCAAGCAAGGCCAAGAATGCCAGTGGCAAGTTCCAGATGCCCAGGCAAGGCGTCAAGCCGGGCGGTCCTGGGCGCGTCGAGGTCGCCGGCCCGCAAGAAGTGACCAAGAAGGAGTGGGAGGAGTTCGTTGCCAAGGCCATGCAGGAGGTACGCGTGGCCGCCAACGGCAAGATCAGCGCACCGGTGGCCTTCAACAGCGAACAAGACGCGGCCGACGAGTGGGTCGCCTGGAACAAGTCTCGCGATCAACAGCGGCAATAGTAGATGACCGAACAGAACTCTCGCCTGCCAAGCAGGGCATTCCTGTACACACTGCTCGCGTCCATCGCTTTCGGTATCATCGTCTACGCCCTGCGCGGCGTGTTGGCACCCGTTCTGCTGGCTTTTCTGCTGGCTTACATCTTCGAGCCGCTGGTGGAGGTGCTTTCAAGGCACAAGATCCCGCGATCGGTTTCAGGCGTCCTGTGCCTGCTTTTGCTTTTTTTGATCATGGCCGGGCTGTTTGCCTTGATCGTGCCCACCATCCACCAGGAACTCGCGGGACTAGCTGAGAGGTTTCCCGCCTACCTTGAAAAGATTCACCAGTCCTTCATCCCCTGGTTGGAAAGGACTTTCAGCCTGCAGTTGCCCGACACCTTGGGCGAGATGCTGGATGCAGCTGCAAGCAAGCTGAACGCTTCCGCCGGCGAGTTGGCGGCACCAGTGGCCAACTTGCTGCAGAACGTGTTGTCCGGGGCCGTGTCGCTTATCGTGTCACTGGTGTACGTGGTCATCATCCCCCTCTTCACATTCTACTTCCTGGCCGACTATCGCAAGATCACCGGATGGTTTGTAAACCTCGTCCCCGTGCCGCATCGCCCACAAGTGCTGGAGGTTGCCGGTGACATTGACACGGTTCTTTCAGGCTTCTTGAGGGGTCAGGGCACTGTTTGCAGCATCCTGGCGGTAACCTACGCCGTCGCACTGAGCCTTGCAGGGGTTCCAGCCGGGGTGACGATCGGGGTGCTGGCTGGGCTGTTCAACTTCGTGCCCTACCTGGGCACTGCAACCGGCCTGCTCTTGTCGTTTTTATTTTTGCTGTTGGAAGGTTCCGGCTGGGGCGCCTTCCTGTCGGTGGCGGCTATCTTCGTCGGTGTTAACATTGTCGATGGCCTCTTTTTGACACCTCGTGTGCTGGGACGGAAACTCGGCCTGGCACCGGTGGCCGTCATCCTGGCGATCATGGCCTTCGGAGAGGTGTTCGGGTTCTTAGGCGTCCTGATGGCCGTACCGTTGACGGCCATCGGCAAGGTGCTTGGCAAACGGGCTCTGGACGTCTATCGTAGAAGCAGGACATACCGCGGCAAAGAGCTGGAAGGGAAAGCGGGAGACACGAAAGCCAGGCGCGATGAAGAAAATCAAGTTCGTCATTAGCGATCTGCACCTGGGAAACGGACGTTTCCTGCCCGACGGCTCCGTCAACCCGCTGGAAGACTTCGTCTATGACGACAAGTTCATCGAATTCATCGATTACTGCGGTAAGAACGATGATGCCGATGTCGAGTTGATAGTCAACGGCGACTTTCTCAACATGATCCAACTCATGCCCGAGGAGCAAGAAGACGGCATTCTGACCGAACGCGCCTCGGTGAACAAGACCGAGGCAATCATCCTGGGCCATAGGCAAATGTTCGATGCCCTGAAGAATTTCAACGCGCATCCGCATCGTCGGATCGTCTTCATATTAGGCAACCACGATCCCGGCTTGCTGTGGATAGGCGTTCAGGACACGATCCGCCGGGTGATCCAGGGAGAGATTTCTTTCATTAATGAGGCCTATTGTTTCGACGGCGTTCACGTCGAGCATGGCAACCGGCTCGAACCGATCTTCCGCTTCGACAAGAGGCGCTACTTTCTGACGCGTGGCTACCCCGAGCCGGTTTTGAACCTTCCCTGGGGTGTCTTCTTCGTCAAGGATTTTCTATACCGGGTCAAGAAAACCAGGCCGTACATCGACAAGGTCAAGCCCTACAACATGTATAGCCGCTGGGCCATCTTCAATGATTTCTGGTTCGGTCTGTTTCACGCCGTACGCTACATCGTGTTCATCATCAAGACCCGATTCAGCAGCCTGCCGCTCAAGCGCGCAGGCGCATTGAAGGGCTTTTCAGCCTTCTTCGACGTGAAGAGGTCTCCGACCCTGGTTGAGGATGCCCGTAAAATTCTCGAAGAAGAAGACGCCGGCATCGTCATCCTGGGTCATACCCATATTCCGATTCACAAGAACTTCGGCCATGAACGCGAGTACCTCAACCCCGGCTGCTGGAACGACGTGACCGCGCTCGATCTCAACTCGCTGGGACACGCCTGCAGGCTCATTTTCGTGCGCATCGACTACAAGCAGGACAAGCCGTTCGCCCGCCTGCTGGAGTGGCACGGCCAACACCACGTTTTCGAGGAAGTCCGCGCCTGATCAGAGTGGAAATACCGCCGCCACCGGGCGGTGATCGGAGATCTCATTGACGTAGTCGTAGTCGCTGATCTCCTGATCCAGGGGAACCACTTCAGTGGTGCCGTTCGTGTAGTCTGCAAACAGATCGGCCGTGACCAGGATGTGGTCGAGAAAAACGCGCCAGGGTATCAGCGAGTACTCCCCCTGGTCGGCGAGTTGTCGGGTGAGAAAACTGTAGTGCTGCTCGTCTTCCAGAAACACTTGGAAGACGTTGTCGTCGGCGGGATCGCCGAGTTGGTCGTTGAAGTCGCCCAGCACGAAAACCCGCGTATTTTCACCGCCCGCGACCAGATCATCGACGTGCGTCTTGAGCTTTCCGCAGGCCTGCCTGCGGCGGGCCTCGTTCTCCTCACCCATGTCGGCCTTGAGGTGCAGGACAATGGCGACGAACGAAAGCTTTCCGCCCTGCGGCCGGTCGACATCGAACCGAGCCTGCAGGGGCGGGCGTGGAAAGGCATAGCCATCTCCGTCGAATATCGACTCCGGGGTGCCGATATGAACCATGTCCGTGCGAAAGATGAATCCGGTTTTCTGGTATTCTCCTGAACTGTACTCATCCGGGGAGAGAACGCCCGAGTAGCCGTTCAGGCAGTCAAGCACCCGGTCGAAAGCGTCAACGTCGGCGATCTCTTCGACGGCAAGCATGTCGATGTCCATCTGACGAATCAGATCGGCCACGCGCCCGGCAGTCATGGAGTCGGTCGGGAAATTGCGGATGTTCCAGGTGGTGATTTCGAACGTTTGCCCCGAACCGATGCGCAGGGGGTTTTCGATTCCGTCGCCCGCGTCGTCTCCGTCCTGTTGGCCTCCGTCGCCAGGTCCTGCGCGGCCGCTGCAAGCACCTGTAAGAACCGCAACCAGCGCGAGCAGTACCCAAAGGTTTCTTTGCCAGGTGAATCGCATTATGAAATTGATGCTAGCACTATTTTTCACATAATGACAGCCGCGCACCGGATATGATATATTTACGCAATTGGACTCGAGGAGGTCATACGCATGAAAGACATGAGAATCACAAACATTCTGGCACTGGCTATCACCTGGTTATGTCTGCTTCCTGCCGATCTGTTGGCCCAGGGCATGCCGGCCGGGCTGCAAGAGTACATCATCCTGGGACGCGAGAGCCAAGTCTTCGACTTTCTATACAACGACGCGGAAACCGCTGACAACAGCTGCACCGCGCTCGGTACTGTGAACATGGTCTCGGTAGTGACCATGACCGCCACCCTGGACAACCAGGCGGTCTACTATGACCACTGGGAAGACGGCTACGAGCCGAACATTTTCAGCCCGGTACAAGGCAGCACCGAGGTGTACCTGCTTTCGCGGGGCCAGGTGCTCTCGCTCAGGAGCGACGGCTCCGGCGGCGGTATCAACGCCGTCGTCCCGGTGCAGCCGCGCGATCCCAATGACCTGCGTTACGATGGTGGAGACCGGGTCGTCAGCCTGGGCGGGCCGGTGGATATCGCCCACAACATGTGGCCCGAGGGCGTTGTGCATATCGGCGGGGCCTGGGAGATGTACGCCCGCCAGGCCCTGGCCGGCTTCCTTACCTACCGCATACCCGTCGGGGTCGACTCCTACGGCGCCCACGGGGGCGACAACGGCTCGTTCGCTCCTTTTCAGTACGTCGAGATCCAGGTCACCGCCTTCGACGACGGCACCTGGGTGATCGTCGACAACGGCACCGACCAAGTGGGCATCGAGCTGTCCCGGGGCGAAACTTACTACAGCGGCTTCACCAATCCGCGGAATCCGCCCCAACCACCTGAGCCCCCGACATCCCAGGGCCCTGGTTACGTCGACGAGACGGCGGCGCCTTCTATCGTCATTATGGAAAACACGCTGGTCAGCGCCAGCAAGGACGTCCAGGTTGGCATCCTGACCGGCTCGGACGGCTGCTACCAGACCCGTTTCTTCAACGCCATCCCGCTGAAGGCCTACGGCCGGGACTACGTCGTGCCGCTTCGCGGGCCGGTTTCAAACAACCGGGAAGCAAACATCTATCTGTTCAATCCCGGCATCTCTGCTGTCAACGTCAGTGTTTTCGACCAGGTGAATTCCTGGAACTTCAACATTCCGGGCGCATCGGCGACTTCGTGGATCGACGAGACCGGCGGGCCGCTCAGGGCCGGGTCGGGCGCGCGCATCGTGGCCGACGACCTGATCTGGGGCATTGTGGCCTACGACTACACGCGCGCAAACCGCGACTGGGGATTTTCGCTGGTGCCCAGCCGTTACCTCAAGGACGACTACTACATTTCATGGTCCCCGGCGAACTCGCTCTACAATCCCGCCCAGGCCGGCTCACCGATATGGGTGACACCGACACGTGACAGCACCACAGTCCAGGTGGACTTTGACGGAGACGGAATTTTCGACGACGCGTCCACCGACTGCGACATCGCCACCGAGCCCGGCCCATACACGCTCAATGTCGGCGATGTTCTCAGGATCTACGACCCAACCGACGGCGACAACGCGGGGACACACCTCGTGGCCGACGGCCCGGTCGCGCTGGCCTACGGACAGGACGGCGACTGCTCAGCAAACGGCAACCCGTATCTCGACCTGGGTTACACAATCCTGCCGCTGACCCAGGATTTCCTCGATCCGATCCTCTCCGTGAGCGGGGTCCCATCGACTACCAGCGTGCCCACCTCGGGCGGGAGCGTCGACGTCACGATAACCGTTGCGGCCGGCAACTACGACGCCATCTCGGGCGTCGGCGCCTGGCTGCAGATGCTCGACAGCTTGGCCTACGCTCCCGGCACGGCTTGGGTCACGCTGCCCGGATCTCCGGCAGTGCAGATAGATCCGCAAAGCTCATCGTCGGGCGGATTGACCACGCTTCTTTGGGATCTGAACGCCGATCTGGACCATGACGAGGAGATTGTCATCACCCTTACGCTCGACTGGCAGGCAAGCGATCCCGACGGGAGCTATCCGTTCGACGTCTTTGCCCAGGGCATCTACAGCGGCCTGACGGTCGAACCGCACGATGCCTTCGTCGTCAACAAGACTTTTCTGGATGTGTCAAAGCAAGTGGATCTCGCCACGGCGACATCCGGGGATACTCTGACCTATACCATCACGGTGCAGAACACGTCGAGCAATCCCGGGGATGTGGCCCAAGGCGTTGTCTTGAGTGATTCGCTGCATGAAGGACTTCTTTTCATTTCAGCTGACACCGGCGGGACCTACTCCGTCGCCACACGTAGTGTCAGCTGGAACCTGGGAGATCTTGGCGCGGGGACATCCATAACCGTACACTGCCAGGCCCAAGTGATAACACTGCCGGAAGGCACGCTCATCGATAACACGGTTTCAGCGTATTCAACAAACCTGCCGCGGGTGGATTCTAACACCGTCACGACGCAGGTAATCTATCCGGTCCTGCAGGTGACAAAGAGCGCCCAGCCAGCGGGAGTCTTGCCGGACGAGCTTGTCACCTACACCTTGGCCATCGAGAACCTGAGCTTGCTTGACGCAACCAATGCGCTGGTGACTGATCTCATCCCGGGTAACACGACCTACGAGCCCGGCAGCATGACCATGGATACGGGCTCTGGCCCGCAGGCCGAAACCGACGGGCTGGACGCCGATTTTTGCGACTTCAACGTTACCACCGCCGGCGGCGTGTCGGCCGTTTTTCCATCTCTTCCCGCCGGCGCCGGCTACGTGATGACTTTCCAGGTCAGGGTGAACGCCGGCACGCCTCCAGGCACCACCATTTCAAATTTGGCCCGGATCGTAAGCGACACAACGATGCAGAAGGAGTCCAACCTCGTTGTCGTCGACGTAGGCAATGACGATCCCGATGGGGACGGACTGACCAACTCCCAGGAAGCAGCCCTGGGCACCGATCCCAACGATGCCGACACTGACGACGATGGTATCGACGACTATCAGGAAACCGTGGCCGGCCTGGACGGATTCATCACCGATCCGCTCAATCCGGACAGCGACGCGGACGGTATCTGGGACGGCATCGAGGTTGGGCTGGTCTCCGGCGTGCCCGATCCAGACGGCGCCGGGCCGCTCAAGGGCACCGATCCGGCCGTTTTCGTGCCGGACGCCGATCCCTTGACGACAACCGATCCGTTCAACACCGACTCGGACAGCGACGGCCTGCCTGACTCCATCGAGGACGTCAACGGCAACGGGGCCCAGGATGCTGGTGAAACCGATGCCTCCAACCCAGACAGCGATGGAGACTCCCTGGCGGACGGCGTCGAGGACGCCAATGCCAACGGCAGCGTCGATCCCGGCGAGACCGATCCCTTGAATCCCGACACCGACGGAGACTTGTTCGACGATGGCGTCGACATCTGCCCGCTGGACTTCAACCCCCTGCAGGATTTGAACATCGATCCGAACAACTGCGGAGGCTGCGGCAATGTCTGTGACGATGCAAGATCATGCACTGCGAACGATTGCACGGCAGGTTCGTGCGTCTATACTCCCAACGACGCGGCCTGCGATAACGGGCTGTTCTGCGACGGTGCAGATAGTTGCGATCCCGCCGATCCCGCCTCCGACCCGGTGACCGGCTGTGTGTCGGCCGGAGATCCGTGCCTGGCCGGCAGCGAGTGCAACAACTCATGTAACGAGGCGGTAGACAACTGCGTTTCTGCCGCCGGCACCGCTTGTACCGACGACGGCAACGTGTGCACGGACGATCAGTGCGACGGGCTGGGGACTTGCGCCCACCCGGCAAACAGCGCTCCCTGCGACGACGGTCTGTTTTGTAACGGTGTGGACACGTGTTCCGGGGGTGCATGTAATCACGCGGGCGATCCGTGCCTGGCCGGCAGCGAGTGCAACAACTCATGTAACGAGGCGGTAGACAACTGCGTTTCTGCCGCCGGCACCGCCTGTACCGACGACGGCAACATATGCACAGACGATCAATGCGACGGGCTGGGGACTTGTGGACACCCGGCAAACAGCG
>CAZXHT010000072.1:0-32050 GCA_964640665.1 uncultured Myxococcales bacterium
AGTCGAACTCGCTGTAGTCAGGATCGGCAAAGAATCTACTCCGTCCCCATTCTTCACACAATAAGGAAAGCACTAAAGCCTCTCGCTTTGAACACTAGATTCATCTTTCTCCTGTTATGACAGGAGCGTATCACTTTGGGTGCAGGGATGGAAGTAGATCCTACTCCGTCCCCGTTCTTTCCGACTCGCCGCTGCTCAGACCCGAATTCCTGCGGGCTCTATAAGTGTGGGCTGCGCTGCCTTCCGGTACCATTGGCAGCAGATCAGTAGCTCTCTTCCGTATTAAGCCGGTTAACATGTATTGACATTCCTGAATACAGGGTCAGACACGCTCTTTTACTCCGTTTTTACTTCTTTCCCCTTCTCGTGAATGTGACACGCCGCGCGATATCGTTCACGAACTGCTTGGCCACGGAGAGCGCCTCGCCGGCCTCCTTGCGGGAGATGGTTCCCACCATGTCGTAAGTCGCCCGGTTGCGCTTTCGTCGCATCCGATCCAGCAAGGCCAGGGTATCCTCGAACTCGGCGCCCATAGCGATCTCCAGGAAGCGAACGACGGAGGCGTGGTGCCCACCGCCCAGCGCACGGTAGCCGGAATGGAACATGAACGCCCGGCCGGCCTGGTGCATGGCATTGTAGGCGATGTTGAAGGCCCACTCGGGGCTCGCATCGATCACGCTCCGGGCCGTCTCCAAGTCACGCCCGGCGATGTTCAGGCAGTCCTCCACCTGCTTGCGGGCAAAGCGGCCCCGCTTCACGCGTCCGGCGTCAAGCAACTCGGAATAGTCGGTCATTCGCGCTCCCGATCAGGGTAATCTTGGAACCGGCGAGGACCTCGTGCACGAACTCGCCTTTCTTGCCCAGCCGCTTCTCCGCCTCGCCGCGGCTGTAGAGCGTGTAGTTGATGTTGCGCTTGAGACGCCGCTCCACCCGCGCGACGACGGGGGCCAGCTTCCGGTCGGACACCTCCCCGATCACCATCAAGTCGATGTCGCTCGCCGCGTGCGCTTCGCCGGTGGCATAGGAGCCGTAGATGAAGGCCACCTCAACGCCGCCGATCCTTTCGAGCGCGGTCTTTAGTTCCGCGCTCGCCCCTGAGGTCTTCAGGAAGAGACTCCGCAGATCCTCCATAATCGGGTTGTCTTCCCGCAGACGATAGTGCTTCTGATTGCCCACGGCACGGAAAGAGAGGACGCCCGCCTTCTCGAGGTGGGCCAGTTCCCGTGCGACGCTCCCGGCGGACTCCTCCAACTCCGCCGCCAGACGGCGCACGTGGAAGGCCTCGCCCGGGTGAAAGAAGAAGTGCGAGAGCACCTTCACCCTGAGCTTCGACGAGAACAAGTACTTGAGCGTCAGTGGAACCGGTGTCACCAGGTTTCTCTCCGTTGCGAATTACGAGACAATCGTACTAATATCAGCAACGATTGTCAACTCGACAATACGGAATATGAAAAAATCTACTCCGTCCCCATCCTTCCCCCATTTTTTTCCCCTTCGAACTAATGGGGACAGAATAGGTTTGGAGTCCATTTTCCCATTGCAGCGCTAGCCGAAAGGTATTAACGTATACGTTATAGAGTAGATTAACAATTATGGAGATGTCGTCATGGCAGTAACATCCGCGGATATCGTGCCGTTGAACAAGGTTCGGGCCCGCCTGACGGAGCTTGCCGAGCAGGTTCGCGAGGGTCGCGAGAAGATCATCACTCGCAACGGAGAGAGCTATGTGGCGTTGATTGACGCCAGGCGCCTCGACTACTACCACAGCATGGAGCGCGAGAACATCCACCTGACCATGCTCGATGAAGCCAGCCGCGCCTGGGGCGACGTGGAAAAGGGCAGAACGCTGAAAGTGTCCGAGCTTCGCGCCAAGTACAAGAAAAAGTCCGGCAAGCGCTAGTGCCTGGAAATGAGCGGCCGCTCCAATATACACCTGACCCGCAACTTCGAAGCGAACCTGGAAGAGGTTGAACGCTTCCTCGCAGAGCGTGATGCCCGCAGGGCGTTCTTGTCCTTGTTGGAAGAGTTGTTCGATACAATATTTCCCAACCTGCGACGGTTCCCTGGACTGGGCGCTGATTTCCTTGCAAGAAGACCCCGATCGGCAGAAGGGCTGCTTCTCCACGAGACTCTCACCAAACGCATGGGGAAGAGTGTCGAACTTCGCGAGTACATCACCGGCGATTACCTGCTGCTATATACCGTGCGCGGCGATGACATCTACATGCTGTCCATCAAGCATCACTTGCAACTGTCTTTCGACCTGAAAGGACGCTGGGTCCCGAAATAGACGGGAACGCCGCGTTTTCATCTTGCCGTCCCCATTTACTCAGATTCTAATGGATCGCGATCCCCTGCGACACAAGGGCCTTTTTCTTGCCCTTCTGGAGCCAGCAGTCGATGATCACTGCGTCGCCGGCCACTTTCCGATTGTCTAAAACGATCAGTTGCATGCCTTTCTTGATCCCCTTGGCATCGGCCTCGGGAAAGATCACCGGCTTCTCCTGGTAGGTTATACGCTTCTTTTTAACCGGCCCAACCTTCCAGCACTTCTGCCGGTAGATCGGCCTCATGATTGTTCTACCGCCCGGAGGGAACTCGTATTCGTAGCGATCAACCTTGTTGGTGGCCTTGCACTTCACATCGCGGTATTTGTAGGTGAAGGTGTATTTCTTGAAGATCAATTGGACTCCGGTCGCCACCTTCTTCCTGGAAGCCACAACGGCCGGTTTGCGGTCGTCCCCTCCGCGGGTCAGGAAATCGCCTTTTGAATCGATGGCGGCGTAAAACCGCGGGCTGCGCCGCACCGATCCCGGCACCGGCATGCCGATTCCGTGAGTACTATAATTGGGCACGAACTTGCGAATCTTTTCGGCGGACCCCAGTTCCTGCTCAAGCGCGCTGATGGCGTCACGGCGAGAGTAGAAGATCTCCTCTCCCAGGTTCACCCGACGGTTGGTCCGCTTAAGTGCGTCGGCCTCCAGCTTGGCCTTGGCGAACTTGCCCTGACCCAGGTAGCAATAAGCCAGCGCCTCGGTTATCTGGTAGCCGAGTGGATGCTCGATGCGCAGCTTGCGTATTCCTTTCTCATCCTTGGGCTTGATCTCCCGGGCCAATTGCGCACGCAGTCCGAGCAGCTTCGACTCGCAGCCGGCCGGCGGACTGGAGGTAGGATCCTCGAGTAGGCTGGCTGTGATCGGGTCAAGGATGCGGTAGGCGCCCGCGTAGCGCTTGCGACGCTCATTCCAGCGCTTTCGCGCCTGGAGGGCTGTATCTCGATAGACGGCCTTCATGCGCGGGTACTTGGACTCCATCTTGTCGAAGGCTGCGCCGATCTCTTTCATTGCCTTGACGCCGCGACTGAAAACGAACAGCAGGTTGTCCTTCTCGTACTTGCGCTCCGGAAACAGCTTGTCGATAGCCGCGGAGACCTCCGCCTCCGAGGGCGGCTTGCCGATGGCGTCCGAGAAATACAAAAACGCCTCGTAATCCTCCTTGGCATTCCAGGCTGTGCCTCCGAAGGCCTCCTGGATCAGGGCCGCGTTGTAAAGGACCTTGTGATCCTCGTCATCGGTTCCCTCGCTGATGGCCCTGGCCAGGATTGTACGCGAGTCACCCTCGAGGAACTGAGTGCCGTAGACCTGGCGATTCGGCAAATAGAAAGAGTCGATCCCCTCGACCGCCTTGCCGCAGGCGATTCGCACCAGGTGATCCCAGGCGGTCATGCCCGAGGGCCAGCGTCCAGCGCTGCCCTTGCCCGAGAACACGCGGGGGTTGATCCGTTTGACATCCTGCTCGTCATCCAGGCCGGCGATGCGGGCCGTGCGCTTGGATTTCTCCGGCGCGTTCCCGGCAGCCTTGTCCCATTTCGCAGGCTCGATACAGCGCCCGGGACGCACGCGCCACCGGTTCATGACGGCCTTCTTGTCACCACCGGGTCCCAAATCCAAGGACGCCTTAATTGCGCTTGCCTTGGTTTCCTCCTGCTGCTTGACGGCCCCTTCGAGGAGGCTCTTGGCCTCCTTGTGCAACTTGAGGACCTCCTGGTAGCCCGCCAGGTTTTTGATCTTCTCCGCCTTGGGCCCCTCGATGCAGGTCCTCACCAGGGAATGGAAGCTGGAGGCGCCCGAGGAGACGTCTCTCTTGAGCCGCCTGACTGTATTCCTGCCGTCGCGCAGGCACATTTTAAGGATCGCATCGGGCGACTGCGCCCGAGCGAACCATGGGATCAGCAGAAGCCCAACAAGCGGAAACGCCATCACTGCTAGTCTTTTGACACGCATAACATACCCTCCTGGAAAATACTGGATATTGGATTAGAGCCAGTTTCTGTTTCATGTACTGAACTTGTCAACGATTTTCGGGTTCGCCGCTCATATTTCGAATTATACTTTCCCACTTTTTCTCCCCAGCGGGTAATAATCAGTAGAATAGAATGGACCGGGAAGATATCAGCGAGCTGTACCACCGGCTGGGTCCATTGATCTACAGGCGGTGTCTGCGGTTGCTGGCCGACCCCGAGCAGGCTCGGGACGCCACGCAGGAGGTATTCGTGCGCATGCTGCGTAACGCCGGAAAACTGGTCATGGACAGGGAGTGCCTGCCCTGGCTCTACCGGGTCTCGACCAACTACTGTTTGAACCTGATCCGGGACGGCAGGCGGCTCGAGTTCCGCGCTCCGGACGAGCTTGGCGCGCGTGCCTCAGGCTCCGGGCCCGAGGCGCGCCTGTCGGCACGACAACAGGTTCTGGCCTTATGCGGGCTGGTCGATGAGAAGACCCGGCAGATCGCGGTCATGTCCCACCTGGATGGGATGACACAAGAGGAGATCTCCGGCGTGCTGGGCCTGAGCCGCAGGACGATCGGCAAGAAGCTGGCGCTGTTCGGGCGCAAGGCGCGCGAGACGCGGAGAGGGGAGAAGCAGGCGTGAGTTTTGAATTCAAAGGCGACCGAGCGGCAGGCTGCCTGTCGGAGTACGAACTGGACGCTTTCTGGCTTGCCGGCTGCCCTGCGGATCACCCGCTTGGGCGCCACCTCGAAAGTTGCGCAGACTGTCGTGCCCGCCTGCGTGACCACGAACAGGCCCGGCAGGTTTTCGAGAAGGATATTTTTCCCGCAAGCGTGGATGCCGTTGCCGACAGGCTGGCCGGCGACTCGCATGCCTCTCGTCTTGGATGGTTGCTGTCTCCGCGCCTGGCCGCCGTTGCGGCCTTTGGTATTGTGATAGTGCTTCTGGCTGTCGTCTTGTGGCAGACACCGGGCGCGCCGGGGGTCGACTCTTATTCCGGCATCAAGGGCAGCGTCGGGTTGCAGGTTTTTTGCCTGCGTGCCGGGCGGGTGTTTCAGATGAACGAGGGCGAGCGGCTGCTGCCCGCAGATCACATTCGTTTCAGAGTCTCTACTGCCGGGCCGGGATTCGTGCTGGTCGTCGCGCTGGACGCCGATGGCGGCCTGCAGACTTACGCGGCAGTCCGTGTTGCGGGCGGCGAGCAGGAACTGCCGGGCAGCATCGTCATGGACGAAAGCCGCGCCGATGAGCGTATTTTCGCCTTTTTCGCGCAGCGTACAATCGACTTCGAACAAGTTCGCGCGGCTGTGTCCAAGAGTTTCGAGCACGGCGCAGTCATCGAGAACCTGAGCAGACTGCCTGTGGATCTCGATCAAACCAGCCTGTTGTTCCGCAGGGGAGACAAGCGATGAAGCCGCGGGTCTCTGCTCTGCTGTTGCTGATTGCCTGTCTTCTGCCCGTCGCGGCCAGCGCGGACATAGCCCGTTTCGCGCTGGTGGCCGGCAACAATCGCGGCCGCGAGCGAGAACGATCGCTGCGCTATGCCCAGAGCGACGCCAAACAGTTTGCGACAATGCTCGAAGATCTGGGCGGGGTTCAAGACGACAACCTGGTGCTTCTGACCGGAGACGGAGCCGATAGTTTTCGCGAGGCGCTGGCCGGGATAAACGCCAAGATCGACAAGCTGGTTCCGGCGAAAGTGCCCCGCGCCATGTTGCTGATCTACTTCTCGGGTCACTCGGACGGGGTAAACCTGGAGTTCGGTTCGCAACTGTTGCCCTACGCGGAACTGCGCCGGATGATCGAAAGTTCCAGCGCCAAGGTCAAGATCACCTTCATTGACTCGTGCCAGAGCGGCCGCCTGACGTCGGTCAAGGGAGGCCGGCCCGGGCCGGCCTTCGACCTGGTGCTGACCGATCACATCGACGCCGACGGAACCGCGATCATCACCTCCAGTTCATCGGGCGAGAACTCACAGGAGTCGGTCGATCTGCGCGGCTCATTCTACACTCACTATCTGTTGTCCGGGCTGAGGGGTGCGGCGGACGGCAACCAGGACGGCAAGGTCACCCTGGCCGAGGTGTACCAGTATGCCTACGACAAGACGGTCACCGAGACCGCCCGGACACTGGCCGGCTCGCAACACCCGACCTACGACTACAAGATCGCAGGGCGAGGCCAGGTCGTCTTGACAGACCTAGAAAGGGCGCGGGCGAAGCTCGTTTTCGGGCCCGCCGTAAAGGGCGGATTTCTGGTTGTCAGGAAAGAGAGTGAAAGTGTCGTGGCCGAGATGTCGAAGCCTTACGGCAGCCGCCGGACTCTGGCCCTGGCTCCCGGGATCTACGAAATTGCCCAACGGCGGCACGGACGACTCTTCTCTGAGGAAATCGAGATTGCGCCCGGAGGTACGGTGAAGGTCGATTCCGGCAGGATGGTCGAGCAGGGCTCGCTGCTTGCCTCGTTCAAGTCCGGAGCTCCCGGCCGCGGGGGCCTGGGAATGTTTCTGCAGTACGGCATGGCCAGCGGGGCGCTCAACAACTTCGGCGTCGTCCACCAGGGCGTGGTGGGAGTGCGCGCCGATCTCGGCCCGCTTTCGCTCTTTCCGCATTTCGTCTACGGGCAGGCCGACGTCGACCAGGACAGATTGCGGTTTCGCCTGCGCATGTACGCCTTCGAAAATTACGTCACCTGGCGCTTCGAATACTCGGTGCTGGATCTGTTTGCCGGGTTGAACCTGGGGGTCAGCTATGGAGCCCAGTGGTTGCCCAACGGCGAGAGTTTCAGCGGGATAATCTTTGCCTGCGGGGCCGTGGGGGGCATTGACCTGCCGCTGGTTGCGGGCCTGACGCTGCAGGTGTTCTGGGAGGCGGGCGGCACGTTTTTCAAGATGGATGGAAGCATGTCCGAGCACCTGCTGCTCAAGGGAGTTCTAGGGCTGGGATACATTTTCTAATTGAGGATGGAGGGTATCATGCTCAAAGTCGCCAATCGTATGATCGAGTCGTCAGTGCTGATCGTCTTTCTAGCAGGCTGCGGGGATTTCAGTGGCAAGTATGTTTGCGAGCCACAGTCGTGTTCCGAACTGGGCATGGAGTGCGGAAGCTGGGCCGACGGCTGCGGCGCCGAGGTCGACTGCGGCGGTTGTCCGGGAGATGAGATCTGCCGGCCGGACGGCCGTTGCGACGCCGATTGCCAGCCGGTGACCTGTCAGGATATGGGTTACCTGTGCGGGGCATTGAATGACGGCTGCGGGCAAACCTTGCAGTGCGGCGATTGTCCCGCGGGTATGAGCTGCGCCGTGGACGGACACTGCATCGACAATGCCCTGGTGCAGGACGACAAGGTGAGCGCCTGCGGGGGATTCGAGTCCAGCGGGGGCAGCCTGTTCGGCGATCCGCTGCCGTACTGCGCGGCGGAGGTGTTGCACTGGCGCTATCAGGCGGCCGGCCAGACGCTGAAGCTGGCCGACGCCCGTGTGTTGCTCAACTGTTGCGGTGATCACAGCTTGAGCGTCGAATTCAAAGACGGCGTCTACCTCTTCACCGAGACCGACGCGCCCGAGGACGGCTGGGGCCGCTGCAGTTGCATGTGCGTCTTCGACTTCACGGTCGAGGTGGAGGGAATAGCCGCGGGCATCATCCAGGCCAAGATCGTCAGGGTGGTGACCGACGATCCCGGTTGGTCGAAAGACGTATGGGAGGGTCTGATCGACCTGTCCGACGGCTCTGGCCAGGTTGTCATAGACGACTCCAGTGTCGATCCCTGGTGCACCGAGCCGTAGAAAAAAAAATCAGCAGGCCTTCCCATTTTCCCGCGCTCATGTGTAAGTCGGAATGAAAGAAAGTATGAGCCGTATGAGATGAACCATGAACCGATGGGAGGTGCGAGATGAGAAGATCAATGATGACTCTGGCGGTGCTTTGTGCTGTGGCGCTGGCGGCCGGCTGCGGCGGATACAACAGCGGCCCCGGCTCCATAACCAGCCAGACGGACAATGTCTCGGAGTGCGGCGGCTTCGATAAGCAGGGCGATGCGTTCTTCGACGCCGATCCGGCCTACTGCGAGGCGGAGATGCTCTTGTGGCAATACGATCAGGGCAGCGCGACTCTCAGGCTTGCCAACACGCGCGTGCTTTTGAACTGCTGCGGCGATCACAGCATGAAGATCGAGGAGCAGGAAGATTTCTACCTGGTCACCGAGCGTGACGCACCCGAGAGCGCGGCCGGTGGCGCGCGCTGTTCGTGCATGTGCGTCTTCGATTTCTCAATAGAGGCCGCCGGAATTTCGACAGGCGTAATCAGGTTGCAACTGGTGCGCGACGTAACCGACGATGCAAATAGTTCAGGCGTGGTCTTCGACGGAGATCTGGATCTTACAGCCGGCTCGGGGTCGATCGTAATCGACGACACCGACGTCTACCCCTGGTGCGGCGACGAGTAACTGTCGCGGGTTGACTTGGAGGGGGGGCTGCAATAGCTTTGTCACGTCATGAGCGCCGGCGGAGCTTCTTTCAAATTCGGAAAGTATGAGCTGATTGCCCACCTGGCCACCGGGGGCATGGCCGAGATCTATGTCGCCCGGCAGACGGGCATAGCCGGCTTCGAAAAGCTTCTGGTTATCAAGCGTATCCTGCCGCACCTGGCCCGCGAGGATCTGTTCGTCAAGATGTTCTTCGACGAGGCGCGCATCGCCGCCAGGTTGAGTCACCAGAACATCGTGCAGATCTACGACCTGGGGCACGTGGACGAGCAGTACTTCATCGCCATGGAGTACCTCGAGGGTGAGAGCCTGGCGAAACTGATGCGCAAGATCCACAAGAACAAGACCCCCCTGCCGCCGGCCATGGCCGGCGGCATCGCCCTGCAGGTCTGCGAGGGTCTGCACTACGCCCACACCATGGTGGGCCCGGACGGCGAGGCATTGCAGGTCGTGCACCGGGACGTCAACCCGCAGAACATCTTCGTGCTCTACGCGGGAGGGGTCAAGCTGGTCGACTTCGGAATTGCCAAGGCCACCAATCGCTTCTCGCATACCTCTACCGGCATGCTCAAGGGCAAGTACGGCTACATGTCGCCCGAGCAGATCAAGAACCTGTCGCTCGATGCCCGCGCGGACGTCTACTCGGCCGGGGTGGTGTTGTGGGAAATGCTCACCGGGCGCAAGCTCTTCCGCCAGGCCAGCGAACTCGAGATCCTGCAGGCCATCACCGAGCAAGACACTCCGCCGCCGTCGACGGTCGTCTCCTCCGTGCCGCCCGAGCTCGATGCCGTGTGCCTGAAGGCCTTGCAGCGCTCGCGCGAGCTGCGCTACCAGACGGCCGGCGAGATGCGCATGGAACTGTCCTTCGTGCTCAAGCGCAATCGCGATCCCTCCGACACCGTAGCCATCGGCGAGTTCATGCAGTCGATTTTCTATGAGCGCATGTTGCACAAGCGCAATCTGATCAAGGAAGCGCAAGATCGCGGCTCGAGCCTCGAGAAGACTCTCTTCGGCGACCTGATGCTGTCGCCGCCCGGCCTCAAGATCGACACTGACGACACCGAACCATCGATCTCGCGTTACACGCCCGCATTCGACCAGAAGAGCGGTAGCGGCGCTACGCCGGAATCGGAAAGAACAGAATTGGACAAACGGCAGGCCGGAAAATCGCGCCTGCTGCCAGTCTTGGGAGCGACACTCTTGGCGCTTGGCGCCGCAGCGGCCATTTTCTTGCTGTGGCAGCCCGGCGCCGGCAGCGGCTTGGCGTCAAGCCCGCTCGATGCAGGAGTTGAGGAGTCAGGCTCCCGCCCGGTCGATGCGGGCACGGTCATGGTGGTCAAACCGGTTGGCAGGGATGGCGGCCGGCACCGGGGACGCAACCCCCCAAAAGTCCGGGCGCGCAGGAAAAAGCGCGCCGGGACGGTCAAGGCCGTGCCCGTTACGCAAGAAACCTCCCGGGCGCCCGGACGGCTTCGGTTGGCAACGGTTCCCTGGACGATCGTCTACTACAAGGAGCGCAAGCTGGGAGTGACACCCCTGGTCGACATCGAGTTACCCGCGGGAAAGTGCACCCTACGGGCGGTGAATGCCAAAAAGGGCATAGACAAAGAAATAGTGGTGCAGATCAAACCTGGCGAGACGACGAACATGAAGAGTATTCGTTTATAATCGGCCTCGCGTAAAGAAAGGAACACGCAATGGAGATCAAGATCCGCGAAGTTGAGGCCGGCATGAAGAAGCATATTCCGACAGACGATTCCAAGCTGGGCTTCGGGAGGCTCTTTTCTGACCACATGTTCTGCATGGATTACGAACGGGGGAAGGGCTGGTACAGCCCCAGGATAGAGCCGAACCGGCCGCTGCAACTCGATCCGGCCTCCATGGTGCTGCACTACGGGCAGGAGGTATTCGAGGGCCTCAAGGCCTACCGCGGCGAGGACGGCGGTGTCTACCTGTTCAGGCACCGGGACAACCTCGCGCGCCTCAACAGATCTTGCAAGCGAATGGTGATTCCGCAACTGGATCTGGAGCTGGTCTCTGCGGCTTTGAAGAAACTGGTGTTGCTGGACAAGGATTGGATCCCCACCGGCCCTGGATGTGCGCTATACATCAGGCCCACCGTCATCGCCGTCGATCCCTTCCTGGGTGTCCGACCGTCTGACCGTTACCTGTTCTACATCATCAGCGGTCCGGTGGGCGCCTACTATGCCGAGGGCTTCAACCCGATCAGCATTTATGTGGCCGATAAATTCGTTCGCGCGGTTCAGGGAGGTGTGGGCGAGGCAAAAACCGGCGGCAACTATGCCGCCAGCCTGCTGGCCCAGAAGGAGGCCCAGGAAAAAGGGTTCAGCCAGGTGCTGTGGCTCGACGCCAAGGAGCACAAGTTCGTCGAAGAGGTCGGCACGATGAACATCTTTTTCAGGTTCGGCGACGAGGTTGTAACCAGCCCGCTGACCGGCAGCATCTTGCCGGGAGTCACGCGCGACTCGGTTATCAAACTGTCAGCGAAATGGGGAGTCAAACTGAGCGAACGCATGTTCTCGATCGACGAAGCCATCGCGGCTCAGCAGGACGGCTCATTGCGCGAGGTCTTCGGCGCGGGCACGGCCGCCATTATTTCCCCGGTCGGGAGCTTCCACTACAAGGGAACGAACTATCAGGTCGCCGACGGCAAGACGGGCGAGATTTCGCAAAAACTATACGACTTTCTGCTCGATTTGCAGTACGGACGGCAGGAAGACGGCTTCGGATGGGTGGAGAGAATAGACCCGACCTGAGAATATCTTTCAGGGATCGATGCGCACCAGGATGGCGGTGATGTTATCCTTGCCGCCCCGGTCGAGGGCCAGCTTGATCAGGCGCTCGATCGAGCCGGGCAGGTCGTCTGTCTTGACGCGGTGGGGAATCTCGTCGTCCTTGAGGTAGCCCGACAATCCGTCCGAGCACAGCAGGAAGACGTCTCCGACACGGTAGCGCAGGATGCGTGTATCGACCTCGACGTAGTCATGCGATCCGACGGCCCTGACCAGCAGGTTGGAATAGCGCGAGCGGACCGCTTCCTCGGCGGTCATCCTGCCCGCTTCCAGCATGGCCGCCACGTAGGTGTGATCGCTGGTTATCATCTTGACCTTGCCGGAGCGCAGCATGTAGATGCGGCTGTCACCGACATGGGCCAGGAATGCCGCCGCCGGCATTATCAGAAGCAGCGAGAGCGTGGTGCCCATGCCCTTGCGCTCGGGGTCAATTTGGCTGAGGCCGAAGACCTGGTAGGCGGCAGCGCGAACCGCGCGATCGATCACGCACCGCACTTTGTCGGCCGACTCGTTGCCTGGGTCGCGCTTGAAATCCTCCAGGCATGAGGAGCTTGCCAGGAGATTATCGCGCAGGGTCTCGATGGCTTCCTGGCTGGCGACCTCACCGGCGGCATGCCCGCCCATGCCGTCGGCGACAACGTAGAGGCCCAGGTCGGCATCGGCCAGGAAGGCATCCTCGTTGTTGGTTCTTTTCCTGCCGACGTCTGTTTTTGCCACCGCCACTGTATGCATGAGATAACCTCGGTGGGTGGATTAATGGGCAAGATGCGTCAGGCTGTCAAGTCGTGTTTTTTAGATCGTACTTGTCCTGATGGGCGGCCGGCTGATACTTTCCTTTCCGAGGGGAGGTCGAGATGAATAAAAAGCGACGATCCGCGATCCTTCTTTGTGCCTGCCTGGGATGCGTCCAGGTTTCTTCTTGTGGCCCGGCGAATCCGGCCCCGGGCGGTGCGGCGGAAAAGACGCCCGTGGAGCAGGCCGCGCCTGTCGAGACAATCAAGGCGCGCATCTTCGAATCGCGGGTGGATGAGAAGAATCTCTTGTTAAAAAGCGAGGAATCCGCCAAGAGCTACCTGCGCCGGAAACTTGTGGGCGTCCTGGAGAAGAAACTTACCGAACTCGGCTTCGACTTTCGCAAGGCCGAGTCGCTTGCCACAGGCGGCAAGCTCGATGACTTCCACGTCCGAGGTCACATGGAAAAGATCCCCGGCCAGGGACGGGAAAAGGGCAAAATAGTTCGGGCAGTCCTGTGGGACGCGCACGGCGGCCTGGTGGTCAGTTTGTCGGACGCGGACGTCGCCGCCCTGGGCGCGGATCTGGAAGCTCTGCCCGTGAACTCGCTCGACGGGGCCGCGAAGGTTGCCGAATACCTTATCGGCTACCGGGTGCTGAAACCGGATAAGGCGCGACTGGTGTCCCTGGAGAAGGAAGTCGCCGATCGCTGGGCCGGGTTGCTGGACGCCTTTCTCAAGGTTCAGCAGGAGGCGAGCCTGGCAGACCCCCAGCGCTATTTCAAGATGCTGTCCGAGTCGATCAGGGCCTTGTGCACTTTCTGCGCGCACAACCCGCGGCACGAAAAGTTCACCGGGCTGGAAAAGATCATTACCTTGTCCGCGTTGCGCTGGCTGCACACCGTCTCGGTGACAACGGACAACCATGAGCGTATCCAGCAGATGCTTGCGCGCCTGGGCAAGATCTGCGTGTGCGCCCTGCCGGGTATGACGGCTTTTTTGCGCCGCGATCTGGAGCTTTCCTGGCGCGACCGGCTCAACAAGCTGGATGCGGCCAAGGCCTCTTTCCCCGAGCTGAAGCAGGATTTTATATATTTCCTGAAGGATTTCCCCGGTTCCGATTTCTACCCCGAGTTGGAACTGCGGTTTTTATCGCGCTGGATTGACTACCTTATGGCGCGAAGGGCTGACAACATCGAGCAGCTCGACGATTTCGCATCCGAGGTCGAGCTTTTGGGTAAACGCTTTCCTTCATTTTCGCAGCGAGGGGGAGTCGAGGCCGCCCTGGGCCGGCAGTGCCTCAATGTCCTCTCCCAGGTGAAAGTGCCGGACCTGAAGACTATTTCCGGGGTCAAGAAGACGCTTGCGCGTTGTGACCATTTTCTGCCCGCCGGCATGCAGACCATGTCCGCCCGCCAACGCCTGGAGGGGATCGAGAACGAGTTACTCGAAGCCCGGGAAGACCGCCGGGAGAGAAAAGCGCTCAGCGGATTGACTTTCTTCATCCACTGGGACGAGGCGATAAGATCGCTGGCCTGGGGACACGCCCGCAAGGACTGGGTCGTCGGAGCCGGTGGCAGTGGCGCCTTCGCCAAGGCCTGGGCCGCGGGACACGATGCCGGAGCCGATTGCCGCTGTTCGCTCGATCCCGACGATCCCTGCCGCCTGTTCGACGAAGACGGCCCGCACGGCGGATACGAGGTAGTCGGCAGGTTCGTAGACGATCGTCTGGGCGGCGTCGATATCTGCGAGGCCTACGCGGGATCGAATACGGCCGCCGTCTACAGGTTTTTCGATCGTCGCTACCAGAAGGCTCACGGTGTTAAAGAGGCAGCCGCTTTCCTGGCCGGGGCGGGTCGACAGGTGCGCTTCGGTCGCATGTCGAAAATGGTAGTCGATCTGCGTTGCGCCGGAGGAACCTGCAGCGTGCGCTACCGCGATGGAAAGGTCTTGCGAAAAAAGCACGAGCAAGACGGCGCCTTGAAGTCTGCGCAGCACAGTGCACGGAAACAGGCGCGTCTCAGGCGCGTCGAGAAGGGCTGGCAGCAGCGAGATTGCGTCCAGTGGGGCTGTGACTATGAATGTCAATACCAGGGAGAGATCTTCGAAAGAAAAGGGAAGCGTTACCTTGTTACGGTAAAGCGCTCGGACGAAGAGCCGCGCAGCGTCGGAACCCGCGTCTGGGTCAAGGCCGGCGAACTGTACGACTGCAAATGAATTATAGACACTTACGGATTGGTGCTGTAGCCTGCTTAGTCGAAGAAGGGGGCGCACGGGATGGAGTTTGTCGCCCATGAAGCGAATTTTCGCGATTTCATGTTTTTCGGTCTTACTGTTTGCCTGCCGCAATCCGCCGGCCAGGATCACATCGGGCGCTGAGCAAGCTTCTCCGGTCAAGCTGACGGTCATCGGTACGGCCGATTTTCACGGGGCACTGGAGGCCGAAATAGATCGCGACACGGGAAAGCGTTTGCTTGGCGGAATAGACGTCATGGCCGCTTACATCCAGGCCGTGCGGGCGCAAAACCCGGGAGGAGTCGTGCTGCTCGACGCCGGCGATCTCTACCAGGGCACGCTGCTTTCGGCCGCAAGCGAGGGTGCCGCCGTAGTCGAGTTCTATAACATGCTGGGTTACGACGCCGTCGAGGTCGGCAACCATGATTTCGACTTCGGGCCGCTCGGCTATCATTGTATGCCCTCCGGCCCCGACGAAGATCCACTGGGTGTGATCAAGATGCGTATCGCTGAATCGAAATTTCCCTGGCTGTGCGCCAACATGTACGATCGCTCGAGCGGCCGGCCGGTGAGTTGGACCAATCTCCGGCCCTATACGATCATCACGCGCAAGGGGATAAAGATCGCGGTCATCGGACTGATCCTTACCGAGACTCCGCTGGTTACCAACCCGCTCAATGTCAAGGGTCTCGAGTTTCACCCCCTGCTCGATACGCTACGCCGAATCCTGCCCGAGGTGCGCGCCAAGGGGGCCGGGGTGGTGATCGTGTTGGCTCACGCCGGGGTGCGCCGTGATCCGCGAAGCGGCAAGATTCACGGCCAGATAGCCGATTTGGCCGGGGAACTCGAGCCGGGAGAAGTAGATCTGATCATCGGCGGGCACGAGCATGTGACTTTCACGGGCCGCATCAACGGGATTCCCGTGGTGCAGACCAGGCCCCGTGGGGCGGAGTTCGCCCGCGTCGAACTGCTGGTGGACGGCCAGAGCGGCCGCCTGCTGAAAGACGGCCTGCGCCTGCAGGACAACGTGCCCTTCGCCCGCGGCGAGAAAGGAACCCCACCCGTCTACGCCGGGCGCAAGACAGAGCCGCTTGCGAACTTCGCCGCCAAGCTGGTCGAGTTCAAGCGCTGCATAGAGAAACTGGAACATATCAAGCTGGGGCGCACGCTTTCGACCATGGACAACCAGACCGCACTCGACTCTCCGGTGGGAAACCTCGTCACCGATGCCATGCGGGCAACCGACAAGGCCATAGATATTGCCATGTACAATTCGGGCGGTTTGCGAACCAGCATCCTGCGGGGCGACATTACCTACGGGCGCATCTACGAGGTGGTGCCGTTCGACAACAACATCGTTTTGGTCTCTTTGACCGGAACGCAGATTACCGAGATCATCGAGCACGGGTTGTCCGGCCCCTATGGCGTGATGGAGATCTCCGGTTTACGAGTCGAGTTCGACGCTTCGGCGCCGGCCGGAAAACGCTGCCGGTCGATCGAGACAGCGGACGGGAAGCCGTTGCGAGCCGGCAAGCTGTATACCGTGGCCACGAATGACTTCGTCCTCAACGGCGGAGACGGTTACTATGTCTTCGCAAAAGGGATCAACGTGCACAATACGCGTACATTGATCCGCGAGGTGGTGGCCCGTTTTATCAAGGAGAAGGGAGTGGTCGCCCCGACCCGGGGGGGGCGTTACCGGCCCTGCAGAAAAACGCGTGCTGAATCGCTCAAACATTGATCGCATTTTTTTGCGCCTGTGGCCGATCATGATCATGGCCGTCGGCGGCGCGGCCTGCCAGGAGGGAGTCCCGGCCGGCCTGGATAATGATCTCGGGTTTTCCGATCTGATTTTTGTAAGCCGGACGCCTCCGCGCCACGCCGGCAGCCTGGTGGCCGGAGACGGCTTTCGCCCGGGCGGCAACCTGCTCATGTTGTCACCGGCCGCGCCCGGGGGTAAGCTTACCGACCTTTCGGGGCTTGCGGCTGGAGACGTCGCCGGGGTCGACGTTTCACCCGACGGAAAATCAGCGTTGGCTGCTATCCGCACCGACCCGCATGATCGCTTTCACATCTACAGGCTGGATTTGGCAGCGGTCGGGCGAGGTGATGAATGCTTCAGTGACAAGGGAGATGTCGGTCCCGCCTGCACCAGGTTGACCTTCGGTCCCGCCGACGACACCAGGCCTTTCCACCTGGCGGACGGGCGGATAGCCTTCCTGCGGGAGGATCCCCGCGGGCAGGTGGATTTCGAGGGTCGCGGCCGATCCCGGACGCTTTACGCGGTCGCTCCGGACACAACCGATCTTGTACGGCTCGACTACGGGCCGGGTCACGACCTCGGGGCCGGCAGCCTGTCCGACGGGCGCATACGCCTGGTGCGCTGGACCCGGCGGGAGAGTCAGGCGGTCTTTGTACCCCTGGTCGCCGATCCCTCGGGCAGCGCCGGGATCGTGCCGGATGGCGGCGAGTTGCCCGCCGTTCCCCTGACTCCCCGCCAGGATGCCCAGGCAAGACAGTTTGCCGCCTGCACACCGCCCTTTGGAACCTGGGGCGCGGGGACGCTTTGCCAGCGTGACGATGCGGGCGAATGGGTGACCAGCGTTGCCAACATTCCCGCCGGCGACGGTTGCTCTCCGCTCGGCCGGGTGCGCGATCCATATCCTCTGTCCGACGGGCGTTTCCTCTCATCCATTGCCACAACGCCCCAGGGTTGCACCAATACAGAGGACGGCGATCGCGGTCTTGTGCCCCGGTACTCGGTCGCCATTCTCGATCCGCAAGATGGCCGCAGGTTGCCGTTGTACGGCAAGTCAAATGCCGCCGACCTGTTTCCGCGTCCCGTTATGGAACACGCTTTAATGGACGAAGGCCTGACTCCCCCGGCGCCTCCAGGCGCTTGCCAGGAGGGAGGCGTCGTCTTCGAGGGGTTCGCACTGGACGAGGGTGCGCCGATTCCCGGGGCCGCCAGGCTCAGGTTGCTGGAATGGTTGTCCGGAGAAATCGCGCCCTGGATGATGGAGATCGGCGGCCGCGATGTCGGGGCGCTGTGCGGCTCGGGCGGGGTTTTCGAAGCCCCGCTGTATCCGGATGCTTCATTCAACGTCAGGGCCCCGGCCGGAGTGCCCTTGAGGATTCAGTTGCTCGATCATTACGGAGCCGCGCTCGGCAGCGATCCGCTCTGGAGGGGAGGCCCGGCCTGCGCCCGGCGTAGCTGCAGCGGTTGTCACGCCGGGGCCGCGGCCAGCGATGAAGTCGAGCACAGCCTGGCCCACGCTGCAGATCCTATCGACCTGGCGGACAGATCGGCCCAACGCTCGATCGATTTCGCCCGCGACATACAGCCCATTCTCAACCGCTCTTGCGCGAGTGCGGGCTGTCACGACTCGATAACGGCCGCGGGAAACTACGTCAACCTGGCGGGCGCCCTGCAGGGGCTCGACCTGAGCGCGACGGCGGCCTACCGCAACCTGACCATGGTCGATACGCGCAGGGACGCGGGCGGCAGGATCCTGGATTCGCGCAGCCCCTACCTTGTGCCTGGCTCGGCGCGCCAGAGCAGGTTGATCGAGCGTCTGGGGGTTCCGTGCCGCTTCGATTGCAGCGGCCAGCCCGGCTGGGCTGCCTGGGCGCTGGGCGAGGGTAAGACACATCCGGAAGACCAACCCGGATTCAGCGGTGTGTTGAGCGACGAAGAAAGATGGCTGATCGTCGAGTGGATAGACGCAGGGGCGCCATTCCTGGGGCGGGGGGCGACGCCATGAATTCTTTAGGTCACAAGCTGATGGCCGTGCTGGCTATTCTGTGCACGATTGTGTCCACGGTGCGGGCCGACGATCCCCTGGCGCGGCTCGATGCCGATCGCTACGGCCCGGGGACGCTGATAGCCGCCATGGAGCAGCTTGCGACCTACCAGCCGGCCCAGGCACTGGACCTGCTCTTGCCGCTGCTTTCTCACCCCGAGCCTGACGTGGCCCGCATGGCGGGCTGGCTGCTTCGAAGAATGGGCCGCGCCTCCGACGGCCTGGGAGCGGCCGGCGCGATCCTTGCCGACCCGCAAGCGGACACCGCTTCCCGCCGCTCGGCCGCCTTGGCGGTCGGTGAGTTGCGTGATCAGGGTGGAATATCGGTTCTGGCAACGGCCCTGGCCAACGACACAGACGAGGGCGTGCGCGCCATGGCGGCCCAAGCGCTCGGCGATCTCTTCAGGCCGGGCGCCGCCGCTGCGCTTTCACAGGCGGCCCGCGCGGACGAAAGCGCCGAGGTGCGCGCCGCGGCGGTGCGAGCCTTATCGCAGGTGCCGGACGCGGACGCCCAGGTGGTCATTTCCGCCCTGAAAGACCAAGATCCCGCCGTGCGCCTGGAAGCGGCCTGGGCCCTGGGCCAAGAGAGTTTCCGGGGGTCCCAGGGTCTGCTGGGCAACCTGCAGCAAGCCATGCAGAGCGACGCCGATTGCCGGGTCCAGGCCGCCGCGGCCTGGGCGCTGGGAGTAATAGGCGATCCCTCGGTAAAAGACGCCCTCGAAGCCGCCCGCAACGGCCCCTGCCGCCTGGCCTCCCAGGCGGCCGCCTGGGCCGAAAGCGTCATCGAGTAAGAATCACTGGGGATCCAATGATGTCAAAAGTAAAAATGTCGATGCTTTTCGTTATGATCCTTTTTCTGATGCAGGTGTATAACCTTTACTTAGTGAAACCGAGAAACATAATATTGTATTGATAAAACGATTTGAAAAAAGATAACTATGTACCCTGCGGCTTACTGAAAGTGTTTGGTCTGCTAGAAGTTGATGAGATTAGCCGCCCCGAAGGGGCGCGGGAACACCCTCAAAAGGCGAGGGCTGCTTACGCTGAAGCCTGGGGCTTTAGCCCCAGGAAAAGGTCGATAAATATTATTGCGCCCTGAAGGGGCGCGGCTTGTCAGCCCCAGATGTATCTTTGGTCGTAGTCAATACCATGCTTTTCCAAGAGAGACAACAACTCATCTTGGAACGAAAGCTTCCTATGATGCTCTTTTTGATTCTGGATATATCTTTGAACCTGTCTGGACATAGACTGGCTGACCGAGAATGCCGCGTATCCGCGCTGCCAGGCGAAGGGGTGGCGGTAATCGGGTTGCTCCCCAACCCACTTTGACGAATTGCCCTTAATTCGGCGAAGCACCTCCGCAACAGAGATACTGGCAGGGAGCCTGGCCAGGATGTGGATATGGTCCTTGGTGCCGCCGATGGCAATTGGATCACCGCGTTCACCGCGGACAACGCCGCCGATGTAAGGGTGAAGCTTGGATTCCAACTCGTCGGTTATGATGCCGGTTCGATCCTTCGTTGAGAAAACCAGGTGGAAGAGGAGGTTGGTTAACGTGCTAGCCATGGCAGACCTCCGGGCCGCGCCCCTTCAGGGCGCAAAGATAATCAGCGTCTGTTCCTGGGGCTAAAGCCCCAGGCTTTGTTCCCGCGCCCCTTCAGGGCGCAAGAATAATCAGCGTCTGTTCCTGGGGCTAAAGCCCCAGGCTTCAGCGTAAGCAGCCCTCGCCTTTTGAGGGTGTTCCCGCGCCCCTTCGGGGCGACGGCAAGCATACTGCTCATGTGTTCCCCCGCCCCTTCGGGGCGGGGGCTTTTGGAATCTGTGCATCGTGGGTGGATTGTATCAACTGTTCTTCTGAATAACTTCAAACTTCTTTTCGATCACTTTCCGAAAACTTGCGGAGATGCCGTGCCAGTCGAGCACATCGACACGGAAGGGCAGATCGGATTCCTCGAAGGCTTCCTTCAGCAGGCGCAGCGTGTCTGAATCCAGGGTGCCATCCCCGACGACGGCTAGGTCTAGATCGGAATACTTCTTGGCCTTCCGTGTCACGCGCGAACCGAAAACGCGGACTTCGCACTCCGGTACGTGCTCGCGCAGAATGCGCTTGATGGTTTCGAGGTGCCGCGGGATTGCATCAATCATTCCGGGCTTTCAGCGCTTCGAGTAACTTCTTGGCGTCTTTGACGAAGTCGCCTGCCGTCCTGTAAACGCTTTCTGCGATTTCCGGCTGATAGGTGTGCGAGGTCTTGTTTCTGGCATCGTGATAGCGCATCCACTGCTCCACGTCGTCGATCAGCAGATTTTCCGCGGCCCTGCGGAACAGTTCGCGCCGGGTCACGCCGTCGGCCGCGGCGGCGCTGATGTTCGACTCGAGCCAGCGCTTGATGAACTTCCAGCACAGCTCATAGGTGAACTCGAAATGTTGAATTACGCCTGACTTGATGGCGTTTCCGGCGATCGCATCCAACCCGCTCATGAATTCCGAGTCATTGCTTTTTTGCCAAACCAGGTCGAGGGCGGTGACTGCCTTTTCCAAGCTCTCCAACTCAAGCGGCATGTTCTCTCTCCCGAACCCCAAACTTTCCCAAGTCAGCGGCTTCACCTGAAACTTACTGTTTCCACCCGATATGTGTCAATTGACACCTTGTGCGCTAAAACCGGCGGTGCTAGGCTCTTGGTGATCGTTGTCAATTCGTTGGAGCCTGGATGAGCGATGAATCTCAAAAGACCGTGCTGCTGGTGGACGACGAGCAAGCCCACCTCGAGAGCCTGACCAGGATATTCAAGAAAGAAGGTTATCACACCCTGGGCGCATCGTCCGGCAAGCAGGCCTTGGAGCTTCTGCGCCAGCACCACGTTCACGTCATGCTGACCGACCTGGTCATGCCCGAGATGAACGGCAGCGAACTGCTCAGAACCTGCCGGACCGTCTCGCCGGAGACCGAGGTGGTTGTGATGACGGCTTTCGGCACCATCGAGGTCGCGGTAGAGGCCATGAAGGTGGGCGCCTACGATTTCATCACCAAGCCGCTCAAGAAGGTCTTCATCACCAAGGTCGTCAGGCAGGCGCTGGAAAAGCAGAAGCTGCTTTTAGAGAACCGCTCACTGCGCCGCCAACTCGATTCGCTCAGGCCGCACGACATCATCGGCCAGAGCCCGGCCATCGTCGAGACAATCAAGACGATCCAGCAGGCCGGGCCTTCATCGGCCACGGTCTTGCTGACGGGCGAGAGCGGAACAGGCAAGGAGCTTTTGGCCAGGGCCATCCACCGGGCCAGTCCGCGGGCCGATCAGAACTTCGTGATTGTCAATTGCGCCGCCCTGCCCGAGGGCATCCTGGAGAGCGAGCTGTTCGGCTACGAGCGGGGCGCCTTCACCGGCGCCGACCGCCGGCGGGCGGGGAGGTTCGAGGCCGCGGACAAGGGGACCCTGTTCCTCGACGAGGTCGGCGAGCTGAGTGGCGCGACACAGATCAAGTTGTTGCGTGTGCTCCAGGAGGGGGAGTTCGAGCGCCTCGGGTCCAACGAGACGCTCAAGGCCGACCTGCGCCTGGTGGCGGCGACCAACCAGGATCTGGAGCAGGCGGTCCATGAGGGTCGTTTCAGGGAGGATCTCTTCTACCGTCTCGATGTGATCCATGTCCACGCTCCTCCCCTGCGTGAGAGGATGGGCGATATTCCGTTGCTGGCCAATTTTTTCCTGCGCCGCTACGCCGCCAAGAACGAAAAGGATCTGCATGCGGTCACCGCCCGGGTAATGGACGCGCTTGCGAGACACACTTGGCCGGGTAACGTACGCGAGCTGGAAAACGTCATCGAGCGGGCAGTGGTTCTCACGACCGACGATGTGATCGACCTCGACGACCTGCCGGATACGCTGGCGGGCCTGTCCCGGACGAGTTCCGGGCATGCCCTGGACGGACGCGGCATTTTCATCCAGGTGGGTACACCCCTCGACGAGGCCGAGATGGCCTTGCTGAAAGAGACTCTCAAGGCCACCGGCGGGGACAAGAATCTGGCCGCCAAACTTCTGGGAGTGGCCACGCGCACCATCTACCGCAAGCTGGGGAGCATGGAGAAAGAGTAGGGGAGCCTGCTGATGGATCTGAAATACGTTCAAGATTACATTCGCGCCTGTGTCGAAATGGAGCGGGATGATTTCTGCGGGCGACTGGCGGCGCCGCTTCTGATCTATGAGCATCCCCGGGCCGGGCTTTCTTTCAACTGGGGACAGACCCGCCTGACCGGCGGCGTCAAGGAGGCTCCGCTCACCAGAGACTTGATTCGGCGGGCCAACAAGCTGCCGGTCATGGAAATCAAGAAACGTGTCCTCGGCCCGCCGGGACAGGTGAGGCTGGGGCGCTCGGACGACAACGACCTGGTGATTCCCGACGAGACTGTCTCGTCACGCCACGCCGTGTTCCAACTGTCCGAGCCGGACGACACCATGTTGCTTCAGGACCTGGCCTCGATGAACGGCACCAAGGTAAATCGCACGCGCCTGGTGGTCGGCAAGGCGCTGGTGTTGTTCGACGGCGACGTGCTCTCGTTCGGAGACTCGGTGTTCTTGTTTTTCTACCCGGCCGGTATGTACGATGTTCTCAAGGCCAACCTGGATTCGATCTGAGCCGGCCCGGCCGGCTGCATTTCCTTGACTTTGACCGCGCCTGCGTGAAACACTTACCAAAACCGGGCGCTTACGCCCGTGCCGTGAGATGTGACAGCCGCCGGGAGGTTGGGCGTGACTTATGAAGTGCTGGTGGTGGAGGATAGTTCCGCGATGCGCTCGTTCATCGCCTCCACCGTCGAGGAGATTGAGGGAGTACGGGCGACCGAGGCGGCCTCGGGGTTCGAGGCCTTGAAGGAGTTGCCCCGCAAGCAGTTCGATCTGATCATCACCGACATCAACATGCCCGATATCAACGGTCTGGAACTGGTACGCTTCATCCGGGAAAACGACCGTTACCAGGATTGTCCCCTGGTCATCGTCTCGACCGAATCCAGCCAACGCGATCGTGAGCGCGGGCTGGCCCTGGGCGCAAACAGTTACTTGGTGAAACCGTTTTCGCCGTCCGACCTGCGAGATTGCGTCGAACGGTTCCTGAAGGATACCGGTCGGGTAAGCTCGTAATGGCGGAAGATCGCGATAAGCCGAGTGCCAAGGCGTTGAACGATTTCCTGTCCGAGGCGCAGGAGATCGTCGAGAGCCTCAACCGGGACATCCTGCAACTGGACGACAACACCAAGCGCGACAAGAAAGATCCCGACCTGATCAACAGCGTCTTCCGCTCGGCCCATTCGCTGAAGGGCCTTTCGGGGATGTTCGGCATCAAGAAGATGGCGGACATTGCGCATATCCTCGAGAACCTCCTGGACGATTTGCGCATGGGCAAGGTCGAATCCAACGAAAGCGTGATCGACGCCCTCTTCGACTCTGTCGAGGTGTTCAATCGCCTGATTGCGGAGGCCAGCGGAGGTCCCAAGGTTCCCAAGAAGGTAATAACGGCGCTGCAGAAGCAACTCGACGCAGCCGCCAAGCAATCGACAAGCGCCGAGAAAGAAAACCCGCTCGATACAATCAAGATCGATCCGGCCGTTGTCAGTGTATTGACCGAGTACGAGGAGTACCGCCTGATCGACAACATCAGGCAGGGCGTCAACCTGTTCATGGTGCACGCTTCGTTCAACCTGATGGATTTCGACGAGAGCCTGGCCAGGCTGACCGCCGAGCTGAAAGGCATGGGCGAAGTGGTCACTACCTTGCCGAGCTCCGAGAGCACCAGCGAGCAAGGCATCGATTTCGACCTGATCTTCGGCACGGAACTGCCCTTGGCAAAGGTCAGTGACGCGGTTGCCGCGGAGGACATAGCCGTTTTCCCAATCGAGCGACGCAAGCAGCTTCCGGCCAAGGCGGAACAGAGCGCGCCCGCGCGGCCCGGCGACTCTGGAGATCAAGAGGCCCAGGCGGAGCCAAAGCAGGAGGAAGAAGAGGAAGGCGAAGACGACGCAGGCCCAGGCGACGCAGGTTTCCCTGCTTCCCCTTCAGCCGGCGATATAGAGGCGGGAACACTGCGCAGCGTCAGTAAGACGTTGCGTGTCGATATCGCCAAACTAGACAGCCTGATGAACATAGTCGGCGAACTGGTTCTCGTGCGCACGGCCGTACGATCCATCTCGGAGCAACTCAAGGCAGAGCACGGTTTCACCGGGTTGGCGGTGGATCTCTTCAAGGAATCGAGAAACTTCGAACGCAAGCTGGACGAGTTGCAAGCCGGCATCATGGAAGTCAGGATGGTTTCCCTGGGCCAGAACTTCGAGAAGCTCTCACGCATGGTTCGCAAGATTTCGCGTAACTCCGGCAAGGGCGTCGAACTGCGGATCAGCGGCGCCGACACGGAGCTCGACAAGCTGATCGTCGAAGATCTGGCCGATCCGCTGATGCACATCCTGCGCAACGCCATAGATCATGGCATCGAAACCAGGGCCGAGCGGGTCAGGGCTTCCAAACCGGAGACCGGTCTCATCAAGATGGCGGCCTATCAAAAGGGCAATCACGTCGTTATCGAGATAGAAGACGACGGGCAGGGGCTCGATCTCGACAGGATAAAGAAAGTTGCTTTAAAAAAGGGCCTGGTAAGAGAAGACTACCTGGCGGACATGACCTACCGGGACATCATGAACCTGCTCTTCTTGCCTGGATTTTCCACCAGCGAAAAGGTCAGTGAGATATCCGGCCGCGGGGTCGGGCTCGACGTGGTCAAAACAAACATCGCCGCCCTGAGCGGCATGATCGACATTGAATCCGAGCCGGGGCGCGGCGCCAAGTTCACCATCACCTTGCCGATCACGCTGGCGATTATCCGCGCCCTGATAATCAGGGTCGGCGAGCGTATCTATGCCATCCCGCTGAACTCGGTGTTGGAGATAATCAACGTCAATCCGGGCCGGATCAGGACCATCGAGCGCCGCGAGGTGATCGAGATGCGGGGGGCGACACTGCCGTTGTTGCGCCTGTCCGATCTCTTCGAGTTGGACGACACGGACAGCGTCACGGACAGCCTTGAAGGCGTCACACGTTACGTGGTCGTTGTCGGACTGGCGCAGAACCGGCTCGGGATTGTCGTTGACGGGCTGATTGGCCAACAGGACATCGTGATCAAGTCGCTGGGCAAGTCGCTGACAAAGATTTCCGGCATTGCCGGCGCCACCAACCTGGCCAGCCAGCAGACCATTCTGGTGCTGGATGTGGGTGCGCTGATCGAGGAATCACTCTCGCGGGAGTGAGTCGACAAGGAGAACCTCAATTGCCGAGGAGCAACAAAAACAGAACGAAAAAAGCAACGCCCGGATCCCGGCAAACTAGATCGCCGGGAAAGAAGAAGAAAAGTACGCCGGCCGCCGATCTGGAAGTTTCGGACACAGTGAACGCCGCCGTGGACACCGAGGACGGGCAGTTGCGCGACCGGGCGATGACCGAGTTCTTCGCTTCCGATAAAGAGCGCGGTTACGTCAGCTCTATGTCGCTGGATCTGTATCGCGATCAGATTGACACCCGCATCAGGGCCGAGGGAGTGCAAGAGTACCTGAGCTTCACCCTATCCGACGAGTTGTATGCGGTGAACATCCTGCACATCAAGGAGATCATCAAGCCGCCGCTGATTACCGAGGTTCCGCGCACCGAGGCCGTGATTCTCGGCGTACTCTCCCTGCTGGGCACGATCGTGCCGGTAATCGATCTGCGCAAGCGGCTCAACCTGGCGGCCGAGCAACAGACGCGCAAGTCGCGTATCCTGATAGCCGAGATTTCGGATAGCCTGGCCGGTCTGCTGGTTGACGAGGTGAGCCAGGTGATCAGGCTCAGGGTCGATGACATTGAACAGACACCGGGGGTTTTCGACCGTGCCGAAGCGGAGCACATTGCAGGGGTTGGACGACACGACGGCGAGATGTATACCCTTCTCGATCTCGAATCGGTAGTGCAGATCGACAGGTACATCAAGGCGACCGTCACTGGGTTGATAGGATGAGTAAAAGATCCGCTGAACACGAGGATGCGCGCATTGTCCAGTTGGCGGCTTTTCGGGTCGGCAGCGAGGAGTACGTGATCGACATCATGCGCATCAAGGAGATAATAAACCCGATCAAGATCACCCCGGTCCCCAGCGAGACGGCGTTGATCGACGGGGTAATCAACCTGCGCGGAGTGATAATTCCGATTGTCGACATACGCAAGTGTTTCGCGATTCCCGAGGAAAACCGGTCGCCGCAACCCAAGTACATCATCGTGGTCGTAGCCGGTAAGATCGTCGGGATTGTCGTCGACGAGGTTCTCGAGGTGGTGCGCGTGCCGCGCAGCCTGATCAAGCCGTCACCGCAACTGTTCGGAGACAAGGATCCCGGTGTGTTCGTCGGAGTGTGCGAATTTCAGGGCCGCTTGCTTTTGCTGGTCGATTTGAAGAAAGTTCTCAGCCCGGCGCTGCTGCGGCCGGCTGCAGCGAATGGAAGCGGAGCGGGAGATTCAGAGGATGAGTAATCATCTCTGCGGCAAGGATGAGGTGTAGACCGACATGGATATCACGAAGGATATTGTTCGTGACCTGAGAAAAGCGCAGTTCTTCTCGACCGGCATATGTTTCGCCTTGGCCTTTCTGGGCCTGTTGACGATGGGCGACCTGAACCGGCATTTGACGGCCATCGTGATCTTCGCCGCTGTCATGTTGCCGTCCATGTTCTGGTTTCAACAGTATTATAGCCTGTGGCTGTTGCGACCCGTCAACGCGCTACTCCACAAGGTCGCAGGGGGCGGCCAACCCTCGTCGCGGGCGATCGAAGAAGCACATGCTTCCATGTCTTCGTTCAGGCGCCGGGAGTCCCTTTTTGCGTTGGCACTCTGGGGAGTCGGCCTGCTGGTCGCCTGGATGCTGATAGAATATTTCATGGGTATCACCGCCTGGCAGTCCATCGAATTGATCGCGGCCATCGGCAGCGGGGCGGCGGCCAATGTCCTCTTGAGTGCTTATGTCGAGACCGGGGGATTGGTCGGAGCCAGGCAGGCGCTGGAGTCGATCGGCGCCGGATTGCCTGCCGGGGGCCCCGGTTCTCGAAGCATGTCGCGCTCCGTTTTTGCGTCCACGGTCGTAATAATCGTCATCGCAGTGGGGCTGGTATCTCTGGTCTGGTTCAGCCGGCTGCGCGTGCGTGTGGCCGGTAAGGTCATGGCGGAGAGGCAAACCGAGTTCAAGCTGATGATCCCGAAGATCGTAACGGCGCTTAGCGGCAACAAGAAAGTGGTTATGGGAGAGGTCATCAGGGAGGCCGACCCGGCCGGCCGGATCCGCGGGAATCTGGCCGTGCTGGACGGGCGCGGCGAGGTTCTATTGATGCCGCCGGTGCTGCACGTCGATCGGGCCTGGATCAAGAGAATAGTCACGGGTGGCTGGGATAGCTGGCTGAAAGCGCGCGCGCCCTTTTTGTATTTCACACGGCGCATATCCAAGGATCGCGTCCTGGCCTGGGTGGCGCCGTTGTCGCTGGTCTATGACGAGATCGAGCCGCTGGGCTGGGATGGATGGCTGGGCGGAGGCGTGCTGATCTTGGCCTGCATCTTGTTGGCCTGGGCCGTGGGCCGCGGCAGCCTGGCTTACCTGCCTGAATTGGCCGTTCGTTACAAACGACTGGCGGCGGGCGAACTGCAGGCTGTCTCCGGCAAGCCATTGGGCGGAGAACTGGATGAGCTGAACGCCGCCGTGGCTGTCTTTGCGCAATCGTTTAGGGACATGTTATCCACTTCGATCGACCATACGGGTTCACTCGGAAAAAAGCAGCGCGATCTTTCCTTGCGTGTGACCGACTTGCGCAACGCCTTCGATCACCGCGTCGAGGTGGCCGACCAAACGGCCACATCCGTGATCGAGATGCGCTCGGCCATCAAGAGTATTTCCGAACAGATGGATTCCCTGCGCGAGACTTCGTCCGATTGCAGTTCCTCGATGTTCGAGATCGACCAGAGCGTGCGTGAAGTGGCCCAGTCGGCAGAAAACCTGCAGACAATGGTCGAAGACACCACCTCGGCCATGACGGAGATCGCCGTCTCGATGAACGAAGTCGTAGACAACGTGGATGTCCTGGCCAGGACGGCCGCGGAGACGGTGACTTCCATCGCCGTGATCGACGGATCGATCAGGCAGGTGGAAGAGAGCACGACCCAGACTCACAAGGTGTCCGAAGAAGTCTCGGAACTGGCGACCCGGGGCGCGTCGTCCGTCAGTCAAACAATAGAGGGCATCAACGAGATCCAGCAGATCACCGACGAGGCGCAGGAGGTAATCAATCGCCTGGGAAACCGCATGGATTCCGTCGGAAAGATCCTGACGGTGATCGGCGACGTGGCCGAACAAACCAATCTGCTGGCCCTCAACGCCGCCATTATTGCCGCTGCGGCGGGCGAGCATGGCAAGGGCTTTGCGGTCGTGGCCGACGAGATCAAGGACCTTGCCGACCGGACATCAACGTCCACCAAGGAAATCGCCGGCTTGATTCGCAGCGTGCAGTCCGAATCGCGGATGGCCATCGACGCCATCCAGCGCGGTTCCGGCAGCGTCCGTCGCGGAGTCGAACTGGCCAACAACGCCGGGGAGGCCCTGCAGCAGATTCTGAAGATGGTCAAGCTGGTAAGCCAGATGTCCAACGATATCGCAACGACGACAACGAAGCATTCCGATATCACGCGCATGATCACCAAGTCGATGTCCGATATTTCCAACATGGTTCGCGAGATCAAGAGAGCGGTCGCCGAACAATCCGAGGGCGGCAAAAGGATTCAGAAAGCCTCGGAGCAGATGCGCGATGACGCCAGGTTCGTATATCGCAGCGCCAACGAACAAGTTCAGGCCGCGGCCGGTGTTTCCGGGAACATGGAGAAAATCTCCGAGATGGTCTCGTTCATCGGCCGGGCGATGAACGAACAGGCAAACGGAGTGAACCATGTGGCCAAGGTCGCCGAAAACGCCAGGGATGTGCTCGAACTGGAACGGGCTCAGATCGGCGATTGTGAGGAAACGGCCGATCGGATCGGAAAGAATTTGGGCGAGCTTTCGAATCACTTGCAGTCTTTTGGGCTGCCGGACGATCCGGATCAGCCGCTGGAAGACGACACATGAACGAAGAGGAAAAGCAGCGCGTCTTCGCGGCGCTTTCGAGCTCGGTCGAAGAAATTCGCTACCGGGCCACGCTGAAACTGGGCCAGGATTTTGACAAGATACCGCTCGAACAGATCATGCTGGCGCTGGGAGACTCGAGTTGGAGGGTGCGCAAGTGCGCCGCGGAAGCCATGTCTCGGATCGGGTCGGATCCCGCTTTGATCGCAAAACTGGTCGCGGCTCTTGGTGAGGACGACAACGCCGGCCTGCGGAATTCCGCCAGTGAAGTGCTTGTGTACGTCGGCTCGCCGGCGGTGGATAGCCTCTTGACGCGGCTGCGTGAGGGGAGCAAGGACGAGAGGAAGCTGGCCGCCGACATCCTGGGTGATATCGGCGATCGACGCGCGGTCGGCCACCTGACGGACAGCTTGAGCGACTCTGACGAGAACGTCCGGGCCGCCGCGGCCGAGGCCCTGGGCATGCTCGGGGACCGCGAGGTGGCGGGGCGCCTGGTCGAGCTCTTACGTTCCGACGGCCTGCTGGTGCAACTGTCATGCCTCGACGCGCTCGACCGTCTGAACGCGGAGGCTCCCTGGGAACTATTGAAAGAGTTGGCTGCCGTCGGGCCGTTGCGTCCCGGCCTTTTCCGGTTGATGGGAAAGTTGGCGGACGAAGAAGTCCTGCCGATCTTGATGGAGGGATTGCTGGCCAGGGGGCGAGTCGAAAGAGCATCCGCCGCCCATTCACTGGCCGAACAGTACCTCTTGTCAGACAAGCATAGGCGTATCGAGATCCAGGTAGCGGTGGCCAGGGTGGCTTCCGACGGCATGGTTTCACACCTGCGTTCCCTGCTGGACAGCTCTTCTTCGGATGACCGCGAGGCGGCCGTCTTGATTTTCGGCTGGAGCGGACGTGAGGACGTCGTCGACGATCTGATCCGGGCGGCCGCCGACGAGTCGCTTGTGGATCTGGTTTACGAGGCAATCCTGCTGATCGGGCCCAAGGCGGCCCCCGGACTGGAGAACCTGATCGACCAGGTCGGCCGGGTGGAGAAAACACTTATAATGAGCCTGCTGGGTCATTTTGCCAGACCGTCGAGCGTTGCGATGACCATCGATCTGAGCCTGTCCGATGAACCCGAGGTGGCCGAGGCGGCTCAGCATGCACTTGCCAAGATCGGTAACGCCTCCGTCGTGTCCACACTGGTGAGTTACCTCAAGCGCAACTTCGAGTTTCACCCCGGGGGAGTGATAGCTGCACTGATTACGCTCGGCGCCAGGTTCCACGACGAGGTTGTCGAGGCGATCAGGCCCTTGCTGCAGGAAGATAGAACCTCGCTCAGGAGACCGTCGGCGGAGATTTTCTGCGGGGTGGCCCGCAAGACCGACATGGACGAAATCAACCACCTGCTGCAGGACGAGGATGAGCAGATCAGGAGCGTGGCGCTGGATTCGCTGGGGCGCATAGGAGAGGAGAGCGCACTGGAGAGACTCAGGTTTGCCTTGACCGATGAATCGCCCAGGGTCCGGACGTCCGCGGCCCGGGCCCTCGGTATACGGGACGACCCGGTTGCACGCAAGGTTCTGCAAATCGCCCTGGCCGATCCAGAGCCGTGGGTAGTGCGCGAGGCACTGGCCTCGCTGGGCAAGAGCGGTGACGTTTCCATGGTCGGGGCCATAAAAGGTTTTGTCGGCGACCCGAACGGGTTGGTGGCGATGGAAGCTGTCCGCGCGCTTAACGAGCTTGGCGGCCGGCAGACTCCCGATTGGCTGGAGGAAGCCAGCCGGCATCCGGACAGCGAGGTGGTCAAGGAAGTCCTGAACGGGTGTCATCATTGGCCGATTGATGTTGCCAGGCCGATACTTATCAAGGCCTTGGCCGACGAGCACTGGGACGTGAGAGTTGCGGCTACCAAGAAAATCGGCATCTTGGGGGACCAGGAGGCCGTGTCGGCCGTGTACGAACGGATGCGCGACGAAAATGACGATCTCGTCCGCGAGGCGATGGAGCGCGTGCTGAAAGCACCCCGTGCGTAAACAAATTGCCATGACCGCCGAGGAGTTCAGGCTCCTCAGGGATCTCGTCTACGAGTACTGCGGGATCTTCTTCCAGAATGAATCTCAATACCTGATGGAGCGCCGCCTGGGAAATCGTCTCAGGGAACATGATCTGCGCACTTTCGGCGATTACTATCGTTACTTGCGCTACAGCAGCGACCGGAGCAAGGAACTCGAGCAGATCGTCGAGCTGTTGACCACCAACGAAACATATTTTTTTCGGGAGGACTATCAGTTGAAAGCCTTCTCGGATGAGATTTTACCGCAGTTGACCAAGCGCCGCGCCAAACACAAACGCCTGAGGTTCTGGTCTGCCGGTTGCTCGACAGGAGAGGAAGCCTATACCATAGGCATGTTGATCCGTGAGGATCCTGCGCTAGTGAACTGGGACATCGAGATCTTCGCCAATGACATTTCCCGCAAAGTGATTCAGACGGCCAGGCGAGGGGTGTACGGCAGATCTTCCTTCCGGGTAATCGACAAGTACTATCTCGAGAAGTATTT
>CAZXHT010000073.1:0-30917 GCA_964640665.1 uncultured Myxococcales bacterium
ACGATCTCAGCCGGGTGATGGTCATCACCACCGCCAACACCCTGCCGGGCATACCGCTGCCTTTACAGGATCGGATGGAGATCATCCGCCTGCCGGGCTACACCGACTTCGAGAAGATGAACATCGCCAAGAAGTTCCTGCTGCCCAAGCAGCGGAAAGAGAACGGCCTTGACAAGATAGATATTTCCTTCGCCGATTCGGCATTCAAACGCATCATGGATAATTACACTCGCGAGGCCGGCGTGCGCAACCTCGAGCGCGAGATCGCAAGCATCATGCGCAAGATCGCCAAGAAGGTGCTCAAGCAGGGCCGGGATATTCGTGTGCGCGTGACCGGCAAGGGCGTTCCCAAGTATCTGGGCATTTCCAAGTATCGCCGCGGCCAACTCGAGGACGAAGACCAGGTCGGGTTGTCGAACGGCCTGGCCTGGACGGAAGTCGGCGGCGAGTTGCTGCAGACCGAGGTGAGTGTGATGCCGGGCAAGGGCAAGCTGATAATAACCGGCCATCTGGGCGAGGTGATGCAGGAGTCGGCCCAGGCCGCCATGAGCTACGTGCGCTCGCGGGCGGAGCGCTTTGGCATCGATCCCAAGTTCAATGAGACAAAGGACTTGCACATCCACGTGCCCGAGGGCGCCACGCCCAAGGACGGTCCCTCGGCGGGTATAACGATGGCCACCGCGTTGGTCTCGGCGCTAACCGGAATCCCGGTGCGGCGCGAGGTGGCCATGACGGGTGAGATTACCCTGCGCGGGCGGGTATTGCCGGTAGGCGGCCTGAAGGAGAAGATAATCGCCGCCCACCGGGCCAAGATCTTGACGGTAATCATTCCCGAGGAGAACGAGAAGGATCTAAAGGACATTCCCGCGGTAATCCGCAACCAGTTGGCCTTCCACACGGTAAGCAACACCGACGAGGTGCTGCGCCTGGCGCTGAAGCTGGATAACCCCGATCAGTTCTTCCACGAGACGGCCCAAGAGAGCCGTCCGGCCGGCGAAATAGAGCCCGTCCAAGCGGCCGAGGAAGCGCCGGTGGTAAACTGACGCCCGGCCCCGGGCCAAACCACGTTTTTGTTGACAGGCAACCAGGCATTTGTTAATCGTATGACCTCGCCGCGAGGCGGCGGCAGCAAGTATGTTGTCTGACAACCGAGGCGAGGCCGATGCAGGCGGGTAGCTCAGTTGGGAGAGCACCGGCCTTACAAGCCGGGGGTCGCAGGTTCAAGCCCTGTTCCGCCTATTGTGTCGACTGTTCTTTGACGAATTGGGGTGGTAGTTAAGCTGGTTATAACGCCGGCCTGTCACGCCGGAGGCCGCGAGTTCGAGTCTCGTCCACCCCGTTAGCTCACCGTTGCCCCCCGAAGCCTTGCGGAGGGGGACGAAGGCGGGTCAATCGTAGAGCCGTGTTGCCCTGGTGGGCAACACGGCTTTTTTTACACAATTGGGGGACACGGTCACAAACCGGTCGTTGCGTGCTATGGTTTTTCGGACTTTGGGGCAGATCCTCCGACGGCGACAATCTTGAGGGTCGGTTTTCCGTCGTCAGATTCGACAGAAGCCGAAACGACCTCTTCTTTCTTTTCGTCGGAAACAGGATCTCCTCTCCGTGCGGCGAGGCGTTTGGCCTTGTCCTCTTTTTTTTGTTTCTTGGCTATCTCTTTCTGTCGTTTCTTGAATGTCTGCCTGCTCGACTTTGCCATCTGAACACCAACCTTCCATACACCCCCGCCGGCCGCCTAGATTGCGGTATTCCGGCCGAGAACTCCATGCAGCCCGGCGAAGACTACCAGTCTCGCCTGCCGCCACCGCCGCCGCCACCGCCACCCCTGTTCCTGGAGCCTCTTCCGCCGCCGCCACCGCCGCCGCCGCGCTTGTCGCCCTTGTTTTTCGGTCTGGCTTCGTTCACCGATAGCGAGCGCCCATCCACCTCGAGGTCGTTGGTAGCTTCGATGGCCTTGCGTGCCTCGGTTCCGTCCGACATTTCGACGAATCCGAATCCACGCGATCGGCCCGTGTCGCGGTCTGTGACGACCGTTGCCGAGTCCACCTCGCCGTGTTGCTTGAATAGTTCCAGGAGCGCGTCACTGTCCATGCTGAAAGGGAGATTGCCGACATAGATTTTCATGCTGGACCTTTCCTTACCCGAGGCATTTTAGTTCAGAACCACTCCCGATGCCTGGGCGAATCTGGTCTGGTCCTGTATGAATTCCCAGCTTATCCGGGATCAAACCTGAAAAGTGTCCGTCTTTTTAATAATTAAGTAAAGGAAATACTGACGGCAGCTTTAGAGATGTTGGTTGTTGGAATCTAGAATCTTCGGTTCTTGCAGCGTGGACAGAGCCTGTTCTGGAAGCCGACTGATAAAAAACGCTCGCCGCAGCCGAGGCAGTTTCTCAAGGCCACGTCGGTGGCGCCTATGGAGCACCACTTGACGAATTGATCGGAAAGGCCCAAGTACCTGGCGCGATCCAGGATCGCGTTCCTGGTAAATCCCTTGTTCTTGAGCCTCCTGATCATCTCCCGCCTGTCGGCCAGAAACCCCTTGATGATACTGTCGTCGACCGAGGCGGTGAACATCGGAGCCTCGACCATTTTCGCGCTTGCCGTCTTCACCATTACCAACCCTTCCTCGAGGCGGCTGAAACACCAGAACCAAACTCTCTGCCTCAAGGAACGCGGCTGGCCCTGGGGAAGCATCCCGGAGATACCGGGAGCGAACTTGGATAGTATGGTTCATTTCGAGCTAAAAGTACAGGAATAGTTCAATGGAGCACTGTTTGGCGTTGAAACCTCCCGAGAAGACTGCTAATTTTGCGCCATGAACGACGCTCCCCGTTCTCCCACCAAGCCCTTGTTGCGCATGTTCGATAAGGTGCCCCGGCGCTACGACATGATCAACCGCCTGTTTACGCTGGGACTCGACCAGCGCTGGCGAAGGCTGGCCGTTAGGATATGTCTGGAGGGCAAGCCTTCCCGGGTGCTTGATCTGGGCTGCGGCACCGGCGACCTGGCCATCCAGTTGGCCCGTAGGGCACCTCAGACTACCGAGATCATCGGCGCCGATTTCTCAAAGCCCATGCTCGAAGTCGCCCGGGCCAAGGCCGCGCGGGCCGATCTTGCCGACAGGCTTGGCTTCGTCTGGGCCGACGCAGGCCAACTGCCCTGGCCGGACGGCCATTTCGACGCCGTCGGCATCTCATTCGCCTTTCGCAACCTGACCTTTCGCAATCCCGGTCGTGATAGCTACCTTGCCGAGATGCGGCGGGTGCTCGCCCCGGGCGGCCGGCTGGCGATCGTCGAATCCAGCCAGCCGCGGGCGAGCGTCATGCGGGCGCTGGTCCACTGGTACCAGCGCGCGATCGTAGCCGGGCTGGGCGGTTCGTTGTCCGGAGAAAAGGCCGCTTATCGATACCTGGCCGAGTCGGCCAGGAGATTCTACACAGACCAAGAGGTAGGTGAGTTGCTCGAGAGCGCGGGGTTTGCAAGAGTTGCCCACACCCCGCTGCTGGCGGGTGCCGCCGCTTTGCACCTGGCCCATCGAGACTAACTGACTGCGCTTTCGTGATTGCCTGTAAGCATGCGCAAGTGTTACAATGCAAGCATCGTCAAGCGTGGGGGCATGTGTTGCGCGGAGGTGATGGTGTTCGGGACTATCTCGACAAGGCGACTATCCCTGCTGTCTTGTATTCTGTGCGCGTTGATCCTGAGTGCTTGCGGCGGGTCGGAGACGACCCACCGGCTGGGTTCGATGCTCAGGCGAATGGCGGCGGCTCGGGTTGTTGCCGCCGACATCGATCAACTCAGCCACGGTGGCTTCTTCAAGGTGTTCAACAAAGACGGGCGGGTGTTCGTCGCGGTGATCGGCGAGGTGCTACCCAAGGCCGACCCGCTCTTGAAATCCCTGGGAGTCGAGAACATCCGGCGCCACGGCCCGGTGATCACAGCCGAGGTTCCGATCGACGCGTTGTCGAGTTTGGCAGAGATCAAGGAAATCCGCGTCATGCGCGCGGCCCACAAGCTGAGACCGACACTGGACGTCAGCGTGCCGACCTTGCCCTCGGGCTCGGTCGGCCTCGAAGTCGCAAGGACCGTCGTGCCCTATAGCGGCTACAACTATTTCCCGCCCCCCTGGACGAGCGGCTCGGGGCTGGGCGTGGTCTTTGGCCTTGTGGACAGTGGCATTGACCCCGACCACGATGATTTCAAGAACCCAGATGACACGACGCGAATCTTGTATCTTTGGGACCAGAACACGAGCACCTACTGGACGGCGGCCCAGATCGACGCCAGACAGTGCACTTTCACAGACGACGATGCTCATGGCACACACGTCAGCGGCATAGCGGCCGGCAACGGCCGGGCCACCGGCAACGGACAGCACGAATATCGCTACGTGGGGGTCGCGCCGGAAGCCGACATCGTGGCCGTGGCCACCGACTTCTATGACGACAGTATTATAAACGGCGTGGCATACGTATTCGAAAAGGCACAAGCTCTCGGCCGGCCGGCCGTTGTCAACCTGAGCCTTGGAGGGCACTACGGCCCGCACGACGGTACCGGTCCGCTCGACGTCGGCCTGGACGCCATGAGCGGCCCGGGGCAAATCGTGGTGGTCTCGGCCGGCAACGAGGGCGCGGACAAGATCCACGACGGCGGCGACTGGGACGGATCCGGCATCGACCTGGATTTCAACGTCGGAACGGCCGGCAGCACCTTGGGCATCACCCTCTGGCACAATGGCCTGGACAGCTACCGGGTGTGCGTTACGAAGCAGGGGGGAAATTCGGCAACCTGGGAGATAGGCGAAACGGCTACCAAGAGAATTTCAGGAACCTGGGTACTTGTCGAAAACCCTGCAACCGGCGCGACCGAATACAACGGTGACAAGGAGATCTATTTCGAGTTCTATAGTCCTTCCACTGGCGGCTGGAGCATCTCGCTGCTAGCCGGCACTGTCAGTTCCGCCGATCCCGACCGGGCCGACGCCTGGATCTTCTACGACAACAGCTACGCCACAACCTTCACCGGCAGCGACAACACCTACAGCGTCGGCTCGCCGGGCACCGCCAAGGAGGTGCTTGCCGTGGCCGCCTACACATCCAAGAAATACTGGCAATCCATTAACCAGTCATTTTACAGCTACAACCCGCCCGAGACCAACGAGGAGATGTGTACCTTCTCGTCTCTGGGCCCCACCCGCGACGGTCGGCTCAAGCCCGACATCACGGCGCCCGGCTCGGCTATCGGCTCGTCCATGTCGGCCGACGGGTCGTTCTATACAGAAGAGACGTTGACAGACGGTGTACACGCGGTCATGCAAGGCACCAGCATGTCGGCGCCGCACATCACCGGGCTTGCGGCCCTGCTACTTGAGAAGCACCCAGGATACACACCGGACGCGATCAAGTCGATCTTGAGCTACCGCGCCAACCGGGACTCTTTCGTTGGCTCGGCTCCGGGCTATAGCTGGGGTTACGGCAAGGCCCAGGCCACAGACGCCCTTGCCCAGGCCGTCTCCGACCGGCCGCGATGCGATTCGGCCGAGTTTCATCCCACATCGAGTGCCGCGCCGGGCGACACGCTGGTTACTTTGGGAGTCGGGTTCACGCCGCAGGGTGCCGCGCCCGAGCGCTACCTCTACCAGTGGCAGAAGCACAACGGCGACTACTGGGAAAACATCTCGGGCGCGCATTATAAGCGCCTCGAGCCGCAGCTCTTCTTCTCGGGCGATCAGATCCGGGCGGTGGTCACGCCCTACCAGCAGATCGACGGGGGGCTGGGTTACACCGGCCTGCTGCTTGGGGCCTCGCAAACTTCGGTCCAGACCGTCGGCTCGTCGGCCTCGCTCGCTTCTCATACCGGCTCTTTGATCTGGTGCATGGTGAGCTTCCCGACGGCCAATCATTCGGCCGGTGCGAGCAGTTTCCAGGAGCCTTTCTACGAGTGGGACGAGGCCGGGCAGAAGTACCAGGAGCCTTCGGTCATCGAGCACGGGCGGGGCTACTGGATCGAGGTCCAGGCAAGCGAGGGGGCAATCGACTCCGGCGGCGATCCTTACAGCGGCGGCGACTTCACGACTGCGCAACTTACGTTTACATCGTCGGGCTCGTCTCCCGGCCGGCACCTGCTCGGCAACCCCTTCAATAAACCCATCTACTGGCAAAACATATTGGTCTCTACGCAACCGGACAGCGGCTTCGTGCCCGTGACTTCCGCGACCAGTCTTATCTACAACCTCTTCTATACCGCCTACGACAACACGGCCGAGGCGTATCACTACTACGATCCGGCCGACTTCGAGGAACGCGACGGCAAGATTTTCCCCTGGGAGGGATTCTGGGTGAAGATCAAGCAGCCGGTCTACATCCGCATTCCCTCAACCCAGCCGCAGCCCGCGTCCTTGGCGGCTACGGTTCCTTACCCGCTCTACCCGCGCGTCGCCGAACGCAAGCCGACAAAGACCCCGGTCGCGAGCATCAGTTTCACACCAAACCCGCGGCCGACAACCACGGACGCCTGGCGCGTCAAGCTCTCGACCTTCTCCGGGCAGCTGCGCGACGACTACAACTACATCGGCATCGACCCCGGCGGCAGCGACGGCTACGACAGGTTGGACATCCCGGACGCCGGAAACATGAGTTCGCAACATCACGTCAGTTTGTACGCGCCGCATGCCGACTGGAGACGCGAGGCGGGCAACTACTGCGTGGACATGCAAGCGGGCGCGGCTTCGTTCGATTTCCACAAGGTATTACCGATTGCCGCCGCGCCTGAGCGCGTGTGGCGCTTGGCGCTCGAGGCCCGGGGAACCGATCAACCGGTGACGCTGACCTGGCGCTCGCTTCCCGCAGGCTGGAAGCTCAGGCTGCATGACGTCGCGGCGAATGTTCGGCAGGGGATGATCCCGGGTGGCAGCTACAGTTACCTGCCGGCCACAGACGATGAGAAGCGCGCTTTTATAATCAGCGCCAGGCGGGCGGTAAAATAGCCTCTAAGGAACCTTAGAACCCCAGAAGATCACGCACGCATTTAACGGCCTGGTTTACATGGCCGTAGTCGAGGCTGTAGGCGGGAGTTTTGTCTGCCAGCCCGGCAATCGACTCGAAGCCGCGCTGCATATTGTCGGATAAGTTCTGCGCCTGGCGTGCAAGAAGCACGGCAGCTCGGCTACCGCGCAGCGGGCGCAGGCTGGTGCGTTTTCCGGGCCTGAAGCAGGGGAAGATCACGCATACCGGCTCGACAGGCCCTTTGGCTACCTGCCGCGCTTGCGGCAAGGCGTAGCACGCAGGGTATCTGCCTGATACTCCGTCGTAGGATGCGAGCCGGATTGTGCCATTGGAAAACAGCGCGGACGCCATGCCTGAGTTCTTGATGTGCAGGGCACGCGGCAGCGGGATGAGCTTGCCCGTCTCGAGTGAGAGTGCTGTGGTATCGTCTGACAGGTACGAAAAACCGTCCCGCACCAGGCAGGCTGTAAAGGTTGTCTTTCCGCATCCTTTATCGCCGGGAAGCACTACCCCGCGATTGCGGCAGGCTGCGGCCCCGGCGTGCAGAAGCAGATGATCGCTTTCCCTGTGGATCAGCTCTTCGAAGATGCGAAACTCCAGCCAGGCCGTGAAGTAGGCCGGGCAATCCGTTTCGATCAGCATCTCGCCATCGCAGAACGAAGAATAAGACCCGTCCCGCACGCGAACCTCGAAGTCAGGCCCGGTGGCCCCGGCCTCACCAATCTCGACCGGAAAAAAGTGAAACAGATCCTTCAGCACCTCGATCACGCCGCTCGAACGACAGGCGACAGTCACTTCGACCGACAAGATGCCGATACGCATGACCGCGGCGCCTGCGGCATAGCCGGGATTCATCTGCGTATGATTTCCTTGCCCCCGCGGGTGACTCGGGCGCTGCGCGGGGGAGGGGGAGGCGAACCGCGGGTACCCTGGGCCGCTGCATTCAGGTTGAGCGAGTAGGTGACGATGACGGGTGCGATGTATGAGATCTTCTTCAGGAAACCGCGGCGGCCTTCCTTGTTTCTTGCCCCGGGTGTGCTGGAATCGAGGTGTTTTTTCAACACGGTTCCTTTCATCGCCACCCAACTGCTACATTACCATCAATAACGGACGAATCCAAGCAGGACGTAATTCAGCGCGCTGACAGGATCCTGATGCCGCGCGGGGGAACCTCGATATCGACACAGCCTTCGCCCGGGCCGGCCTCGCAGCCTGTTGCTTGTACCGTAAAAACCGAGTCGTGATCCAGTAAATCGACGAGTTGTGTTCCCGGGGCGAAGCCGACTCTCATATCGGCGCCGGGTACGGCGGTGTGGCTTGCGCTTTCCGTGCCCAGGTTCAAAACCACTAAAATCGTTTCGTTTTCGTGCACGCGCTCGAAGGCGTAGATGCCGTGGTCCTCGCCGCCCGTGCCGCGGGTGCTCCAGCGTACTTCGAGCGTCCCGCGGCGCAGGGCAACGTGTTCTCTGCGCAGGGCGGTCAGCTTGGCAATATAACTGAAAGTCGGGTTGCCGGTGTCGTAGGGCTGCCAGAGGGTGTCGTCGGCGCCGTCGCCGTCGGAGTCGTAGGTCTTCTGTGACAACTGCGTGTGGTTGTCCTTCCAGACTTTCGTTTTGTAGTTTTCGTTGTCCCAGAGGGTCTCGCGGTTGGCCGGGTCGTTGCCGCCTTCGAATTCCTGCTCGACCCCGTAGTACAAACATGGAATGCCGTCGGTTGTGAACAAGTAGCCAAGCGCCAGGTGCAAGAGTTTGCGCTTCTCGCTGTGTGGCCAGTCTTGGGGCATGAAGTAGAGCAGGCGACCGACGTCGTGGTTGGACATGAAGTTGACCACCAACTCGCGCGAGTTCAGCGGGCGGCCGTCTTCGCCGGTCGGACCGCCTGCCTTGCCGGTATCGTTGTACAGGCCGTCTTCGATTCGGCCCTCGCCGCAGGGATCGTAATCGCAACCCGATCTTCGGCAGGCCAAGCGCTCTATCTCGCAGGTGCGGCTGCCGTCACCGAGCAGCGCTCCTTTGAAAACAGTAAAGTACTGCGAGAAGTAAAAGACCGAATCGACTCCCTGGCTCCTGGTATAGCTGCCGAGCAGGTTGTCGCTTCCATCAAAAGCCTCGCCGAACATGAAAAAGTTGTTCTTACCGCTTGCGGCGGCGTGCTCGCGGATGCGCGGGCAGAAATCCTCCCAGAATCCCTGCTCGACGTGCTTGAGCGTGTCAATGCGAAAGCCGTCGAAATCACCGATGTCTATCCAGCGGGCGAAAACTTCGTATAACGCATCGCGCACGTCCTGCCGCCAGGTGGCCAGGTCTTTCAGCCCGCCGGGAAAATCCCCCAAGACCTCCTGCTCGCGCCGGCAGGGATCGTTCCAATCGCAACCCCAGTCGGGACAGCCACACACCTCGGGCTTGGTCCAGACGGTCACCCGGCCCTTGCGGTTGTATGCGTAGTCATGGGCGAACAAGTCCGGTATGGGCGCCAGGCGATTCACGCTCGGGTCGCGGGCGAAGACCACCGGCGCTTCGCCCGAAGGGCCCAGTGAAGTCCAGGCCTGAATGCCGTCGCGGTTGAAATCCGGGTCCCACTCGAGGATGCGGGTCAGATCACTTGGAGAGCCTGCCTCGCCGATGGGCACAATTCGCCCGCCCTGGCCGATGAAGAACTCGTCGGGCTGCCCGTTCTTGTTGATGTCGTAGTAGAATGCCTGCCCGACGTGGTTGGTGACGATATCCAAAATAACTTTGAGCCCGTGTGCGTGGGCCGCGTCGGTCAGTTCGCGCAGGGCCGTCAGGTCTCCGAAGTGTGGATTGGGACGGGTGAAGTCCTGTGTCCAGTAACCGTGGTAGGAGGCGAAGCCCGCATCCTGTTCGACGTTTTTGACCACCGGGCTTACCCACAAGGTGGTAACGCCCAGTGCTTCGAGGTAGTCGAGGCGATCGATGATCCCGCGCCAGTCGCCTCCGTGATATGCGGACGGATCGTGGGTATCGACGTTGTAGTCGTTTGAATGATCCCCGTCGGCGAAGCGGTCGGTCATTATCTGGTAGACGACCTCGTCTCGCCAGTCGATGACGTTGTCGGAAAGCGGCTTAGAGCCCGGCTCGGGCGGGGCGATACAGCCGGCGATGGCCGACAGGAGAAGCAAGGGAAACAAGGCTGATTTGTGCATGGCATTACTCCTGATACCGGGAGCTGTGGAACCACCATTCCAGGCTGACTCCCAGGTAGTGTCTGAGTGCGTGTGCCCGCTGGGGATCGTCCGGCGCGAAGGTGCGCAGGGCTGCATCGTTCAGCATGGTGACCGCGTAAACCAGGCGTAGCTGGGGGCGGGCGTAGCTACCCTTGCCAAGCGACAGGCTGGGCATCAGGCCCAGCTCGAATGCCAGCGGGCTCTCGATGCTGCTCGTCTCGGGTGACAGGCCGTTGGGCCTGAGATACTGCAGGTTGGCTTCGGCGATCAGGTGGAAGTGCCGGGTCACGTACCAGGCCGGGCGAAAGGCGATGCCCGTCTCCCAGGCGTCGTCGCGGTCGTAGACCTCGGGGTCGGCGTCCTTGAAATAGCGCACATAGGCGCCGAGCAGCAGGCCGACCGTCCGGCGCAACTCGTAGTTGGCAGACAAGCCCAGCAAAAACTCGCCGGCACCGCTGGTCTTCTTGTCGTTGTTGAAGTCGACCGGCACCGCCAACTCGTCGTAAGCCGCCAGCCCCGATCCATAGCGGGCGAAGAGATTCAGATGGTTGTACTCGCCGAATCCGTAGAGGCTGGCCTCGGCCCCGGCCAGCCAGCCGAAGTCGGCCGGCAACTTTTCGTCGCGGCCGTCCTCGGTTCGTCGCGTGCCGGGAGAGAGACTGTGGGCCTCTCCGTAGATCACCGCCTTGAGACGCAGCTCGGCGCCCAGTGAAAAGTTGTGTTCGGCGCGCAGCGAAAAGATCGCCCTCCCGCGATCCATGAACAACACCTCGCGGGTGCCGATTTCCTCGCCCGGCACGACGATGGTCTGGGTCATGAACTTGTCGTCCAGGCGATTCAGGCCGGCATGCAGCCTGATGTTGCTGGGGCCGAAAAAGTATGCGGCACCGCCGCCGACGGTGTTCTGCTCGTCTAAGGGCCAGAAGTCGAGCAGGTAAATGTCGTCGCCGCGATACATGCGCGAGCCGGCCCAGATGTTCAGGCCGGGAAGCAGCGCGTCTCGCACTTCGAGATACAGGCTGCGTATAGCCGTCTCGGCCGCGAAGTCTCCGTTGAAGTGGAACATCTTCTCGCCGAAGGCCAGTGTGAACTGGGTGTGGAAGGTAGCCCCGCTCGATGGAACCTTGTGATCGTAAGAAAGATCGATCTCGGCGTAGGGCGCCTCGAGCAGGCGCGGTGGATGGGCCACCAGGCGCACCTGGCGCCCGGTTCCGCCGCGCAGGTCGGAGCCGACCGAGGCCCGCCCGTATGAGCCGAACTGGAAGTGTTCGAGAATATCCGAGTCGTCTTCGCCGGCGGCGGCGACGGCCGGGAACAATAGGCATACGGAAACAACGAGGCGTATAATCAGTCCAGGACGCATTTTAGACCCTCCAGGTGATAGCCGTCCGCGCAGCGATCGCACAGCTCGCCGGCATAGCCGGTCTGGCAATCACAGAAAAACCCGCCGTCCTGCGGGCGGCAGGTTCCATATAGACAGGGACTCTCAGTGCAGGGATCGCTTGGCACACAGCTCAGCCCGTCTGCGACGTAGCCCCGGGCGCAGTTGTCGCACAGCAGCCCGGCGTATCCCTGATCGCACAGACAGTGATCGGAACCGGCGCTGGCGGCGATGCAATCGCCGTGGATGCAGGGATCTTCGTCGCAGTCTATGGCCGGCTCGGGACAGTCCTCGCCGTAGCCGTACGAGCAGTTGCCGGAAGGCTTCTCGCCCGGATCCCAGAAGTCGGGCGGGTGCAGGTCGGCGTCATCGTAGTGACCGGCATCGGGCCTGTCCTCCGAAAGACCTCCGCAGGCAGCGACTAAGAGCAGGCAGAACCATGACAATAGCAAGCGGGATTTCATGGCGAGATCTCCAGACAAGCGGTCTTCGTAAGCAGCACGGCCGAGCCGCGCGGCGCAAGCGTCAACTCGATGGATCTCCCCTCGGCCGAAACGGCGGCGCCGAACAGATCGCCGAAAGCGGCCTGCTGGTCGAGCTGCAGATCGGAAGGCAGCGTGATTGTAAGCGCGCGGGGAACGCTGGCCCGCGAAAGAGCGACCACGGCCGGAAAACCGTCGCCGGCGTCGCGGGCGTAGACGTACAGGTTCTCGTTGACGAAGAGCGTCCGGCGCACACCGCGCCTGAGTGCTCGTGAACAGGCCCGGGCCTGGCCCAGGCGCGCAACGTGCGCGAGCAGTATGGTTTCGCGCGCGTCAAGCCCACTATCGAAACGCATCTCGCGCCGGTTATCGGGGTCGCCGGCCCCGGGCAGCCCGATCTCGTCGCCGTAGTAGATCACGGGCGCGCCGGTCTGGGTGAGCAGGAAGGTCCATGCGATTTTCAATAGATCGTAAGGCTTGTCACTCTCGGGGGTGGGCGCGGGCCTGGTGTACGGCTGCCAGAGCGGGTCGCCGTTCATGTCCGAGACAAAGCGGGCAACATCGTGGTTGCCCAAGATAGGCGCCATGACCGCTCCCGAGCCTTCCCAGGCGGCCGCCGAGGCGCGCACCTCGTCGTCCAGCTCGCTCATGGCGATGCGTCCGGCTAAAGCGTCGCGCAGCGCCCACATGACCGGAAAGTCGAACTGTCCCGAGAGCCCGTTGGGACCCAGGTAGTAGCGGATGATCGGCTGCCCGCCGCGTTCGGTGTAGGTCTCGCCCAGCAGAAAGACACTCGTCGGCCCGGCTTCGGGTCCGTGACGCAGGGTGGAGCGCAGCCCGCGGATAACCAGGCGCGGTATCATCGGCACGGCGTCGATCCGCAGGCCGTCGAGATCGAAGCGATCGATCCAGTAGAGCAGGTCGCCGACGACCTGCTCGACCTCTTCTGTTCTTGCGAACGACAAGTCGGGTAGAAAAGAGGTGAACCAACACTTCTCGATCGAAGTGTTCCAGGGGCAGCTCGTACCGCAGATACAGTCACCTGCGGGATGGTTGAACCAACCGTCGGCATGGTGCAGGTTCCAGTAAGGATGCTGGTTGTGCACGTGGTTGGGCACGGCGTCTAAAAGCAGCCTGATGCCTCGCGCGTGAGCCGCGGCCACGAGCCTTTCCAGCGCCTCGGCGCCGCCGAAGCGGCTCTCGACGCTGCGCGGCTCGGACGGCCAGTAGCCGTGATAGGCCCGGGAAGGATAACCGTCTCTCCCGATGAATTCGCCCTCGGGATTTTCATAAAGCGGCGAGAGCCATAGGACGTTGACGCCCAACTTTTCGAAGTAGCCGTTTTCGACGGCCTCGCGCACACCGTCGAGATCTCCGCCGTGGAAGTCGGCGATGCCCGCGCCGTGGTCGAGGCCGGCGCCTGCTTTGCGGAAACGATCGATCATCACCTGGTAGGTAAGAGCGTCGCGCCAGTCGAAGGGAGTTTCCTCGATCCAGAAGGGCACACAGATGCCCTCGGAGGCGACGCCCAGCCTGTCACTTGCGGATATGGTCAGGCGATGCTTTCCGGCAGGCAGGCCCGAGGCGCTGATCGAGATGTCGCCGGGAGAACCGTCGGCCCAAAGATCGAGCGCAACGCCGTCTTCGCATCTTGCCGAAACAGAGCCGATATCCATAGCTGCACCCGAGCCGGCGCGAAGGAAAAGCACGCCGGCTGTCAGGCTTCCGTCCGGGCCGGTTTCGAGCGCGTCCAGTTGCAAGGCCGGCTTTGCGCAGTCGGGGATCAAAACGGCCGAGTTCTCGCGTCCCTCTGCGTCAAAGAGAGTCAGCGGGTTGAACTTGTCTAGATAAGTCTCGGCCTCAGCCTGGATGCGGTACTGGTGAAAGCCGGGAGTGGTCTCGATCACGGCGCTGTAGATCCCGTCCCCGTCCTTGTCGGCAAGCTGCAGCTCGCCGGGCGTCCAGGCGTTGAAATCTCCGACCACCGAGGCCGGAGCGGAAATCTCCCCGGGCTCCCAGAAGACGAACGCACGGCAATCACGCGCGTAGCCGGGAGGAATTGTCGGCCGAGAACACGCGCTCGACAGGAGAGCAACGGTCACCAGCGCGGCCGGTACTCTCATTGCGCCTCCCATGAGCCACAGACGGGATCGGCAGGGCGCGGCGACTGGCGATCAAGCAGCGCCAGCATGTAGGCCCCGGCGCCGAATCCCACCATGGGCGTTTCGCCCAGGTAGTCGCCGCTGGTCGGATCGTGCAACTCGGCGATCATACCGTGGTTGAAAAGCGCCTGGGCCGTGATCCAGTCGAGCAGCCTGTCGGCCGCCTGGACTCTCCCGGCCAACCTGAAGCCGGAAGCAACGCGCAGATCGGTAAAGACCCATTCCTGGCTGTCGTACCAGCCGCCGTCGTCGTTGCGGAAGAAACCGAGCCCATCAGCCACCCTGAGATCGGCCTCGAACATGGCGAGCGTCGCCGTGGCGACTGCCGCCGAGGGATCGAACAGCCGCCAGTTGAAAGCCTCGACCACGGCCATGTCGTGATAGCCGCCGCTTGCGAGCTCTTCGTAAGAGCTTGCCAGGACATGCCCGCCGTCGGTCACGCTGCCGGCCAGGGTGTCGCGGATCGATACCGCCGCGTTCCTATAGGTGTCGGCCAGCGCGTCTTCTCCTCTGTCATGCGCCATGGCAAAGGCCCCGCACAATCCGCGTGCCGCGGCCAGCGAACTGAAGCTGTAGCGCTTCTGGTTGCCGTTCCAGTGGACCTCCCAGATCGACGAGTCGGCCGAGATCAATCCAGTGGGTTGGTCGACCAGCGCCACCAGAGCACCGGCAATGCGGTCGCGGATCGCAACCCAGTTGTCATCGAGTAGGCTGGTATCGCTTGAGGCCGCGACGTACTCGCCGAGTGCCCACAAGAAAAGGCCGAAACCGTCGAACTCTATGTTGGGCCCGTCGCTGTTGAAGTCGCTCTCTTCCATACCGCGGCCGAAGTAGCGGGTGACACTGACCTGGTAGGGCACCCCGACGTAGTCCTGGTAGTACCCCGAGTCGGCGGCCAGCACGAAAGCCAGCCCGGCGCGTGCCTCTGCCAGGTGCCCGCTGCGCACCAGGGCCACCACGGCATAGGCCATGTCGCGTACCCAGCAGATGTTCCAGGCGCCCGGCGGCAGGCTGGCGACAATCTGCCCTCGCGCGAGCTCACTCGTCTCCCAAACCTGCCCCTGGCGCAGGATGGCCTCGGACTGGCGCCAGGCCAGAAGCTCGGCGGCGGACAGTTCCGCGGGCGGATCGTTGCGCCAGTCTTCCCAGGCATTGAGGGCGGCCGTCAGAGTTTCCTCGGCCGTTGTGTTCTGATAGGCCTGCTCGACGTCGGCAAGCAATCCGTTTTGATCGCCCGAGCCGTCGTAGGCGCTTATCACCCCGAACCAACCGGACTGGCCGGGTGCCAGGCGAAAATCTTTCTGGAAGCCGGCCACCCGATCGTCGCCGACGCCGCTGTCGGCATCGTCCGCCAGATCCGATCCCGCTTGCAGGGCCAGCCAGGGATTGCCGGGCGTACAGCCGTGATGGCCGGCCGTGCCCAGCGGTCGGTGCAGCAGCAGGCCCGCGGGTCCGCTTTCGAGATAAGCCCCGACAGAAGGCATGTAGACGATGCGTTCGCCGTCGAAGCCGGGGTTGACCGGGTCGGCGCCGCCGGTCGAGCCGAGGTGAAAGTTGTGCAGGCTGTAGAGCGATACGTCGCTTGTGGTGTCGCCGGCGTTCGTCACCCGTCCGACAAGCACCATGGCGGGCCTGGCGAGTTTCCAGGGGGCGTAGATATAGCTGTCGACCACGAAGGTCGAGACTCGTTGCACCAGGTGGATGATGCCGCTCTCGGCCAGGTACTCGGCGCGCACAACGGCGGCCTGGTCGAGCCACAGGTTCAGGTCGGGGGCGCGCAGGCCCAGGTACGAGTCGTAGAGCAGGTCGCGCGTGCTTATGTTCTCATCCCAGTTGCGGTAGAGGTGCTCGGTGAAAGTGTCCGCCTTGGCGGCGGCCAGATCGTAGGCGACGGCCCCGTGGCCGTTGGCCGAGACCAGCGTGTAATAAGATGCGTGCGCAGCCTGGCACAGGTCGGCATCGAGGTCGCAGTCGGGCAGACAAGCGCCGCCATCGTCGTGGTAGCCGTGATCGCAGCTACAGACGTAGGAGTCACCCGCGGGCGCGCACTGTCCGCGGTGGGACTCGTTGCACGGGTTGGGATCGCAGGGGTCGGTGGAGTCGGGCAGGCAGGCGCCGTTGTCGTCGTGGTAGCCCGGATCGCAGCTGCAGACGTAGGAGTCGGCCGCGAGCGCGCACTGCGTGCGGTTTGCGGCATTGCAGGGGTTGGGATTGCAAGGGTCGGGTTGGTCGGGTGCGCAGATCAGCCCTTCTGGATGGTAGCCTTCTTTGCAACTGTCGCACAGCGCGTCGGCGTAACCCGCGTCGCAGTCGCAACTCTCATGGCCCGCTGTCACCCGGCATATGCCGTGGACGCAGGGATCCGAGTCGCAGGGCTGGTCTGGAATACAGGCGCCGTTGTCGGCGTGATAGCCCGCGGCGCAGACGTTGCATAACTCACCTGTCCAGCCGGCCTGGCACTGGCAGGCTCCCAGTTCGGCGTTCTGGATACAGTCGCCGTGGAGGCAGTCGAGGCCCGCGCACCAGTCGGGGTGACACACCAGGCCCAGGTCCACGAAGCCCGGGTCGCAGTCGCAGACCGGAAGTTCCTGTTCGATGCGGCAGCGTCCATGCAGCGAGCAGTCGACGCCAAGACAGGCGTCGTCCCCCTGTGTGTCGCAGCCCGGGCCCACCAGTGCGATGGTCAAACAAAGGATCGCCGCCCGCCGGTATGCCATTTCTTACTCCATGACCAAGACGGCCGAGTCATGTCCGGCCAGGCTGACCTGGACGGCGCCGCCGCTCACGGTCGCCGTTGTCTCGTGAATCACTTCCCGCAGGCTGGCGCCGTCGCCGATGCCTGTGGCTCCTAGCGGGATCGATATCGATTGGCTGCCGGTGCGCCGGTTGAAGACCACGATTGCCTTGTCGGCGCCGTCCGTGAGCGCGTAGGCCCAGACCAGCCCGTCCGGTTCGAGCAGCAGTTGCGTGCGCGAGCCGCGGCGGAACGAGCTGTGCGTGCGTCTGGCTGATGTCAGCTTCTCAAAGTGTGCCTGTGTGTCTTGTTGGTACTGGTTGAGCTCGGCGCCGAAGCGCATGAACTTGCGGTTGTCCGGATCGCCGGCGCCCTCCATCCCGAACTCGTCGCCGTAGTAGACAAGCGGGATGCCGGGGATGGTCATCAGGAATGTCCAGGCCAGTCGCAGGCGCTGGTAGGGCCCTGGGGAAGACGGCAGGGCGGGAGGACTCGTCCAGCCCTGCTCCTTGGAATTGTTGCCCCACATGTCTGCGATGTCGCCGGCGGCGTGCGACAGCGCCCGGCAGACGTCGTGGTTGCCCAGGAAGTTGGACATGACGGCCTGTCCGCCGTAGTAGCCCTCGTTCCACTGAAGCATGCTTTCCAGGCTGCGGAAATCCTGCTCCTCGCGCAGGAAGGTCTTGATCACCTGCCAGTAGAGCGGAAAGTCGAACTGGCCGTCGAGCATCTCCGGGCGCACGTAGTGCTTGATCAGATCGGCCTCGGCCTGGTCCTCGCCGACGAAGGTCTCGCCGACGATATAGAAGCGCAGGCCGCTGGTCGAGACGCTCTCGTTGATCCGGGCGCGCAAGGCGAAAGAGAAGTCGTCGATCATGTGCTTGACCGCGTCGAGGCGGAAGCCGTCGATATCGGTCTCCTGGATCATCCAGATTGCATGCTCGACCACCGTGTCGAGCACCGCCAGGTTGCGGTAGTCGAAGTCGGGCAGGTAGTCCGCGAACCAGCAGTTGATCGGCTGGTCCCAGCCGCAGATGAACTTGTCGTGGAACCAGGGAGGGTCGTCCTGGGCGTGCGCCTGCCACAGGGGACTGTCCTGGTGGACGTGATTGGCGACCAGATCGACCAGCACGCGGATACCGTGCTGGTGGGCCGTGCGCACCAGTTGTTTGAAATCGGCAAGCTCCCCGAAGTGGGGATCGACGGGCAGCACGCCTGCAAGCTGGTTGTCCGCGCGCCAGCCGGTCGAGATCGGCCAGTAGGAGTGGTAGGCCGAGTACATGCGCCCGTCCGTGCCCAGGCCGGCGCCCGAGGTGTTCTGGCTGACCGACGAGATCCACAGGGCGCTGACGCCCAACTGGTCGAAATATCCCGCCTCTATCCTGGCGCTAATCCCGGCCATGTCGCCGCCCTGCCAGTTGGCCTTGGGATCGACTCCTGTAGCCTGCGCGTCGTTTGCCTCGTCGCCGTTTGCGAAGCGATCGGTCAGCACGAAATACAGTATGGCATCGGCCCACGAGAAGGATTGGCCCTCTACCCATAAGGGCACGTAGAGCAGATCGGCCGCGCGTCCCTGGTTGTCCGCGGCCTTGAAGCGGTAGCTGTACTTGTCGGGCGTAAGTCCGTCATCGTCGATTGTGAAAAGGCCGCTGGCGGGGTCGTAGGCCGGGTTGATGATCGCGTCGTTCAGCGTAATCCAGACACTGGCCGGGTCGAGGCCGGCCCCTTGGGCGCCGTCAATGTAGCGCACCTGTAAATAAATGTGCCCGCCGGTAACCTGTGGTTGGCCGGTGAGAAGCAGCACGGGCAGGTCGCAGTCGGCCACGCGCAGGCGCGAGTTGCGCACACCGTCAATCCACTTGAAATACGGATTGGCCGGATCCTCGAACCAGTTGTCGCGTCCCTGGTCGTAGAGCTTGTAGGCATACATTCCAAGTGGCAGATCGAGCGTGACCGAGAAAGTGCCGTCCGCGTTATGGGTGAAAGGGGCCGAAAGATCCCAGCCGTTGAACTCGCCGCGAATGTAGAGAGCCGTGATCGTCTCGCCCTGGGGATCGTAGTCGACCTCGGTGGCGCACGATCGCACCCCGACGCAGGTCGCCTGGCCCGAGGCGTCACTGCAGCTCAGTTCGCCGCAGTCGAGCCCTGATGTCTGGCAGGTCACGAGGCAGCTGTTGTCGTGGTCGTTGTCCTGGTAGCCGGGATCGCAGGTACAAATCGCCCCGCCGGCCACGACGCCACACTGCCCGTGGCCCGAGCAGGTCACCCCGTCGCAGGGGCCGCCTATGCACCAGGCGGTGCCCGACGAATCGTCGCAATCGACGGCCGCACAGTCTATCAAGCTCTGCGCCGCGGCCGTCTGGCAGTCGGGCAGGCAGGTGTTGTTCGAGTCGTTGTCCTGGTAGCCGGCCTCGCACAGGCAGGTATAGCCGTAGAGCCCGCCCGCCTGGCAACCGGCTTGGTGCTCTTGTGTGCAAGGGTCGGGATCGCAGGCCGTGTCCAAAACGCATGCGCCGTCATGATCATGGTAGCCCGAATCGCAGGCGCACTTGTAACCGTCGCCGGCGACGGTGCAGACGGTGCGATGCTGTTCGTTACAAGGATTGGGATCGCAGGGTCCGGCCACGTCGGGCACGCACGAGAGCCCCTCTTCATGGTAGCCCGGGGCGCACTGCTCGCAGGTGTCGCCGCTGTAGCCGGCTTCGCAGTTGCAGGTTGCCACTCCGCCCGACTGGCTGCAGCTTCCGTGGGCGCATGGATCCGGATCGCACAGGCTGTCCGTTACGCAGCGCAGATCGGCCGGATGGTAACCCGGCGCACAGGCGTCGCACACGGCGCCCGTATATCCCTGGTAGCAGTCGCACTGCGGCAGGCCGCCGACCGAGCGACACACTCCGTAGACGCAAGGGTCTCCCTGGCAGGGCGAGCCGACGATACAAGTCAGGCCATCGAGGCGGTAGCCGGGAGCGCAGCTGTCGCACAGAGTATCTGTATAGCCGGGCTGACAATCGCAGACGGCGTTCTTGCCCACCGACCGGCAGGTGCCGTGGACGCACGCCGACGAGGCGCAGGGATCTTCAATGCAAGCGAGACCGTCTGTCACGTATCCCGGGTCGCACAGGCAGGTGGCTTGCGAGTCGGCAACGACGCAACTGCCGTGCGCACCGCAGTCGACCGAAGCGCAGACCGAGCTCTCCCCGCTCGAACAGCCGGCAGCTCCAAGCAGCATCACGGCAAATGGCAAGAGACCCAGGCGATAGACGAGTGATTTTTTCATTTACTTCCTCCGTCATCGACATAGACATGCATCAAAGGCGTACGCGACAGGTTGCCTCGGGAGTCCGTGGCCGAGATGAAGTAATCTATTAGTTTGTCGCCGAGGCTCAAAAGCTGAGCCGTGAACTGATCGGCCTGATAGACCGGTTGAGGATTTGCCTGCGAGGGGATCGACTCGCCCGTCATCTCGATCTCTTGCCAGGTGCCGCCCGAGTAGATTTCGTTGGCAGCATCGCGCCGGCCGTCTGTGTCTATGCGGTAGAGCAGCTTGACCGACGAAAGCCCTGAGACGTCGTAAGCCAGCGTCCAAACCTCGAAATCGGGCCCCGGGTTGTAGGGCTCGCGCTGCGGCGGGTAGATCGTCGGGCCGACGTTGTCCTGCCCGCCTGAGATGACCGGGTCTGCCTCGGCCACCGCCAGGTTGGCAGCCCGGGTGGGATGGCCGTCCCAGAGACCGTCTTGAGAGTTGTCCCAGTACCAGTAGCAGGAGGTCTGGCCGTTTAGCAGGTAGTGCCAGGCCCGATCGGTATGGTTGCCGTCCCCGGCGACGATGGACGCGATGTCGGTGTGCGGTTGGGTGTCTTCGGCGGTCAGGACGCGATTGGTGGCAGCGATGATCACCGACCAGGAGTTGCGATCGGGCGAGTAGCCGTCGCCGCCGGGGTCTCCGTTCCACTTGGAGAACTCGGGATCGCCGTTGTCAGCACCGCTCCACGAGCCGTCCTCGACGTGGATCACGTCGTTCGGGTCGGGCGGGAAACGATCGAGGTAGTCCTGGATAGTCGTGGCCACGAAGCGATCGGGCTGTGCGCTCACCCAGTTGATGAAGGCCTGGAAGTTGCCATGGTAGTAGCTGTCGCTGCCGCCGCCGTAGTTGTCGCCGTCGTGGTGCAGCACGACCAGCATCGGGTGCAGCGGATCGTCGTTCTGTTGCTCGTACTGACTCATGACCGCCTCGTACTGCAGCGCCCCGAAGCCGCCCCGGGCGTCTTCGTTGCCCTCGTAGCGGGCGGCCGGCACGGCGACGATCTTCTGCGCCTGACCGCTTTGCGGGTCGATGTACTGGACGAAGTGCGGCTGGTAGCCCCAGGGGGCCGAGACAGGCGAGGGCGCCCACAGGCCGTTGAGCTGTACCCAGGACGTTGTCGCCGTGTCGAATTGGTCGGCCTGGTTGGGCGGCGGCAGGTTGGACTCTGGACGGTAGGGGTAGTCGACGTGGGCCCGGTCGAAGTGGATGTTGTCCACCAGCGTCCATTCGATTCCCGCGGCCGCCAGAGCGGGGATCATCCGCTCGGAAAAAGCGCACTCCGGGGGAAAGATGCCGCGGCTGGGGGCGCTGCCGAAATGCGAAAAGGCTGCCTGACGGTGTGCGGCGATCTGCAGGCCGATTGTTACCGGATCGACCAGACCTATTAAAGGATGGTGGTAGCCGAACTCGACAATATCCAGGCGCGGGTTGCCTTCAACAGTCAGCCAGCCGGACGCCTCGCGCCAGGCGGCGGTCCAGTCGCCAAAGCCGGCGCCGGCGGCGGCCATGTTGTCCAGGTTTTCCATCAGCGATCCCGAGAAGGAGACTTGGGCGCCCATGTGGGCTAAAGCGAGGCCGGCCGCCACGGCGTCGCGCGGCCAGGTCGTGTAAGGCCCGCTGCGATCGAGGTGGATGGTGTAAAGTGAAAAACCCATCGAGTTGTCGGCCTCGGTCTGGACGATGCTTTCGTATGGCCAGTAGACGGGCTGGTGCATGTGCCACAGGAATGAGATGTAGATGGGCGGCTTCACGGCCGGGACGCAGGCGGCTTCTCCGGAGCGATCATCGCATATCTCGCCGGGCTGGCACTGCAGCCCGGCCGTTATGCAGGTCGCTTTACAATCGCCGTCCTTGTCGTTGTCCTGGTACCCGGAATCGCACTGGCACTCATGACGGCCATCCTGCTCTACGCATGTCGTGCGGTGAATTTCTGTGCAGGGGTTGGGATCGCACGGGTTCGAACTCACGGGTAGGCAGCTCAGCCCGTCGGGTTCGAAGCCTGCGGCGCACTCGTCACACCAGGCGCCGGCGTAGCCCGTCAGGCAGTCGCAGGCGGGCTCTCCGTTGAAGTCGTGGCAGTCGCCGTGGGCGCACGGGTCGGGGTCGCAGGCGGAGTCGCGCACGCACAGCAATCCCGTGGGATGATAACCGGAAGCGCAACTGTCACACAGCTCGCCAGCGTAGCCGCTTTCGCAAACGCAGCTTGCGGTCGAGGAGATCACCGCGCAGGCGCCGTGCACGCAGGCGAGACTATCGCAGGGCGAATCCGGAAGGCAGGCCATTTCTTCGGGGTGGAAGCCAGCGGCACAGGATGCGCAGTCAACACCCGCGTAGCCGGGATCGCAGACGCAGACGGGTTGCCCGGAGTCGTCGCTTTTACAGCTACCGAAGACGCACGGGTAATCGCGGCACGGATCGGGCAGGCAGTCTGTTCCCGCTGAGACATAGCCGGTATCACACAGGCAGACGGCAAGATTCGCGCGGGTTGCGCAACGGCCGTGCGCAGAGCATGTGACGCCGTCGCAGGGCGAGACGCCGGTCGACGTGCCGCAGGCCGCAAGCGTTGTAACAACGGCCAGGTAGGCGAGCAGAACGAAGCGCCTGGTCATGACTTTTTCCTCCGCCTGTCGCCCTTGTTTTTGGTTTTGCCGGCGATCAACTCCTCGAGCGGGGCCAGGTACTCGGTCAGGCCGAGAATCACCTCCGCGGTGTCGTGCCCTGCGCGATTGCCGTAGAGGGTGATGTCGAGCACCATGTTGGAGATGGCCATCTCGACCAGCGCGGCTTCCTCGGAGACGACGGCGTGGTTCTCGCTGGAGTCCTCTGCTCCTCCCATCAGCGCCCGCGAGCGATCGGCCACCAGGATTATGCGGTGTGGCCAGTAGGGCTCGAGCTCCGGTTCCGGAATTTCATAGCTAAGACGCTGGCCCGGGATGTCGGGTAGGGGAGTGAAAGAGAAAGAGACGATCTCGACGCCGGCCTCAGCCGCGCGTAGCAGTGGTTCGGATAGTCGTTTGGCCTCCCGCCGCCAAAGCGAGAGGTGTATGCTGCGAGTGGCCTCGGCAATCAGCGCGCGGGCCTGGTCCATCAATGCCGTGTAACCCTGGACCGTCCAGGTGCTCACCCGGGGCGCGTTGTGGGCCAGGCCGTTAAGAGAGGTTTTCAGATCGTCTAAGCTTTTTGCGAAACGCGACTCGATCAAACTGAAAAGCCTGTCGGGCGAAAGCGGCTGGTAGCGGGCCGGCTTGCGCTGGGCCAGCGTAATGAGTCCCTTGCTTTCGAGGCGGTTGAGCACGGTGTAGATGGCCGAGCGCGGCACGCCCGAGGAGGCTGCCAACTCGTAGCCCGTTGCCGGGTGGTTCTTGAGCAGCGATAAATAGGTGCGCGCGTCGCTGGCCGTGAAGCCAAGCTGCTTCATGGCCATGACCACCCGCTCTTCAATTTCCATCTCGGGCGCCATGGGTGCTCCTTGCATCTCGATTTGTAAAGGTGGGCTTGATAGTAACTCATGCATGAGTCACTATCAAGCGGAAAATGAACGAACACAACTATCTGTTTATGAAGGACTTATATGTAATGCCTAGGGCAATAAACCGTGTGCTTCGAGGTAGTCGCGTTTTACCCGCGCTACTTCGATGTCAGCTAAGCGGGTCGGCTCGGGTAACCTGTAGCGGGTGCAGCAGGAAAGCACCAGGCGGGTGGACGAAGTAATGTCGGCCAGGTGGCCGGGGCTTACAAAGACCGGCTTGACACCGTCGCGCGTGCGCAGCACCGTGCCGATTTGCTCTCCGTGATCCAGCAGGCGCGTCTTGCATCCGCGCCTCGTGCCCGGCTCGGCGTGCGTGCCCACCAGGCGGCTCTTGGCGCAGCCTACGGTTGGAATCGAAAGCCACAGCCCCATGTGGGCGGCCAGGCCCATGCGCCTGGGGTGGGCGATGCCTTGCCCGTCGAACATGAAAACGTCCGGCACATGCTCGAGCTTTCCTATGGCGGCTAAGAGCACAGGCCCCTCGCGGAAGGTGAGCAGGCCCGGTACATAGGGGAAGGTTGGTTTGTGATGGGCCGCGACCTTCTCGACTATTTCGAGTTCCGGCAGGCGCAGCACGATCACCGCGGCGAAGAACACGCCGTGCTGCTTGCTGAGGCTCATATCGGCCCCGGCGACCAGTTCGGGTCTGGGGGGAAGGGGAGCGCGGCGCACCAGCGGGGCAAGCTCCTCCTGCAAGGCGCGCCCCGCGGCGGGTGTCAGGTTCCAGTCGTGAAGGTTGTCGACGCGCATGTGGGCAAAACTCCAGTGTCACGGACAGTCGAGCATCTGGCGCAACCTGGCGTAGGTCGCCAGATTATCGAACATAGCCGGGAGTCTGTGGTAGGCGGAGTCGGGAAGCGTGACGTTTCCCGGATCGGGTTTATCGTTGGGGTCCGGTAAGTCAACCATGTACTGGTAAAAGCCGCGTGGCTCGGGCGCCATCACTCCCTGGCCGGTGTCCTTCCAGTAGTAGGGTATGGCCGTCACGAAGAGTTGTTTGCTGGCCGGGTCGAATGCGGGCGCAACGTCCAGTGTCGGACAGTTGTCGCTGTTCGGCCCGGTCGGCTCACAGTCCGCGAAGTGGTCGGCGGCGGTGCGGAACACCGCGCCGTTTTGCAGGTTGACGATTAGCATGTCGATTCCGGAAAAGCTCCTGTCCGACAGGAACCCCAGACAGGCGGCCCAGTGTCCGTCGGGCGATACAACCGGCTTGCTCAGCAAGACGGTTGCCGCCGGGCCCATTACATCGCCCGTCTTGCCGCTGGCGGTCTCCACGGTGTGCAGGCCGGTTACCGGCAGCATGCCATAGGGGCTGTTTATCAGCATGTGCAGTTTGTCCGAGAGGAACAGCACCCTTTCGCCGAGCGGCAGGAACGCTCCGTAGGAGTTGTGCTCGCCGACGTCAGCCGCCGCGTGAATCAACTCGGCCGGGGCCGGATCGCGGATCGAAACCCTGTAGAGGATGGATTTATCAACATCGTTGACCGTCGAGCCGGGGTTGCTGACGCGCGAGTAGACGACTGTGTCCGAGTCGGGCGAGATGTCGGGGGCATACAGCCGGGCGCCGGAGTCGATTGGCTCCTCGACGAGGATGCGAGGCTCGAATGTGTCATTTTCCTCTTGCGGGACCGGGCCGGCGACCAGCCGGCGGCCGTTCTCGATGTAGGCGATCATCCTGGAATCGGGAGAGAAGACTGGCAATTCGATGTAGTCGTCGTTACTGTTCTGCGGGATCTCCGCAAGAAGCCGTTCCCACAGCACCTGGTCCATGGCCCGGCCGAGGCGGGCCAGGACCAGTTGGGCGAACTGAACTTCGCCGCTGGAGCGAAACCTGTAGAAGGCCACCAGGTTGCCGTCGGGAGAGTGGGCGAAGCCCGAACTAATGAGCGGCACGGCGTTCTCGATGAGCAACCACGGTCCGGCGTGGGTGAGGTAGTCGACGGAGTAGAGGTCGGCCCCGACGATGGCGTTGCCCTGGTAGCGAAAGCGGATGTACAGGAGTTGCAGTGATTTTTTTCTACTTACGCACACCGATTGCGCGAGCTTGCCCGTTGTGCCCGTCGGCGAGGTCACCCACAAATCATACCATCCACGGGGGGTGTCCGCGCCCGGGGTGAAGCCGGCCACCAGCCGCTGGCCGCCCAGAACGAACACCTCGGCAGCCGGCAAGCCCGGCAGGCTGACTGTGTAATCGAAATCCAGGCGCGCCTCGTCGTCCATAGTCGACCAGCCGACCGAAGGATAGAAGTCGCGTCCCTCGACGACCAGGTAGTGAGTCTCGCCGGCGGCAAGCGCCGCGGGGTAGGTCGTCACGAGTTCGGGAATCACGTCGGGTGACTGGTTGCAGTTCGTAATAAGCGTGCACAGGGCAAAGGCCGCGATCGCTTTTTTTACGCTGTTCAAATTATCCTCCACACCATGTGCGGCATTATATACCTAAGTCGTGTCTTTCGCACCAAGGCCCGCGGATCGAGAAAAGATATTCCCAGTTGAGCGTAATTCCGCCAGGTGCGTCTATTTACATTATGCTTGGTTTACAGGGCGGTATGCCGAATTTCGGCAGGCCGCCGGGCTCTGGCACGTCTCTTGTAGCGATCCTTACGTGTAACCGCCAACAAGGGAGGTTGCCATGTCCATACAATGCCGCAAAGTCACACCAACAGGTGACAAACGTCAGGTCTTCGACCGGCGGGTGGCGATCCTGATTCCCGCCTATAACGAGATGGCCCATATCGACGCGCTGATCGATGCCTGTCGCGCGGTCGAGCCGGCTATCATCCTGGTAGTTGATGATTGCTCCGCTGACGCCACGCCGACCTTGCTCGAACGCCAGGTGCAAAGAGCGACCAAGGGCGTCGTGCTGCGCGCCTTGCGCACCGGGCGCAACCTCGGCAAGCAGGGAGCGGTGCTGAAAGGCTTAGGCGTGCTTGGCGACTACGACTTCGACGCGCTGGCGCTGATCGACGGAGACGGGCAGCACGATCCGGCCGAGTTGCCCGGCCTGGTTGCATTGATCGACGACTACGATTTTGTAATAGGTGCCCGCTCGCAGGAACAGATGCCCATACAGCGCCGTCTTTCGAACTGGCTCGTCAATCTTGGATTCGCACTGATCGGCGGCGTGGATTTTACTGACGTCCAGTCGGGCCTGCGCGTCTACAGCAGGGAGCTTACCGATGTCTTAGCTTGTCGCCTCGGAGAAGACGGCGGCTACGCACTCGAACACGAATCGCTGACGGCGCTGTCGGATTTTGCCCGCGAGCGAGGCCGTGACCTTCGGGCCGCGGCGGCGCCCATCTCGTGCGCCTACGGTCGGGCCGCCAGCTCGATCTCTGCCTGGCACGTATTGCAGTTGGCTTATGAGACCGTGCATCAGGCCATGCGCCTGCGCCAGAGTTGCGAGGCCCGGGCGACGGGGTGAACGCCATGCCCGCCAACAACGACTGCCTGACGGTCGAGATTCACGACGTCAGCCCCGCAAGCTACCAAGAGGCGCGTACAATCCGCGCGGCCCTGGCCGAGGCGGGAATCGAGAAACCCAGTTTACTGGTCGTGCCCAACTTCGAAGACGAAGGTCATGTTCGTTGGGATCTCAGGCGGTACCCCGAGTGCGCGAGTTGGCTGCGTGGCCTTCATGAGTTCGGCTGCGAGATCATCCAGCATGGCTACACTCACCGCGCACCGGCACCGCCGCCGCCCGGACTGGCCAATGCCTTCATGCACCACGTCTTCAGTCGAGGTTGCGCCGAGTTTGCTCACTTGACCGGCAGTCAGGCGGCAAAGCGCCTCGAAGCCGGCCGACTCGTTTTTTCAGAGTGCGGCCTTGATGCCCGCGGCTTCGTGGCTCCGGCCTGGCAGCAGAGTAGTTCGGCCATAGAGGCGGTCAGGCGGGCAGGGTTCGGGTTTACGGCCTTTTTCAATCATGTACTGCCGTTGTCGGGCGACAGACACCCGATTCGTTCACCGGCCCTGACTTTCGACGCTCCCGGGGCGCTGGTCGATTACGGCAAGCGGGCGCTGATGCGCCTGGTCGAGCTGGCCGGGCGCTCGGCTCCCTTGCTGCGCGTGGCCTTTCACCCGGCCGACGTGCACGGCGCTCGTCCGCTGCCATACATAATTGGACGACTGCGGTCAATCATGCGCGACCGGCGCCTGGTGAGCTATGCGGAGTGGCTATGATCAAGAAAATTCACCTGCGCAGCTTGCTGGTCTCGTTGTTGACGACGGCTCTCGAAGCGGGATTGTTCGCCGCCTGTACTTTCCTGTGGATGGGCGTGGGAGCCCTGGTAGTGGCGCGCTGGATCTGCGGAGGAATCGGCGCGGGCTGCAACTTCGCCTTGAACCGGGTCTGGGCTTTCAAACACAGCGACGCTCGCCTGAGGGTCCAACTGGTTCGATACGCGCTGGCGGCAGTGACTGCGGTCAGCCTGGCCACGCTGGTGTGGTACTGCTTGTTACGGGTCACGGGCTGGGATCCGCGCTTGCTGCAACTTGTCAGCATGGCCTTGGTCTGGCTGTCTTTCACTTTCCCCCTCTTGCGCGGCTGGGTGTTCAGGTCCTCGCCGAGCGCCTGAAAAAAAAGCGATAAATTCAATTTGTTCGCAGCAGCCGAGCTTGACAGACTAAAAATCTGTGTGCTAGCTTTCACTGCACTCGAAGTGTAGATCGGAGCAGGTTGTGGAACGTCCGATCCCACGTGGAGTGGTGTGTTTCTTCTACCGGGGTTGCTAATGAAAAGCGTTAAGAGAGAGATTGGCAGGGGGCGGTTTGGAACCGGCGGCGCGCATTGGACAGCGGTTGCTGTTGCGGCTCTGCTTGCGGCCGTCTTGTTTCCCGCGCCGGGCGGCATAGGCCGGGCCAGGGCCGCGGTGGGTCCCGGGGCCAAGATCTACGTCTTCCCCTACCAGCCGGTTTTCCGGGGCGTGCCCAAGGAAATCACTTCCCAGACCACGGATCTGCTCAAGAACGAGATCAAGCATTCCGACGAGGTTCAACTGCAGAAGGGGCCGATCTTCATTCCCGAGTCCTCGGCGACCGAGGTTGCGCCGTTGAGCGACAAGGACTTGAAGGCCGCCAAGAAACTCAAGAAGTCTGGTGAGAACTTCTACGGAAAGTTCCAGTTCGATCGGGCGATCAAGGCCTTCACCGGCTCGCTAACCAAGTATGAGCGATCCCTGGCCCTGATGAAGGATTTCACGCCGGTGCTCGACACGCTCTTGATGTTGTCGGTTTGCTACTACCGGACCGACCACGAGAAAGACGGCGCCAAGATGCTGGTAAAGGTCATCCGCCTAAAGCCCGACCTGGTGCTCGATCCCGAGAAGTACCCGCCCATGTTCCGCAACACGGCCGAGGCCATCCGCAAGAAACTGCTTCTGAAGAGGCGCGGAGAGGTTGAGGTTGTGGCCAATGAGGAAGGCGCCAGCGTCTTCTTCGACGGGAACAAGGTCGGCCTCACACCGATCTTGATCAAAGAACTCGTGCCCGGCGATCACTTCGTGCGGGTCGAGAAAGAGGGTCTGCAGTCCTGGGCCGGGAAAGTCACTGTCGTCCCCACCCAGAGGCGGCGGGTGCTGGCGGCGCTGGGCGGGGTCAAGAAGCTCTCGGGGCCGCTGGGCGAGATTGCCGCCGCACTCAGGAGCAACCGTATTACCCCCAAGACGAGGGAAAAAGCCCGAGAACAGGGCAGGAAGATCGGAGCCGATTTCGTGATCCTGGGCGGTGTGGGCAAGGTCGGCGAGAATTATAGCGTGGGCACGTTCCTCTTGAAGGTTTCCAAGGACGAAGTCTGTCCCTTGCCCGGGATCCAGTTCGATCCCGACCTGTTGGGAGCCAGCGTCGAGGTCTACAACATGGCCTCGGCCCTGTACAAGCGGGTGGAGGGCTGTCCCGACCCGGTCAAGGTGAAGGTCGTGGCGCTGGTGCAGACGGCCGCCAAGAAAACCAGCATGAAGAGCGTGGCGGTCGGGCCCGTGGCGCCGCCTCCCGAGACGAAGACCGGGCCTGCCCGGGTTGTGAAGCCGGCGGTCGTGCCGGCCGGTCGTGGTCCGGCCGTACCGGGCCGCGGTCCCGCTGTTCCGGGTCGTGGGCCCGCCAAACCCCGGGTGAGCGGCCAGCCCAGGGTCGCGCCTCCCCGGAACCCGAAAGTCACATCGGAAGGACTGGCCACCATCGGCGGCAGCGCCATCAGCACTCCCGTTCAGGTGCGGCCGGCGGTGATTCCCGTGCCGCTGGCCAGCTCGGTTACACCTATCGACGAGCAGTTAGGCAAGGGGCCCAGGTGGTACAAGTCATGGTGGTTCTGGACAATAGTCAGCGCCGCCGTGGTGGGCGGGACTGCAGGGGGCCTGTACGCGGCGGGCGTTTTTGAGACCGGCGGGGCGTCGGTAACCGTCCGCTGGCCGACGCCATGACCAGCGATAGGCCGGCATGGGACGGAATAACACCGAACATGGACAACGGAGAGAGAGAATGAAATCCCACTTGTGCTTCCACGCGGCGGCTGTTTTCCTGCTGGCTGTGTTTGCGGCCTCATGCTCGAACGGGATCGACGTCAGCTTTCACCTGGTCAACCCCTGTGGTGACCAGGACAACGAAGTACTTTTCAAGGACAACCAGTGCCAGTTCCTGAGGCTGACCATCTCGTCGCTCGATCCCCAGGATATCCTGCATCCCACACACATCGGCGAGGAGGGCGGTGGGCCCATCGCCCGCACCTGCAAGATCGGCGACGGAAGCTGCAACCTCGGCGGGGATGAGTTGAAGGGCCTGGCCAGGATAGTCGACATATTGTGCTTCACCTCGCTAGAGACGGCGCCCGTTGCGCGGGCCACCTCGCAGGCGATGATGTTCGAAGACGGCGCGGGCGGCGTGGGATCGACCACCATGAACCTGATGATCGCCAACATCGACCAGTTCACAGAGACCACCGTGCTCGAAAACAGGCAAGACCCCTCGACAGTGGGCGACTGTTCGCTTCTGGGACAAGGGGAGGTCGGGCGCTACGGGCACACGGCCACGTTGCTCAAAGACGGCCGGGTGCTGATCGCAGGCGGCATCCGGCGGCTGGGCACGGTCGAAGACGTTCTCTTAACCGCCGAGATCTTCGATCCGGTCACCGGGCGGCACCAGTTGG